>NZ_JBTJJV010000001.1:0-858752 GCF_054456855.1 Terrabacter sp. AAH1 | reverse complement strand
GACGCCGCTGGGCAGCATCGAACATGTCCAGGTTCTTGGCACTCTGCCCCTCAGCGGCTCGTTCTCGTACACGATCCCGGCGACGTGGGCCAACGGGGTGTACCGCCTCGACTCCGCGTACTTCTACGACGGGATCGGCAACGGGGCTGGCTACGAGCGCGGCGGTGGAGTGCACAAGATGCCGAGCGGGGCGAGCGGCCCAACCTCGCACAGCTTGGACTTCAACGCACTGGACCTCTCGATGTCTGGTTCCACCGTCGATACGGCGATCCCGGTGTTGTCTCAGCTGTCGGTGAGCTCTACGGGTGTGCGGCCGGGTGACCGGGTCTCGTTTGCGTATGAGGCGTCAGACGAGCAGGGCTCTCTGGGGCAGATCGATCTGCGGTATTGGACGCCGCTGGGCAGCATCGAACATGTCCAGGTTCTTGGCACTCTGCCCCTCAGCGGCTCGTTCTCGTACACGATCCCGGCGACGTGGGCCAACGGGGTGTACCGCCTCGACTCCGCGTACCTCTACGACGGGATCGGCAACGGGGCTGGCTACGAGCGCGGCGGCGGAGTGCACAAGATGCCGAGCGGGGCGAGCGGCCCAACCTCGCACAGCTTGGACTTCAACGCACTGGACCTCACGTGGGCTGCGGCTCCTGGTGCGCCGGAGTCCGTGCGCGCGACGGCCGGTGACGGGCAGGTCTCGGTGTCGTGGTCGGCGCCGGCTAGTGATGGTGGGTCGCCGGTGACGGGGTACACCGTGACGGCTTCGCCTGGCGGCAAGAGTGTCACGACGTCGGGGGCGACCTCGGCGGTGCTATCGGGTCTGTCGAACGGGACGAGCTACACGTTCACGGTGGTCGCCTCCAACGCGGCCGGTGCGGGTGCCGCGTCGACGGCCAGTGCTGCGGTGATGCCGACGGCGCCGGATCTGGCGGCTCCGGTGTTGTCGGAGTTCGACTTCACACCCAAGAGTGTGGACGTCAATGCGGGGGCGAAGTCCGTGACGGTGACGGCTCGGGTCACGGATGCGACGGGTGCGAAGATGCCGACGCTGTTGTTGTCCTCGGACTCGAGCACGCAGACGCTGGGGTTCGGGTCGATGACGAGGGTCTCGGGGACGGCGACGGACGGGGTCTACCAGAGCACGGTGTCGATCCCGTCGACGGCGGCGCCGGGGTCATGGACGGTGCAGATCTACCCGCTGGGTGACACGCTCGGCAACAGCGACAACACCTTCCACGCGCATCCGTCGAAGTTGACGGTCAGCAACACACCTCCCGTGACGGTGCCGGGTGCCCCGTCGGAGGTGTCGGCGATTGCCGGTGATGGGCAGGCGACGGTGGTGTGGACGGCCCCGAGCAGCGACGGGGGGTCGCCGATCACGGGTTACACAGTGACGGCCTTCCCAGGAGGAAAGACCGTCACTACGACGTGGGCAGCCTCGGCAGTGGTGGACGGCTTGGCGAACGGTACGGCCTACACGTTCAGCGTGACCGCAAGCAACGCTGCCGGGACTAGCCCTCCCTCCGAGGCGTCCGCTCCTGTGACGCCGAAGGCCGTGGATCTGGATGCTCCTGTGTTGTCGGAGTTCGACTTCACCCCGAAAATCGGTGATGCAAACGCCGGACCCAAGACGGTGACCGTGTCGGCTCGTCTGACGGATGCGACCGGGGCGAAGGCACCAATCTTGGCGCTGACGTCGGTCTCGGGCACGGAGGCGTTTTGGATGGGGCCGATGACCAGAGTTTCTGGGTCGGCCACCGACGGTCTCTACCAGCGCACCTTTTCCATCCCGTCGACCGCGGCGCCGGGGCTCTGGACAGTGCAGTTGGACCCGCTGGAAGACATCAACGGGAACAGCGACCGTCGCCTGCACGCGCACCCGTCGAAGCTGACGATCACCGACACGCCGCCGGACACGGCGGCGCCGGTGGTGTCGGAGTTCGACTTCACGCCCAAGACCGTGAACGTGAACTCGGGCGCCCAGAGCGTGAGCGTGACGGTGCGTGTGACGGATGCGACGGGTGTTCGACCTCCGACGATGGTGTTGAGGTCGGACTGGGGCGGCCGAACGTTGGGTCTCGGGACAATGACGTTGGTCTCCGGCACGGTCACGGACGGGGTCTACCAGAGGACGGTGTCGATACCCCCGACTGAAGCGCCAGGGACCTGGACCGTGCAGCTTGACCCAGTTGTGGACACGCTCGGCTATTACGTCAACACCTTCCACATCCACCCCTCGAAGCTAACCGTCACCAACACCCCTCCGGTGACGGTGCCGGGTGCCCCGTCGGGGGTGTCGGCGGTTGCGGGTGACGGGCAGGCTTCGTTGTCGTGGTCGGCGCCGGTCAGTGATGGTGGGTCGTCGGTGACGGGGTACACGGTGACCGCGTCGCCGGGCGGGAAGAGCGTCACGACCTCGGGGGCGACCTCGGCCGTGGTGACGGGACTGGTGAACGGGACGAGCTACACGTTCACGGTGGTCGCGAGCAACGCGGCCGGCATGGGTGCCGCCTCGGCGCCGAGTGCCTCGGTCACACCCATCGGCAAGCTGACAGCAGCGCCGACGCCGACGGTGTCGGGCACGGCGAAGGTCGGGTACGCGGTCACGGCGAGCCCTGGAGTGTGGGGTCCGGCGCCGGTGAGCCTGGCCTACCGCTGGTACCGGGTGTCCTCGACCGGCGCCGTCACGGCGATCACGGGCGCGACCGGCTTGCGGTACGTGGCGACCTCGGCGGATCGCGGCTACCGGTTGAAGGTGACGGTGACAGGGTCGAAGACCGGCTACACCACGGTCGCACGCACCTCGGCTCTGACGGCTGCGGTCGCGACCGGGACGTTGACGGCAGCGCCGAGCCCGAAGGTCTCGGGCACGGCGAAGGTCGGGTACGCGCTGACAGCGAGCCCTGGAGTGTGGGGTCCGGCGCCGGTGAGCCTGGCCTACCGCTGGTACCGGGTGTCCTCGACCGGCGCCGTCACGGCGATCACGGGCGCGACCGGCTTGCGGTACCTGGCGACCTCGGCCGATCGCGGCTACCGGTTGAAGGTGACGGTGACAGGTTCCAAGGCCGGCTACACGTCGCTGGCGCGCACGTCTCCACTGACCACGGTGGTGGCGCGGTGAAAGCCGACCACCACAGTCGGCCACGAGGACTCGCCATGTGGGTGACCGGTCGCACGACGGAGTCGTCTGCGCGACAGGCTTACCAACGTCGGACCGCCGCTGACGATCCGCTAGCTGACCCGACGAGCGCCTACCCCGGGGAAATGCCGTCGCTCCTGAAGGAGGCCACGGAGCTCGCAGGTGGGCATGGCGCAGGCGTGCCAGCCATGGCGGAGGCGCTGAAGCTTAGCGCTGCGCAGGTGCGGGCCCTGCTCGGTGACGCCGACCAGCGCCCCATCCTTCACCTCGTCGGCAGTGAGGACTGAGCGCCGTGGCGTCCGTGCAGCAGCAGGTGCAGAGCGTCGACGGTGTGATCTGCCAGAACATCGCCAGTCTCGGTGAGGACCGCGGCTTTCTGTCTCAGAACGTCCTCTCCCAGCTTCGGAACCTCGTCGAGGGGCTCATGTTGTGGGCACACCTGAACGACCCCTCCGCCGAGTTCCGCTACGACCAGGTCGGGTCCGCACTGGACACGGCCAGGGCGACCGCGAAGTTCCGGCTGCTCAGCCGGTTCCACCACCTGCTGCAGGCCAGCACCTCGCACTACACGCTGGACCGGGACCCATCCGAGCGGCTGATGCTCAAGTACTACGAGTACCTGCTCCGCACGCGCGACCTCGCGCGGAACGAGTTCGGCATCGCGATCCTCGGCAACCTGGACCTGTTCCCGGTGGATCTCGACCCGTCGCTGCGCGAGTACCACCAGAAGATCGCGGAGCGTGTCGAGGCGGCCCGGGCAACGCCGACGGAGCCACGCCGTGAGCGCTACTACGTCCACAGCTCGCGCCCCTTCTTCGTCGGCGGCCGGATCTTCTACGAGGTCACGTTCTCGCTCGCCCACAACTGGACGAGCAAGTTCGACCGCACCATCGCGTTCACCGACGTCGACCTGACCGACAAGTACGCGGCGTACCTCGACCTGTCCAGCGAGTCGATCACGGTGCTCGGCAAGACCATGCCCATCCTGATCATCCGGGCCTGGGAGGTCTCGATCCGCCCGTGCGAGCTCGAGAACTTCGCCCGAATCTTCGGGCCGGCCTCGCGCATCCAGTCGAACCATCCCGAGTACCGCAACCTGATGCAGTATCTGACAGCGACGCGCTCCAGCCTGCTCGACCTCGTCGACATGACCGACGCGAGCTACCACCAGATCCGCGTCTGGGCTGTTAGTGACTCGCGTCGGTCACCGGCGTTCTTCCCCGCGCTCGACCAAGCCCGGGCGATCATCCGCGCGAACCAACCGGGGTCCCGCGTGCTGCGGTACCTGATGCTTCAGATGCGCAATCAGGTCATCAAGTCCCAACTCGACGCGGAGCAGTGCGGCCGTCTGTCGAACCTGCGGCTGTCGTGGAGCTGTCGGCCGTTCGACACCATGCCCTTCTGCACTTCGCCGCGTGGACACAACCCACGCTTCACCGACCTCGCAGAGAGTTTGGACGCAACCGGTCGTGAGCACGAACTGCTCGCACGCCGGGTGAGGACCAACGTCGAGCAGCACGGCGTGATCTACACCCCGGCCGCTGAGTGCCAAGATCTGGGCGACGTGGATCAGCTGATCGCCACGTATAACCGGCTCCTGCCGCCGACCGACCGGCACGCGCCTCGGAGGCTCAAGCACGAGAACGGGCACGTGTTCATCGTCGGCTACGAGGACGACACCGTCGCGATCATCGAGAAGCTGCAGGAGGCCGTCGGCGAGGGCCTCGCTCGGCACGCCGACGACGTACGGGACTGGTTGGTCGCGAACGCGGGCACGATTGACGACCCCGCGAAGGCCGAAGCGCTCGAGGCTCTCTTCGACCAGTCGAACGTCGCCCTCATCGTCGGTGCCGCCGGCACGGGCAAGTCGACCATGGTGAACCACATCGCCAACTTCTTCGCCGACAAGCGCAAGCTGTTCCTCGCGCACACGAACCCGGCCGTGGACAACCTGAAGCGGCGAGTGGACGCCCCGAACGCCGCCTTCAGCACGATCACGAGTCATGTCAACAGGAGCCAGGACTTCGGCTCGACGTACGACGTGCTGGTCATCGACGAGTGCAGCACCGTCGACAATGCGAGCCTACTGAAGGTCCTAGACTGCACCACCTTCGACCTGCTCGTGCTCGTCGGCGACGTCTACCAGATCGAGTCGATTCAGTTCGGCAACTGGTTCAGCCTCGCCCGCTCCTACATCCCGAAGGGCTCCACGTTCGAGCTCACCAAACCGTTCCGAACCGACGATGACGCGCTTCTCACGCTGTGGGACAGAGTGCGCGGTCTCGATGACCGCATCGAGGAGTCACTGTCGAAGAGCGGGTACTCGATGGTTCTGGGCGAGGAGCTGTTCACGCACCGGAGCGAGGACGAGATCGTCCTCTGTCTGAACTACGACGGCCTGTACGGCATCAACAACGTCAACCGCTTCTTACAGGCGGGCAACCCAAGCCCGGCCGTCACCTGGGGCGAGTCGATCTACAAGGTCGGTGATCCTGTGCTATTCAACGACACCGACCGGTTCCGGCCCGTCATCTTCAACAACATGAAGGGGACGATCGCCGCCATCGGTCGCGTACCCGGGCGGATCACGTTCGACGTCAACCTCGAACGGGAGGTCACCGAAGGCGAGCTTGCCTTCACAGAACTCCGCTGGGTGGCGGGGTCGACGGTGCAGTTCGATGTCTACGAGCGCGCGAGCAGCGACGACGACGACGACGATCGCAACACGCTGATCCCGTTCCAGATTGCGTACGCGGTGTCAATCCACAAGGCGCAGGGACTTGAGTACGACTCGGTCAAGGTCGTCATCACGGACGCAAACGAGGAGCGGATCTCGCACAACATCTTCTACACGGCGATCACACGAGCACGTCGTCGGCTGGGGGTGTTCTGGACTCCTGAGACGCAGCAGCGGATCCTTAGCCGGCTCGCCGTACGAGAGAACATGAAAGATGAGAGCCTGCTGAAGATCCGGCGCGGACTTGTTCCGTTAGCTGGCCGGCCGAAACGGCGGAAGACTCGCCCGACGGTGTAGGCGCCCAACCGCCTGACTGCTGGTCGCATGCGTCAGGAGTGGCTCTTGAACCAGCTAAGTATCCCGCGCGCGTCCTTGATCTCGTGAGACGAGGTGCCGTGCTGGCCATCGTCGTCCTGGTACTCGTAGTCCTGGCGGATCCCGACCTCCTGGGTAAAGGTGTCGGTGAAGGTCTCACTGCGCGTGTACTTGCCGTCCGAGCTCCAGCCGTCGACGCTGCGTGTCCGAGTCTGCGAGTGGCCCCGGTGCTTCTCAGCGTATTCATCGACGAAGTTGACCAGGAACTTTGCCTCATCGTCCGTCAGGCGCGCGTTCGAGACGTCCAAGTGCTCGCCGATGCGGTCACGGAGTCGCTTCTTCTCGTCTGGTTGCACAAGTCCTCCCTCGGGCTTTCGTGGACGTCAGGTTATAGGCGCCTGCGGCGAAGGTGCTCACCAAGACCCTCACTGCTGGCAACACTTCCCTCCTCATCTAGGCGCCGGGCACGGTCCGACTGGGGCGAGCTGGTCCGCGCAACCACTGGTCCACGATCACGTCACCATTCAGGACGAGGTAGGACCCGCGTGAAGACGCTAGCCCGACGCGTTGCCGCCGGGCCGCGACATGCCTGGATGAGGGCGCGCCACCAGAGGGCGCCGATCGTCGTGATGTTCGCGCTGGGGTGCTCGCAGCGAGGAGATGCCCGAGGAAGCATGCTCGACTGGGGTCCTGGCTCTGTGTGCCCAGCCAGTCTTGACTGGGCACACAGGATGTCAGGGGGTTAGCGCTACGCGTCGGGCCCGGCCTTGTCACGGATGACGTCCTGCCAGTTGGTGTGCTCTAGCCACGTCTTCTCCATCAGGTGCGCCGTCATGCCGAGCAGCTTGCGCGGCGTGCGGATGTCCTCGACTGGGATGGAGTAGTCGTTGGCCTCGCGGGTGCGGTCGCAGGCGTCGTGGTGTGCCTGCCAGCGGACTTTCTCAGGCATGAGGCCGAAGTCGGCCATGTTCATGCTGAAGAAGCCCTGCTCGTCGGTGCGCTCCTTGCGGAACTCGTGCCACTCGGCCTCTCGGGTCAGGACATCGCCTGGCACGTCGATGTGCAGGTGCCCGTCAGTGTTCTCAATGGGCTTGCCGCACGCGACGCAGTCCCACGTGAGCTCGTTCGTCTGGTTGGTTGTCATGAGGGTGAGTCTGCCTCGGTCCCGGGGCGGGTGGGGCCGGCGAAAGTCGGCCTAGGCCCACGGCGATGGCTTTCGGCCGCGACGCCTGGGGAAGGAGGTGTCTCCGAGTGGCGACCGTTGCCCTGGGTGCCCGGAAGGGCTGACCGAAGCCACCGCCGCTGAAGAGCTCCCGCTGTCCGGGCTGATGTCTCCCTGACACAGCGACGTGGCTTTGACCTCGTGAGTGCACGTGGCACTGGCTCCGGCGTTCCGGCATCTTGATGGCTGCGTTCCCGAATGAACCCAAAGCAGGGTTGGGATTGTCCGTTGGCTGCAGGTCAAAGTGAATGTTCTCATCCCCCAGAGGCCCTGGGCGGCGCTGCTGGCCGCCCGGCCAGTATGCCGCAGCCGCGTGCGTCCGGCCGCACCGCGTCGACCAGGCGCGTGGGCCCACCCGACGGGGTATGCGGTCCCGGCGGGTCGGGTGGGTCGCCGCGAGACGGATCGGGGAACCGTGAAACCGGCCCGGGGAAGCACACCGTGCGTTCCCGGCGGCGATACGTTCACCGTGAGGCCCGGTGTCGCCCGGGCGTCGACCTCGGAGGAGAACGCGTGTTGGACCCCTTGCTGGCCGGTGGCCGTGCTGCCCCGCCGCGCACCCTGGTGGACGTGCTGGCCGACGTCACGGCGCGGCACCCCGACGCCCCCGCCCTCGACGACACCCACACCGTGCTCACCTACACCCAGCTGACCGGACAGGCGGTGCGGATGGCTGCCGACCTGGTCGCCGCGGGCGTACGCCGGAGCGACCGGGTCGGGGTGAGAGTGCCCTCGGGGACGACCGACCTCTACGTCGCCATCCTCGGCATCCTCCATGCGGGTGCGGCCTACGTCCCGGTCGATGTCGACGACCCGCAGGAGCGCGCCGACCTCGTCTTCTCGGAGGCGGCCGTCGCGGCGGTCGTCGGCGCCCGCCGCCAGATCTCGGTGCCGGGGGCGAAGGGACGTCGCCCCGTGGCGAGGTCGCCATTGGCCGAGCGGCCCACCCCTTCGCCCGGTCCCGCGGGCGCCGAGACGGCCCGACCTGCTTCCGCCCTGCCGGAGGTGGCCGTCGACGACGACGCGTGGGTCATCTTCACGTCCGGGTCGACAGGCGTGCCCAAGGGCGTCGCCGTGTCGCACCGCTCTGCGGCGGCCTTCGTCGACGCTGAGTCGCGGATGTTCCTGCAGCACAACCCGATCGGACCCGGTGACCGCGTGCTCGCCGGTCTCTCTGTCGCCTTCGACGCGTCCTGCGAGGAGATGTGGCTGGCGTGGGCCCACGGCGCCTGCCTGGTGCCTGCGCCCCGCAGCCTCGTCCGCACCGGCATGGACCTCGGCCCGTGGCTCGTGGCGCAGGACGTGACGATCGTGTCGACGGTCCCCACCCTGGCGGCGCTGTGGCCGGCCGAGGCGCTCGAGCCCGTGCGCCTGCTCATCTTCGGCGGGGAGGCGTGCCCGCCCGACCTGGCCGCGCGCCTCGTCGCCCCGGACCGCGAGGTCTGGAACACCTACGGACCGACGGAGGCGACCGTCGTCGCGTGCGGCGCCCGGCTCGACGGCAGCGCACCGATCCGCATCGGTCTGCCGCTCGACGGGTGGGACCTCGCCGTCGTCGGCCCGGACGAGCAGCCGGTGCCGCCGGGGGAGACCGGGCAGCTGATCATCGGCGGCGTCGGGCTGGCGCGCTACCTCGACCCGGCCAAGGACGCCGAGAAGTACGCGCCGATGCCCACCCTCGGGTGGGAGCGGGCGTACCGGTCGGCCGACCTCGTCGTCAACGATCCCGAGGGGCTGGTGTTCGTCGGCCGGGCCGACGAGCAGGTCAAGCTCGGCGGCCGGCGGATCGAGCTCGGTGAGGTCGATGCGGCGCTGCAGGGGCTGCCCGGGGTGACCGGCGCCGCCGCGGCGGTCAAGACGACCACGGCCGGAACGCAGGTGCTCGTCGGCTACGTCGTCCCCGAGGCTCCCGACGCGTTCGACCGCACCGACGCGCTCGCCCGGCTGCACGAGGAGCTGCCGGCGGCGCTCGTTCCGGTGCTCGCCGTGACGGACGACCTGCCCACCCGCACCTCCGGGAAGGTCGACCGTGCAGCGCTGCCGTGGCCCCTGCCGGGCGCCCCCGACGACGACGAGCCCAGCCCCCTCACGGGCACGGCGGCGTGGCTGGCGAGCAACTGGGCCGCCGTGCTCGGCACCGACGTGCGCTCGGAGGACGCCGACTTCTTCGACCACGGTGGCGGCAGCCTCTCGTCGGCACAGCTCGTCTCCATCGTGCGAAAGCGCTACCCGACCGTCACCGTCGCCGACATCCACGCCCACCCACGTCTCGGCGCGCAGGCCGAGCTGCTCGAGACCATGGTCCCGGCGGACGGATCGGGCGGCGGCCGCACCGTGCGCCGCATCCCCCGGCGCAGCCAGCTCGTGCAGACCCTCGTCTCCGTCGTGCTGCTCACCGTGAAGGGACTCCAGTGGCTCGTGGCGCTCGCGACCCTCACCGAGCTCGGTCGCCTCGCCGGACTCGTGCTGTGGTCGGTGCCCGTGTCGTGGTGGGTCCTCGCCGTCGGCTGGCTGGCGTTCATCACGCCGCTCGGGCGGATGGGCCTCTCGGCGCTGGCCGCCCGGGTGCTGCTCGCCGGCCTCAAGCCGGGCACCTACCCGCGCGGCGGCGTCGTGCAGACGCGGCTCTGGGCCGCCGAGCGGTTCGCCGACGCGATGGGCGCCATCACGATGGCCGGTGCGCCGTGGATCGTCTACTACGCAAGGCTGCTCGGCGCCTCCATCGGCCCCGGCGTCGACCTGCACTCGGTGCCGCCGGTCACCGGCATGCTCACCATCGGCGCGGGCGCGAGCATCGAGCCCGAGGTCGACCTCACCGGCTACTGGATCGACGGGGACCTGCTGCACGTCGGGCCGGTCCACATCGGTCGCGACGCCGTCGTCGGCGCGCGCAGCACCATCGGCCCGGACGTCCACATCGGCCGCGACGCCGTGGTCGAGGCCGGCTCCACCGTGCTCCGCTCGGTGCGGCCCGGGCGCGTCGTCGCCGGCTCCCCGGCGGAGCGCGTCGACCGACCGAGCCACACCGCGTGGCCCGCCGAGCGACCACCCAACGCGCCGGCCTGGGTCGCCGTCTACGGCCTGTCGGGCGTGCTCCTCTCGATCCTGCCGTTCCTGGCCCTGCTGCCCGGCGTCGTGCTCGTCGGGGGAGCGATCGCCCGGGCGCGCACGGGCACGGAGGCGGCCGCGGCGGCATACGCGGCCGTGCCCGTCGTGACCGTGCTGGGACTCCTCGGGCTGGCGCTGCTCACCGCCGTGCTCGTCCGCCTGCTCGGGCTGGGCCTGCGTGAGGGCTGCTACCCCGTGCGCAGCCGCGTCGGCTGGCAGGTCTGGTCCACCGAGCGGCTGCTCGACCAGGCCCGCACACTCCTCTTCCCGATCTACGCGAGCCTCGTCACCCCGACGTGGCTGCGGCTGCTGGGAGCCCGCGTCGGGCGTGACGTCGAGGCGTCGACGGTGCTCCTGCTGCCCTCGATGACGACGGTCGCCGACGGAGCCTTCCTCGCCGACGACACGATGGTCGCCGGCTACGAGCTCGCCCACGGGTGGGTGCGCATCGGCCCGGCGAAGATCGGCAAGCGGGCCTTCCTCGGCAACAGCGGCATGGCGGCACCCGGCCGGCGCGTGCCCAAGCACGGTCTCGTCGCCGTGCTCTCGGCCGCACCCCAGAAGTCCAAGGCGGGGTCGAGCTGGCTCGGCAGCCCGCCCGTGCGCCTGCGCCGGCCCCCGCAGGGCTCCGATGACGAGCGCACGTTCGCTCCACCGTTGCGGCTCAAGGTGTTTCGCGGACTGGTCGAGCTGTGCCGCATCGTCCCCGTCATGGTCACCGTCGCCATCGCGGTCACCGTCCTCGCCGCCCTGGGGTGGCTCATGTTGAAGGTCGGGCTGGCCGGTACGGCCGCCCTCGGCGGGGTCGTGCTCGCCGCGGCCGGCGCCGTCGCCGCTGCCGTGACGACCCTGGCGAAGTGGGTCGTCGTCGGGCGCATCGGCGCCGTGGAGCACCCGCTGTGGAGCCCGTTCGTGTGGCGCAACGAGGTGGTCGACACCTTCGTCGAGATGGTGGCCGGCCCGTGGTTCGCGTGGACGGCGACCGGCACCCCGGCCATCAACGTGTGGCTGCGCACCCTCGGCGCCACGATCGGGCACGGCGTCTGGTGCGAGACGTACTGGCTGCCCGAGGCCGACCTCGTGACCCTCGGTGAGGGCGCCACGGTCAACCGCGGCTGCGTCCTCCAGACCCACCTCTTCCATGATCGAATCATGAGCATGGACACGGTCACGCTCGAGGACGGCGCCACGCTCGGCCCCAACGGGGTCATCCTCCCCGCAGCGACCATCGGGAGCGGCGCCACCGTCGGCCCCGGGTCGCTCGTGCTGCGTGGCGAAGCCGTCCCCGACGGCACGCGCTGGACCGGCAACCCGATCGCGCCGTGGACGGGAGCGACGGGAGCAGCGGCCCCGCAGGGACAGCCGGCCGGCACCGCCGGGAGCCTCGCCTGATGGGTGGTGGCGTCACCCACGAGGCCCACGCGCTCGCCGACCCCTACACGCCCGACCGGGGCGACCCGGCATACGTGGTCACCCACTACGACCTCGACCTCGACTACAAGGTCTCGAGCAACCGGCTGTCCGGCCGGGCGGTGCTCGACGTCCGCGCGGCCCGCGACACCCGACGCCTGGTCGTCGACCTCGTCGGACTGCGCGTCAGCAAGGTCTCCGTCGGCGGTGCCCCCGCTCGCTGGGTGCACCGCGGAGCCCGCCTCGTCGTGACCCCCGCCTCCCCGCTGACGCGCGGAGAGCGCACGCAGGTCGCGATCACGTATGCCGGCACGCCCGGTCCCGTGTCGACGCGCTGGGGCGACGTCGGCTGGGAGGAGCTCACCGAGGGCGCGCTCGTGGCCGCGCAGCCGAACGGGGCGCCGACCTGGTTCCCCTGCAACGACCACCCACGGCACAAGGCGAGCTACCGCCTGTCGTTTGAGTGCGACTCGCCCTTCGACGTGGTCGCGACCGGCGCCCTGGTCTCGACCCGGGTGCGCGGCAGCCGCACCCGACGGGTCTTCGTGCAGGACGTGCCGATGGCCACCTACCTCGCCACCGTGCACGTCGGCCGCTACGTGCACCGTGAGCTCGGCCCGGCAGCCGTGCCGGTGAGGGTCGCGATGCCGGCCGCGTGCGAACGGCCGGTGATGCACGACCTCGGCCGACTGCCCCGGATGACGTTCCACTTCGGTGAGCTCTTCGGTGACTACCCGTTCGACGACTACACCGTCGTCGTCACGGCGGACGACCTCGAGATCCCGCTCGAGGCGCACGCGCTCGCGACGTTCGGCCCGAACTGGCTCGACGGCAACCGTCGCCACGAGCGGCTGGTGGCCCACGAGCTCGCCCACCAGTGGTTCGGCAACAGCCTGACGACCGCCACGTGGGCCGACATCTGGCTCAACGAGGGTTTCGCCTGCTACGCCGAGTGGCTCTGGGCCGAGCACGCCGACGGTGTGTCCACCCACCTCAACGCCACGACGCACTGGGCGCGGCTGCTGCGACTGCCGCAGGACCTCGTCCTGGCCGATCCGGGGCCCGACCTGATGTTCGACGACCGCGTGTACAAGCGCGGAGCCCTGACCCTGCACGCGTTGCGGCGACGACTCGGTGACGGGGTCTTCTTCGCCCTGGTGCGCGACTGGGTGTCGACGTATCGGCACGGGTCGGTGACCACCGAGGACTTCGTCGCGCTCGCCGAGGCGCACGCCTCGAGGGCCCACGGTGACGACGGAGGCGACGAGGTGCGGCGACTCCTCGAGGTGTGGCTGTGGACCGAGCCGCTGCCTCCGCTGGACGCGCGGCCCTGACGCCTGCGGCCTCGGGTCGCCGGGGCCCCAGTGCTCGTTCGGGGACAGTGCTCCTTCGGTATTGCCGCTCGTCCGGGTCAGTGCCGGCGCACCACGAGGGGTGCGTCGCTGCCGACCAGGGCGACCGCCACCGCGTGTCCGGCCGGATCGGGCTCTGCCCGCACGTCGACGACCGTGACGGGCGGCAGCCCGGCGACGACCTCGCCCGCCTGCCCCTCGGTCGGGGTGCGCATGCTCGCCGGGTCGACCCGCAGCCCCACCCCCAGAGCCTTGAGCGCTGCCTCCTTGCGCACCCAGGCGACCGCACTGTCGGGCGACGCCGCCGCTGCGCCGGTGGCCCGTTCCCCGGGATGGAGCGCGACCTCGGCGAAGCCGTCGAACGAGGCCGCCTGTCGCCGCTCGACGTCGACGCCGACCGGGCCGGAGCGCGACACCGCGAGCGCGACGAGGTCGGGGGTGCGGCTCAGGGAGAGGTGCAGTGCGGAGTCGTCGAGCAGGCGCGGTCGACCGTGTGGCGCGCCGCAGGTCGTGCACGTCCGGTCGAACCGGAGCGACGAAGGCTCCCGGCCCAGCAGGCGCCCGATCTCGTTGCGTGCCAGAGCATGCGCTGCGGCATACGCCCGGGCGCTCTCGACGTGCCTGAAGCGCTGCCAGCGCTGGAGCTCCACCACGTCGAGTACGTCCACGTCGGACGCCTCGCCGCGCGTGGCGGCGTCAGGTGCGCGGAGCCAGAGGTCGACGCGGGCCTCAGTCCCCGGACTGACCATGCGGGTCCGTGGTCGCGGGCGCCGGCGGCGCCCCCGGGTCGATGTCGCGCAGGGTGTCGTTGTCACCCTCCCGGGCGGCGAAGGCGAGACGGTCGCGGGCGGCGTGCTCGACCAGCACGGGCACGAAGTCGCGCACCCGTCCGGTGAGCTTCGAGTGCGAGAGACGCACGGCCGCCTCGACCACCTCGGAGTCGAGGTCGGGGAAGCGTGCCTGCAGACGCGCCTGCACGTCGGCCAGGGCCCTCATCTCGTCCGTGCGGTCCACGGTCCAAGGATGAGGTCGCTCCTCGGCGCGCGCAAGCCTCGGTCCATGGTTGCCGGGCTACCTTGAGCGCATGCCTCGCACCCCGTCCCGTCACCGCCGGGAGCCGCGGTCGAGCCGCGGCGAGAACCGGCTCCCGCCTGCCGCTGCGGTGGTCGTGGCAGCCGTCGCGTATGCCGGCCTGCCGGAGTCGCTGCTCGTCGGCCCTCGTCTGGCGATCCCCGTCGTCGAGATCGCACTGCTCGCAGCGCTGCTCGTGACCAACCCGCGACGGCTCGTGCGCCAGACCCGTTGGTCGAGGGCGGTGTCGATCGTGCTGGCGTGCCTCGTGATCGCGACGAACCTCGTGGCCCTCGGCATGCTCGTCGCGTCGCTCTCCGCCTCCGACCGCGGCGGGATGCCGCTGCTCGTGGCGGGGATGCAGGTGTGGCTGACCAACGTCATCGGGTTCGGGCTGCTCTTCTGGGAGATCGACCGCGGTGGGCCGGTGGCCCGACAGACCGTGACCCGCGATCGGCTCCCGCCCGCGGACTGGCGCTTCTCGCAGGACGAGAACCAGGACGCGGTGCGTGAGGTTGCGGCCGGGTCGAGCATCAGCACCAACTGGCGCCCCCACTTCGTGGACTACCTCTACGTCTCGCTGACGAACTCCAGCGCGTTCAGCCCGACCGACACGATGCCGCTCTCGCCGCGGGCCAAGTGCCTCATGGGGCTCGAGGCGACGGCAGCCCTGCTCACGTCGCTGCTCGTCGTCGCCAGGGCGGTCGGGGCGCTCGGTTCCGGCGGCTGAAGGCGGTCGGCGCGGCCGGTCTCGTCTGCCGCTTCAGCCCGCGCGCCCGCGGACCCAGTCCTCGAGCGTGGCCTCGTCGTCGTCCACCACGAGCGCCCACACGAGGACGGTCGCTGCGAACCGGCCGAGCGGCGCCTGGGACGCCACGTCGTCGCGTACGGCCGCGATGCCCGCAGCGTCGGCCGGTCGGCGGAAGCGAAGCCGCGGGGAGTCGAGCACCAGGGCGCGGGCGGCGCTCGGCAGCTCGTCGACGGTCGCGGGCCGTGACCGGGCGGCCTTGCGGCGCAGGCCGACTGCACGCCAGCGGATGATGCCGCCGACGCACACGCCTGCGGCTGCTGCCGTGAGGACGACGGCGGCGCCGAGAGCCACGTCGTTCTGCGTGAGCGGCCAGCGCGTCGCCACCGCCCCGGCGAGCCCGCCGAGGAGCAGCGCGACGCCGAAGGGCCACGCGAGCCGCCACCAGGCGCCGTCGCGCTCCAGCCGTCGCTGCTCGTAGAAGCGCGAGGCCCACTCACGCACGGCGAACACCGGGAAGTCGTTGGGGCGCAAGGGATCCTGCGTCGATCTCGGCTGCTGCTGCCCCGTCTTGCGCGGTGCCCTGTGTTCTCCCCGCATCCCGGCCCCCTGTCCCTTTTGCCCGGTTCGTCTTCAGGGTAACGACCAGGCTCCGCCTGTGCTCGGACGTCCACGGCTCGCACGTCGGTGCGTCGAGAGGGGTCGGCGGGTGCGGGTGCGCGGGTACGGTGCAAGTGCCAACGAGACGCAGGAGGACCGCATGAGCCTCGACCGCCCGGTCGCCCCCAACCCCTACGAGCTGCTGCCCCGGGTGGCTTCCTTCACGGTGACGAGCGACGACGTTACGGACGGAGCGCCCCTCAAGGACGACCAGGTCGCTGCCGAGGGCAACACCTCGCCCCAGCTGTCGTGGAGCGGCGCACCCGAGGGGACCCAGAGCTACGTCGTCACGTGCTTCGACCCCGACGCGCCGACGCCGTCCGGTTTCTGGCACTGGGTGCTCGTCGACCTGCCGGCCGACGTGACGTCCCTCGACACGGGGGCGGCCGCGAACTCGCTGCCCGGCAAGGCCTTCCACGTGCGCAACGACGGCGGCGACAAGGGCTTCATGGGTGCAGCCCCTCCGGAGGGCGACATGCCGCACCGCTACTTCTTCGTGGTGCACGCAGTGTCGGAGCCGACGCTCGGCGTCGACGACTCCGCGTCGCCCGCGGTCGTCTCGTTCAACCTCGCGTTCAAGACCCTCGGCAGGGCGATCCTGCACGGCACCTTCCAGCACTGACCGTCCTAGCCGACCGTCCGAGCTGACCGTTCGCGCCAGCCGCCGCGCGGGTGGGACGCGTGATGGTCTGCCTGTCGGTGTGGTGACCACCCCACCGACAAGGCAGACCATCAGCACGTCGACGTCGACCGGGCCCGGTGATGGGCCGCCGGGCCGAGGTAGGACGTCAGGCGCTGAGCAGCTCTGCGGACTCGAGCTGCTCGCGCAGCTCGGCGAGGATGCGGCGCAGCAGGCGGCTGACCTGCATCGCGCTGAGACCCATCGTGTCGGCGATCTCGGCCTGGGTCATGTCGTGCTCGAAGCGCAGCTCGATGATGCGCTGCTCGCGCGCCGGCAGGCGCATCAGGGCGGTGCGCACGACGATGCCCTCGTCGCGGGCGGGGTCGGAGTCGTGGTCGGCACGAGCGTCGACCAGGTCGAGCACGGGGCGCCCGCCCTCGGTCGTCGTGGCGTCGAGCGAGGCGGGGCGCAGGTTGGTCGAGGCGACCTGAGCCTCCTTGACCTCGTCGAGGGTGAGGTCGAGGGCGCTGGCGATGTCGGCGGCGCCGGGCTCGTGGCCGAGCTGCTGCTCGAGCCGGGTCCGCGTGTCGGCGACGACCTGGCGGCGCTCCTGCAGGCCGCGCGGCGGGCGGACGAGCCAGCCGTGGTCGCGGAAGTGGCGGCGCAGCTCCCCGGTGATCGTCGGCGTCGCGTAGGCACCGAACTCGGTCGACTGGTCGAGGTCGAAGCGCTGGATCGCCTTGAGCAGCGCGAGAAAGGCGACCTGCTCGAGGTCCTCGCGGTCGAGGCCCTTGCCGGAGTAGCGGTGCGCGAGGGACCGCGCGAGGGGCATGTGCAGGCGGGTCACGGCCTCCAGCGCCTCGGAGCGCTCGGCGTCCGACGAGGAGGTGCGGACCGCGGTGATCAGCTCACGAGTACGTGCGTCCTTGCGCGGACCGTACGACGGGTCAGTCATGTCAGCTCCATCCAGAGTGGGCGGCGGCGCTTTCTTGACCGACACCGAAACCCTAGACAAAGACTCAACATTGCACAAGGGCTCGACAAGAAATTCAGCTTTGTCCAAGGTCTGGGGCGTCTCGGCATCATCCGTGCCGTGGGTGGCGGGGGCTAGCCTTCAGGGATGAGCGAGAGCGAGCATCGCGCCCACCGGCGGCCCGCCTTCTTCAGCGAGTCCGCCCTCGAGGCGCACGGGCCCGCCTATGACCCGACCGAGCAGATCCACGTCGCCCACGAGACGGCGCTGGCCCTCGTGCACGCCGGTCGTGCTGCGGCCGACCCCGCCGTCACGCAGAAGCTCGTCGCGCTCGTCGACGACATCGGCCTGTCGACCCTGGCCGAGCTGTGGTCCCAGCGCCCGGCCCGGTCCCTGCCCGGCGCCCTGTGGCGCCTCTACGTCCTGCGCGAGTGGGTCCGGCGCGCCCCCGACGAGGCCAGCCGCGAGTATGCCGCCGGCATCCGTTTCACCGGCCCGAACCACGCCGTCGCCGGCGCCGCCGAGCCACCCGGCCCGCAGGAGATGGGGCGCGTCATCGACGAGGTGATGCGCGGCGTCTTCGAGGGCGACCTCGCCGTCGCCCTCGAGCGTGCCGCTGCCTTCTGCCGCGTCGTGTCCGCCGGTCGGGCCGACATCTCGTCGGGCGACGACAGTGCCGAACAGGCCGCCAACGTCCTCGTCATGGCCGACGACCTCGCCGTCTGCGCCCGTCTCTGGCGGGCCGACGCGCTGGACTGAGGCCGCCCCGCTCCCGGCGGTGGCCCGGAACACGGTCGTGCGTCCGGTCGTCTTTGGCGATCCGTTCGCGCCGATCTATTCTTGACGCGCGTCGGGTCGCGGTAGCCCCGGGTCCCAAATTCAGCCGCTACGAGCGGCCCAGTGCCGAGAGGCGCTCCCGGCCCGACGCAACCTCTTCCCCCACGTCGCCGCGTCCACGGGCGCTCCCGGGTGCGCGGCGCGGGGCGTGTCGGCGGGTGTCGGGGTCCTGTCACACGTCTGTCCGTAGCGTGTCCAGCGTCTGTCGAGCCGCCCGCCCATCTCGATCGGCCCTTCCCCACACGAGCCCCGGCGCAGGTGCCTACAGTGATCTCATGACGCCCGAGGAGGAACGCTCCGGAGACCTGCTCGATGTCGCACTGGCCGATGAGATCGAGCTCGTGAGCGACCTGGTGGTCGCTGCGTCGTCCAGCCCACGCCACTTCACCCCCGACGAGGTCGACGAGCTGCTCGGCATCACGGGTGAGGCCGCCGCGGCGAGCCCGTCGCGCAGCACGCCTGCCTGAGCGTCGGCCCACCAGCCTGTCGGCGGTCCACCGGCGACGGTTGCCGAACACGGGGCGAACGCCGGATGACCGCCGGGTTGCGTCCGGGTCGCTCCTACGCCGTAGCATCGTCCCCGGACCAGCCACCCGATCGACCGGAGCAACCTCGTGGGTTTTCGCCTCACACCCCAGGACACGAGCTTTTTCACCCTCTTCACCTCATCCGCCGAGCTGCTCGTCGAGGCGACCCGGGAGCTGACCCGCTTCCTCGAGGTCGAGCCCTCGAAGCGCCAGGCGGTCGCCGACCGCCTCAAGGAGCTCGAGCACGCCGCCGACGACGCGACGCACGAGCTGATCAACAAGGTGAACACCTCGTTCATCACGCCGTTCGACCGCGAGGACATCCACAACCTCGCCGCGTCCCTCGACGACTGCATGGACTTCATCGAGGAGACCGCCGACCTCATCGTCCTCTACCGCCTCGGTGACATCCCCGAGGGCCTGGCCGACCAGTTCGAGATCCTCGCGCGCATGGCCGAGGTCACCGCCGAGGCGATGCCGCGCCTGCGCTCCCTCAAGGACCTCAAGAGCTACTGGATCGAGATCAACCGCCTCGAGAACCAGGCCGACTCGCTGCACCGCAAGCAGGTCGCCGCGCTCTTCAACAACGCCCACGATGCCGTCGAGGTGATCAAGGTCAAGGCCATCGTCGACGGGTTCGAGAACGCCGCCGACGCGTTCGAGAAGGTGGCCCACGTCGTCGAGGGCATCGCGGTCAAGGAGTCCTGACCCGCTGATGGACACGACCATCCCCGTCCTCGGGGTCGGTGCGGTCATCGCACTGGCCATGGGCTTCAACTACACCAACGGCTTCCACGACGCGGCGAACGCGATCGCGACCTCTGTCTCGACGCGGGCGCTGACGCCGCGCGTCGCCCTCGGCATGGCGGCCGTCGCCAACCTCTTCGGCGCCTTCTTCGGCACCAAGGTGGCCAAGACCATCGGCTCGGGCATCATCGAGCAGCCGGTGGGCGTCAACGGCCTCTGGCTGGTCGCGGCGGCACTCGTCGGCGCCATCGGCTGGAACCTGCTCACGTGGTGGTTCGGCCTGCCCTCGTCGTCGTCGCACGCCCTCATCGGTGGCCTCGGCGGCGCCGCGCTCGTCGCGGGTGTCAACGTGCAGTGGACCGTCATCTGGGAGAAGGTCATCATCCCGATGATCGCCTCTCCGATCATCGGACTGGTGCTCGGATACCTCGTGATGACGGCCATCCTCTGGATGTTCCGCAACGCCAACCCCGGCCGCGTGTCGCGCGGGTTCCGCACGGCGCAGACGGCGTCGGCCGCGGCCATGGCCTTCGGCCACGGTCTGCAGGACGCCGCCAAGACGGCGGGCGTCGTCGTGCTCGCGCTCAACATCTCGGGCCACCACGGCGACGACAGCATCCCGCTCTGGGTCCTCGTGCTCTCGGCCGTCGTCATCTCGCTGGGCACGTATGCCGGTGGGTGGCGCATCATGCGCACGCTGGGTCGGCGCATCATCCACATGACGCCCCCGCAGGGCTTCGCGGCCGAGACCACGGCCGCGGCGATCCTCTACGTCGCGGGCCTCGCCTTCGGCGCGCCCATCTCGACGACCCACACCATCACGTCGTCGATCATGGGCGTCGGCGCCACGAAGCGCTTCTCCGCGGTGCGCTGGGGCGTGGCCGGCAACATCGTCGGCGCGTGGGTGCTGACCTTCCCCGGCGCCGGCCTCGTGGCCGTCGTCGCCTGGTACATCACCGCGGTCTTCCGCTGAGCCTCCTCGGGGCGCACACAAAAGTGCCCACTCGACCGGTCGAACCCGGGCGAGTGGGCACTGTGCTGTGCGGGGCGGAACGCGCGGGTCAGCCGAAGCGGCCGGAGATGTAGTCCTCGGTGGCCTGCTGCGACGGGTTGTTGAAGATCCGCGTCGTGTCGTCGACCTCGACGAGGCGGCCCGGCTCGCCGGTCGCCTTGAGGTTGAAGAAGGCGGTGCGGTCGGAGACGCGCGCTGCCTGCTGCATGTTGTGGGTGACGATGACGATCGTGTAGTCGTTCTTCAGCTCGTTGATGAGGTCCTCGATCGCGAGCGTCGAGATCGGGTCGAGCGCCGAGCACGGCTCGTCCATGAGCAGCACCTGCGGCTGTACCGCGATGGCGCGGGCGATGCACAGGCGCTGCTGCTGGCCGCCGGAGAGGCCCGCGCCCGGCTTGTTCAGGCGGTCCTTGACCTCGTTCCAGAGGTTCGCGCCCTTGAGCGAGCTCTCGACGATGCCGTCGAGCGTCTTCTTGTTCTTGACGCCGTTGAGCCGGAGGCCGGCCGCGACGTTGTCGTAGATCGACATCGTGGGGAACGGGTTCGGGCGCTGGAAGACCATGCCGACGGTGCGGCGCACGGTCACGGGGTCCATCGAGGCGGCATACAGGTCCTGGTCGTCGAGCATGACCTTGCCCTCGACGCGGCCGCCGGGGATGACCTCGTGCATGCGGTTGAGGGTGCGCAGGAACGTCGACTTGCCGCAGCCCGAAGGGCCGATGAAGGCCGTGACGGACCGGGGCTCGACCGTCATCGAGACACCCTCGACGGCCTTGAAGGAGCCGTAGTAGACGTTGAGGTCGCTGACGTCGATTCGCTTTGCCATGAGAAGGCTTCTCTTTCTCTTACTTCTTGACCGCGTTGAAGTGGGCGACCACGCGGCCGATCACGTTGAGCAGCAGGACGAGGAGGATCAGGGTGAGCGCGGCGCCCCACATGCGCTCCGCGGCCGCGGGCAGGGCGAGGTCACCACGGTCCTGGTTGATCATCATCGGCAGGGTGGGGAAGTTGCCGTTGAAGAGATCCCGCTGGAAGTTCTTCGTGTACGGCGCGAGGATCAGCAGCGGGGCCGTCTCGCCCATGACGCGGGCGACGCCGAGCAGCACGCCGGTGATGATGCCCGAGAACGCCGTGCGCAGGACGACCTTGACGACGGTCACCCACTTGGGCACGCCGAGCGCGTACGAGGCCTCGCGCAGCTCGTTCGGGACGAGCTTGAGCATCTCCTCGGTGGACCGCACGATGACCGGGATCATGAGCAGCACGAGGGCCAGCGAGGCGGCGAAGCCCGACTGGCGCAGGCCGAAGGTCGTGACGACGACGGCGTAGATGAACAGGCCGGCGACGATCGACGGGATGCCCGAGAGGATGTCGACCATGAAGCTGATCGCCCGGGCGAGGCCGCCGCGTCCGTACTCGACGAGGTAGACCGCGGTCATGATGCCGATCGGCACGGCGATGAGGGTCGTCATGCCGACCATCTCGAGGGTGCCCTCGATGGCGTGGCGCGCGCCGCCGCCGAAGTCGTCGGAGTTGATGTTGCGCTGGTTGCCGGTCCACCACGTGGCGGAGCCGAGCATGTGCACGCCCTTGGCGACGACGGTCGTCAGGATCCACACGAGCGGGATCATGGCCAGCGCGAAGGCGAACCACATGACCACCTTGGCCACGACGTCCTTGACGGCGCGGACGCGGTGCGGGTTGTCCATCTCGCGAAGGACGTCGCGCCCACCCTTGCCCCCGGGCGGAGTGGTGTCGGGCGTCACGCCGTCGGCGGGCCCGCGGCTCTCGGTCACCGTGCTCATTCGCTGAAGGCCTTCCTGCGCTCGATGACGATGCGGGCGATGCTGTTGACGACGAAGGTCAGCACGAACAGCACGAGACCGGCCGCGATGTAGGCGCCGGTCTTGCTCGGGTTGCTGAACTCGGACGCGTTGTTCGCGATCTTGGAGGCGAAGGTCTCGCCGCCGTTGAAGAGCGACCACGTCCACTTGGCGCCGTCGGGCAGGGCGGACACGAGGAAGGTGACCGCGATCGTCTCGCCGAGGGCGCGGCCGAGGGCCAGCATCGCGGCGGAGATGACGCCGGGCTTGCCGAAGGGCAGCACCGCCGTGCGGATCATCTCCCACTGGGTGGCGCCCAGGGCGAGCGCGCCCTCCTTGTGCGTGGCGGGCGTCTGGTCGAACACCTCGCGCGAGAGGGCGGTGACGATGGGCAGGACCATGATCGCGAGCACCACACCGATGAAGGCGATGGTGCCGCCGGTGATGCCGGCGGTGCCGAAGAGCGGGAACCAGCCGAGCTTGTCCTCGACCCACTGCTGGACCGGCTTCCACACGGGGAAGAAGACGATGAGGCCCCACAGGCCGTAGACGATCGAGGGCACGGCAGCGAGCAGGTCGACGAGACCGGCCGCGGGCCGGCGCATCCACACCGGGGCGTACTGCGTGAGGAAGAGAGCCACCGCGACGCCCACGGGCACCGCGATCAGCATCGCGATCGTCGAGGCGGCGACGGTGGTCCAGAGGAACTCGAGGATGCCGAACGCCGGCTTCTCGCCGCCGGGGGACCACACGCGGCTCGTGAAGAAGTTCTCGGAGTTGTTCGTCAGGGCCGGGATCGCCTGCACGACGAGGAACACCGCGATGAGGGTGACGATGGCGATGACGAGGACGCCGCTGAACGTGGCGAAACCACCGAACAGGCGGTCGCCCAGGCGTCCGGTGGAGGCGCGGTCGCCCCGCAGCGGCGTGCCGCCGTCGGGGCCGGGAAGCTCGTCGGCGGCTGATACACCTGTCACTGTCGACACGTGGGGCCTCTTCCTTGGTCGGGGGAGAACTGGCGCAAGGGGCGGACGCCGAGTGCGGCGCCCGCCCCTGCGTTGTGGGCCGGTCCGGTGTGCTCCGGACCAGCCGGGCGGTGGATCAGGAGATCGCGTCGACCGCGGTCTTGACCTTGGCGGCGACCTCGGCCGGCAGGGGGGCGTAGCCCTTGGCCTCGAGGCCCTTCTGCGTCTCGTCGGAGGCGAACGACTTGAGGAAGGCCTTGACCTTCTTGCCGGTCTCGGCGTCGGCGTACTTGGAGCAGACGATCTCGTAGGTCACGAGCACGATCGGGTAGGCGCCGGCCTCCTTGGTCGCGTAGTCGATCTTGAGGGCGAGGTCGTTGCCCGTGCCCGTCTGCTCGGCGGTGGCGACCGTCTTGCCGGCCGACTCGGCCGTCAGCTCGACGGGGCCGGCGCCCGTGTCGATCTGGGCCATCGGGAGCTGGTTCTGCTGGGCGTAGGAGAGCTCGACGTACGTGACGCCGCCGTCCTGGCCCTTCGTCGCGGTGGCGACGCCGGCCGACTTCTCCTTGCCCTCGCCCTTGCCGGTCCACTTCTTGCCGGTCTCGTAGGACCAGGCGCCGGGCGCGGCGGCCTTGAGGTACTTGGTGAAGTTCTCGGTCGTGCCCGACTCGTCGGAGCGGAAGAAGACCTTGATCGGCGTCGAGGGGAGCGTGACGCCCTTGTTGAGCGCCGCGATGGCCGGGTCGTTCCAGGCGGTGATCTTGCCGTCGAAGATCTTCGCGGCGACCTCGGCGTTGAGCACGAGCTTGTCGACGCCCTTGACGTTGTAGGCGATCGCGATCGGGCCGGTGACCATCGGGAGGTTCCAGGCCTCGGAGCCACAGGCCTGCTTGGCCGCGTCGGACTCGATGACGCCGTCCTTGGGCTTGGTCTTGAGCGACGAGTCAGAACCGGCGAAGTCGACCTGCTTGGCGATGAACTGCTTGATGCCGGCACCCGAGCCGGTGGGCTGGTAGTCGATCGTGGCGTCGGCGCAGGCCGTCTGGTAGGCCTTGATGGCCTCGTCGATGGCGTTCTTCTGCGCCGACGAACCCTCGGCCTTGAGGTCGCCGGAGAAGCAGTCGCCCGCGCCGGCGGAGGTGCCGCCGGCGCCGGTCGAACCCGCGCCGGGCTGGGCGCCGTTGTTCTCGGACGCGCAGGCGGAGAGCGCAAGAGCGCCGGACAGGGCGATGGCGCCGAGAGCGCTGATACGCGAAACAGACACGAGTGTGTTCCCTCTCGAAAAGGATGCTTGGAGTTGTTCCGGTGGTCGGTCGACCAGGTGGAGCGGACCTTGTCGAGCGACGCTGCTTGACGGTTGATCCATCGCGAAGATAGGTCCGCTGGGTGACGGGCCGTCCACGTGCGGTTAACGGAGGGTGAACGCAGGTCGACGGCTTGGGGTGCGGCCCCGGCCCGGGATGCGCGACAGTCGGAACGCGCCCACGATGGAGGGTTCGGGCAGCTGGTCGGCGTGCCCTCAGGTGTCGATGCGCTCCACGTCGACGACGCGCGCGTCGTCACCCTTGCCGACGACGTGGCAGACGAGCACCTCGCCCTTGCGCATCGACTCGGCCGCGGCCTGGCGCAGCAGCTCGGCGACGTCACCACGGTCGTCGGAGTGCGAGACCCGGCTGCCGAGCACCTCGATCAGGGTGGGCAGCACCGGCCCGTGGCTGCACAGCGCCGCCGGGTCACCCTTGCGCAGCAGGCGCTCGACCTGTGCGAGAGCGCCGTCGTGGCTCTCGGCGAAGCCCTCCTCCGAGAGGCTGTCGCGCGTGCGCAGCCGCAGTCCCCGCCCGACGGCATACGGCTCCACCGTCGAGACGCAGCGGGACGACGAGGACGACACGACTCGCTCGACCCCGTAGGCACCGAGCACGGCGGCGACGGTGCCCGCCTGGGCTCGCCCCACGGCATCCAGCGGGCGGAGGCGGTCGTCGCGCTCCCACTTGCCGCGCGGGACCGCCTTGGCGTGCCGCACGAGGGCAAGGGGCCACGTGCGCAGCTCGCCGGCACGCTCGGCCCGCACGAGGGCGAGCAGCTGCTCGCGGTCGCGGGCGTAGTCGAGGCGGTCGTTCGCCGAGCGCACGTCGACCCAGGCGACCTCGTCGATCTCGTTCTCGAGCACGCCGGTGCCCCCGGTGACCCGCGCGGCCCAGTAGTGCACCTGCTTCGTCGCGGGACCCCCGGTCGAGTCGAGCACCGGGTACTCCGCCGACGGGAGGGGCACGCCGAGACGCACGACGAGACCGGTCTCCTCGAGCGTCTCGCGCGCGGCCGCGACGCTCGGGTGCTCACCGGGGTCGAGCTTGCCCTTGGCCCAGGACCAGTCGTCGTACTTCGGCCGGTGCACGAGCGCCACCTCGAGCCGTCCGCCACGGCGGCGCCACGGCAAGGTGCCGGCTGCGGGGATCACGGAGGCCACGCGCGCCAGTCTGCCCGACGTGGGCCCGGCGGGTCGCCCCACGCGTCGCAGGTGCCCGTATGCCGGTCAGCGCCGGCGCGCCTTGCGGCGCCGCTTGTCGTGGCGCTCGATGAGCTTCTCCTGCAGGTCGTCGAGCGGCTCGCCCGACTCGGAGAGGTGGTGGCGCACCCAGCGGCCGTCGGACCCGAGGTCCCAGCGCGACGTCGTCTCGGCGAACGCGAGGTCGATGAGGTCGGCCAGCTCGACGATGTGGCCCGGGTCGGCGATGCGCACGAGCGCCTCGACGCGGCGGTCGAGGTTGCGGTGCATCATGTCGGCGCTGCCGATGTAGACCTGCGGGTCGCCGCCGTGCTCGAACCAGAACACGCGGGAGTGCTCGAGGAAGCGCCCGAGGACCGACCGCACGCGGATGTTCTCCGAGAGGCCCTCGACGCCCGGCCGGATCGCACAGATGCCGCGGACCCAGATGTCGACGCGCACGCCGGCCATGCTCGCGCGGTAGAGCGCGTCGATGGTGGCCTCGTCGACGATGGAGTTCGCCTTGAAGACGATGCGTCCGGGCGGGGCGTCCTTCGACCGGTTGCGGTGCAGCTCGATCTCCTCGTCGACGAGGTCGATGAGGCCCGAGCGCACCGAGCGGGGCGCGACGAGCAGGCGCTTGAACTTGCTGCGGGGCGCGAAGCCGGAGAGGAGGTTGAAGAGGCGCGAAAGGTCTTCTCCCACTTGGGGGTCCGTGGTGAAGAGGCCGAAGTCCTCGTAGACGCGCGCCGTCTTCGGGTTGTAGTTGCCGGTGCCGATGTGGCAGTAGCGCACGAGGCCCTCGGACTCCTGGCGCACGACGAGACAGAGCTTCGCGTGGGTCTTGAGGCCGACGACGCCGTAGACGACGTGGACGCCCGCCTCCTCCAGCTTGCGGGCCCACGAGATGTTGTTGACCTCGTCGAAGCGGGCCTTGATCTCGACGACCGCGAGCACCTGCTTGCCCGCCTCGGCGGCGTCGATGAGGGCGTCGATGATGGGGGAGTCGCCCGAGGTGCGGTAGAGCGTCTGCTTGATCGCGAGCACCTTGGGGTCGTTCGCCGCCTGCTCGATGAACGCCTGCACCGACGTCGAGAACGAGTTGTAGGGGTGCTGGACCAGCACGTCCTTCTGTCGCACCGCCGCGAGCAGGTCGATGGCCTTGGCGCTCTCGGTCGGGGCGAAGTCGGGGTGGGTGCGCGGGAAGAACTTGGCGAACTCGAGGTCGCTGCGGTCGACGTCGGCGATGGTGAACAGGCCCCGCAGGTCGAGCGGCGTCGGCAGGCGGTAGATCTCGCGGTCGCTGATCTGCAGCTCGCGCGCGAGCATGTCGAGGACCTTCGGGTCGATCTCGTCCTCGACCTCGAGCCGGATCGGCGGGCCGAAGCGGCGCCGCGTCAGCTCCTTCTCGAGGGCGGTCAGGAGGTTCTCGGCGTCGTCCTCCTCGACCTCGAGGTCCTCGTTGCGGGTGACCCGGAACGAGAAGTGCTCCATGACGATCATGCCGGGGAAGAGCTGGTCGAGGTGGCTGGCGATGACGTCCTCGAGCGGCACGAACCGCTTGCGCTCGACCTCCGCGTCGACGTCCTCCTCGACGAGGATGAAGCGGGGCAGGCTCGGCGGCACCTTGACGCGCGCGAAGTGCTCGCTGCCGGTCTTGGGGTTCTGGAGCAGCACGGCGAGGTTGAGCGAGAGCCCCGAGATGTAGGGGAAGGGGTGCGCAGGGTCGACGGCCAGCGGGGTGAGCACCGGGAAGACACGGTCGGCGAAGAAGTAGTGCAGCGGCTCGCGGTCGTCGTCATCGAGGTCGTCCCAGCGCACGATGGTGATGCCCTGGTCCTCGAGCGCCGGACGCACGTCGTGCTGGAAGACGGACGCGTGCTGCAGCATGAGCTCGTGCGCGAGCCGGGCGATGCGCTCGATGAGCTCGCGCGGCTCGAGACCTGCGGCCGTGCGCACCGCGAGCCCGGTGGCGATGCGGCGCTTGAGGCCCGCGACGCGCACCATGAAGTACTCGTCGAGGTTGTTCGAGAAGATCGCGAGGAACCGGGTGCGTTCGAGCAGGGGGACCGCGGGGTCCATGGCGAGCTGGAGCACACGCTCGTTGAACTGCAGCCAGGACAGCTCGCGCTCGAGGTAGCGGTCGGCCGGCAGCTCGCCCTCGTCCTCGGGTGCGCCGGTGCCGACGAAGCGACCGTTGGAGGCACGCGCCGGGACGCGCCGCGTCGGGACGGTGGCCGCGAACGAGCTGACCTCGGCGGCCTCGGTCGTCGTCTCCTCGGTCGTCGTCTCCTGGGCGGACGCTGCCTCGGGCTCGTCGAGGTCGGTGGTCGTGAGGCTGCCGGTGCTCATCTGCCCATCGTGGCACCGATGGGCGACCGGAGGGTGAACTCGTCTCAGCCGTGGGCGGTCCGGTCACCGTCCGAGGGCCGGGCCGAGGTCGCACGGGCGTACTGCCGGTGCACCTCGACGTCCTCGAACCCGAGCCGGCGGTAGGTGTGCACGGCCGCCGTGTTCTCCTCGTCGACGTAGAGCACGACCCTGTCGAGCCCGAGGGAGCGCAGGTGGTCGAGGCCGAGCACTGTGACGGCGCGGCCGAGCCCCTCGCCCTGGTGGTCGGGTGAGACGGCGACGACGTAGACCTCGCCGACGTCGCCGCCGGGCGGGTCGACCTTCGTCCAGTGCGAGGCCACGAGCGTGTCGGGATGGTCGGCCTCGACGACGAGGATGAGGCCGGCAGGGTCCCACCACGGCTCGCCCATCCGCTGGTCGAGGTCGGTCCGGCGCAGCGAGCCCTGCTCCGGGTGGTGCGCGAACGCGGCGGCGTTGAGTGCCAGCCACGCCTCCTCGTCACGTCCGGGCTCGAAGGTGCGCACGGCATACCTCGGGTCGACCGTTGCCTCGGGCCACGGGTCGCCACCCGTGAGCGACCGACCCATGACGTGCAGCGAGCGCACGGGCACGAGCCCGCGCGCTGCGGCGAAGCCCGTGGCCGCGTCGGCGGCCGCCCCCACCGCGTGGCTCCAGAGGCGTATGCCGTCCGGCAGGGCTTCGAGCAGTGCCGTGCCGACGCCGGCGCGGCGGGCGGTCGGGGCGACGACGAGCTCACCCGAGGGCGCCCCGTCCGGCGCCTCGCCCGTGCGGGACTGGGCGTAGCCGACGACCGTGCCGTCGTCGGCGAGCGCGAGGACGTGCTCGACGCCGTCGTGCTCGCGAGCCCGCACGGAGAGGAGGAACTGCTCCGAGAGGGGCTGCGCGCCGTCGTGCGCTGCGGCCGCCAGGGCGAGCGCCAGCACCGCCTCGGCCGCCTCGTGGGTCAGCGGGTGCGTGGCGTCGTGGCGGGCGATCGTCGGGCGCGGCATACGGCGATTCCACCACGACGCGTGCGGCTCCCGGCGCCGACGGTCCGGACTCCCCGCCCGGGTCCGACTGGACATCCGGCCTTTACCGAACCATTGCCTCGCAAACCCCAAATCGCCCGTGTGCGGAGATACCCTCCCCGGGTGCCCGCGGGCACGTTCACCATCCATGAGCAAGGGGAAGACATGTCCCGTTCCACCCGCCGCATCGCCGGCGTCGCGGTCGCAGGTGCCTGCGCCGCTGCGCTCGCGGCCCCGGCCCTCGCCGCACCCACCGCGGGGTCGAGCACCGGTAGCGCCCCCGGCAAGACCCAGTTCGACATCCAGCTGCTGTCGTTCAACGACTTCCACGGCAACCTGGAGGCGCCCGGCGGCTCCGGCGGTCGCATCACGATCGACCACTTCTACACGGACGTGGACGACATCGACGGCGACGGCAACCGCACCGAGCAGATCAACTTCGTCAACGCCGGCGGCGTGGAGTACCTCGCGACGGAGCTCGCCCAGGCACGCAAGGGCCACCCCTACTCGCTGACCGTCGCCGCCGGTGACATCGTCGGAGCCTCCCCGCTCCTGTCCGCCGCCTTCCACGACGAGCCGACCGTCGAGTCGATGAACAAGCTCGGCCTCGACGTCACGTCGGTGGGCAACCACGAGTTCGACGAGGGCTACAAGGAGCTCCAGCGCCTCGCCCACGGCGGGTGCATCGACGACGGAGCGGGCCAGAACAACCAGAACTCCTGCCCGGACGGGGTGTTCGGCGGAGCCGACTTCGACATGCTCGCGGCCAACGTCGTCGAGACCTCGAGCGGCAAGACGATCCTGCCGGCCTACACCGTGAAGAAGTTCAACGGGGCCAAGATCGGCTTCATCGGCATGACGCTCGAGGGCACGCCCAGCATCGTCACCGCCTCCGGTGTCGCCGGCCTGTCGTTCAAGGACGAGGCCGAGACCGCCAACGCTCTCGTGCCCGTGCTCAAGGCGCAGGGCGTCAACGCCATCGTCGTGCTGCTGCACGAGGGCGCGGCTCCGACGAAGAGCGGCCAGTCCTACGACTGGGCCTGCCAGACCGGCGGCTCCATCTCCGGCGCGCTCGTCGACATCAACGCGAACCTCGACCCGGCCATCGACATGGTCGTCTCCGGCCACACGCACCAGCCCTATGTCTGCGCGCTGCCCGACCCTGCCGGCAAGCCGCGTCTCGTCACGTCCGCCTCGTCGTTCGGTCGCCTCTACACCGACACGACGCTCACGTACGACCGCCGCACCTCCGACATCGTCCGGCCGACGACGGCCACCTCGGCCAACCACATCGTCGAGCGCACCGTCGCCAAGGACCCGGCCCAGACGGCCCTCATCGCCCGGTACAAGACTCTGGTCTCCACGATCGCGAACAAGGTCATCGGCCAGGTCGCGGGCTCGGTGGTCAGCCGCACTCCCAACGCCGCGGGCGAGTCCCCGCTCGGTGACCTCATCGCCGATGCCCAGCTCGCCGACCCGTCGGTCGTGACGGGCGGCCAGACGCCCGTCGTGTCGTTCATGAACGCCGGCGGCATCCGAGCCGACCTCGTCGAGAACTCCGACGGCAACGTCACCTACGAGGCGGCGTTCACGGTCCAGCCGTTCAACAACTACCTCGTGTCGCTGACGCTCACGGGCCAGCAGATCATCGATGTGCTGAACCAGCAGTTCATCAACTCGTCCGGCGCGCCGCCCCGGCCCTACGTGCTCGCCACGAGCGCCGGCCTGACGTACACGCACAACCGGGTCTCGGTCAGCGACGTCAAGATCAACGGTGTGGCGGTCAACCCCACGGCCACCTACCGCGTGGTGACGAACAACTTCCTCGCCGACGGCGGGGACGGCTTCCCGGCCTTCCGCGGTGGCACCGACCGGTACTTCGGCGGGCTCGACATCGACGCCTTCTCGAACTACCTCGAGAAGCACTCGCCCTACACCGCACCGCCGCTGGACCGCGTCACGTACACGCCGTGACCGCCTGACGACGGTGGACCGACGAACGGTCCGGTTCCCTCGGGAGCCGGACCGTTCGGCATACCGGCTCGACCGGTTCAGGCGTCGGCGGGCTGGGCTGCGGGAGCCTCGGGACGGTCGGGCACGAGCCGGTAGCCGACGTTGCGGACCGTGCCGATGAGGGCCTCGTGGTCGGGGCCGAGCTTGGCCCGCAGTCGCCGCACGTGCACGTCGACGGTGCGGGTGCCGCCGTAGTAGTCGTAGCCCCACACCTCCTGCAGCAGCTGGGCCCGGGTGAAGACCCGGCCGGGGTGCTGCGCGAGGTACTTGATGAGCTCGAACTCCTTGTAGGTCAGGTCGAGCGGGTGGCCGCGGAACTTCGCCGAGTAGCTCGCCTCGTCGATGACGAGGTCACCCGACGTGATCGGCATGTCGAGGTCGGCCTCGTCGTCCTGGCCCTTCGTCATCGCGAGGCGCAGCCGCGCGTCGACCTCGGCGGGCCCGGCGGAGTCGAGCAGCACGTCGTCGAGGCCCCACTCGGCCGTGAGGCCGGCGAGGCCGCCCTCGGTGAGGACGGCCAGCAGGGGGGTGCCGATCCCGGTGGTGCGCAGCACCCGGCACAGCGACCGGGCGCTCGCGAGCTCCCGTCGCGCGTCGACGATGACGACGTCGCAGTCGGGGGAGTCGACGAGCGCGGTGGCCTCGGCAGGCAGGATGCGCACCGTGTGGCTCAGCAGCCCGAGCGCGGGCAGCACCTCGGCGCTCGGGGCGAGCGCGTTGGTGAGCAGCAGCAGTCGGGCCATCTCATGCAGGATAGGCGAGACTGGTCACCGGGGGACGGGACCACACCAACGATGAGACACCTGCCATGAGACGGAGCGAGATGCCCACGACAGCGGCCGCGCCGACGGTCACCGTGCGCTACTGGGCGGCCGCGCGCGCGGCGACCGGCACCGACAGCGAGGAGCGCTCGGGCGCGACGGTCGGCGAGGTCGTCGACGCTGCCGTGCAGGCGCACCCGGACCTCGGGCGCGTGGCGAGGGTGGCGAGCTTCCTGCTCGACGGCCGCAAGGTCACCCGGGAGCAGGTCGTGGACCCGGGAGCCACCGTCGAGGTGCTGCCGCCGTTCGCCGGAGGGTGATGCACAATGGCCCCCGTGCCTGACGACGACGCAGCCCGCGCGGGAGCCCCCGAGGGGACGCTCCGCGTGCCGCTGTCGCCGGTCCGCGCCGACCGCATCCGCTGGTTCGGCGTCGTCGCGACGTTCGTGGCCGCCGTTGCGCTCCTCGTCGCCCAGGGCACGGGGTATGCCGCCACGCTGAGTGTCACCCTCGTGCTCGCTCTCGCCGTGGCGTGGGGCTGGCCGCTGTTGAGCGGCTCCTACACGCCGATGGCCACCACCGTGGCGCTCGGCGTCAGCTCGGTGGCGATCGTGCTGAGCGCCTTGCGCCAGGACCTGCTCTGGGTGCCCGCGGCCGTCGCGTTCGGCATCCTGCTCGCCTTCTTCGGCCAGCTCGTGCGCCGCACCGGCCGAGAGGGACTCGTGCTCACCCTGCTCTCGGCGTTCGGCGGACTCGCCGTCATCGCGTCGGGCACGACCGCCGTCGTCGCGGCCAACAGCGACCGCGGTCAGGCCGTCGCGGTCGTCGCCATGGCCGCCGTGGGTGCGGCCGTCGCGGTCGACCTGCTGCCGGGCGTCAAGGTGCTCGCGCCCTTCCTCGGCCTCGTGGCGCTCGCGGTGTCCGTCGTCGCCGCGCTCGTGGCGGCCAGCTTCTTCGACGAGGTCGCCGCGCTCGAGGCGCTCGGCATCGGCGCGGCCGTCGGCACGGTGTCGTGGTCGTTCCGGCGCGTGCTGTCGCTGCAGCCGGCGATGCTGACGCGCCGCGGCCAGGTCGGCTCCGGCGTCGGCTCGGTGCTCGTGGTCGGCGCCGTCGTGCACCTCTTCTCCGTCCTCACCTGACGCGCACCTCAACCGTCGAGAGGCCAGTTCGAGGTCCCGTGTCAGTAGACGAGGGCCTGGGCGCCCGGGGCCAGCGCCTCCTCGACGAAGACGGCCGCGCCCTTGATGACCGCGCCCTCGACGAGCTGGTCCTCGGTGAGCTCGCGCCGGGCCGCGCACTGCGTGCAGACGGTGAGCCGGCCGCCCGCGATGACGGCGTCGCGCAGCTCGGCGAGCGGGGCGGCATACGGCAGCTCGAACTCCTCCGCCCGCCCCGGAACGGCCATCCACGTCGACTCGCCGGTGAGCCACAGCGACACGTCGACCCCGCTCGCGACGGCGGTCGCGGCCACCGTGAAGGCCTGCGAGAGACGCTCCGGCGCCTCGGTTCCGGCGGTGACCTTGACGACGAGCGAGCGCGCGGGGGTGTCCATGGGATCAGGCTACGATCGGGCGCATGTTCAACCTCGACCAGGACATCCCGGAGCCGCTGCGTCCCCTCGCGTGGCTCATCGGACGCTGGGAGGGCGCCGGGGTCGTCGGCTACCCCACGATCGAGTCGGCGCACTTCGGCCAGGAGATCGAGGTGACCCACGACGGGCGGGGCTTCCTCAAGTGGGAGAGCCGAGCCTGGATCCTCGACTCCGAGAACGGCGCCAAGGTGCGCCCGGCTGCCGTCGAGTCCGGCTTCTGGCGCCCCTTCGAGAACGGCGAGGTCGAGCTGCTGCTCGCCCACCCGACCGGCATCCTCGAGCTCTACTACGGCGAGATCCAGCCGGCCAAGGTGCAGCTCAAGACCGACGGCGTGCTGCGCGCGCCCGGTGCGAAGGAGTACAACGCGGCGACGCGCATGTACGGCCTCGTCGAGTCGCAGCTCATGTGGGTCATGGACATGGCGGCGGTCGGCCAGGAGATGCAGAGCCACGTGTCCGCCACGCTCAAGCGCGTCGAGTGACGTCGGTGGCCTTCGGAATGAGCCGTGTGCCGTCAGCGTTGCCCCGAGCATGAGCGACGTCGAGCTGCCCACGCGTCCCACGACGGCCCCGAGCCCGCTGCTCGCGCGGCCGGGTGCGGTCGCGGGCGAAGGCCTCGAGGCGGGTGTCGCCCTGCACTACGGCGACCCGATGCGCGAGCAGCGCCTCCTCGAGGAGGGCCTGGCCGTGGTCGACCTGTCGCACCGCGACGTCGTCACCGTCACCGGGCCCGACCGCCTCAGCTGGCTGCACTCGCTCACCACCCAGCACCTGCTCGACCTCGAGCCACGCCAGTCGCGCGAGGCGCTGATCCTCACACCCAAGGGCCACGTCGAGCACTCGCTCCACCTCGTTGACGACGGCGGGACGACGTGGGTCACGACCGAGCCCGGCGCGGGCGGCGCTCTCGGCGAATGGCTCGACCGGATGCGCTTCATGCTGCGCGTCGAGGTCGCCCTCGTCACCGACGCGTGGGCCGTGCTCGGCGAGCCGCACGCGAGCGAGTCCGCCGACGGCGAGCCCCTCGCGTGGCGCGACCCGTGGCCCGACCTCGTCGGCGACACGACGGCATACGGCCCCGTCGACGACCACCCGGGAACCGAGCGCTCGTGGCGCGAGGTGCTCGTGCCGCGCGCCGACCTCGTTGCCGCAGTGGGCGATCGACCCCTCGCCGGCCTGTGGGCGGCCGAGGCGCTGCGCATCGCCGCCTGGCGGCCACGGCTCGGGCTCGAGACCGACCACCGCACGATCGTCCACGAGGTCGACTGGCTGCGCACCGCCGTGCACCTGCACAAGGGCTGCTACCGGGGCCAGGAGACGGTGGCCCGCGTGCACAACCTCGGCCGGCCGCCGAGGCGCCTGGTCTTCCTCCACCTCGACGGCTCGGGCCACGTGCTGCCGGCGCGGGGGAGCGATGTGTATGCCGGAGACCGCGTCGTCGGCCACCTGACCTCGGTGGGTCGCCACCACGTCGACGGGCCGATCGCGCTTGCCGTGATCAAGCGCAACACCGACCCCACGCTCGACCTGCTCGTCGAGGGGCTCTCGGCGGCCCAGACGACGATCGTCGCCCCCTGACCGAGGCGCCCCCGGGCGCTGGCAGGATGTGCGGCATGAGCACCGCACGCACCGCCGCGAGCACCCTGATCACCGTCGCCCCGACGGGCGCCGAGACCGCCAAGACCGACGTACCGGCCCTGCCGACGACACCCGAGGAGCTCGTCGAGACGGCGATCGCCTGCGAGCAGGCCGGCGCGGCGCTCATCCACATCCACGTGCGCGACCGCGAGCACCAGCCCACCCTCGACGGTGCCTTCCTCAAGGAGGCGGTCGACGGCGTGCGCGAGGCGACCGACCTCATCGTGCAACTCTCGACGGGCGGCGCCGTCACCGACCCGCTCGACCAGCGCCTCACGGTGCTCGACGCCGACCCCGACTCGTGCTCGCTCACGTGCGGCACGACGAACTTCGGCGACGGCGTCTTCCTCAACCCGTGGGGCTTCATGGTCGACCTCTACAAGCAGGCGCAGGAGCGCGAGGTCGTGCCGGAGTTCGAGCTGTTCGAGCTCGGCCACGTGCACGCGCTGCGCCGCCTCATCGACGAGTGCGGCCTGCCCTACGGCGGCAAGGTGCACGTCGACTTCGTCACCGGGGTGCCCGGGTCGATGCCCGGCACCCCGCAGGCCCTCATGGCCGGCGTCGCGATGCTGCCCGAGGAGGTCACGAGCTGGTCGGCCACCGGCATCGGCAGGGCGCACCTGCCGATCGTCGCCGCAGCCCTCTCCGCCGGGGGCCACCTGAGGGTCGGCATGGAGGACAACCTCATGTACGCCAAGGGTCGCCCGGTCGAGCACAACCGCGAGCTCGTGGCGCGCGCGGCGCAGATCGCCGAGGTCATGCAGCGCCCGGCCATGACGACCACGGAGGCGCGGGCGATGCTCGCCATCAAGGACCGCCGGACGCGCTGACGCGAGAGTGTGGGGCGGCTCACGCTGCCCAGAGTTTGCATTCTGCTTGCTTTAGTTAGCACAATGGAGGCATGAGCAAGCTTCCGCTACCCGACCTGGGGGCCTACCTGCGCGAGCAGCGCGAGGGTGCCCAGCTGTCGCTGCGCCAGCTTGCCGAGATGGCCGGCATCTCCAACCCCTACCTGTCGCAGATCGAGCGAGGGCTGAAGCGCCCGAGCGCCGAGATCCTGCAGCAGATCGCCAAGGGACTGCAGGTCTCTGCCGAGTCGCTCTACGTCCGGGCCGGCATCCTCGACGAGCGGGTCGTCGACCACGACCCTGCCGCCCGCCCCGACGTCCTCTCCGCCATCGCGGCAGACCCGGTCCTCACCGACCGGCAGCGCGCGGTGCTCGTCGACATCTACCTGTCGTTCGTCGGCGAGGACGAGACGTCAGCACCCCAGACCCCTCGCAAGAAGCCGGCAGCCCGCCGGCGCCCCGCGCGCAGCAGCGTCGCTGACGCGACCCCCGAGCTCAACGAGTCCATCCACAAGGAGAACTGACATGGCTCTCAGCAAGAAGATCAGCAAGGCCGTCAAGGACGCCCAGAAGCAGGCCGAGGCCGCCGTGGCCGACGTGCGCGGCCAGCTCGGCCAGATCGACGGCAAGCTGCCGGAGGTCGCGGTCGACCCGACGCCGTTCTACGCCGTCGTCGGCGCCGCCAACATCGCCATCGACACCGTGCGCTCGGCGAGCGAGCAGCTCGACGCGGCCCGCAAGCAGGCCAAGCAGGTCGACCTGCGCAAGGGTGCCAAGAAGGAGGCGGACCAGCTGCAGAAGGAGCTCCAGAAGCGCATCGTCGACCTCCAGGGCCGCACCATCGAGCTGCAGAAGCTGGCCACGAAGTACGCCGACCGCTTCGTCACGCAGGCACAGGACCTCCCGGCCCGCGTCCTCAACGAGGGCCTCGTCATCGCGAGCAACGCCAAGGACCAGTACGACGCCGCGGCTGCCCGCGGCGAGAAGGTCGTCACCGACCTGCGCGCCCAGGGTGAGCGCACCGCCTTCGGTCTCGCCGAGCGCGGCACCGCCACGGTGACCCGCGGCCGCCGCGTCGCCGAGACGGCGGTCAGCGAGGGCGAGAAGGTCGCCCAGAGCCTGATGGACGTCGTCGTCAAGGACGCCTCGAAGGTCGGCGCGCAGGTCGAGAAGTCGGCCGAGGCCGTCGAGGCCGCCGCTGCCCCGGTGGAGCCGAAGCGCACCGCCGCCCACGAGAAGGCCATCCGCAGCTCCTCCGCCAAGAAGGCTGCCGCCACGCGCAAGGCCGACGAGGTCGAGGCCACGACGACCCGCAAGGTCGCCGCCCGCTCCTCGGCCACGACCGACGACCCGAAGGCCACGGCGGCCCGCAAGACCGCCCCGGCCAAGCGCGCCGCCAAGAAGACGGCGAAGAAGGCGACGACCACCGCTACGGCCGCCACCAAGAGCGCCGCGAAGAAGGCCACGCCCGCCAAGAAGACCGCCGCCACCTCCACGGAGTCCTGAGCACCGGTCGACGCCACGGCGTCCCCTCCGCACGAGGCCGTCACCCGATGGGGTGGCGGCCTCGTCGCATCCGCGGCCCGCTGCGTCACGAACGGCGCACCCGCGACCTCGCCGCAGGCACCTGCGGCACGCTCCGGCATACTGCGGGGCGTGTCGGAACACGCAGCCACCACGTCCACCCCCGTCAGCGCGGCACTCTCGGCAGCGCCGGTCGTCGCCCACGTCGTGCGAGCCGGTTTCGTCGAGTCGGTGCACCACGGCACCGCCGTCGTCACGGCGCCCGACGGCTCCGTCGAGCTGGAGATCGGCGACCCGAGCGGGCCCGTCTTCCCCCGCAGCTCGAGCAAGCCCATCCAGGCGCTCGCCATGGTGCGCCACGGCCTCGACACGGATGGCCGGCTGCTCTCGCTCGCCTGCGCGAGCCACTCCGGCGAGCAGTTCCACGTCGATGCGGCGCGCGAGATCCTCGCCGGCGCGGGCCTGGCCGAGACCGACCTGCAGAACACGCCCGACTACCCCTACGACGACGCCGCGCGCATCGCCTGGATCGCCGAGGGCAAGCCCAAGCAGTCGATCGTGCAGAACTGCTCGGGCAAGCACGCCTCGATGCTCGCGACCTGCGTCGCCAACGGCTGGGACCTCGAGACCTACCGCGACCCGTCGCACCCGCTGCAGGTGGCCGTCGCCGACACGGTGCGCGAGCTCACCGGCGCCGAGCCGGCGGCCGTCGCCGTCGACGGCTGCGGGGCTCCGATCCATGCCGTTCCGCTGAGCGCGCTGGCGCGGGCCTTCGGCCGCATCGCGTCGGCCACCGACGGCGCCGAGGCGAAGATCGCCCGGGCCGTCCGCGACTTCCCCGAGTACCTCGGCGGCACCCACCGCGACGTCACCACGCTCATCCGCGGCGTCGACGGCCTGGTCGCCAAGGACGGCGCCGAGGCCGTCTACGCCGTCGGTCTGCGCGACGGGCGCGGCATCGCCGTCAAGGTCGCAGACGGCACGTCGCGGGCACGGAGCGTCGTGCTCGCCGCCGTGCTGCGCCGCATCGGCGTCGGCAGCGACGAGGTGCTCTCGGTGCTGGAGCACGCGCCGGTGCTGGGCCACGGCCAGCCCGTCGGGGCCGTCGTCGCCGTCGGCATCTGAGGCCGGTCCGGTGCGGGCGGTCCTCCAGCGCGTCACGAGCGCGCGCGTCGAGGTCGACGGCGAGGTCGTCGGCGCCATCGACCGCGCCGGGCTGCTCGCCTTCGTGGGCGTGACCCACGACGACGGGCCCGACCAGGTCGAGCGGATGGCTCGCAAGATCTCAGAGCTGCGCATCCTGCGCGACGAGCAGAGCCTCGTCGACGCCGGGGCACCGGTACTCGTCGTCAGCCAGTTCACGCTCTACGCCGACACCCGCAAGGGTCGCCGGCCGTCGTGGAGCGCGGCAGCCCCCGGCCCGGTGGCCGAGCCGCTGGTCGCCGCGCTCGTCGACGCACTGCGTGCCCGGGGCGTCGAGGTCGAGCAGGGACGCTTCGGCGCGATGATGGAGGTCTCGCTGGTCAACGACGGTCCGGTCACCCTCGTGATCGACGCGTAGCCGCGTCTGGGAGAACGCTGGGAGCTCTCAGCGGCGCGGGTTACGCTTCGTCCATGCAGCTGTACTCGGGGTTCCAGAACGTCGTCCTCCTCGTGCTCGGGGCGGTCGCGCTCGGCTGTGAGGTCTTCGCGTTCGTCGACGCCCTGCGCCACCCCGACAAGGCCTACGTCGCCGCCGGCAAGCGCACGCGCACGTTCTGGCTCGCCATCCTCGGCGTGGCGCTCGCCATCGGTTTCGTCACCCTCTTCAACCCGCTCAGCCTCTTCGGCCTGCTCGCTTTCGTGGGCGCGGCCGTCTACCTCGCCGACGTCCGCCCCGCCCTGCGCCAGGTGCGCGGCATCGGCGGCCGGTCCAGCGGGGGCTGGTGAACACCGGTCGTCGTTCCGGCGTCCGGTTCGGGTGGGCCGTCCCGGTAGGGCACACTGGGCACTCACCGACGATGGGGGAACCATGACCGACCAGCACCGAGCTGGCAGCGTCTCCGCGCTCGACCCGCACCAGCACGAGCACGAGCTGGGGCCGACGCACACGCCCGACGACTACGACCTCGGCGACCGCAACCCCGCCGACGACATCTTCGTGGCCGAGCGACCCTGGGGTCAGTTCCAGCAGTTCGTCTCCAACGAGCAGGTCACGGTCAAGATCATCACGGTCCAGCCGGGCCACCGGCTCTCGCTCCAGCGCCACGACCACCGAGGCGAGATGTGGCAGGTGCTCGACGTGCCGATCGACGTCACCGTCGGCGACCGGTCGTGGAGCGCGCAGCCCGGCGAGACCGTGTGGGTGCCGCGCAACTCGATCCACCGCATGGGCAACTCGGGTGACCGTCCCGGACGCCTGCTCGAGGTCGGCTTCGGCCACTTCGACGAGGCCGACATCGAGCGCCTCGAGGACGACTACGTCCGCTGACGCGGGTCCACGAGCAACACACCACGTATGCCGCCGGGCTCGGCCCGGCGGCATACGCATGCTCGGGGCCCCTCCCGCGCGCAGACCGGTCCACAGCCTGGAGCGGAGACCCTCGACCCGCGGGTCAGCCGGCGCGGGTGCTGGTCGGGCGCGCCGTCAGCTCGGCCCAGACCACCTTGCCGCCCGGCAGGGGGCTGGATCCCCACCGCTCGGCCAGCGCCTCGACGATGTGCGCACCGCGGCCGCTCACGTCGTCGATGGTGATCTCGCGCCGCTCCAGCGGGGTTTCCGTGGTGTCCTCGACGCCGACCCGCAGCCTTCCGCGGCGCTGGTCGACGACGGCGCGGAACGGCGAGTCGGCATGGCGCAGGGCGTTCGTCGCGAGCTCGGAGACGATGAGCGCGGCGTCGGGAGCGAGCTCGCCGTGATCCCAGGACCGGAGCACGTCTACGACGAAGTGCCGTGCCGCCGGGACCGACTCGGGGATGGGCAGGTAGACGCGCGAACAGGCGTGCCCCGCCTCCACGACACCGCCCTCCTCCCAGACGGCGCTCGGCGGCAGCAGGTCGGTGTGCAGCTCGCAGACCCGGCGCACGTCGACGAGCTCGGCGTGCTCGAACGCGCCGGTGGGGTAGGCGCACAGCAGCGTGAAGTCGTGTGCGCGCAGCAGCTGGTTCCACAGCAGCTCGAGCTCGATCGCAGGCTCGACCAGGCCGTTCTGCCAGAGCTGCGACACCATCTCGCCGAAGGCCCGGATCGGGACCCCGGCGGACGAGGCCTGCGCGATGACCTCGTTGGCCCGGAGGAGGAAGCGGTCGGGGTCGATGCGCCCGTCGAGCATGATCTGCTGCAGCGTCGACTCGGCGTCGAGAGCGAGGTAGCGGCCGTGCTCGGTGCGGGCGGCCGGGTCGTAGCCGCGCTGCGCGAGCAGCTCGGCGACGGCGTGGCGGTGCTGCTCGGTGGCCACGACGACGACGCACTCGTCGCGGTCCCACCCGTCCGCGACGAATCGCGCGACGGCGTCGATACCCTCACTGTCGAGTGCGTAGAAACTCACTGCATGGCCTCGCCCCCAGGCGGTCATGCCGTCGAGCGACATGGTGCCGATGCTACGCCGACGACGGGCGGGCAGGTCGAGTGTTTCGCCTGTGAATTCGCCGGAAGTCGCGCCAGCCGGTTCGAGGTGATGGCGCGTCACCCGTGACGCGCCATCACCTCGAACGAGGGTCAACGGGTGGTCGGTGCCACGGCGGACCAGTCGACGGTCACCTCACCCAGCCGCCACCGCGACGGCCCGTCGAGCAGTGGCCAGCGCGCGCGCACGTCCTCGCACATGGCGAGGAAGCGCTGGCGGGCACCCCACGAGGACTGCGGAGCGCTCCGGGCCCACGCGCCGTCGAGGTCGTCGAGGAAGGCGTGCACGGGCTCGCCCGGCACGTTGCGGTGGATCAACGACTTGGGCAGCCGCTCGGCGACGTCGGAGGGCCGCTCGAGCCCTCCCATCCGCAGCGAGATGGTCAGGCTGAGCGGCCCGGAGGCGTCGACGGCCACCCAGGCGGCACGCCTGCCGATCTCGTCGCACGTCCCGTCGACGAGCAGACCGTCGGGGGCCAGGCGGTCCTGCACCATCGCCCACGCGTCGGCGACCTCGTGCTCGGCGTACTGGCGCAGCACGTTGAAGGCGCGCACGACCGTGGGGCGCGTTCCGTCGTCGAGCGGCACCTCGAAGCCGCCGAGCCGGAACGTCAGCCCGTCACGCTCGAGTGGCCGTCCGGCGGCGACGCGCTCCGGGTCGATCTCGATGCCGACCACCTGCACGTCGGGACGCACCTGTCGCAGCCGGTCGTGCAGCTCGACGGCGGTGATGGGCGAGGCGCCGTAGCCGAGGTCGACGACGACCGGCGGGGTGGGGGAGCGGCGCAGTCGCCACCCCTGCGGCCCGGCGATCCACCGGTCGCAGCGGCGCAGCCGGTTCGGGTTGGTCGTCCCGCGCGTGATGGTCCCCACGGGGCGTGCTGGGCGGGCCACGCCCGCAGCCTAGCCACCCCCGGTCGATGTATCGGCGCGGCCCTGAGGCCGCCGGAATACATCGAATCGGTGGTGTGGTTGAGTCGGGGAGAGCACGTGTGCACGACGAAGGGATGCCGACGGTGGCCGATCCGAGACGGGTGGCGATGATCAGCGTCCACACCTCACCGCTCGAGCAGCCGGGCACGGGCGACGCGGGCGGCCTCAACGTCTACGTGGCCGAGACCGCGAGGGAGCTCGCCGCACGCGGCGTCGAGGTCGACATCTTCACCCGGCGCACCACGGGCGAGACCCCGGTCGAGGTCGAGCTCACGCCCGGGGTGACGGTGCGCCACGTGACCTCGGGGCCCTACGAGGGGCTCGCCAAGGAGGACCTCCCCGGCCAGCTGTGCGCCTTCTCGGCCGGCATCATGCAGGCAGGGCTGTCGGTGCCCGAGGACCACTACGACCTCGTCCACTCGCACTACTGGCTCTCGGGCCAGGTGGGGTGGCTCGCCGCCGACCGCTGGCGCGTCGCGCTCGTCCACACGATGCACACCATGGCCCGCGTCAAGAACCTCCACCTCGCCGAGGGCGACCGCCCCGAGCCGCGCGGCCGCGAGATCGGTGAGGTCCAGGTCGTCGAGGCCGCCGACCGGCTCATCGCCAACACCGACGACGAGGCCCGCGAGCTCGTCGAGCTGTATGCCGCGCCGCCGGCGAAGGTGTCGGTCGTCCCGCCCGGCGTCGACCTGTCGACCTTCACCCCCGGTGACCGGCTCGCCGCGCGCCGCGAGCTCGGGCTGCCCGTCGACGGACAGCTGCTCCTCTTCGTCGGGCGCATCCAGCCGCTCAAGGCGCCCGACGTGCTGCTGCGCGTGGCCGACGAGCTACTGCGCCGCGACCCGTCACGCCGCCAGCACCTCACCGTCGCCGTGCTCGGCGGGCCCAGCGGCAGCGGCCTGACGCGTCCGCACGAGCTCGAGGAGCTGTCGCGCGCGCTCGGCATCGACGACGTCGTCCGCTTCGTGCGCCCGGTCGGCCGGCCCGTGCTCGCGCAGTGGTACCGCGCCGCCGACCTCGTGCTCGTGCCCAGCTACTCCGAGTCGTTCGGGCTCGTCGCCATCGAGGCCCAGGCGTGCGGCACCCCCGTTGTCGCGGCCCGCGTGGGTGGGCTGCCCACGGCCGTCGGCGACGCGGGCGTGCTGGTCGACGGCCACGGCATCCCCGACTGGACCGACGCCGTCGAGTCGCTGCTGCACGACGACCGCCGGCGCCTCGAGCTCGGTGACGCCGCAGTCCGTCACGCAGCCCAGTTCGGCTGGGCGGCCACGACCGACCGGCTGTTCGACGTCTACCGCCAGGCGATCCGCGAGCGCGCCACCGGGTCGGCCGAGTCGCCCATCGACGAGGGGCAGAGTCTCGTCGGCGTGCCCACGGCGGTGATCCCGTGAGCGCCCCCAGCAACGGCAGCAACGGCAGCCGCCCCGACGCGGCCCGTCGCGGACCGGGCCCCGACGCCGAGGCCCGCCTGACGGCATACCTCGGCTCGGTCGGGCTCGAGTGGGAGCTCGGCGGGCGGCCAGGGGAGTACGTCGTCACCCTGCCCGGCGAGAAGAAGCTCAAGACGGTCCTCTCGGTGCTGGTGCGCGACCGCACGACGAGCCTCAGCGCCTTCGTCATCCGCAACCCCGACGAGAACCACGAGGCGTTCTACCGCACCCTGCTCCGCAAGAACCTGCGGCTGCAGGGAGTCGCGTACGCCATCGACAACGACGGCGACGTCTACCTGCGCGGCGAGGTGCCGACGGTCGCGCTCGACGCCGAACACCTCGACCAGCTCTTCGGCATCGTGCTCGCCGCGAGTGACGACGTCTTCAACGAGCTGCTCGCGCTCGGCTTCCTCGGGTCGATGAAGAAGGAGTGGGCGTGGCGCGTCTCGCGCGGCGAGTCGACCCGCAACCTCGACGCGTTCCGTCACCTGCTGGACGACGGCTCGGGCGCCTGACCGGCCGTCGCTAGGCTGGCCGCCATGACCTACACGCTCGTCCTCGTCCGCCACGGCGAAAGCGAATGGAACGCCAAGAACCTCTTCACCGGGTGGGTCGACGTCGACCTCACCGACAAGGGCCGGGCCGAGGCCGTGCGGGCCGGCCAGCAGCTCAGGGACGCCGGCATCCTGCCCGACATCGTGCACACGTCGGTGCAGCGCCGGGCCATCAACACCGCCAACCTCTCGCTCGACGCCGCCGACCGCCACTGGATCCCGGTCAAGCGCGACTGGCGCCTCAACGAGCGCCACTACGGCGCGCTCCAGGGCAAGGACAAGAAGCAGACCCTCGCCGAGTTCGGTGAGGAGCAGTTCATGCTGTGGCGTCGCTCCTACGACGTGCCGCCGCCGCCCATCGACCCCGACGACGAGTACGCCCAGACGAACGACCCGCGCTACGCCGGGCTCGGCGCCGCGATGCCGTCGACCGAGTGCCTCAAGGACGTCGTCACCCGTCTCGTGCCCTACTGGGAGAACGAGATCCAGACCGACCTCGCCGACGGGCTGACCGTGCTCGTCGCAGCGCACGGCAACTCGCTGCGGGCCCTGGTCAAGACGCTCGACGGCATCTCCGACGAGGACATCGCGGGCCTCAACATCCCCACGGGTATGCCGCTCGTCTACGAGCTCGACGAGCAGTTCCGTCCCGTGACGCGGGGTGGGCGCTACCTCGACCCCGAGGCCGCCAAGGCTGCGGCCGAGGCCGTCGCCAACCAGGGTCGCTGACCCGCACCACGTCCGGCCCGTGGAGGGTTGACGCTGCCCTGGCGACGTCAACCCTCCACACCTCAACCCACCGGGCAGGCCCGGCGTCGGCAGCGGCGGGCTGACCCCCGCCATCCGCGGCCGTGGAAGATCGCCTCGAGCTCCAGCGCGGTCTCGCACGGCGTCACGGCGACGTCGCTCCAGTAGACCCGGACCGTCAGCCAGCGGCCGGCCGCGTTGCGACGGTCGCGACGGCCGTCCCGCTGCTGGTTCGCCCAGCCGGCATGCCCGAGCCGCCCGTCCACCTCGACCTTGACCCGCAGGTCCGGGTAGTCGTTGTCGCACCGGGTGCCGCCGGGCCCGTCGGCCTGGCGCACCGAGGCCGGCAGCCCGTGGGCCTGCTCCACGTCGCGCGTGAAGCGACGCTCGGCCGGGCTCTCGGTGCCGGCGGCGACATCGGCGAGAACCTCGAGCAGCAGCGTGCGGTGCGACTGGTTCGGCCGCTGAGCCAGGGCGAGGCGCAGGTTGCGCACGGTCGTCCGATGCGTCCCCACGGCCTTGGCCACGAGAGCCACGGCGCGGTCGAGCGGCTGGCCCTGCGCGAGGTCGAACACCGTGTGGTCGATGCCGATCCGATGTGGCCAGGCCCGCTCGTCGGTGCGTTCGTAGGCGTGGCGGCTGCGGCTGACGACGATGCCTGGGGTCGTCTCGGGCCGGCGGTCGACCGGGACGACCAGGTGCACGTCGCGCGCCGGTTGTGGCACGAGCCCCCAGAGGAACCCTGCGCTCGGCCCGCAGAGGGCTGACGGGATGCCGACCCGCAGCAGCGCGGCGAGCGCCCGGGCGTGCCAGTCGTCACGACCGGGCGTCGTGGAGTAGACCCCGCGCTGCACCTGGACCCACCGACCGGACTCGACCTTCCAGCGGATCGCCGCGTCGGTCAGACCCGACTCGAGTGCCTGGGCGCGGGTGACGAGCCCGAGCTGCGAGCCGGCGACGGCGCGGAGGTCTCGGCGCATGGGTCGAGCCTGCCGCGGTCGACCGGGTGGCCGGGCGCGCTGTCCCCAGGCACACGGCATACGGCATACGGCACGGCATACGCGTGGAGGGTTGACGCTGCCCTGGCAACGTCAACCCTCCTCGGGACGGGCGCGGTCTGGTCAGGCGTGCCTGTCGTGCTCGATGGACTCGAGCACGTCGGCGTCCTCGGCGTCCTCGTGGTCGTAGCTGACCTCGGAGTCGTACTCACCCGTGACGAGGTAGACGACCCGGCGGGCCACCGAGACGGCGTGGTCGGCGAACCGCTCGTAGTAGCGGCCGACGAGCGTCAGGTCGAGGAGCGCGCTGCGCGACCAGCTCGTGTTCTCGTCGAGCAGGGCGGCGAAGAGCTGCCGGTGCAGCTCGTCCATCGCGTCGTCGTCCTTCTCCAGGGTGATGGCGGCGGCGACGTCCTTGCTGGCGATGATCGATCCGCACTTGGCGACGATGGCCTCGGCGACCTGTCCCATCTGCAGGATGTGCGAGCGCAGCTCGGGCGGCACCGCGGAGTCGGGCGTGCGCAGGCGGGCGACCTTGGCGACGTGGCGCGCGAGGTCGCCCATCCGCTCGAGGTCCGAGCTCATGTGCATCGCCGTGACGACGATGCGCAGGTCGGTCGCGACCGGCTGCTGGCGGGCGAGCAGGTCGATGGACATCTCGTCGAGCTCGATGCGGATGTCGTCGAGCTTGCGATCGGCCTCGATGACCGACTCGGCGAGATGGACGTCGGCGTCGAGGAGCGCGGTCGTGGCGCGCGAGATGGCGGACCCGGCGAGGCGGGTCAGCTCGACGAGCTGGTCCGAGATCGTGTCGAGGTCCTCGTGGAACTGGTCGCGCATGGTCTTCCTGTCAGTTGCCGGTCGTGCCGATGGTGCCGATGGCGGCTCAGTCGCGCCGTCGTGGCTGTCAGTCGCTGGTCATAGTGGTTCTGGTGCGGGGCGCGGCGCTGGTCGTGTCTGGCTTCGTCGTCCTCCAGCCTGCCACCACGCGGGCCCGCGGGAGGCACACCGCGCGGCGAGACACCAGCCCCGCTGGTGCAGAGGCTCGCAGGGCTTCGTGAATGCGTGGGGACGCTCAGGTGAACACTGGGTTCGTGCCGCGCACGACGCGTACGTGCATGGTCTGAGCGTCCCCCATCGATGCGTACGCTGAGTGTCGTGGACCCGACGACCGCGGCAACGCTCGGTGGCATCGCCGGCCTCGCCCTGGGCGGCCTGGCGATGGTCGCCGTGCGCCTGTCGGACCGGTCCACCGCGGCCGACGACCCGGCGCCGCCCGACCCGCCGCTGCCCCCGGGCGTCGGTGAGGTCATCGCGGTCCTGCGCTCGAGCGGCATCGTCGTCGACTCCTCCGACCGCGTCGTCAACAACTCGCCGGCCGCCGTGGCCCAGGGCCTCGTCCGCGGCCAGGAGCTCGTCCACCCGGAGCTGCTGCACCTCGCCCGTGCGGTCCGGCGCGACGGCGTCATCCGTGAGGCCGAGATGGTGCTGCGCAAGGGTCTCGGCGACGGCCGCCTCGTGGTCGCGGCCCGCGTGGCGCCCCTCCGCGGCGACCACGTGCTGCTGCTCGTCGAGGACCGGTCGAAGGCGGCGCGCGTCGAGGAGATCCGCCGCGACTTCCTCGCCAACGTCAGCCACGAGCTGAAGACACCGGTGGGCGGCATCTCGCTGCTCGCCGAGGCCGTGCTCGACGCGCACGACGACCCCGAGGCCGTCGCCCGCTTCGCCAAGCGCATCAGCGTCGAGTCCACGCGCCTCACGCGCCTCGTCAAGGAGATCGTCGAGCTGTCGCGCCTGCAGGGTGCCGACGTCGTCAAGGACCCCGCCATCATCGACGTCGGCGCGTGCGCGCGTGACGCCGCCGACCGCAGCCGCCTGCTCGCCGAGGAGAGCCGGATCGAGCTCGCCGCTGCGGTCGACGAGGGCTGCGAGGTCTGGGGCGACGCCGAGCTCATCACGACAGCCATCAGCAACCTCATCGGCAACGCGATCGCATACTCCGAGAACGGCACCCGCGTGGGCGTCAAGGTGCGCCGCGGCAGGCCCGGAGTCGTCGAGGTCTCGGTCACCGACCAGGGCCTCGGCATCCCGGCCGACGAGCAGCAGCGCATCTTCGAGCGCTTCTACCGCGTCGACACGGCCCGCTCGCGCGCGACCGGTGGCACAGGCCTGGGCCTGGCCATCGTCAAGCACGTGGCCGACAACCACGGCGGCAACGTGTCGGTGTGGTCGGAGGTCGGCCGCGGCTCGACGTTCACCATCGAGCTGCCGGCCGCCAACGCGTCGGCCTCCATCCAGCCCGCCACCGAGCCCGCGCCCGCCCCTCCCTCCACAGACCCACCCGGGGCGTATGCCGCCGGGCCGGTCGCCGCACCGACGGCACCGGCGCCCTCGGCCGGCTCCGAAGCCGTCACGAGAGCCGAGTCCGACGTCGAGACCGATGCCGAGACCGACGCGCGCCGGGCCGGTTCCGGACCGACCGTCAACGCCTGAACCCTCGAACCCGACCCACCCCGCCGGCCAGCCCACCTGACCCTGAGAGGCCCGTCTTGAGTCGCATCCTGATCGTCGAGGACGAGGTGTCGTTCTCCGACCCGCTGTCCTACCTGCTCAAGAAGGAGGGCTACGACGTCGCCGTGGCCGAGACCGGCCCCGACGGGCTGGCGGAGTTCGACAAGAACGGCGCCGACCTCGTGCTGCTCGACCTCATGCTCCCCGGCCTCTCGGGCGTGGACGTGTGCCGGGCCCTGCGGCAGCGCTCCTCGGTGCCCGTCATCATGCTGACCGCCAAGGACAGCGAGATCGACAAGGTCGTGGGGCTCGAGATCGGCGCCGACGACTACGTCACCAAGCCCTACTCGAGCCGCGAGCTGCTGGCGCGGGTCAAGGCGGTGCTGCGGCGCCTGGCCGAGCCGGAGGACCTGCTGCCCTCGACGCTCGAGTCGGGCCCGGTGCGCATGGACGTCGAGCGCCACACCGTGAGCGTCGACGGGCGGTCGGCGTCGCTGCCGCTCAAGGAGTTCGAGCTGCTCGAGATGCTGCTGCGCAACTCGGGCCGGGTGCTCACCCGGATGCAGCTGATCGACCGGGTGTGGGGCAGCGACTACGTCGGCGACACCAAGACCCTCGACGTCCACGTCAAGCGCCTGCGGGCCAAGATCGAGCCCGACCCGAGCAACCCGGTGCACATCGTCACCGTGCGTGGGCTCGGCTACAAGTTCGAGGCGAGCTGAACCGGACGACCTGACGCACGAGGAGCGGCCCACCGTGCGGTGGGCCGCTCCTCGCGTACGTGCTGGGCCTTGCTCCCAGGCGCAGGCCGGGTGGGTGTGGTCAGGCGCCGGTCGGCGCCGGCGTGACCGTGGCGTAGTAGCCGGTGGCCGGCAGGACGGGGACCTTGACGACCGCGGTGCCGCCCGTGCTCGACGTGACCGTGACCGGGACGACGCCGCCGGGCTTCGCCGTGACGCCGGTCAGCTGCAGGCCCTTGCTGGCCAGGCTGACCTGCTCGCGGGGGCGGAGCTGCACCTCGGAGCCGGTGGGCTGCGTCGTCGCGTTCGGGTCGGCCTGGGCGGCGATCTGGACCGTCATCTCCTGCTGGCCGAGGTTGACGGCCGAGCCCGAGATGACGACGGTGCCCTTGCCGTCGCCGATCAGCGCGAGGTCGCGCACGGCGAGCTGGCCCACGTCGGCGGGCACGCCGTCGGCCGGGACGTACTGGACGTCGGTCTGCACGGGGGAGTTGACCTGGCAGCCGGCCGTCACGGCGGCGAGGGCCACCCCGGCCAGCACCGTCGACACCCGACGGGTGGACGGGCGACGCGCGGGGGCCTGGGCGAGGATTCGACGCTTCACGGGCGACAGCCTACCGGCGGCCGCGTCGGGAGCGTCGTGCACCCGCCGCGAGGTGCCCCTCGGGCGCCGGCGACCGCACCGGAGGGTGGGTTCGGGTGTCCCGGAGCCGACCGGACGGCCGCCGTGGGGCCGCCGTGGGGCCGCCGGAAGGCCGTGGCGAGGGCCGCTCGATGCACGCCAAAGGGCTCTCTGTCAAGACGTCCGGCATGACGTCCTGGGGCCGGACTGTGGCTCTGACCTGCGATGATGCCGGTTCCTCAAATCGCGATGGGCGCTGGATCGTGATAATCTGGAGGTCGCGAAAGGGGAAAACAGCAGATGGTTTTCAAGGTCGGCGAGACGGTCGTGTACCCCCACCACGGGGCTGCACTCATCGAAGAGATCAACACACGCACGATCAAGGGAGAGGACAAGCTCTACCTCAAGCTCAAGGTCGCTCAGGGTGACCTGACGATCGAAGTGCCAGCCGAGAACTGCGACCTCGTGGGCGTTCGTGACGTCGTGGGTCAGGAGGGTCTGGACCGCGTGTTCGAGGTGCTGCGCACCCCGCACACGGAGGAGCCGACCAACTGGTCGCGCCGCTACAAGGCGAACCTCGAGAAGCTCGCGTCGGGTGACGTCATCAAGGTCGCCGAGGTCGTGCGCGACCTGTGGCGTCGTGACCAGGACCGCGGCCTGTCCGCCGGTGAGAAGCGGATGCTCGCCAAGGCCCGCCAGATCCTCGTCTCCGAGCTCGCGCTCGCGGAGAAGACCGACGAGGAGAAGGCCGAGACCATCCTCGACGAGGTCCTCGCGTCCTGAGCAGCTCACACCACATGACCGGAGCCGGTCGCGTCGGCGTCATCGTCGTCGCGGCCGGCTCCGGTTCACGTCTGGGGGCCTCGGTCCCGAAGGCGTTCGTGCCCCTCGCCGGGGTGCCCCTCCTCGGGCACGCCCTGCGGGGGGTTCTTGCGTGCGTGGCCGTCTCCGAGGTCGTGCTCGTCGTCCCCGCGTCCCACGTCGAGAGCGCGCAGGCGATCGCCGAGGCCGTATGCCGTGAGGTCGGGCCGGCGGGCGCCGTGACGGTCGTCGTGGGTGGCGCCGAGCGGGGCGACTCGGTGGCGTCCGGGCTCGGTGCCTTGTCAGCGGGCGTCGAGGTCGTGCTCGTGCACGACGCGGCACGGTGCCTCACCCCGGTCGAGGTCTTCGACCGGGTCGTGGCTGCGGTCACGGCGGGGGCCGTTGCCGTCGTACCGGGCACGGCGGTCGTCGACACGGTCAAGCAGGTGGACGTCGACGGTCTGGTCGTCGCGACGCCCGATCGCTCGTCGTTGCGGGCAGTCCAGACGCCCCAGGGCTTCCGCCGCGACGTGCTCGTGCGCGCCCACGCAGCGTCGAGCGACGCGACCGACGACGCCGGGCTCGTCGAGCGTCTCGGTGAGCCAGTGCTCGTCGTCGACGGTGACGCTCGCGCGTTCAAGGTGACGACGCCGGCCGACCTCGAGACAGCCGCGCGCCTGCTCGCCGAGAGCACCTGACCCGAACGCTCCCGTTCGACGCGTCGCGCGGTCACCGGTGACCGCGCACAACATCCAACGGGGGAGTTGCCTATCCTCGGCAGCGTGACCGAGCAGATGACCGAGCAGATGACCGAGCAGATGACCGAGCAGACGGCTGACCAGTCCCGACCCCTCGCCCTCGTCACCGGTGGCGGCACCGGCATCGGCGCGGCCATCGCGCGCCGCCTTGCCGGTGACGGCTTCGAGGTCGTCGTCGCCGGCCGCCGGCGCGAGAAGCTCGACGAGGTCGTCGCCGCCGTCGAGGGCGCAGGCGGACACGCGCGGGCCGTCGTCATGGACGTCACCGACGCGGCATCCGTCGAGAGCGCCGTCGCGGGCCTCGGCCGCTGCGACGTGCTCGTCAACAATGCCGGCGGCGCCCTCGGCGTGAACCGCGTCGAGGACGGCGACCCCGACGAGTGGGAGCGCATGTACGCCAGCAACGTCGTCGGGACGATGCGTGTCACGCAGGCCGTACTGCCGCTGCTACGGCGGTCGGCTCGCGCCACGATCGTCGACATCAGCTCGATCGCAGGCGAGCGCGTCTACGAGGGCGGAGCCGGCTACGTCGCGGCCAAGCACGGCACGTCGGTGGTCTCCGAGACCCTCCGGCTCGAGCTCAACGGCGAGAACATCCGCGTCATCGACATCCGCCCCGGAATGGTGCGCACCGAGGAGTTCTCCCTCACCCGGCTGCACGGCGACCGGGCCGCTGCCGACAAGGTCTACGAGGGCGTCGACCGGCCCCTCGTCGCCGACGACGTGGCCGAGTGCGTCGGCTTCGTCGTGGGGCTGCCGCAGCACGTCAACATCGACACCATGGTGATCAAGCCGGTCGCCCAGGCCGCGCCGCACAAGGTGCACCGCGGGCCCATCGACTGGAAGCAGGACCGATGACCACGCTGCCGCGCGTCGGCGTCGGGGTGGACGTCCACGCGTACGCCCCGGAGGGTTCCGACCGCGAGCTGTGGGTGGCCGGGCTGCACTGGCCGGGCGAGCGTGGCCTCGACGGCCACTCCGACGCAGACGTCGCCGCGCACGCAGCGTGCGACGCGATCTTCTCCGCCGCGGCGATCGGTGACCTCGGCGCCCACTTCGGCACCGCCCGGCCCGAGCTCGCAGGCGCGTCCGGAGTGACGCTGCTCGCCGAGGGGGCCCGGCTCGTGCGGGAGGCCGGCTACGAGATCGGCAACATCGCCGTGCAGGTCGTCGGCAACAGGCCGAAGATCGGCACGCGTCGGGGTGAGGCCGAGGCCGCGCTGTCGGAGGCCGCCGGCGCCCCGGTGTCGGTGAGCGGCACCACTACCGACGGCCTGGGGCTCACCGGCAGAGGCGAGGGGGTCGCGGCGATCGCGACCGCCCTCGTCGTCGCCGTGGACCAGGCGTCCTCGACGACGGGCGGCGCTTGACGGCGGCCGCGGCGGGTACGCCCACGGTGTAGGGCGACGCATCGGCGCGTGGCCCGCCGAGGAGGTCCGGCATGCAAGTCAGCACCATCATCTGGATCGTCGTGGCGATCGTCGTCGTTCTCGCCGTCATCGGCTTCGTCGCCGCTCGCGGCCGGGGCCACCGAGTCGAGGCGCAGCGCGAACGGGCCGCCGACATCCGCGAGCAGGCCCGCGAACACGACCAAGAGCTGCGCGAGCAAGAGGCCGCCGCCACCGAGGCCCAAGCCCGGTCGCAGATGGCCCGCGCCCAGGCACAGCGTGCCCAGGTCGAGGCCGAGCGGCTGGAGGCCGAGGCGCGCGACCGGAGCGGTGGCGCAGAGAAGGTGCGTCGGGAGCGAGACGAGCGGCTGCGTGAGGCCGACAGGGACGACCCGACGCGCGAGGACCTCGGTCGCTGACCCAAGACGAAGGGAACTGAGCACTCGACTCACGCAGACAGTCGAGTGCTCAGTTCCTCGCACGCCGAGCACGTCGGAAACCGAGCACTCGACTCGGGGGGAAGACTCGGTGTTCATCGACAAGGAGCGACATGAGCCAGCTCGGCTCCTCCACGGCACGCCGGCGCAGCAACTGAGCACTCGAGGCTGCACTCGGCGACCGCTCGACGGGACCGTCTCGGCGTTTGGCAGGATCGAACGGACCGTACCGACGAGGCAGAAGGAGCCGTCATGCCGCAGACCGTCAAGGGTGTCATCAGCCGGGCCAAGGGGGCCGACGTCGAGGTCGTCGACGTCGTCGTGCCCGACCCGGGGCCCGGTGAGGCCGTCGTCGCGATCAAGACGTGCGGCGTGTGCCACACCGACCTGCACTACCGCGAGGGCGGCATCAACGACGACTACCCGTTCCTGCTCGGCCACGAGGCTGCCGGCACGGTCGAGGCCGTGGGCGAGGGCGTCACCGAGGTGGCGCCCGGGGACTTCGTCATCCTCAACTGGCGCGCCGTCTGCGGCCAGTGCCGCGCGTGCGCCAAGGGCAAGCCCTGGTACTGCTTCGACACCCACAACGCGAAGCAGAAGATGACGCTGACCGACGGCACCGAGCTCACGCCAGCACTCGGCATCGGCGCGTTCATCGAGAAGACCCTGGTGGCGGCGGGCCAGTGCACGAAGGTGCCCGAGGCCGACGCGGCCGCCGTGGGCCTGCTCGGCTGCGGTGTCATGGCCGGCTTCGGCGCGGCCGTCAACACCGGCGGCGTGACCCGCGGCGACTCGGTCGCCGTCATCGGCTGCGGTGGGGTCGGCAACGCCGCCGTCGCGGGGGCGCAGCTGGCCGGCGCGACGACGATCATCGCCGTCGACATCGACGACCGGAAGCTCGAGCAGGCCAGGCACTTCGGTGCCACGCACACCGTCAACAGCGCGACCACCGACCCGGTCGAGGCGATCCGGGGGCTCACGGGCGGCAACGGCGCCGACGTCGTCGTCGAGGCGGTCGGGCGTCCCGAGACGTACGAGCAGGCGTTCTACGCCCGCGACCTCGCCGGCACCGTCGTGCTCGTCGGCGTGCCGACCCCCGACAAGCAGGTGACGCTCCCGATGATCGAGATCTTCGGCCGCGGCGGCGCGCTGAAGTCGAGCTGGTACGGCGACTGCCTCCCGAGCCGCGACTTCCCGATGCTCGTCGAGCTCTACAAGCAGGGCCGGTTCGACCTCGACGCGTTCGTCACCGAGCGCATCGGCCTCGGCGACATCGAGGCCGCGTTCGACAAGATGCACGCCGGCGAAGTGCTGCGATCGGTGGTCGAGCTGTGACGACGGCCGCAGACATCCAGCCCTCGGCGGGAGGCGTGCGCCTCGACCACACGACGACGTCGGGCACCTTCAGCCTCGACGGCGGCACGTGGGACGTCGAGAACAACGTGTGGGTGGTCGGTGACGAGGAGACCTGCGTCGTCGTCGACGCCCCGCACGACGCCGCCCCCATCCTCGGGCTCGTCGGCGACCGGCGCCTGACGCACGTGCTGCTGACCCACGCGCACGACGACCACGTCACCGTCGTTCCCCAGCTGCTCGCGGCCCACCCCGGCGCGCAGGTCGCTCTGCACCCGGACGACCGCGTGCTGTGGGGCCAGAGCCACCCGGACCTCGAGCCGACGCAGGACCTCGCGGACGGCGACGTCATCACGGTCGGCGACGTCGAGCTGCGGGTGCTCCACACGCCGGGTCACGCCCCGGGCGCCTGCTGCTTCCACGCTCCGGCGCTCGGCGTCGTGTTCACCGGCGACACCCTCTTCCAGGGCGGGCCGGGCGCGACGGGGCGGTCGTACTCCGACTTCCCGACGATCGTCGACTCGATCCGCGACCGGCTGCTGAGCCTGCCACCCGAGACCGTGGTGCTGACCGGCCACGGCGACTCGACGACGATCGGCGCCGAGCAGCCCGACCTCGACGAGTGGGTCCGCCGGGGCCACTGACCCGGTCAGGTGTGAGGGGTCTCGCGCAGGAGGCTGATCTTCTGCCAGATCTTGCGGCTCATCCCGGTCGTGAGGTTCTCGATCTCGCTCACCGTGTCGAGCACGAGGGCGTCGGTGGACTCCTCGGCGCACAGGGCGGCCGCCTTCGAGGTCAGCGACAGCAGCTCCGAGCAGTACTCGAGGTAGAGGCCGTAGTCGCGGGCCGACATCGTGCGCGGGCTGACCCGCTCGGGGGCGGCAGGCTCCGCAGGCACCGAGCGGCCGAGCACGGGCGCGGGGTCCTTGCTCATCTGGTGCATGTCGATGATGTGCGCGAGCGACCGCAGCCGGTGCAGCCGCCGGATGAGGTCGTTGCGCACCACCCGGTCGGCGAGCGAGAGCAGGAACCAGATGGCGATGCCGGCGAAGACGAGGTCGTTGATGAGGCTCTCGAGCACGGGCAGCCACTCGAACGCGGCCAGCTTGCCGACCCGCGTCAGGGCGTCGCGCACGGCCGTCACCACGGCGACGACCGACACGGCCGCGACGACGAGGATGAGCGCGCGGGCGACGAGCACGAGTGCGGCCCGCTGCCGGGGTGCGCTCAGCGACCGCTCCTGCAGTCCGTCGACGACCTTGCCGAGCTCGTCGGTCGCCGCGCGCAGCCCGGGGTGGCGCGGCAGGTAGGTGTCGATGCGCTCGCCGAGGTAGGTAATGACGGCCCGCACCTCTGCGCCGTCGAGCCGCTCGTAGCTCGTGAGCCGCGGTTCCGCCATGGCGCGAGCGTAGCCGCGGGGACGCGCGAGGAGGCCGAGAGCGTCTGCCGGCCGGACGGCATACGTGCTCGGGTGCGCGTGGTCGGGTGCGACGTCGTGCGCCGATAGACTTCGGCGGGTGACCCTACGACTGTTCGACACCGCAACCCGGGAGCTGCGCGAGTTCACGCCGCGCGAGGCGGGCAAGGTCGGCATGTACATCTGTGGTCTCACGACGCAGGGTGCGCCGCACATCGGGCACATCCGGTTCGCCGTCGCGTTCGACGTGCTGCGCCGCTGGCTCGAGACGGGTCACGGCTACGACGTGACGCTCGTGCGCAACGTCACCGACATCGACGACAAGGTGCTGCGCAAGGCGGCCGAGGCGGGCGAGGACTGGTTCGCCCTGACCTACCGCAACGAGCGCCTCACCGCGCAGGCGCTCGACGCCCTCGGCGTCGAGCCGGCCACCTACGAGCCGCGCGCCACCGGGCACGTGCCCGACATGGTCACGCTGATGGAGACGCTCATCGAGAAGGGGCACGCGTATGCCGCCCCCGACGGCAGCGGCGACGTCTACTTCGACGTGCGCTCGTGGCCCGAGTACGGCTCGCTCACGGGCCAGTCCATCGACGACATGGCGAGCGCCGACGACGCCGACCCGCGCGGCAAGCGCGACCCGCGCGACTTCGCGCTCTGGAAGGGCCGCAAGGCCGACGAGCCCGAGAGCGCCTCGTGGCCGACGCCGTTCGGCACGGGCCGCCCGGGCTGGCACCTCGAGTGCTCGGCGATGGCCCGGCGCTGGCTCGGCGACGAGTTCGACATCCACGGTGGTGGCATCGACCTGCGGTTCCCGCACCACGAGAACGAGCTGGCGCAGTCGCGCGCGGCCGGCCTCGGCTTCGCCCGCTACTGGCTCCACAACGCCTGGGTGACGGTCAAGGGCCAGAAGATGGGCAAGTCGCTCGGCAACGCGCTCGAGGTGCGCCACCTGCTCGAGGACACGCGCCCGATCGTGCTGCGCTACTACCTCACGGCCGCGCACTACCGCTCGATGATCGAGTACCACCCCGGCTCGCTCGACGAGGCGTCGGCCGCGGTCGACCGCATCGAGGGCTTCCTCGAGCGGGCGTCGCGGCGGGGCGCCATCGTGCCGCTCGACGTGGCGGCGCTGCCCGAGGCCTTCGTCGCCTCGATGGACGACGACCTCGGCGTCAGTGGGGCGCTCGCCGTCGTGCACGACACGGTGCGGGCCGGCAACACGGCGCTCGACGAGGACGACGACGAGGCGGCACTCGAGGCCGCGGCCGCCGTCGTGGCGATGACCGACGTGCTCGGCGTCAACCCGCTCGCGGCCCACTGGGGCTCGGGCGACGCGCGCGAGGAGGCTGCCGTCGAGCTCGCGCTCGAGGCGCTCGTCCGCGCCCAGCTCGATGCCCGCCAGGTCGCCCGGCAGGAGCGCGACTTCGAGCGCGCCGACGAGATCCGCGACCAGCTGACCGCGGTCGGCATCGAGATCACCGACACCCAGTCGGGGGCCCAGTGGTCGCTCGCGCGCCCGACGAGGGCCGCGGCCGACGCCACCGACTCCACGAACGCGGCCCTCGGGGCCGAGAAGGCACAGGGCTGACATGCCAGGCAACTCCCAGCGGCGCGGCGCCATCCGGAAGGGCGGCAAGGGCGCGACCGTCGGTTCCGGCGGCCAGCGTCGTCGCGGCCTCGAGGGCAAGGGGCCCACGCCGAAGGCCGCCGACCGCGAGTACCACCCGGCGCACAAGCGCGCGAAGGCCGTGGCCAAGCGTCAGGGTGGCCCGGGCGGCGGGTCCTCCCGCGGACCGGCCCGACCGCAGCGACGCACCAAGGGCTCGAGCGAGATCGTCGCCGGGCGCAACTCGGTGGTCGAGGCCCTGCGCGCCGACATCCCCGTGTCGACGATGTACGTCGCGGGCCGCATCGACTCCGACGACCGCGTGCGCGAGGCTCTCAAGATCGCGACCGAGCGGGGCCTGCCGATCCTCGAGACCCCGCGCGGCGAGCTCGACCGGCTCACCGACGGCGCCGTGCACCAGGGCCTCGCCCTGCAGGTGCCGCCCTACGACTACGCGCACCCGAGCGACCTCATCGACCCCGAGATGCCCGGCATTCCGCTCGTCGTGGCGCTCGACGGCATCACCGACCCGCGCAACCTCGGCGCGATCATCCGCTCCGTCGCGGCCTTCGGCGGCCACGGCGTCGTCGTGCCCGAGCGCCGCTCGGTCGGCATGACCGCTTCGGCGTGGAAGACGTCGGCCGGTGCTGCCGCGCGCGTGCCGGTCGCCAAGGCGAGCAACCTCAACCGTGCCCTCGAGGAGTTCAAGAAGGCCGGCTTCTTCATCCTCGGCCTCGACATGGACGGGGACGTCGAGCTGCCCGACCTGACCCTGGCCTCCGAGCCGCTCGTCATCGTCACCGGCTCCGAGGGCAAGGGTCTCTCGCGCCTCGTCAGCGAGACCTGCGACCAGATCGTCTCGATCCCGATGAGCTCGGCGGTCGAGTCGCTGAACGCCGGCATCGCCACGGGCGTCACCCTCTACGAGATCGCCCGCCAGCGTCGCGGCTGACGTATGCCGTCCGGCGACCGGACGGCATACGTGCTGGGCCGCGCGGTGGTCCGGGTGTGACCGGTGACTCCCGGGAACTCCGCCGAACCGCCCGACGCTGGTCAGGGGGACCTCGCTAGAGTTGGCGGTGTCAACTACAGCGCGTAGTACAAGTGCCGGGACGGCAGCAGACAGACGGAGGACGGAACCCGTGGCGAAGAGCAACCGCGCAGAGACGGCGGCCCGGGCAGCGCAGCTGCGCGCCGAGGCCGCCCGCAAGGACCGCCAGCGCACGCAGGTCATCGCGGCGGTCGTCGCGGTGGTGGTCGTCGTCATCGCCGTCGTCGTCGGCATCACGATCGCGAACCGTCCCGCGCCGGCGCCTGCGGCCTCGGGTGGGGCGGCCGCCCTGCAGAAGCTCGAGACCCTGCCGGCCACGCTCCTCGACTCCGCCCCGGCGCCCTCCCCGTCGCAGGCACCCGCCAAGCTCAACGGCGGCACGCCGCTCAAGGACGGCGCCAAGACCAAGGTGCTCTACGTCGGCGCCGAGTTCTGCCCGTTCTGCGCGATGGAGCGCTGGGCCATGATCGGTGCGCTCTCGCGCTTCGGCAGCTTCACCGGGCTCACCGACACGACGAGCTCGAGCAGCGACGTGCACCCCGACACCCCCACGTTCTCCTTCAAGGACGCGAAGTACACCAGCGACTACGTGTCCTTCGACGCGGTCGAGACCCAGGACCGCAACAACAAGCCGCTGCAGACGCTGGAGGGCGAGAACCTCGCGCTCTTCCAGAAGTTCAACCCCGAGGGCGGCATCCCGTGGGTCAGCTACGGCGGCACCCACGCGACGAACGGCGCGACCGTCGACGCGAACGTCTTCGACGGCAAGACCTACGACCAGATCATCGCCGGCATCTCCGACCCGAAGTCCGACGTCGGCAAGACGGTCCTGCCGGCCATCAACATGCTGACGGCCCAGATCTGCGCACAGACCGACAACCAGCCGGCGAACGTCTGCAAGAGCAGCGGCGTGGTCACCGCGTCCGTGCTGCTCAAGCGGTGAGCTCCATGGGCTCCCTTCGCGGTGACGTGACGGGGCAGGTGTCCACCACGGCCGTACGCGTGCGGCCGGTGTGGCTCGCGCCCGTGACCGTGACGCTCAGCGTCCTCGGCCTGCTCGTCTCGGCGTACCTCACCTTCGAGCACTTCACCGCGAACTCGACCCTCGCCTGCAGCATCGGCGGCGTCGTCGACTGCGCCAAGGTGACGAGCTCGCCGTGGAGCACCTTCATGGGTGTGCCGGTCGCGCTGCTGGGGCTCGTCTTCTTCGCCGTCACGCTGTGGCTCTGCCTGCCCGCCACGTGGCGTCGCACGGACGGATGGCTCGACCCGGCACGCCTCGCCTGGCTGACGGTCGGCCTCGGCATGGCGCTCTACCTCGTGTGGGCCGAGCTGTTCCGCATCCACGCCATCTGCCTGTGGTGCACGGTCGTGCACGTGCTGACGTTCGCGCTCTGGGTAGCCGTGCTCTTCGGCCAGATCCTGTCCGGACCCGCCGACGAGTGAGCGGGCGGGTCAGTCGAACCTGCTGATGACCGGCATCTCCTCGGTGTCGACGCCGAGCACCGCCTTCTCCTCCGGCTTGGCGGGCAGCACCGTCGCGAGGTAGTCCTGCAGGGCGTCCTCGATCGGGGTGTCGTGACCGGCCCTCTCGCTCATGTACCAGCGGTGCTCGAGCACCTCGTGGAAGATCTCGGCCGGCTCGAGGCGGGTCTTGAGGTCACGGGGGACCGCCCGCACCACCGGCTCGTAACAGCGCGACAGCCAGTCGTGGGCGACGATCTCCTCGTCCTCTCCCTGGCGGTCGGTCGCGGCGGCGTACGCGTCGAGGTCGTTGAGGAGTCGGCGTGCCTGGTTCTCGCCGACGTCGAGGCCCGTGAGGCGCAGCAGGCGGCGCGAGTGGTGGCCTGCGTCGACGACCTTGGGCGTGATGACGATCTCGGTGCCGCCGATGTCGGTGGTGATCGAGAGCTCGTCGACGTCGAAGCCGAGCTCGTTGAGGCGGCGGATGCGCTCGTCGACACGCCAGCGGTCGCCCACCTCGAAGCGTTCGGTGCCGGTGAGGGCGTCCCAGAGGGTGTGGTAGCGCTCGATGATCGAGGCGGCCACCTCGAACGGGTCGGCAGCCTCCTCGAGGAAGCCGCCCGCGTCGAGGTCCATGAGCTCGCCGGCGATGTTGACCTGGGCGATGTCGAGGTCGTGCTCGCGCTGGCCGTCGGAGAGCCTCGCGTGCAGCTCGCCCGTCTCGGCGTCGACGAGGTAGGCCGCGAACGATCCGGCGTCGCGCCGGAACAGCGTGTTCGAGAGCGACACGTCGCCCCACCAGAACCCTTCGAGGTGCAGGCGCACGAGCAGCAGGGCGAGGGCGTCCATGAGGCGCACCGCCGTGTCGGGTCGGAGGTTCTGGCTGTAGAGCGCGCGGTAGGGCAGGGAGAACTGCAGGTGGCGCGTGATGAGACACGCGTCGAGCGGCTCGCCGTCGGCGGTCGTGCGGCCGTGCACGACGCCGAACGGCTCCACGCTGGGCACGTCGAGCCGGCGCAGGTTGCGCAGCATGGCGTACTCGCGGTCCGCGATGTCGTCCTTGATCTCCTTGACGGCCAGCACCCGTGGCCCGAGCTTCACGAAGCGCACGACGTGGCGGGAGATGCCGCGGGGGAGGGCCGCCAGGTAGCTCTCGGGCCACTCCTCGAGCGGGGTCGACCAGGGCAGGTCGAGCAGGGCGGACTCGGGTCGCGCGGTGGTGATCTCGAGGGTCACACGGTCATCGTGGCACGGTCGCGCGACAGCCGTCGATCTGCCCACAGCGCAAGGGTCCCGAGGGCGAGGAAGAGAACGGCGACGAGGGCGCAGTTGACGAGGGTGCGGCCGAGGCCGATCGCGCCTACGTTGAGGAACGGGTACGGGTACCAGTCGACCAGGGGGCCGAGCGAGAGCGTCGCCGCGAGCCACAGCACCGGCCAGATGAGCGAGGGCAGGACGTCGGCGCGCGTGACGTGCCCGCGCGGTCCGAACGCGACCCATCCGACGAAGGTCAGCGACGGCACGACGATGTGGAGCAGACGGTCGCAGACGAGGTTGGCCGTCGTGTAGGTCGGCGACGGCGGCAGGGCGACGGCCGCGACGATGCCCGTGACGGTGATGCCGATGAGCGAGGCGAGCCGCACGACGCGGGCGACCTGGGTGTCCAGGCGGTCCCGGACGATGAGGAACATCGACACGGCGACGAGGATGTTGGACTGGATGGTGAAGTAGCTGAAGTAGCGGCGCACCTGCTCGGGGAGGGCGGTCGTCACCGCGCTCGAGTCGAGGATGTTCTCGCCGGTGACGACGAGGTAGAGCTGGAGGACGAGGGCGATGACTGCCACGAGCAGCGTCAGGGTGTGCCAGGCGCGTCCGATCCGCGATGTCGTCACACGCGGAGCCTAGAGCCTCGGCGGGCGCTGTGGCGGAGCCCTGTCCAGCGTTGCGAGACAACGACGCCGGGCCGGCACCCACGAGGGGTGCCGGCCCGGCGGCATACGCGATCTGCATGCGCCAGAGGCGCCTCGGGTCAGTCGCCGACGCGCAGACCCGACTCCGAGTTGAAGACGTGGACGTGACCGGTCTTGGGCTTGAGGTAGATCTTCTCGCCCTTCTCCGGGGGGCGCCGACCGTCGACGCGCGCGATGAACGGCACGGCGCCGGCGTTCTCACCGGTGGCCTCGAGCAGCTTCTGCTCGGTCGAGCCGTAGATGTAGGCGTCGGCGCCGAGCTCCTCGACGACGTCGACCGTGACGGGGATGCCCGACTGGTCGGAGGACAGCTCGAGGTCCTCGGGACGCACGCCGAGCGTCACGTCCTTGCCCACCCCGCCGAGGTCCTCCCGGGAGATCGGCACGGTGTGGCCGTGCAGGTCGACGCCGCCGTCGGTGACGGGCACGTTCATGAGGTTCATGGCCGGCGAGCCGATGAAGCCGGCGACGAAGACGTTGGCCGGGTGGTCGTACATGCGGCGCGGGCTGTCGCACTGCTGGAGGATGCCGTCCTTGAGCACCGCGACGCGGTCACCCATCGTCATGGCCTCGACCTGGTCGTGCGTGACGTAGACCGTCGTGACGCCGAGGCGGCGCTGGAGCGAGGCGATCTGCGTGCGCGTCTGGACGCGGAGCTTGGCGTCGAGGTTGGACAGTGGCTCGTCCATGAGGAACACCTGGGGCGAGCGGACGATCGCGCGGCCCATGGCGACGCGCTGGCGCTGGCCACCGGAGAGCGCCTTCGGCTTGCGGTCGAGGTAGGGGGTGAGATCGAGGATCTTGGCTGCCTCCTCGACGCGCTTGCGGATCTCGGACTTGTCGACGCCGGCGATCTTGAGCGCGAAGCCCATGTTGTCGGCGACGGACATGTGCGGGTAGAGCGCGTAGTTCTGGAACACCATCGCCACGTCGCGGTCCTTGGGGGACAGGTTCGTCACGTCGCGGTCGCCGATGAGGATGCGTCCGCCGTTGACCTCCTCGAGGCCGGCGAGCATGCGCAGGGAGGTGGACTTGCCACACCCGGAGGGACCGACCAGGACGAGGAACTCCCCGTCCGCGATGTCGATGTTGAGCTTGTCGACGGAGGGAACGGGGTTCCCGGGGTACTGCCTCGTCGCGTTGTCGAACGTCACAGTTGCCATGGCTTCATTGCCTTCCTTCACCGGCAGGAACGTGCCGGACGATCCGTTGTAAAGGTGCGCCTGCCCGAGTGAGCAGGCATCGTCATCATGTCCCAAGCGTGGCGGCTTGGCCACCCCCGGTCCGTCTGGCAGTCGAGGTCCCCGGTGCGGCTGCCCCGCGACGACCTTCTTCGCCTGTCCAACGGCTGTGTCCAGAACGTTGCAAAAACTTGCTGCAAGGAGGTTCCGACGTCCTGCAAGTTCTTGCTAAGGTCCGTGGCACAAACCGGTGGCGGCGTGTGCCACCTGGCTTCAAAGGAGAATCCATGCACAAGCGTGCGCTCGGCGCTGCTGCCGTCACGGGTGTTGCCGCCCTGGCCCTCAGCGCCTGCGGTGGGTCCAGCCCCACCACCCCGTCCAACACCGGCGGCGCCGGCACGAGCAAGGCCGCCGCCACCACGACCGGCACCCCGGAGACGCCGAGCGGCACCGCCGCTCCTGTCCGCGACGCGAACGTCGACCTCGTCATCTGGACCGACGCCGACCGCTCGAAGGCCGTGCAGAAGTACGCCGACCAGTTCGCCGCCGAGAACGGCATCACCGTCAAGGTCCAGATCTCCACCGACACCCGCACCCAGTTCAAGGACGCCACGAAGGTCGGCAAGGGCCCCGACGTCATCGTCGGCGCGCACGACTGGCTCGGCGAGCTCGTCCAGAACTCGACCGTCGCCCCGGTCAACCTCTCGGCCGACGTCGCCGGCAAGTTCCTCCCGACCGCCATCGCGGCGACGAAGTTCAACGGCCAGAGCTACGGCGTGCCCTACGCCGTCGAGAACATCGGCCTCATGTACAACAAGGACCTCGTCCCCAACCCGCCGAAGACCATGGACGAGCTCGTCTCCGTCGGCCAGAAGCTGGTCAAGGAGGGCAAGGCCAAGCAGGTCATGTCGCAGTTCGTCTCCAAGGTCGGCAATGCCTACTTCGCCTACCCGTACCTCGCGGCGTTCCCCGACGGCGGCATCTTCGCCACGAAGCCCAACGGCGACTACGACCCGAACAAGCTGCTCGTCAACAGCGCCGGCTCCGTCAAGGGCGGCGAGGCCCTCGCCGCGCTCGGCAAGGAGAAGGTGCTCTCCACCAACGTCGACGACACGAACCAGGACGCACTCTTCGACTCGAAGGCCGCCCCGTTCATGATCAGCGGCCCGTGGAGCGTCGCCAAGGCCAAGGCCGCCGGCATCAACTACGGCATCGCCCCGCTGCCCAGCCTCTCCGGCGGCGGCGCCATGAAGCCGTTCCTCGGCGTCCAGATGTTCTACGTCTCGAGCAAGGCCAAGAACGCCACCCTCGCGCAGGAGTTCGTCACGAACTACATCCCGCGCAAGGACGTCCAGCTCGCGCTCTTCGAGGTCGGCAAGCGTCCGCCGGCCCTCAAGGAGGCCTATGACGAGGTCTCGGCCACCGACCCCGACGTCAAGGCCTGGTACGAGGCCGGCGTCGACGGCAAGCCGATGCCGAACATCCCGGCGATGAACTCGGTCTGGGGCCCCTTCGGCCAGGCGACCGCCGACATCATCTCCGGCAAGGCCGGTGCCAAGGAGCGTCTCGACGCAGCGGCCAAGGAGATCGCGGCCAACATCGCCAAGGGCTGAGCTCCCTTGATCTGAATGGGATTCCGGGGCCCGCTCATGCGGCGGGCCCCGGGGTCCCGGTCGGCCCGGATCGGTCCCGGATCGGTCCCGACCGCCCCCGGAGTCTCTCGAGGTCCTGAGCTCGAGCAGGGTCCACCCCCCTCCGTGCACCTACGGCAACGGCGCCGGCTCGGCGCAAAAGGACGTGTCACCATGACCAAGCCCATCGCGCTCGCGATCAAGTGGGTCCTCATCATCGCGACGCTGGCCGGCATCCTGTGGATCGCCACCAAGCTCGCCGCCGCCGGCAACGTGACGGCCGTCGTCGTCGCCGGCCTGGTGGGGATGGGGATCCTCGCCGTCTACGCGACCCGACGCGCCGTCCCCCTGAAGTACCTCGTGCCGGGCCTCATCTTCATGGCCCTCTTCCAGCTCTTCCCGGTGCTCTACACCGCGAACCTCTCGCTGACGAACTACGGCGACGGCCACCTCAACACCAAGGAGCAGTCGGTCACCGACATCATCGCCCAGTCGGTGCGCGAGGTCCCCAACACGCCGCGCTACAAGATGTCGGTCGCGACCAAGGAGGGCGACAGCGCCGAGACCGGCGACCTCGTCCTGCTGCTGACCAAGCCCGACGGTTCGTCGTTCGTCGGGGACAGCACGGGCCTCAAGCCCCTCGACCCCGCAGGCGTCGAGAAGACGCCGGTCGGCAAGATCACCAAGGCGCCGGGCTACACGATCCTCAACGCGAGGCAGGTCAACGCGCGCAAGGAGCTCCAGAAGCTCGCCGTCCCCACGAGTGACGGCGGCGGCGTGAAGCCGGTCGGGCTCTCGGAGGCCTTCGAGGGCAAGTCGAGCGTGAGCTACGACGCCAAGGCCGACCGCCTCACCGACAGCTCCACGCAGCCGCCGACCGTGTACGAGCCGCGCGACGCCCGCTGGGTCAACGTCGCCGACCCCAGCCAGTCCTTCCCCCAGGGCTGGAAGGAGAACATCGGCCTCTCCAACTACACGCGCATCCTCACCGACGACACGATCCGCGCCGGCTTCATCAAGATCTTCATCTGGAACGTCGTCTTCGCCATCGTCTCGGTGCTCTCGACCTTCCTGCTCGGCATGCTCATCGCGCTGCTCTTCAACGACCCGAGGCTGCGCGGCAAGGGCATCTACCGTTCGCTGCTGATCCTCCCGTACGCGCTGCCCGGCTTCGTCACGGCGCTGGTGTGGAAGGGCATGTTCAACCAGGACTACGGCATCATCAACCAGACCCTCGGGCTCTCCATCGACTGGCTCGGCACCGACTTCGGAGCCAAGGCCGCGATCCTCATCACGAACCTCTGGCTGGGCTTCCCCTACATGTTCATCGTGTGCACCGGTGCGCTGCAGTCCATCCCGCAGGACGTCCGTGAGGCGGCGACCATCGACGGGGCCAACGCCTTCCGCACCCTCAGGTCGATCATCATGCCGCTGCTGCTGGTGGCCGTCGGACCGCTGCTGCTCGCGTCGTTCGCCTTCAACTTCAACAACTTCGGTCTCATCTACCTGCTGACCAAGGGTGGTCCGTTCAACGGCGCCGACACCTCGATCGGGTCGAGCGACCTGCTCATCACGTACGCGTACCGCCTGGCCTTCTCGGGCAGTGCCCCCAACTACGGCTTCGCCGCCGCGGTCTCGGTCGTGATCTTCCTGCTCGTGGCTCTCATGAGCATCCCGGGCTTCCGCCGCACCAAGGCTCTCGAGGAGGTCAACTGATGTCCACCGTCAACGCTCCCGTCCCCACCGACCCACGGCTCGACACTCGCGTCGGGTCCGAGACCGGTAGCAGCACCCCCGCGTCGCCCAAGCGTTCGGGCCTCGGCGGCCGGGTGTGGTGGCGTCACGCCCTGGGGCTGGTGGCCCTCGCGTGGGCGCTCTTCCCGATCCTCTTCATCTGGTCCGCGGCGACGAACCCCAGCGGCACGCTCAACACCGCGAGCCTGTGGCCGTCGGGCTTCTCGACGGCGAACTTCAACACCCTCTTCAGCGACACCTCACGGCCGTTCTGGTCCTGGTACAAGAACTCGATGATCATCTCGTTCGTCGGGGCGATCGGCGCGGTCTTCATCGGCGCCTGCGCGGCGTTCGCCTTCTCGCGCCTGAGGTTCAAGGGCCGTCGCGGCGGCATGATGTTCTTGCTGCTGACGACGTTCTTCCCGGCGCTGCTCGCCATCGTCGCGATGTACATCATCTTCGCCGGCATCGGTGACGCCCTGCCGTCGTTCGGCCTCAACACCCTGACGGGCCTCATCCTCGCCTACCTCGGCGGCGCGCTCGGCGCCAACGTCTGGCTGCTCAAGGGCTACTTCGACACGGTGCCCCGCGAGCTCGACGAGGCGGCCATCGTCGACGGCGCCAGCCACGTGCGCATCTTCTTCACGATGACGCTGCGCCTGGTCATGCCGATCCTCGTCACGGTCTTCATGCTCGTCTTCGTGGGCCTCTACGGCGAGTTCATGCTCGCCAGCGTCTTCCTCACCGACGTCGACACCCAGACGCTCGGTGTCGGCCTCTACGGCATGACGCTCGGCAACAACGCCAACGAGCTGTTCGGTCCGTTCGCGGCCGGCGCCCTGCTCGGCTCGATCCCCGTCATGCTGCTCTACCTGGCCTTCCAGAAGCAGCTCGTCGGCGGTCTCACCACCGGATCCGTCAAGTGAGCCCTGCCCCGACCCGCCGCGCCACGTGGCTGAGCCAGCCGCACCACGACGGGTCGGGGCGGTACGTCTCGAACCTCGCCCCGCGACTGGGTGACCGCGTCGACGTCCTGGTACGCGTGCCCCTCGAGGCCGAGGTCGATGCCGTCCACGTGCGCACGGCACCCGACGGCGAGGCGACGTTCACCGTTGCCAAGAGGGTGCGCACCACGGCGAGCGACGACTGGTGGCGCGCGAGCCTGACGTGCCACAACCCCGTCACCAACTACCGCTTCCTGCTCACCGGGGGCCCGACGAAGTACGCGTGGCTCAACGGGGCCGGCGTGCACCGGCGCGACGTGCCCGACGCCGGAGACTTTCGGCTCGTCGCGCACGACTCGCCGCCGCCGGAGTGGGCGCTGGGGTCGGTCGTCTACCAGATCTTCCCCGACCGCTTCGCGCGCTCGAAGGGTGCCGACCGGCACGAGACGCCCGACTGGGCGATCCCGGCCGAGTGGTCCGACCCGGTCGACATCAGCTCGAAGGGAGTCGCGCACCAGCTCTACGGCGGTGACCTCGACGGCATCACCGAGCACCTCGACCATCTCGAGTCGCTCGGCGTCGACGTCGTCTACATGACGCCGTTCTTCCCGGCGCGCTCCAACCACCGGTACGACGCCTCGTCGTTCGAGCAGATCGACCCGCTGCTCGGCGGCGCACCGGCCCTGCGCCGGCTCACCAAGGCGGCGCACGAGCGCGGCATGAAGGTCATGGGCGACTTCACGACGAACCACACGGGCAACGCCCACGAGTGGTTCCTCGCAGCGGCCGGGCCGGGCGGAAAGAGCAAGCCCGAGCGTGACTACTACATCTGGGAGGACGGAGACTACGTCGCCTGGCTCGGCGTGCCCTCCCTGCCGAAGCTCAACCACCTCAACGCCGCGCTGCGACGCCGCATCTTCGAGGACCCGCAGGGCGTCGTGCGCAAGTGGCTCGGTCGCTCCGGTGGCCTCGACGGGTGGCGCGTCGACGTCGCCAACATGACCGGCCGCTGGCGCGACACCGACGTCAACCACGACGTCGCCCGGCAGATGCGCGACGTCATGGGTCGCGTGGCCCCCGACGCGCTCCTCGTCGGCGAGCACTTCCACGACTACACCGTCGACATGCCCGGCGACGGCTGGCACGGTGTCATGAACTATGCCGGGTTCTGCAAGCCGGCCTGGACGTGGCTGCGGCAGGAGCCGAAGGACCCCCGCTTCCTCGGGGCACCCGTTCCGTTGCCCCTGCTCGACGCCGGTTCGGTCGTCGAGACGATGCGCGACTTCACCTCGCGCATCGCCTGGCAGTCGCTGGTGCACTCCTTCAACCTCGTCGGCTCGCACGACGTGCCCCGCATCCGCACCCTCGTGGGCCCGGACTCCGTCGAGGCCGCAGCCGGCCTGCTCTTCACCTTCCCGTCGATGCCGATGCTGACCTACGGTGACGAGATCGGCATGGAGGGCACCTTCGGCGAGGACGGTCGGCGGCCCATGCCGTGGGACGAGAAGGACTGGGACGCAAAGACGCTCGAGGTCTACCGTGGGCTCATCGCGGCTCGCCAGCGCTCGGTCGCGCTCCGTCGCGGTGGTCTGCGCTGGGTGCACGCCGACGGTGACGCCATGGTCTACCTGCGCGAGACCCTCGACGAGGTCGCGCTCGTCCACGTCGCCCGCGCCGCTCACGAACCCGTCGTCCTGGACGCGCGACACCTCGCCGGAATCGGGTCGGGCACATCGGAATACGGACCCCGGCCGAAGATCGGGAAGCGTGCTGTCACACTGAGCGCCACGGGTCCGGGCGTCAGCATCTGGACGTGGAGACCCGCGGACGACGGGCCGCGTCATGCGCGCCGAAGGGGAAGGTGACGTGAAGGCACGACTGCGGGACATCGCCGACCAGGCGAGCGTGTCAGAGGCCACCGTGTCGCGCGTGCTCAACGGCAAGCCGGGGGTCGCCGAGTCGACCCGGCAGGCGGTGCTGACGGCGCTCGACGTGCTGGGCTACGACCGGCCGAGTCGCTTGCGGCGCAAGAGTGCCGGGCTCGTGGGGCTCATCGTCCCCGAGCTGACGAACCCGATCTTCCCGGCGTTCGCGCAGATCATCGAGAACTCGCTCGCGCAGAACGGCTACACGCCGGTGCTGTGCACCCAGGTCGCGGGCGGCGTGCACGAGGACGACTACGTGCAGATGCTGCTCGAGCGCGGCGTCGCCGGCATCATCTTCATCTCCGGCCTGCACGCCGACACGACGACCGACCCCGACCGCTACATCGCGCTGCGCGACCGCAACCTGCCGCTCGTGCTCGTCAACGGCTTCATCGAGGGGGTGGACGCGCCGTTCATCAGCAACGACGACGTCGCCTCGATGGGTCTCGCGCTGGAGCACCTCGTCAGCCTCGGCCACCGTGAGATCGGCCTGGCCGTCGGGCCCGACCGCTACGTGCCGGTCATCCGCAAGATCACCGGGTTCCGGCACTCGATGCAGGAGCTCACCGGGCGCTCGGACGTCGACGACCTCATCGAGCGTTCGCTCTTCAGCGTCGAGGGCGGTGCCTCCGCTGCCGGTCGGCTGCTCGACCGGGGCGCGACGGCTGTGGTCTGCGGCTCGGACCTCATGGCGCTCGGAGCGATCCGCGAGGCGCGCAAGCGTGGGCTCAACGTGCCGCGCGACTTCTCGGTCGTCGGCTACGACGACTCCACCCTGATCGCCTTCACCGACCCGCCGCTGACGACGGTGCGCCAGAGCGTCAACGCGATGAGCGCCGCCACGGTGCGTGCCCTGCTCGACGAGATCGCCGGGCAGCCCTCCCCGAGAGCGGAGTACGTCTTCCGCCCCGAGCTGGTCGTGCGCGGTTCGACCGGCGCCGTCCGGCGCCACTGAGCGCACGCACCTGACCCGGCCGGCCGGCATACGCCCAGGCCCACGAAGGCCCTGCGCGGTCCGTGCGGCGACCGTCAGCCGGCGACGTGGGTGGCTGAGGCCAGGCGGCAGAGCTCGGTGAGCAGCTCGGCGGCGGCGGCCTCGTCGGCGACGCGGTAGCGAGCCGCGGTCGAGCCGGTGCCGACCTTGACGGTCACGTCCGCGGGACGGGTCATGCGCATGAAGGCGTCCTCGTCGGTGACGTCGTCGCCGAGATAGACCCGGGCCGTGGCGCCGACATGACGTCCGAGGGCGGTCACGGCAGATCCCTTGTCGGCGTGCGAGACCGACAGCTCGAGCACCGACTTGCCCTTGAGCACCTTGACGCCCGAGTGGTCGAGCGCGACCCGGCGCGCGTCGGCGATGGCCGCGTCGCCGACCTCGCGCGGCAGACCGCGGACGTGGACGACGACGGCCGCCGACTTGTACTCGATGCCGGCCTCGGGGTGCGACTCCTTGACGAGCGCCTCGATGTCGGAACGGAGCTCGGCGAGCGTCACCTCGTCGTCGGGCGTGACGGCGGCGGCCTCCATCGCATCACGCACCGCCTCGCTGGACGACTCCGCGCCGTGGCTGCCGATGAGCACGATCTCCTCGTCGGGCTCGAGTCCCGTCAGGGTGCGCAGGGTCTCGAGGTCACGGCCGGACACGACGGCGACGTGGACGTGGGGGAGGGCTGCGAGGGCGCGCAGGGTGTCCATGGTGCCCGGCAGCGGGGCGGCGTCCATCGGCTCCGCCTCGAAGGGCGCGAGCACGCCGTCGAAGTCGGTGGCCACGAGCAGCGTCGACGCGCCGGCCGCGCGCTCGAGCACCTCGCTGCTCGGCACCTCGGCGCTCATGAGCGCCACCCGGTCTGCGACGAACCGGACTGCCCTGCAGCGCGGGTCTGCTCGTTCGGGGAGGGCATGAGAGGCGGCGTCTCGGTGTGCGCGGTGGAGCGGCCGCGTGGTTCGGGGGTGGGCTGGTCGGGAGCCGCGTCGAGCGCGGCGAGGTAGCGGGCGGCCCAGCGCTGCACGTCGTGGTCGGCCACCCTCCGGCGCAGCGCCTTCATGATGCGCTGCTTGTCCTTGGCGGGCGTGTTGATCGCGCGGAGGATCGTCTGCTTGAGGCCCTCGATGTCGTGGGGGTTGCAGGCGAAGGCCTGGTGCAGCTCGTGCCAGGCACCGGTGAACTCCGAGAGCACGAGGGCCCCGCCGAGGTCGTGTCGGCAGGTGACGTACTCCTTGGCCACGAGGTTCATGCCGTCGCGCAGGGGCGTGACGAGCATGACGTCGGCCGCCTGGAAGAGGGCTGCCATCTCCTCGCGGGGGTAGGAGTGGTGCAGGTAGTGCACCGCCGGGGCGCCGATCTGGCCGAGCTCGCCGTTGATGCGCCCGACCGTCTGCTCGATCTCGTTGCGCAGCTGCCGGTAGGCCTCGACGCGCTCACGGCTCGGGGTCGCGACCTGCACGAGGGTGACGTCGGGGGGCCCCAGACGGCGCTCCGAGAGCAGCTCCTCGTAGGCCTTGAGCCGGTGCCGGATCCCCTTGGTGTAGTCGAGGCGGTCGACCCCGAGCATCAGCACGTCGGGGTTGCCGAGGCTCTCGCGGATCTCTCGGGCCCGGGCCATGACGTCGGGCCGCTTGGCGAGCTCCTCGAGCCCCCGGAAGTCGACGGAGATCGGGATCGCTGCGGCGCGGACGCGACGGTGCTGGCCCTCCACGGTGACGAGGTCACGCTTGGTCGGTGCGCCGAGGAGCTGGCGGCAGGCGCGCACGAAGTTGCGGGCGTCCGCCTGGCGCTGGAAACCGAGGAAGTCGGCGCCGAGCAGCCCCTCGAGCAGCTGGGTGCGCCAGGGCAGCTGCGCGAAGAGCTCGACGGGCGGGAACGGGATGTGGTTGAACCAGCCGATGCGCACGTCGGGGCGCAGCTTGCGCACGAGCGCCGGCACGAGCTGCAGCTGGTAGTCCTGCACCCAGACGCGGGCGCCCTCGGCTGCCACCTCGGCGATGGCATGCGCGAACCGCTCGTTGACGGCGCGGTAGGCGGCCCACCACTCGCGGTGGAACGTCGCCGGCACGATCACGTCGTGGTAGATCGGCCACAGGGTGTCGTTGGAGAAGCCCTCGTAGTAGTCGCGCACCTCCTCGGCCGACAGCGCGACGGGGTGCAGGTGGATGCCGTCCTCGTCGAACGGCTCGGGAGCCTCGCCCGCGTCGCCGGCCCAACCGACCCAGGCGCCGGGCTGGCTGCGCATGACGGACTCCATCGCGGTCACGAGGCCGCCGGGGCTGCGGCGCCATTCGACCTCCCCGGCGTCAGTGACGACCTTGTCGACAGGGAGCCGGTTCGCCGCGATGACGAGATCGAAGGTCGGACTTTCGGACGGCACCCAATCAGCTCCTGCGGTTCGAGGGGGACTCAACCCGGTGCGTACCCTCCCGGGGCAGTCCGGACGACGAGGGCACGGCGATTCGGTCTCACTCTAACGACGGAACGGTGGCGCCCGATGCGGTCCCGCTCTAGGGTCAAGTCAGGGCATCTCTGGCGGTCGTCGCACGACCGCCGAGGGCAACGCGCCGAGGTGAAGGAGTCGCCGTGAAGATTTCCGACGTGCTGCGCAACAAGGGCAGCGAGGTCATCACCATCAAGCCCGACGAGACCGTGGCGACCCTGCTCGCCCTGCTCGACGAGCACGGTATCGGCGCCGTGGTCGTGAGCACCGATGGTGGGGCTGTCGACGGCATCGTGAGCGAGCGCGACATCGTGCGTCACCTGCACGGCACCGGCCCGAGCATCCTCGACGCACCCGTCTCGCAGATCATGACGAGCGACGTGACCACGGGCCAGGCGAGCGACAACATCGCCGACCTCGCCGGCACGATGACCGAGATGCGGGTGCGCCACGTGCCCATCGTCGACGCCGACGGCCGCCTCGCGGCGATCGTCAGCATCGGCGACATCGTCAAGCACCGCCTGTCCGAGCTGCAGTCCGAGCGCGACCAGCTGCGCGACTACATCACGAGCTGACACAGGGGCGCCGACCAGCCGACGCGCCGACGAGATGCCACGCTGACGCAGGCCGCCTCAGCGGGCGGCAGGCCTGCCACGACAGGCCGGACGAACCAGGACAACCGCGGCACGCTGTCGCGGGGTTCCGGCGTGCACGGGTTGGTCGCATACCGTAGGGGCATGACTGCGTACGACCGGACCGAGCGGGTTCCCAGCCCGCGCGCCGGCGCACGCACCGGCGGTGTGCCCGTGGGCGCACCCGGCGGCCCGGGAACCGCCCCGCGCATCGGGCGCTACCGCCTCATCGAGGAGATCGGCGAGGGCGGCATGGGTGTGGTCCACCTCGCCCTCGACCCGCGCGGTCGCGCGGTCGCCATCAAGGTCCTGCGGGCCCACGTCGCGCACGACGCCGACGCCCGCCAGCGGCTCGCCCGCGAGGTCGAGACGCTCTCGCGCATCCGCGACGCCCGCGTCGCCACCGTCATCGACGCCGACGTCATGGCCCCGCGTCCCTACATCGTCACCCGCTACGTGCCCGGTCCCGCCCTCGACGAGGTCGTGGAGGACCACGGGCCCATGGAACCGGCGCAGCTGGTGCGCGTCGCGCGCGGCATCGCCGAGGCGGTCCGGTCCATCCACGCGTGCGGTGTCGTGCACCGCGACATCAAGCCGGGCAACGTCCTCATCGAGGACGGCGAGCCGGTGCTCATCGACTTCGGCATCGCCCACCTGCAGGACGACGTGCGCCACACGGTGGGCGGCCTGGTCATGGGCACGCCCGGCTACCTGTCGCCCGAGCTCGTCGAGGGGGCCGCGATCACCGACGCCACCGACTGGTGGGGCTGGGCCGCCACGATCACGTATGCCGCGTCGGGGCGCCCGCCGTTCGGCCGCGCCCGCATGGACGCCGTGCTCGCACGCGTCCGCGCGGGTGACGTCGATCTCGAGGGCGTCGACCCGCGCCTGGTCCCGCTGCTGCGCGCGTCCCTCTCGCCCGACCCGTCGCGCCGACCCCACGCCGACGAGGTGCTCGCAGCCCTCGAGCTGTACGCCGCCGGACGCGCCGCGACCGTGCCGACGCCGAGCGGTGGGGTCTGGGACACCGGCCGAGCCGGTGCCCCACCGTCGGGGCCGGGGGACACCCAGGTCGTCGAAGGGCACAGCACCGCCGTCATGCCACCGGTCGGCGCGACGGCCGTCCAGCCCGCAGCCGACCCTGCGCGGTGGGCACCACCCCCGAGCGGGGTGCCGGCGGCGGCACCCGGGCAGGCGGCATACGCAGGCAGGTGGGACGACGAGCCCGACGGCGACTGGGGCGGCGCGGAGGTCTACGACGAGCGACACGGCGCCTCCGACTACTGGCCCGAGGACGAGTGGGACGGCGACGACGAGGTCGTCGAGCGCGAGGGAGACCCTCGCATCGGGCTGCCGATGCGTAGCGGGCTGCTCGCGGCCGTCGCGGTCGCCTGGACGGGGGCACTCATGGCCTGGCCGGGCGCAGCGCTCGTCGCGCTCGTCGTGCTCTCGGCGCTCGCCCGCGCCACCGACCGCTCGGTGACGGCACTCGTGCTGCGCCGCTACGACTACGGCCGCAGGCGCAGCGACGTGCCCTTCGCGGTCGTCTCGAGCCCCTGGCACCTCGTCGTCGGCACCGTGGCGACGGCCGTCGGTCTCCTGCTCCCCGTCGCGGTCGCACTGGCCAGCATCTACGCGGTCGCGTTGCTGCTCGCCGGCACGCAGGGCACCGAGCTCGGGCCGGGCGCGCCGCTCACGCTGGCCGTCGGCGGCGCCGTCGGTCTGCTCGTGCTCTGGTGGGGGCCCGGAGGGGCGTCGCTGCGTCGCGGGTCGCGCTCGATGGCGCGCCGGATCGTGCCCGCCGGCATCGCCAACCAGGCGGTCACCCTGGTGCTCGCCGTCGCCGGCGTCGTCGTCGCGCTCGTCGCGCTGCAGGCCGGTGAGAGCCTCACCTGGGCACCCTTCGGGAGCAACCCGCTCGGCCGCTGACGGTAGCGACCTCGGCCTCCAGATCTCGCTCGTATCGCGAAAAGATCACGAAACTATCTCGGGTTGCCTTGTGCGGCGCTGCAGGCGTCACGTACCGTCTGTGCTCGGCGGCTCCCACCCTCACGGGAACAAGGGCGATCCATGCGAAGACCTCGTGCCGCTTTCCTGGCGTCCGGCTCCACACGAACGCTCCACAACTTCACATGGACACCCATCAAGAGAACCGTTCCCTGCGTGCGCCGAGCCTCGCCAGCCAGGGATGCAGCCCACACCCGTGGGCCGGGCGAGGACGGGGGACCCAGTGTGGCCAGTGAGTGCATGTGTGTTCGAGCGCATGACAAGAGGACGAGATCTGGCCTTGGGGTGAGGTCGCGCGAGCGACGGGGCACCTGACGCCCTAACCCGACAGCTAACCCCGCAGGCGCGCGTCAGGAAGGAACAACCTCATGCAGTACCTTTCCAAGCACGCTGCCGCCAAGAAGATCTCGGTCAAGCAGCGCATCGCAGGAGTCGGGATCGCCGGAGCCGCCACCATCGTCGGCGGCATCACGACCGCGGGGTCGGCCAAGGCCGCCTCCGTCTGGGACCGCGTCGCCGCGTGCGAGTCCGGCGGCAACTGGTCTATCAACACGGGCAACGGCTTCTACGGAGGCCTCCAGTTCGTGCAGAGCACGTGGGCCGGCTACGGTGGCCGCGCCTACGCCCCGCGCGCCGACCTCGCGACCAAGGCCGAGCAGATCGCCGTCGCGCGGCGCGTGCTCGCGTCGCAGGGCCCGGGTGCCTGGCCCGTGTGCTCGAAGCGCGCCGGTCTCACCCGCGCCAACGGTGGCGCCACCTCCGCACCGGTCTCGCGCTCCACGGTGCGCAAGCCGGTCGCGGCGAAGAAGCCGGTCGTCAAGAAGGTCGTCAAGAAGAAGTCCTACGCCAAGCCCGCCGTGTCGACCGGCAAGGGTGCGCGCATCACCGTGCGCAGCGGGGACACCCTCGGCAAGATCGCCGCGCGCTACCACGTCGCCGGCGGCTGGAAGGCGCTCTGGAAGGCCAACGCCTCCCGCGTCTCCAACCCGAACCTCATCTTCGTGGGGCAGGTCCTGCGACTGCCCTGAGTTGCTGGTAGAACTGAACCGGACGGCCTCGCGCGACCAACCCCTGGGTTGCGCGGGGCCGTCCCCTCTTTTTGGGCGTATGCCGTCCGCCTCGGTTACGCTTTCGCCCGTCCGCGGCGTCTGCGTCGCGGGCGTGCTGGCGTGGCGCAATTGGCAGCGCACCTGTCTTGTAAACAGGTGGTTGGGGGTTCGAGTCCCCCCGCCAGCTCTCTGACCTGCGGAAACGTGGTGCGAGTCGCACTCCGACTTGCGTCACCCACCGCTTTGCCCACCATTTTCGGCCGTGGCGAGGCCACGGAGCGGGTCCACCGACTCCAGCACCGCCGGCACCCGAGGGTCGACGAGGCCGCGGCCCTGCTCAGTCGTCTGGCCAGTGCGAGCCCGAGGCCTGACGGGCGGGATTCGCTAGCTCCCAGTGTCCGCGTAGTCGGGAACGGGCCGAAGGAGACGGTCGACCTCTTCGATGTCGACGCGCTACATCCTCGGCCCGGTGCGGTAGGCCTTGAGCCGGCCCGCTGCGATCCACCGCCGTACTGTCCTCGTGTCAACACCCAAACGGTCAGCCGCAGACTGCAGCGGCTGGGACCGAGCTGCCCCTAGGGCGCGCGACGGACGCCTTTATCGACACCACAACGGGCTGACCAAACCAGGCACGCGAGCGGCGCAGGTGGAGGAGACTCGAAGAGTGCGACTCAGGAACTTCCTGTGCTGGGTCGCGGGCCCTGTGTTCCGCGCGGGGCCCGCCGACGAGGACATGCTCGTCTTTCACCGAACGCGGCACGCAGGAGCAGCCGCAGCCAGTACTGCCGCCGCCTGGCCGGATTCCATTGGGGCGCGATCCGCCGCGCGCGCTCGGGGGCGCCGTGTCGCTGGGGTTGCCGGACTGGTGGTGGGGCTGCTGCTTGTGACTGGCTGTACGGGCGACTCCCTCGCTCCGCACCCTGCGTCCTCCTTGGCGCCGTGTCCCGCAGGAGACGTGCAGCGCCAAGCATTGGAGGCGAGAATCTCCGCCGCCCTCAGGGAGCAGCTGGCCCTGCTGAGCGACTATCAGCTCCGCGAACTGCGGGCCGTGCTGGTCTACGTCTGCGGTGCGCCGGTCCATGAGGAGTACCGAGCCTCGACGCCGGACGACACCCACAACGTGCACTCGGTCACCAAGAGCGTCGTGGGGACCCTGATGGGGATCGCCTTGGCCGACGGTTCCCTGAAAAGCCTCGACCAGACCTTGGGCGAGTTGCTTCCCAAGGAACGAAGCGTGATGAGTCCGGCGGTGGCGCGCATCAAGCTGCGCCAGCTCCTGACCATGACGGCGGGTCTGGACGCCGACCTACCTGACAGCTCGGTCGGGGCGTGGATCCAGAGCGACCACTTCGTCGAGGGCATCCTGCGGCAGGGCGTCATCGGGAAGCCCGGCGTATTCGCCTACTCCTCGGCCAGCTCGCACCTACTGGCGGCGATCCTGGCCAGAGCCACCCACCGCTCCGTGTTGAACTACGCGACCGAGAAGCTGTTCGGGCCACTGGGCATCGAGATGAGCGGCGCCGCGCAGCCGCTCCTGGTCAAGGCCTCGGCCGCGGCCTACGACAAGGCCCAGTTCGCTTGGCCGGTCGACCACCAAGGCATCAACTACGGGGCCTCCTTTCTGAAGCTGCGGGCCCGGGACATGGCCAAGCTGGGGCAGCTCTACCTCGACCAGGGCACGTGGCAGGGCAAACAGATCGTGCCCCAGAGCTGGGTGCAGGAGGCCACCACCGGGCAGGTGGACGTACCGGGAACCCAAGGTGCGGACCGCTATGGGTACCAGTGGTGGGTCACCACCGCCGGCGGCCACCCCGCGTACGCAGCCCTTGGGTTCGGCGGGCAGCTCATCGAAGCGGTCCCGGACAAGGGGCTGGTGGTGGTTTTCGCCACCCACGTGGACACACTCGCCAACGTTGCACAGGGACCTAGTGTGCACTTCTACCAAGACGTGGTGTCCGGCGCGCTGGTGCCAAGTCTGCGGTAATGGGACTGCTGCACGAATAGGTGACATCTGATCTGTGGCGCCACGAGGCGCCGCTGGAAGGATGTGCACCCTCCCCAAGCCCTACCCGAGAGAGTTCCGTGACGACGTCGTGAACGTCGCCGACAGTCGCGAGCCGGGCCAGTCGCTCAAACAGATCGCAGCCGACTTCGGCATCGCCGAGTCCTGCCTTCGCAACTGGATGCGTGACGCCGACGTCGAGGACGGCGTCAAGCTGGGAACCACCGCGACCGAGAATGCTGAGCTGTGCGAGGCCAGGAAACGCATCCGTCTGCTCGAGCAGGAGAACGAGGTGCTTCGACGGGCCGCGGCCTACCTGTCCCAGGCGAACCTGCGGGAAGATGAGGTACCCGCTCGTCCGTGAGCTCGCCGCCGACGAGATCCCCGTCGCGTTGACGTGCCGGGTCCTGAAGATCGCCCGCCAGCCCTACTACCGCTGGCTCGCTGCGCCGGTCACGAAGGCCGAGCGGGCCGAGGCCCACCTGGCCAACGCGCTGTTCGACGCCCACCGGGACGACCCGGAGTTCGGCGACCGGTACCTGGCCGACAAGGCCCGCGACGCCGGCCAGCAGGCCTGCGACCGGACGATGTGGCGGGTCTGCTCGGCCAACGGCTGGTGGAGCGCGTTCGGCAAGAAGCGCGGCAAGGACGGCAAGAAGCCAGGGCCACCGGTCCATGACGACCTCGTCAAACGCGACTTCACCGCCGCCGCGCCCAACCGGCTGTGGCTCGGACATCACCGAGCACCGCACCGGCGAGGGCAAGCTTTACCTCTGCGCGGTCAAGGACGTCTACTCCAACCGGATCGTCGGCTACTCCATCAGCGACCGGATGAAGTCGCGGCTGGCCGTCAACGCCCTCGCCAGCGCGGTTGCCCGCCGCGGGCAGGTCGCCGGCTGCATCCCGCACACCGATCGCGGATCGCAGTTCAGGTCAAGGAGCTCGTCCACGCCCTACACGGCCACGGCATCGTCGGTTCGATGGGCAAGGTCGGGGCAGCCGGTGACAACACCGCCAACGCCGTCAGGACGCTCTGGGCCGATCGACCCCTATCGAGTTCGAGACCATCATGACCACACCTGCCATTCAGGCAGCCTGACCCAACCTGTCACCAGTTCGTGCAGCAGACCCGGGTTCGAGTCCCCCGCCAGCTCTCTGACCTGCGGATACGTGGCGCAGATCAAGCCGCGCGATGGGGCGCAGCAGCAATCCCTCTGCCGGTGCGACTATCCCTCGCCGCCCTGGTCCTCGTCGTCCTCGTCGTCGTGGCGCTCGTTCTCCACGGCCTGCACGAGCAGCCGTGCCCGCTCATCCCGGCCGAGGTCGTCGGCCTCCTCGCGTCCGTGCATGGCCTGCGCCAGAGCCCAGTCGGGCAGTTCGCGGTCAGGGCCCTCAGGTGGCGAGCTCATCGTCGACTCCAGTCCGTCGCGGGAACGACAACGCAACGGCCGGGTTGGCGTCGGGCGACCTCACTTCAGTGTGCACCGACCGTCAAGCCACGAACATGGGTCACCGGGACCCTGAGGTAGGTCGCCACAGGGGACGACGTCACACGCCGACGTTGCTCGACGTCGACGACGGCGCGTGAGGGTCGAACCGAGCAGACGCACCCGCTCGGTGACATGGCGGACTAGCATGGGAACGTCTCGCACACCGGAAAAGTCTCGGGCCGCGGGGGAGTCGAGGTCTGGAGTGTCCGACGACCCACCAACGCCCCGTAGCCGTTCGCTGACGGTTCTGGCCGAGGACCTGCGCCGTGCTCGCCATGAGGTGAGGCAGCTGCGAGGTGTCGCCGTGCCACCACGGTCCTTGGCGTCTGCGCACGAGTCGCTGTTGGTGGCGATGGAGCGATACGCGGCGGAGCTTGCCGCCCTCAGCCTGCCGGTCCCCACGAGGCTGCGTGACGACCTCCGTCTCCAGCGCAGCATCCGGGGCCACCGCCGTGGCTAGGTGGCGCGACGTCCGCCGATCCAGCCCGCACACACCACTACCGGAGGGTCCGACAGCGATGGCACGGATGAGCTTCCCCCGTTGATGCGCCGCCTGGTTGTCGTCAACCTCTTCTCCGGGCCCGGGTGGCGCGACGCGTCGGACATGGTCGGGCATGTACCGACCGGCGATGCCGGGGCGTGGCTCCTGATCCAGCCCGACCTGATCCAGGTCGTGTCCGGTAGCCGCGGCGACGCCCAAGAGCTGCGCGACGAGAGCCAGGGAGGGCCGTTCTTCTACTGCCATGCCTGGCACACGACCGCGGGGCCCGACAGGCCGACGGTGCACACCGTCGCGTCGGGCGACGCAGACCTCTACGAGGAGGTCCTCATGAGCGTCGGCTTCCGGCTCGAAGAGCCCGACGGGATCCAGCTGCAGAAGGACGAGACCGGCGCCTTCTGGGGCTACTACGTCTGAGGTCCTGCCCCCACCCGGCCGGGTCCCTGGCAGTGACCTGCCCGCCCTGCCGCTGGTCTGCGCTGCGGGCGACGTCGCCCGTCGACGGCGCTCACTCGGCCCCAGCGGCGCCCGCGCTGAACGTGAGGAACCGGCCCTGGTGGGCCTCGAGCGAGAGGTCGAGGCCGTGCAGCTCGTCGACCTCGCCGAGCTCTTCGCCGGTGAGCTCGTCGACGACGCTCCACCCGGGCGTGAAGTGGTTGCTCGTGACCCGCACGTCGACCGGGTCGGCGCTGAAGTTGAGCACCGTGGCCTGGCGCAGCACGCCGGGCAGGTCGTCGTGCACCATGACGAGCACTCCCGGGTGGCTGCAGGCGGGCACCTCGATCTGGGTCGCGGTGGCGATGCCCGATGCCTCACGCACCCGCAGGACGTGGGTGAGCCGGGACGCGAACGAGTCGGGGTCGTCGAGCTGGGCCGGGAGCGACCCGTAGAGCGACCGGCCACGCGGCATGCCGGAGGCCGACTGCGCGAGGTCGGGCCGGTAGTCCATCAGGTCGTAGGCCCCGCGGTGGAGCCACCGCGTGTCACCGGTGGCGAGGAGGTGACCGATCTCGTCGCGGTCGACCGTGGTCATTCCCGTGAGGTCCCACCCGGACAATGCGAACACGCCGGGCTGGAGCGCGTTGAACATCGCGAGCAGCAGGTGGGCCTGCCGGATGTTGTCGATGTCGAGCCCGTCGACGACGTCGAGGTCGCGGTAGCCGAGCGCGGCCGCGATGACGGTCGCCGTGGTCGACGCGATCCCGTTGGTCGTGAAGATCGCGTTGTACGGTCCGGCCTCGCCGGTGAGGTGCTCGACCAGCTGGCCCCGCACGTGCGCGGCCAGTGCGGCACCGGTGACCTCGACGCCGTGGAAGGTGAAGAGGTCGTCGTGGTGCAGCGTCTCGAAGTGGACCAGCTCGTAGGTGAGCTCGTCGTGGTTCTGGAGGGCGTGGACGAGTGAGATGGGGTGCACGCCGGACTCGAGCGAGATGTTGAGGGTCAGCCTCAGGAACTCGGTGTCGGCGGTGGCGAGCGCGTGGTGGTAGGCGGGCCGGTTGACGAAGTCGTAGGAGAGGTCGGCACCGGCTTCGGCGGTGACGCGGATGTCGTCGACGGTCAGGTTGAGCTCTTGGAAGCTGAAGCCGCCGACCTTGCGCACCATCGAGCCGATGAGCTGGTTGGCCGCCTCGGAGAGCGGGTGGCCCTCGGACCAGGCGGCCTCGCCCTCGCTCGACTTCTCGACGCCGAGGAAGCCGTTCGCGTCGAGCCGCAGGCCCCCCGAGCCGAGGTCGCCCATCGAGTGGAGGGCGTCGCCGATGACGAGGCGCATGCCGGCGAAGGTCGGGTCGAGCCAGTTGATGGAGGGCTGCCCCTCCTTGAAGTAGTGCAGGTACACCCAGCGGCGCGTGACGCCGTCCTCGCCGACGACCTCGCCGGTCGCGGACCAGTTCGTCTCCTTGACGCCGGGCGCGTAGAAGATGACGCGCTGCAGCCGGCCGATGATGTAGCCGGCCCTCTCCAGGGCCGCCTCCGCCTCGCCGTCGAGGTTGGCCGAGTCGCGCCCGGGGCGCACCTCGGGGAGCAGGTGCCAGTCGGCGGGGTCGATCTCGACCATGTGGAAGATGCCGGGGTAGTCGCCGACGTTCATCTCCGCCAAGCGGAAGTCCGGTCCCTTGCCGGTGTGGCCGGGGACGATGTCGTCGATGATCGTGCCGCCGTGCGACGCCGCGACGTCGCACATCGAGCGGTACTCGTCCTCGGTGCCGAACGCCGCGTCGATCTGCGTCGAGATGCGGTCGAAGTGCCCGTCCACGCTGGGGGTGGGGTCCCAGCCGGAGAGCCCGCCCGCCCGCTTGACGGGGCCCGTGTGCACGGCGCGGATGCCGATCTGCGCGAAGACGTCCCAGAGGTCGGGGTCGGCGAGGGTGCCCAGGAACGACGTGCCGCCCTTGGTCACCATCGAGATGGGGTATGCCGTGAACCACACGGGTGCCGCCTGCACCGCAGCGACGGGGTTGGGTCGCGCGTAGGGGTTCTGCCACATCGACCCCTTGCCGGAGAACTGGGCGGCGATCGCCTTCGCGTCCGCGAGCATCGACTCCCGTCGCAGCCACGCGACGTATGCCGGGTTGGTGCCGACGGGCTCGCCGACGCGCTCGCTCGGCTCGGGGGTGCCCTGCGCGCGCAGGCGGGCCCGCGGTCGCATCCGCAGCGGCTGCGGGCGAGCGGCGAAGAAGTGCTCGGAGTAGCTGATCTCGGTCGGCTCGCGCTCGGCAGGGTCGCGCGGGTCGGACACGGCAGCACCGTGCTCCGAGGGGTCGGTCTCGGTCCTGGCGTCGACGTGCTCCATGTCCGTCATCCAAGCACTTTCGCCGATGGTGGAGGGTAGGCCGACGTGACGGCGGGCGGGTCAGCGGGACTGCGCTGCCTCGCTGTCGTGGGTCGAGCCCAGCGAACGGCGGAACTCCTCGTACGGCTCCAGGTGGTGCGGTCGGCGGCGCACGACGGCCCACCCGATGCCGAGGACCGCGAACCACACCGGCGTCACGAGCAGCGCGTGCAGGGTGTCGGCCCCCTGCGTCAGGGCCCAGAGAGAAACGCGAAGAAGGCGACGACGGCATACACCGTCGGGATGCCGCCCGGCATGCGGACGCTCGAGGCCGCGTGCCGCTCCGGGTGCTTCCGGCGGTAGGCCAAGCAGGACACGAGGATCATCGTCCAGACGAACATGAACAGCAGCCCCGAGATCGTCGTGACGACGGTGAAGGCCTCGATGATCGAGGTGCCGGCGTAGAGCAGGGCGACCCCGCCGAGCAGGAACGCGCCCGAGAAGACCAGGGCGCTCGCGGGCACCTTGCGGCTCGTCAGCCGGCGCACCGCGACGGCACGTCGCTCTCGAGGGCGAGGCCGTAGATCATCCGCGGCGCCGAGTACATGCGGGAGTTCGTGGACGACGCGGCCGAGGTGAGCACGACGAAGTTGACGAGCGACGCGGCCATGCCGAGGCCGGCAAGGCTGAACATGCCGACGAACGGCGACGTGTCGGCCACGATCTGCCGCCACGGCGTGACGGCCATGATGACGACGAGCGCGCCCACGGACAAGAGCATGATCCGGATCGGGATCGGGTTGATCGTCTTGGCAGCGTCCGCTCGGCCTTCTTGGTCTCGGCGGCGGTCGTCCCGACGAGCGCGAGCCCGACGAAGGCGAAGACGGCGATCTGGAAGCCGGGGGCGAAGCCCGTGACGCCGGTCGGGAAGAAGCCGCCGTCCCGGGCCCCGTCAACGTGATCGAGTGCTGAACCGTCTGGTGCTGCGTCTGCGCGCAGCACCAGACGGCTTGCCGTCCGCTCCCCCGACGACTCGGCGCTGTCTCAGTGGTAGAAGACGTTGGAGAAGGTCTTGCCGGAAGCGATCGTGCGGTTGGTGTAGGGGTTCTGCCAGACGAACCACTCGTCCAGTGCCTGGAACTTCTGGGTGCCGGCGGGGTCCGGGATGGAGATCGTCTTCGTGCAGTTCCTCAGCGTGTTGCTCGCAGACCGGCAGTACTGGGCGCTCTTGGTGATCACGGCCGTGCCGTTGCGCTGCCCCGTGAAGTTGTGCTCCATGCCGTACACGTCGAAGGAGCAGTAGGTCTGGAAGCTGATGTTCACGTAGCCCGACGTGTACGACTGGCTGACGGCGACGTCGCCACAACCGGAGCCCCCACCGGGATCCGTCACGGCTCCAGCAGGGCCGACCCCCGCAACCAGCGTGCACACTGCTCCTGCCACCGCGGCGGTGGCCAACCTGCGAAACACCATGTCTGAGCTCTCCTGCCGTTCCTGCGACCAGCGACCTGACGTCGTCCGGTCAATGTGGCGCGAAGATAGCAATGACGCCACTCACAAGACACGGTCACGTGTCCGGGTTGCAGGATCGTGCAACGGCTCTTGCCGAGGCCCTCGACCGTCTGTCACACGCGCACCGTCCGAGCACGCCGGTAGTTTGTCCACGGTAGTGCGGAGGCCAGGACGCAGGCTCCGGCACCGGGGTCGATGTCGCACTTGGGGAGCACGTGAGCGATAGCCAGATGGCGCGGTCAGGAGGAGATCCGGGCCTCGACTCCGCTGTGGAGGAGCTGGCGAGCGTCGTCCGCCACAGCGTGGCAGCGTGGCAGCGGGACAGGGCACCCTCGGGCTTTCGTCGGTTCGGCACCGGGCTGGCGCAGGTCGAGCAGGCCATGGTCGGTCTGGAGGCGTCGGTGCGGGTGAGCGTGTGGAACATGCAGGAGGTGGTGCACTTCGAGCCGGCAAGCACGGTCATGGAGCTGACCGAGCGATCGCGTCGACGTGGGCTGGACACCCAGCTGCTCACCAACCGCCGTTCGCTCGAGCTCTATCCGCTTCTCACCTCGGAGATCCCCGAGGTCCGCTTCGGCCCGGCGCGGACACACTTCCTGCTCATCGACGGGGCAGCAGCCATCGTCCCCGGCCCCATCGACGACTTCGGGGCACCGACCGCCTGGTTCACCACATCCCTGGACGTGGTGCGCAGGGTTACGGATATCTGGGAGCGGACCTGGGCGAACTCCACGCCCGGGCTCGCTCCGGGCGGAGCCCCACCGTTCACACCGCGACAGTGCTACATCGCACGGCGGATGGCTCTCGGGGCCAAGGATGCCGTCGTCGCGCGTGAGCTGGGCGTCTCGGTGCGCACGGTGGCGGGGGACGTCGCGCATCTGATGCGCATCGTGGGTGCGCGGTCGCGCGCCGAGGCGATGCTCATTCTCTTGGGCAGGGCCCGGCCGACTGAGCACAGCCTCGCTTCGGCGCGCTGTGAGACGCGGTCACTCCACGCGCCGACAGCACCCGGTGCGCCGGACGTCATCGAGCCGTGAGCCGCCGCCTCGTCGGTGCTCCGGGAACCGCATCTCCTTCGCACCTACCGGCTGATGGTCACTTCGATGTCGATCTGGCCGAGCTTGGCCGGGTTGCGCACGGCGTAGATGCGGCTGATCCGGCCGTCCTCGACGACGAAGCTGATCGCCGTGTCGTAGCCGTCGTCGGTGCCGACGATTCGCGCACCGGCGGCGCCGTTGAGCAGCACCGGCAGGATCTGCGCCCCCGGTGCGAGCCTGCCGAACGGGCGCAGCAGGTTGGCGACCTTCTTCGCACCGACCACCGGGTTGACGACCGCCTGGACCACGCCGCCGCCGTCGGCCACGAGCACCACGTCGGGGGCGAGGACGTCGAGCAGCGCCTGCAGCTCGCCACCGGTGACGGCCGCGAGGAACCGCTCCACCACCTCCTGCTGCTCGCGACGCCCGACGTCCATCCGCGGCCGGCGTGCCGCGACGTGGTCACGCGCGCGGTGCCCGATCTGACGGACCGCGGCCGCGGACTTGCCGACGGCGTCGGCGATCTCGTCGTAGGGGGTGTCGAACACCTCGCGCAGCACGAAGACCGCCCGCTCGGTGGGCGTCAGCGTCTCGAGCACGGTGAGCATCGCCATGGAGACGCTCTCGGCGAGCTCGGCGTCCTCGGCCAGGTCGGGGGCCGTGAGCAGGGGCTCGGGCAACCAGGCGCCGACGTAGTCCTCGCGCCGACGGGCGTTCGCCCGGAGCCGGTGAAGTGCCTTGCGGGTCACCATCCGCACGAGGAACGCGCGCGGGTGCTCCACGTCTCCTCGCCCGTCGTCGCCGATGGCGTCCCACCGCAGCCACGTCTCCTGCACGATGTCCTCGGCGTCGGCCGCCGACCCGAGCATCTCGTAGGCCACCGTGAAGAGCAGCCCGCGGTTGGCCATGAACGGGTCGTCGTTCTGCGTCACGGCGTCGACCCTACGGCCGGCCGCCCCGCAAGTGGCTTCAGACCGCACGCGGTCGCGAAGCCGTCGGACTCGATGCCGAGAGCGACGTTCGCGCGGGTCGTGAAGTTGGCGAAGGCGACGACGGCCGTGAGCTCGACGACCGCGGCCTCACCGAGCTGGGCGAGCAACGAGGCCACCATCTCGTCCGTCACCGTCGGCTCCGTCCCGGTCATCGCCTCGGCGTACGCCAGCACCTCGCGCTCGAGCGGGGAGAAGGCGTCCGACTCTCGCCACCTCGGGATCTCGTGCGCCTTCGCCAGGTCGAGGTGCTTGTTGTGGGCCTCGAAGTAGTTGAAGTCGAGGCACCAGCTGCAGCCGACCTGCGAGGCGACCGCCATGTGGGCGAAGGACTTCAGCTGCTCGTCGCACGCGTCCCACTTCTGCACCTTGCCGCCGACGGCGGTCATCCCCATGAGCACCTTCTGGTTGTGCCAGTAGACGCCGAGGGAGCTCGGCACGCGCCCAAGTGCCGCGCGTGCGATGCGTTTGAGGACGGCCCCCTTAGGCCGGTGATCGGGGCGGCGGGGATGCGGGTCGAGTCGGTCATGTCGTCCTCCTGCTGTCGGTTCCATCCGGTTTCGACATCCAGACGCCGACGGGCCGCCAGTTGTGACATCCGCCGTGACAGGACTTCGCGCTGGCGGAATCGTCGGACCTCGGGATGGCGTCCACGTGCCCTGGGGGCTGGACCCCACGGGCGCTGCGCGACGGCATACCTGATGGTGGTGGTCTCGACCCATGGAAGTCGGTTGAGTCGTGGGTCACATCGGCGCCTTGCGTGGGACGAGTCGTACGTCACGATGTGCCACAGTTCCTCTCGTGGCCTCATCGACGACGCCCGCGTCCTCGCCCCAGCCGACCCCGGCCTTCTTCCTCGCCGGTGGCACCGGCATCTCTGCGGAGACGCTCGGGAACATGATGCTCCAGCAGTTCCCGTCGGTGAGCTTCACCCGGCGCAAGATCCCGTTCATCACGACGGTCGAGCAGGCGCGCCAGGTCGTCGCCGAGCTCGACGCCGCCATGACCGACACCGTGACGCCGCTCGTCTTCTCCACCGTCTCCGACGAGGAGATCCGTGCCGAGCTGCAGCGGACGCGGTGCGCCTTCATCGACCTCTTCGGGTCGCACCTCGCCACCGTCGAGCACGTCCTGCACGTCAATGCCGTCCACAGCGTCGGGGCGCTCCACGGTGTCGGTGACGTCGGCCGCTACGAGGCCCGCATGAAGGCGGTCGAGTACGCGATGGAGCACGACGACGGCCAGAGCATGCGCAACCTCGAGCAGGCGCAGCTGATCCTCATCGCACCCTCGCGCTGCGGCAAGACGCCGACCTCGATCTACCTCGCGCTGCAACACGGCATCAAGGTCGCGAACTACCCGCTCGTGGAGGAGGACTTCGAGTCGAGCGACCTCCCGCGCCCCGTCCGGCCGTATGCCGCCAAGTGCTTCGGACTGCTGTCTACCGCCGCCCGCCTCAGCCAGGTCCGCGGCGAGCGGCGCCCGGGCTCTCGGTACGCCAGCCTCGCCCAGTGCAGCTACGAGCTGCGCCGCGCCGAGGCGATGTACCGCGCGCACAAGGTGCCCGTCGTCAACTCCTCCGCGATGTCCGTCGAGGAGATCGCCGCCGTCATCATGCAGAGCCGCCGGCTCGGCAACGGCTGACGGCCCCCGAAGAACCACAGACCCACCCGACCACCGAGCCGCACCACCTACCGGAAGGACCTGCTGTGACCGAGAACGTGAAGAGGTTCGCCGACCTCGGACTGGGCGATGTGGAGCTGGTCGGGGGCAAGAACGCCTCCCTCGGGGAGATGGTCCAGCACCTGTCCAAGGCCGGCGTCACCGTGCCCGACGGCTTCGCGACGACGGCCGACGCCTACCGCCGCTTCCTCGCCGAGGACGGCCTCGCCGACCGCATCAACGCGCTGCTGTCGGACCTCGACGTCGACGACACCCGCAAGCTCGCCGAGGTCGGCGCCAGCATCCGCGAGCAGGTCGAGGAGCAGGCGTTCCCCGCCGACCTCGAGCAGGACATCCGTGAGGCGTTCGACCGGCTCGTCAGCGAGCAGGGCGGCGGACAGGGCGGCGACGGCGCCGACGAGGTCAGCTTCGCGGTGCGCTCGAGCGCGACCGCCGAGGACCTCCCCGACGCGTCCTTCGCCGGGCAGCAGGAGACCTTCCTCAACGTGCGCGGCATCGACAACGTCCTGCACGCCATCAAGCTCGTCTTCGCCTCGCTCTACAACGACCGCGCCATCGCCTACCGCGTGCACAGCGACTTCGACCACTCGGTGGTCGCGCTGTCGGCGGGCGTGCAGCGCATGGTGCGCTCGGACATCGGCGCCTCCGGTGTCATGTTCACGATGGACACGGAGTCCGGCTTCCGCGACGCCGTCTTCATCACGAGCAGCTACGGCCTCGGCGAGGCGGTCGTGCAGGGCGCCGTGAACCCCGACGAGTTCTACGTCTACAAGCCGGCGCTGCGCGCGGGCCGCCCGGCGATCCTAAAGCGTGGGGTCGGCAGCAAGGCGACGAAGATGGTCTACACCTCCGACGCGAGCGTCGGGCGCACCATCGAGTTCGTGCCGGTGCCGGAGGAGCAGCGCCCGCTGCTGTCGATCACCGACGAGGACGTCACCGAGCTGGCCACGCACGCGTTGCGCATCGAGGAGCACTACGGGCGCCCGATGGACATCGAGTGGGGCAAGGACGGCGTCGACGGCGGCCTCTACATCCTGCAGGCGCGTCCCGAGACGGTGCAGTCGCGCCAGACGGGGTCGACGATGCGCCGCTTCCGCATGGACGAGCGCGGGCCGGTGGTCGTCGAGGGTCGCGCCATCGGTCAGAAGATCGGTGCCGGGGCCGTACGCGTGCTGCAGTCCATCGACGCGATGCACGACTTCCAGCCGGGCGAGGTCCTCGTCGCCGACATGACCGACCCCGACTGGGAGCCGATCATGAAGCGCGCCAGCGCCATCGTCACCAACCGTGGCGGCCGCACCTGCCACGCCGCGATCATCGCCCGCGAGCTCGGCATCCCTGCCGTGGTCGGCACCGGCTCGGCGACCTCGGCCCTCACGGAGGGGCAGGAGGTCACGGTCTCGTGCGCCGAGGGCGACACCGGTTTCGTCTACGAGGGGCTGCGCGAGTTCACCGTCACCGAGACGGCCCTCGACGAGATGCCCGAGGTGCCGGTCAAGATCATGATGAACGTCGGCACCCCCGAGCAGGCCTTCGAGTTCTCGCGCCTGCCCAACAAGGGTGTCGGACTCGCCCGCCTCGAGTTCATCATCAACCGCCAGATCGGCATCCACCCCAAGGCGCTGCTCGAGCTCGACGACCAGGAGCCCGCGCTCAAGGCCGAGATCGAGGCGCACATCGCCGCGTATGCCGGGCCGCGCGAGTTCTTCGTGCAGCGCGTCGCCGAGGGCGTCGCGACCATCGCAGCGGCCTTCGCGCCCGAGCCGGTCATCGTGCGCATGTCGGACTTCAAGTCGAACGAGTACGCCGGGCTGCTCGGCGGCGAGCGCTACGAGCCGCACGAGGAGAACCCGATGATCGGCTACCGCGGCGCCGCGCGGTACCTCTCGTCGGACTTCGCCGAGTGCTTCGCCATGGAGTGCGAGGCGCTCAAGTACGTGCGCGACGAGATGGGCCTGACCAACGTCAAGATCATGATCCCCTTCGTGCGCACCGTCGCCGAGGGAAAGGGCGTCATCGACCTGCTCGCCTCGCACGGCCTGCGCCGCGGCGAGAACGACCTGCAGGTCGTGATGATGTGCGAGATCCCGAGCAACGCCGTCAACGCCGACGAGTTCCTCGATCACTTCGACGGCTTCTCCATCGGCTCCAACGACATGACGCAGCTGACGCTCGGTCTCGACCGTGACTCATCGCTCGTCGCCGGTTCCTTCGACGAGCGCGACCCTGCGGTCAAGAAGATGCTCGCCATGGCGATCAAGGCCTGCCGCGACCGCGGCAAGTACGTCGGCATCTGCGGGCAGGGGCCCTCGGACCACCCCGACCTGGCCGAGTGGCTGCTCGACCAGGGCATCGAGTCCATGTCGCTCAACCCCGACACCGTCGTCGAGACGTGGACCCGTCTCGCGAAGCACCGCGCGGAGGTCGCCGGCTCCACGGGCGGCTGACCCCGCGCGATCAGGCGACGTCGAGGAAGGGCCGGACCCGAGCCAGCGCCTCCGTGCGGCTCAGCACGTCCAACCGCAGGAAAATGTTCTCGAGGTGCTTGCGGACGGTGCCCTCCGAGAGCCGCAGGTTGCGGGCGATCCGGGCGTTGCTGGCGCCGGTGGCGACCTGCCGGAGGATCTCCCACTGGCGTGGTGTCAGATTCGGCTCGCCCCGCACCTCGCGCTCGCGACGGGCATGCAGCTCGGCGAGGTGCGGACGCACCAGCCGAAGCATCATCAGCTCGCGTTCACTGAAGTCAGGACCGCCGTGGCGGAAGAGGAGAACCCGGCGATCAGTGCCGCCATGGGGCGTGAAAGGGACGAGCACCTCGTGGGTGATCCCCAGCATGTTGACGAAGACCGAGCCGAGCGGGGTATTGGCGTAGTCGCGAGTGGTCCAGCGGTCCGACCTGCGCTGCACCGTCGTGTAGTCGTTGCTCAGCAGCGGACCCGCGCAGCCGTCGAACTTCCAGAACTCCTGCCAGAACAGGCGAGTGAACTCGTCGTCCTCCGTGCCGAAGTTCTCCTCCCGTTCGACACCGTCGCCGCCGACGGAGAGCAGGCGGATGCGCTGGTCCCCGACATCCATGAGCTGGAAGTTGAGCTCGTCGCACGGGATGAGCCGCCGCAGCCCTGCGAGGACATCGGGGTAGAAGATGTCGTCGGCCGGTACCGCCGGCCCTGGCTCGAGGACGTCGAGCAGACCCCCCACGTCCTGGTCGGTCAGCGTCCAGCGGCTCTTCGTCATGGCACCGGTCGGCTCCATCCCTCAAGGCTAGGCCCACGGGCACGGCGCGGGAATGCGTTCAACCGCGTACGCGAAAGATCGAATTCCCCGGAGGGCGGCGCCGGTCGACCGTCGAGGGATGACGAACAACAGCCTGCACTCGGTTCCCAGGTGCCTTCGCACCGCCACATCCGTCGTCGCGGCCTGCGTGGCGCTCACGGTGCCCGCCGCCTCGGCCGGCGCCAGTCCCGCGCCGGATCCGCACCCTGCTAACTCGAGCCACCTCTCGACCCGAGACGCAGTCGACCACCTCCGGCAGGCGTATCGGCAGGCGCCACTGGCGCAGAAGCTCGGCGTCCACGAGGAGATCGCGCTCTTGCTCGCCACCGAAAAGGCGGCCCTGTAGGTCTCCCGCCGGAGAGTGGCGCAGCCCGTCCGGGTGGGGGGTGGACGGGCCGCGCCGGTGGCTCCGGCGGAGGGGGGGTGCGCCGGAGCGTGAGCGTGACCGTCGAACCAGGGGGACGGACGGTCACGCAGCAGGAGCATGCCATGACGCGGCCCGTGCCCTGCAGGGCAACACGCCGGCCCGTGACCGACCTGATCGGAGGGGGGCACCACCTAGCGAGCGACGAGGTGGGCCGTCAGGTGGCGGTCGAGCATCGCCGCGCAGCTGGCGGCCCGGTCGGGCAGCATCTTCTTCGCCGCGCTGAGGACGAGCGAGCACAGCTCGAGGGCCTCCCACACGCGTACGCGCTCCTCCGTCACCGCCGCGTGCTCGCGGTAGGCGGCGAGGAAGGCGTCGGCGAGGGCGTCGACGTGCGACGAGCGCTCCTCGAAGGCGTTCGAGCCGGCCGCTACCTCTCCACCGGTCTTGTTGACCGCCGAGTGCCGCAGCTTCACCAGGAACATGGCGATGTCTCGCGCGGGCTCCGCCTGGGCCGCCTTGTCGAAGTCGATGAGGCCCAGCCCGCCGGCGTCGAGCACGAGCACCTGCGCCGGGCGCAGGCTGCCGTGGGACGGGACGGCCGGGTCCGGGTCGGCGAGCGAGGCGTCGCGGCCGATGCGCGTGAGGACGGCGCCCGTCAGCGTGTCGAGCCAGGGCAGCAGCGCCGCCAGCTTCGCCTGCTTGCCCTCGACGGCGGCGAGCTCGTCGGCCCACGTGACGGGCGCGCCGGTCGAGACGGCGCTGGTGTGCAGCGCCGCGAGCCCGCGGGCAGTGGTGCCGACGGCTCGGGCCGCATCCGCCGGTGCGAGGGCTCCGGAGAAGGCGTCGGCGAGGAGGTCCTTGAGGGTGCCCCGGTGGTCGAGGTGCGTCTGCACCGAGATCCCGAGGTCGTCGACGTAGCCGACCGGCTCGGGGATGCGCAGGCCCGGGCTGTCGCGCATCGGCGAGGCCCACAGCGCCTCCAGCACCTCGTGGCAGGCCCGCCCGTCGTCCACGCGGTGCACCTTGGCCACGACCGTGCGGGGCCAGACGCTCGACGCGTGGGACGGCGAGACGGCGACGTCGCACGAAACGGTCGCCCGGAGACCTGCCTTGTAGGTCAGCACCGAGGTCTCGCAGCCGACGAGCTGCGCCCTGCCACCGGTCGGACGGTGGGCCTCCAGCAGCTGCTGCAGCAGGGGCAGCGCCGTCCGCTCCTGGGTGACGGCCTGGAGACCGGGCAGGCCGGCGTCGGCGGACCACACGTTGAGGTGCAGGCGCAGTTCGGGCAGCCAGTGCGACCATCCGTCCTCACCGAAGGGTGCGGTGCTGCCGGTCGGGGGCACCGTGCCGCCGTCGGGCACGAGGGTGCCGTGCGCCGACACCGTGCGGTGCGTCTCGGTGGGGCCCGCGAGCTCGAAGAGGTAGGTGGCCGTCCACTCGCCGTCATCGGACGACCTGAGTCGTGTCACGCGGCAGTCGACGAGATCGACTGTGCCAGAGCGCAACTCGGGCACTTCTCGTTTGAGCGCGGACGAGACGCTGTCGGGACGAACGCCGCGCTCGAACCACGTCGCATCCATCTTCCCCCCTCTGTAGTGCCGACAGGATAGGCGCGGGTCGGGTCGGTTCGCACCGAGTTCGTTCATTTGAGTGACATCTGGAATTCACCGGTGCCACACTGGACCGAGAACTGAACGTCACGGGACCTGGGGGCGGGGCCGTGAGCCCTGACTGACGCGACCCAGGGGGGGTCTCGTGAAATTTGCACTGGTTACCGGTGCAGCAGGATTCATCGGAAGCCACGTCGCCGAACTGTTGCTCAGCGACGGCTGGCATGTCCGTGGGGTCGATGCCCTCACGGAGAACTACGATCCCGCTGCGAAGCTGCGCAACGTCTCGGGCATGCGCCACAACCCGGCGTTCTCGCTCGTGCACGAGGACCTGACGACGACGGACCTCGCGCCTCTCGTCGAGGACGTCGACGCGGTGATCCACCTCGCCGCCGAGCCGGGCGTGAGCACGTCGTGGGGAGAGGCGTTCTCGACCTACGTGGAGCGCAACATCCTCGCGACGCAAAGGCTGCTCGAGGCGGCAGCCGTCGCCCATGCGCCGCGCATCGTCTACGCGTCGAGCTCGTCGGTCTACGGGCCCACGCTCGAGACGATGCACGAGACGAGCCGGTTGGCGCCGCTCAGCCCGTACGGGGTGAGCAAGCTGGCGGGCGAGTGCCTGGTCGGGGCGTACGCCCACCAGCGCGGGGTGCCCACCGTGTCGTTGCGCTTCTTCTCCGTCTACGGCCCGCGCCAACGCCCCGACATGGCGATCCACCGCTTCACGGAGGCACTGCTCGACGGTCGGGAGGTGTCGGTCTTCGGCGACCAGGTGCAGCTGCGCGACTTCACGTACGTGGGCGACGTCGCCCGTGCGGTCGTGGCTGCGGCCACGGCGCCGGTGCCGGCGGGCACCGTCCTCAACATCGCGCGTGGCGCGCCGGTCGCCGTGCCGGAGGTGCTGCGCCTGCTCGAGGAGGAGGTGCACGGCGAGGCCACCGTGGCCAGGCTGCCGCACCGGGCCGGCGACACCGAGCAGACCCACGGCGACAGCAGGGCTGCCGCGGCGGCCCTCGGCTGGCGGGCCGCGACCGACCTCCGGCTCGGCCTCAAGCACCAGGTGGCCTGGCACCGGAGGCTGCGTGAGCACCCCGAGCAGGAGGGCGTGGCGCCCCCCGACGGGGCCGGACGGGGAGTCCAGCCGCTCCAACCGCTCCAGCCGGCGACGTCGCAGGGCGGGTGGCCCCGGTGAGCCACGAACCGAGGATGCTCATCTACTCGCAGGACGGCCTGGGGCTGGGCCACATGCGGCGCACCTCGCTGCTCGCGGCCGAGTTCCTGCGCCAGATGCCGGGCGCGAGCGCCCTCACGATCTCGGACTCGCCCCTGGGGCAGTTCTTCGCCACGGCGCCGGGGCACGACTTCCTCAAGCTGCCGAGCATCCGCAAGAGCGGGCCGGGGGAGTGGGAGGCCGTCTCGCTCTCGGCGTCCTTCCGCGACGTGCTCGCGCTGCGCCGGCGCCTCATCGCGAGCGCGGTGCGTGAGTTCGACCCGGACGTCCTGCTCGTCGACCACATGCCGCACGGCGCGATGGGCGAGCTGGTGCCGGCGCTCCGCAAGCTGCGGGGGCACCGCACCCACGTGGTGCTAGGGCTGCGTGACATCATCGACCACCCTGAGGTCGTGCGGCGCCGCTGGACGGCGGAGGGCGCGTACGAGGCGCTCGAGGAGTACTACGACGAGGTGCTCGTCTACGGCTCCCGTGAGGTGCTCGACGTGGCGCACGAGTACGCCTGGCCCAAGGGCCCCGCCCACCGGCTGACCTACGCCGGCTACGTGTGTGCCAAGCCGCACCGCAGGGCCAGACGGCTCGCGGTGGTGGGCGACCAGGGAGCCGGCAACCGCGACGGCGCCGGGCAGCCGCGCACCCCCGGAGCCCCGCAGGTCCTCGTGGTCGCCGGGGGAGGCGCCGACGCGTACCCGATGATGTCGGGCGTGATCGAGGCCGCCGCGGACGTGCACCGGCAGACCGGCGCCGAGCTCCTCTTCGTCACCGGCCCGTTCATGCCGGGCGCGAGGGTCGCAGAGCTGAGACGGAGGGCGAGGCACCTCTCGATGGTCGAGGTGCGGCGTCGCATCCACGGGCGCGGGCGCGTCGCCCGAGCGGACCTCGTCGTGTCGATGGCGGGCTACAACACGACGATCGAGCTGCTCAACGACGGAACGCCGGCGCTGCTCATCCCGCGCAGCGGCCCGAGCGCGGAGCAGCGCATCCGCGCGAGTCTCTTCGGCCAGCGGGACTGGGTTCACTGGCTCGACCCCGACCTGCTCGGCACCGGCGCGGTGGCCGACGCGGTGGTCGGGGCGCTGACCGACCCGCCGTGCCCCTCGCGGAGCCCGGACCTGGCCGGTCGCAAGACCGCCGTGTCCCGGCTGACGAGCCAGCTGGAGAGCTGGCCCAAGCTCGAGCTCGAGTCGGTCGGCACATGACCGTGCCGCCGGTGGCGACCGCCGCGCAGTCGGCGGGCCCGGCCGGCGAGGCCGTGGACGTGGACACGGACGTGCAGGAGGTGGTGGCCGGTCGCCGTGGTCCCGACGACGTGTGCCGCTTCCTGACCGAGGTCGTGCCCGTGACGGTCGCTGACGTGCTGGAGGGACAGCGTCCCGACCGTGCGGGGTCCGTGCAGGTCCGGGTGACGCGCAGCAAGCTCAAGCCAGGTCGCAAGCTGACGGTGAGCGTGGCCGTGGCCGGCGGCGGGGAAGAACGCCCCGCCACCGTCACCTGGGTGCCGGGTGCGCGGCCCAGTGTCGTCGCGGCGCCGGCCGACCCCGCCTTTCCCCTGCTCGTCGACGTCTACGACCCGGCCCGGCTCGGCGGCATCCTCGGTGACGCGGGCGTGACCGGGTTCGAGGACGGCCTCCGGGTCATCCCTCTCCGCTACCGCCCGGGGCAGCGGCACGTCCTGGTCGTCGAGAGCCTCGACCGACAGGTCAGGCTGTTCGCCAAGTGCTACCGCGACGGCTCCGGCGCTGAGGTGGTCCACGCGAGTCGGACTGTGGCAGAGGCACTCTCACGGAACAACGCACCCGCCGGGACCGCCCGGGTGGCTGGTCACGTGCCCTCTCACGGACTCGTGCTGTGGCACGGTGACGAGGGGCCGTCGCTGTCGCACGTCCTCGTCGACGAGGCGGTCAGGACGTCCGTCCAGCAGGCCCACGCGGGGCGCGCCGGCGCCGCCCTCCGAGCCGTCCACGACGGCACCTCCACGACCCGGGACGGCCGGCATCGGTCGGACCCGGAGGCCGAGGCGGCTACGACGCGCCGGTCGCTCGAGCACGTGGCTGCCCTCGCGCCCGGCTCCGCAGGGGCGCTCGAGTCCCTGCTCTCCGAGACGGTCGCGCGGCTGACCGAGCTGCCCGACGAGACGGGCCGCCTGCTGCACGGCGACTACAAGTGCGACAACCTCCTCGTGACGGACGACCGGCTCGTCCTCCTCGACTTCGACCGCGTCACGGTCGGTGACCCGGCCCTGGACCTCGGCAAGCTCCTGGCCGACCTGCGCTGGTGGTCGCGGATTGCCGGGCGCAGCCCCACGGCTCTCGTGGACGCCTTCCTCTACGGCTACGGCCCGTGCCCGCCCACGCGGCTGACCCGGGCGCTGCTCTACGACGTGCTCTTCCAGCTGCGGGCGCTGGGGCGGCGCATCCCACTGCACGAGCCCGGCTGGTCCGCCGCCGTCGACGAGAGGCTCGCCGCCGCGGCGGACAGCGCCCGAGGCTGCTCGGGCGAGGCGACGCGGCAGACGCGCCGGGTGCTGGGGGCGAGGGCGCGATGACGACGGCGTGGCCGACCCCACCCGCCGGGTGGGTCTGGACCGAGGTCGACCCGCTCGTGGGTCTCGTCCAGCCGGTGGTCGAGGGTGAGGGCCGACCGGGCGGCGTCCACCAGATCCGTTGGGAGCCGGAGCGGTCGACGAGGGTCACGTTCGACCATCGCGACGGCGACGTCGTCGTGTACGAGGCGCGGCCTGGCTCGCTGCACCGCACAAGCCTGGGCGAGGACCCGGCACTCGCGGGCGTCGCGGCGATCCTCGACCCCGTGGGCGTGGCGGCCCGGCTCGAACAGCTCTTCCGCCGCCCGGTGGGCGACTGCACCGTGACACCGGTCAGCTACCGGCCCGGGTCTCGCTGCGTCGTCCGCTGCGACGCGAGCCTGCCCTCGGGTCGGCGCACGGTCTTCGTCAAGGTGCTCGCCGACGGCAGCGGCGACTACGTGGAGAGCCTCCGGAGCCTCGCCGGCGGGCGTGGCGGCGGCGCCGTCGTCCCGGCGCTGGTGGGCTGCTGGACGGACCTCGGGGCCGTCGTCACCGCCGGGGTGCCGGGTCCGACGGCGTCCACCGTGCTGGCCGACCCGTCGACCCCGGTGCGGGACCGCCTGCGGCTCGCAGCAGCACTCGGGCGGCTGCTCGCCGACATCCACGGCACCGCACCCGCACCCCGGGCCGCGGCCCGCTCGCACGGGCCCGCCGAGGCGCTCCACGAGCTCGTCTCGTACCTCCCCGCGGCGTGGCACGCCGACCCGCCGACGGCGCTCTCGCTCGGCTGGGCGCTGGACCGTCTGGGTGACAAGCCCCCGAAGGAGTGGTCGCTCGTGTTCAGCCACGGGTCGTTCCGCGCCGGCCAGGTCGTGGTCGACGACGACCGCCTCGCGGTGCTCGACCTCGACGGTGCCGGGCTGGCAGACCCGGCGAGGGACCTCGGCAACGCGACGGCATACCTCGACTGGCAGCGCCTGCGCACCGGATCTGCCCGCACGCCCGACCTCGTCGGCGCCCTCCTCGCGGGCTACGCCGACGCCGGCGGCCGGGCCGACCCCGACTCGGTGGACTGGTGGCACGCCGCATCGCTGCTGAAGATCGGTGGGCGCCGTTTCCGCAGCCTCGACGTGACGCACTGGGACGCCGTGCCGTCGCTCGTCGCCGCGGCCTCAGGCGTGCTCGAGCGACGGCGTGACCGGAGCCTGCGGCGGTCCGTGGCCGCCCGGCGCCCGCAGCGCTCGCCCGCGATCACCGACCCTCGCTCGATGACCGCGCTCCTGCGCGAGCAGCTGCGGGCCGGTGGGCTCGAAGGCGGCCGCATCGTCGCGGCAGAGACGCTGCGGCTCGCCCCGGGCCGGAGGGTCGTCGTGCGCTACCGCGTGGCCGGCGGCGCCGACGGCCCGGTCGAGGTCATCGCCAAGGCGTACGCGGAGCACGGGCGGGCGGTCATGGCCCACGAGAACCTCGTCCTCTTCGACAGGCTCCGCGATCCCGCGGTCCGGTGTGGCACGCAGCGGCCGATCGGCGTGCACCCGCACCTCGGCATCGTGCTGTGCCGGTCTGCGCCCGGACAGCCGGTGACCGCGTCGCCCGGCGGGCCCCGCCGCACCCCGGCCGCCGCGGCGGTGCCGCGCCACGACAGCCCGCTCGCCGACGACGACGTCGTCATCGCAGCGGGGCACCTCGGCCGCTGGCTGCGCTCGGTCCACGCGGCGGGCACGGGGGCCGCCCGCCGGCTCGACGTCGTCCACGAGGTCGCGAACTGCTCCCTCTGGGCCGAGCGGGTGGGCCGGGTGGACGCGCGGCTGCTCGCCCCCGCGCGCGAGCTGGCCGACCTCCTGGAGGCCCACGCCGAGCGGCTGCCGACCGTGGGCGACTCGCTCATCCACAAGGACCTCCACCTCGGGCACGTCCTCGTGGGAGAGGGCGGCCGGGTCACCGTCATCGACCTCGACGAGGCGCGGATGGGCGATCCTGCCCTCGACGTGGCGCACCTCTGCGCCTATGCGGCGGAAGCCCGTTCGGCCTCGGTGGACCGCGCCGCGCGCTCGTTCCTCGACGCGTACGGCGCCGTGCCCGGACCCGACGCCGAGCACCGTCTGGCCTTCTTCACCGCCTACACCCTGCTGAAGATCACCCGGCAGGCGCTCGCAGGGCAGGTCACCGACGAGCTCGTCGGCGTGGCCCGGTGGCGGCTCGGTCAGGGGGCGGCATGGCTGCGCGGGTGATGTACCTGACGCGGAGCTGGCCGAGGCTCTCGCAGACCTTCATCGTCAACGAGGTGCTGGCCCTCGAGCGCCTCGGCGTCGACCTGGACCTCTGGGCGATGGCGCCGTCGGGGGAGCGGGTGCGCCAGCCGCAGGTGGCGCGGGTCCGCGCCGCCGTCTCGCACCCCGCGCAGGTCGCGTCGGCCGCCGACCACACGCTCGTCGCCGGGCTGGCACCCCACCAGTACGCCGACACGGCACGCCTCGCCCAGGAGCGCCCCGAGCTGTCCAGCGGCTACGCGAACGCCACCACGACCGAGTGCTTCGAGGTGGCCGTCCAGCTGGCCGCACGGATGGCGCGCAGCGAGGCCGACGGCACCCGCGTCGCGCACCTGCACGCCCACTTCGCGCACGACCCCGCCCTCGTCGCCCTCCTCGTGCACCTTCTCACCGGGGTCGGCTACAGCATCACCGCCCACGCCCGCGACCTCTACCAGATCCCCCGGGCCAGCCTGGTCGCCCGGGTCGCCGCGTCGACGAGCGTGCTCACCTGCTGCGCCGCGAACGTGGACTACCTTGCCGCGCAGCTCGATCCGGAGTCGATGGGCAAGGTACGCGTGATCCACCACGGCATCGACCTCGACCAGTTCGTGCCCGGTGAGCCGCGCGAGGACCCGGTGGTCCGCATCGTCACCATCGGTCGGCTCGTCGAGAAGAAGGGCTTCCCCGACCTGCTACGGGCCTGCGCCCGGCTGAGGGGAGTCGCACCCTTCCACCTCACCGTCTTCGGCGACGGCCCGATGCGTGGCGAGCTCGAGGCCGTGTGCCGCGACCTCCGGCTCGACGACGCCGTGACCTTCGCCGGCGAGCGGGACAGCGCCGCCGTCGTCGACGCCCTGCGCGACGCCGATGTCTTCGCCCTCACCCCGTTCGTCACCGCGGACGGCGACCGCGACGGCGTGCCCAACGTCGTCGTCGAGGCACTCGCAGCGGGGCTTCCCGTCGTCGCCACCGACGTCGGCGGGGTCGCCGAGGCGGTCGTGCACGGCCGCAACGGCCTGCTCGCCCCAGCCCACGACGTCGCTGCGGTCGCCGAGCACCTCGCGAGCCTGCTGCGCGACCCACCGCGACGACGGATGATGGGGGCGAGAGCACGCGAGACGGCCGAGCGGGCCTTCGACGTGAACCGTGCGGCCGAGCAGCTGGTGCAGGTCTTCGGCGTCGCGGAGGTGACCTCATGACCGGCCGGACCCCCCGGGCAACCGTCGTCCTGGGTGACCGGCACGCCCTCCCGCAGTCCGACCAGCACGTCGATCTGCACGCCCAGCACGCCCTCGTCGTGGAGGCGCTCGACGCCGCCAGGACTGGTCCGGCGCTCGCCGTCGCGCTCGGCGAGGACCCGGACACGCCCTGCCTGGTCGCCGACGCCAAGTACGAGCCAGGCCGAACCGCAACGGTGCTCTACCTGCTCGGCGCGGGTCTCGTGCACGTCACGGTCCCCGCGCCGGGTGGGGTCGCAGGGGGTGAGGCGCTGCTGCCGAACGGCATCGGTGTCAGGCGCTTCCCGATCGACCCCGGCCTGCCCAGCCTTTCCACCGTGCTCGACCCCGCCCGGTTCGGTGCCGCCCTGGGCCAGGCGCTCGGCCTGCCCGACGGCTCCCCGGTCGCGACCCGGCTGCTGCGCTACCGCCCCGGTCGTCGCGCCACCCTCCTCGTCTCGGTGGGCGGGGTGTCGGCGGGGCCCGCGGGGTCGGCGACGTACGTCGCGAAGGTCTACCACGACGACGCCAAGGCGGCCGCCGTCGCGGCGGAGGGCCGGGCGCTGCAGGCACTGCGACTGCCCCCGCCCCTCGTGCTCGCGCCGGTCGTGGCGCACCTGCCCGACCTCGCGGTGGTCGTCCAGCGTCACCTGCCGGGCCGCGACCTCGTGATCGACCTCGCCGACCCGACGGTCGGGACACGGCACGGCACACACGTCACCCGGGCGGCGCAGGCGCTCGCCGCGCTGCACCGCGGGACGGTCCCGGCGGGCCGCCCCCGGCCGGTCGAGCGGGAGCTACGCCGCTTCGTCGACCGCGCGACGGCCATCCGGAGCGTCGACCCGGTGACCGGCGACGTGCTCCTCGCACTGGCCCACGACGTGCTCGGACTCCGGCCGGCGCCCGGACCGGTCTCGCTCGTGCACGGCGACTGCAAGCCCAGCCAGTTCCTCATGGACCGCGACCGGGTCGCGCTGCTGGACCTCGACCACTGCGGCATCGCCGAACCCTCCTACGACGTGGGTAACTTCGTCGCCTCGTTGCGCCAAGCAGCGGTGCGAGCGTCAGGCTCGGGTGGCGTGCCTGCGAAGGAGGCTGCGCGCGCGGCCGAGGCGCTCGGCGCGACGTTCGTGACGGCATACCTCGACAGCGCCCGACCTGCGCGGACGCAGGAGCTGACGGCCAGGATCCGCTACTACGCCGTCGTCTCGATGGTGCGCAAGGCGCTGCGCGCCTGGGCGCGGTCGCCGGTCTCGTCCCTGCCCCGGCAGCTCGCGGACGACGCCCGGAAGGCCGTGGACGAGCTCGGGAGGGCCGATGGTCGCCATTGACACGAGGGTGGATGCGCCGCCCGAGCGCACCCGTCGACGACGGGCGCCCCGTCACGCCAAGCGATCCGACACGGCACGTGCCTTCGCGCTCATCAGGCGCTACCACGGCAGCAACCGTCCGTACGTCGTCGGCCTGCTCCTGCTCGTCCTCGAGGCGGCGACGGCCGTGCTCGAGCCGTTCCCCATCGCCTACGCCCTCGACTTCGTGACGGGCCGCGAGCCGAACCTGCGCGACCGCGGGTTCCCGGCGTTCCTCACCGACGAGCGGGTCGAGACCATCCTGCTGCTCGGGATCGCCATCATCCTCATCGCCGCGGTCAACAAGGGCGCCGACTCGCTCTCGGAGGTCTTCCTCGCCCGCGGCGGCCGCGAGCTCGGCTACAACATCCGCGTCACGATGTACGACCGGCTGCAGAAGCTGTCGATGGCCTTCCACGACAAGCGCCGCACGGGCGACGTGCTCACCCGTGTCACCGGCGACGTGCTCGTCGTCGAGGAGTTCATCGTCGCCTCGCTCAGCAACTTCGTGGCCAGTGCCCTGCTGCTCGTCGGCTCGTTCGTCGCGCTCCTGCTCCGGTCGTGGCAGGTCGCCATCATCGCGGCCGTCGTCGTGCCGGTGCTCGCGCTCGTCGCCAACTGGTTCTCGCTGCGGCTCAAGCGCTTCTCCAAGGAGCAGCGGGCCAAGGAGGGCGACCTCGCCTCGACGGCCCAGGAGATGCTCTCGTCGATCCGTCTCGTCCAGAGCTACGGCCGCGGGCACGTCGACCTCGAGAACTTCTCACGACAGAGCGACCAGAGCATGCGGGCCTCGCTGCGCATCGCCACCGTCCAGGCGCAGTTCAGCTTCGCCATCGCGGTCTTCGAGGGCCTGACCATCGCGGGGGTGCTGTGGCTCAGCTTCTGGCTCGTCGAGGGGGGCGTGATCAGCCCGGGCACGCTCGTGCTCTTCGTGCTGCTCATCCAGAACATGTTCAAGCCCTCCCGCAAGATCGTCAGCGAGTGGTACAAGGTCGGCAAGCTCATCGCCAGCACCGAACGCATCGCCGAGCTGCTCGAGCGGCAGCCCACGGTCGAGGACACCCTGCTGTCGACGCCCGCCCCGAGGCTCGCCGGCCGGCTGAGCTTCTCGGACGTCGTCTTCAGCTACCGGTCGGAGGCCGCCGAGTCCGAGGCGGAGTCCGAGACGGCCACCGCGACCGGCCGGCGCGCCGACCAGCGAACCGTGCTGCGCGGCATCAGCTTCACGGCCGACCCGGGCGAGGTCGTGGCGCTCGTCGGGCCCAGCGGCGCCGGCAAGAGCACCATCGCCCAGCTCGTGCCCCGGCTCTACGACCCGGACTCGGGGGTCGTGGCGATCGACGGGACGGACGTCCGGGAGTTCACGCTGGCCTCGCTGCGCAGCCAGGTCAGCCTCGTGCTGCAGGAGACCCTGCTGCTCACCGGCACCGTCGCCGAGAACATCGCGTACGGCATCGACGACCCCGACCCGCAGCGCATCGAGAGGGCGGCGCGGCTGGCGCAGGCCCACGAGTTCATCGAGCAGCTGCCCCTCGGCTACGCGACCGTGCTCGGCGAGCGGGCCTCGACCCTGTCGGGCGGCCAGCGGCAGCGGCTCGCCATCGCCCGCGCCTTCATCCGCGAAGCGCCGGTGCTCGTGCTCGACGAGCCGACGACCGGACTCGACCCCGAGGCGTCGGCGCAGGTCATCGAGGCCCTGCGCACCCTCATCGAGGGCACGACGACGATCATCATCTCCCACGACATCGACCTCGTGCGGTGCGCCGACCGCATCCTCGTGCTCGACGACGGCCGGCTCGTCCAGCAGGGCAGTCCGGCCGTGCTGGCCCGCAGTCCGGGGGCGTTCGCCGACCTCTTCGGCGACGTCGGCGGGGAGCCGACGTGACCACCGCCGGGCCGTCGACGCCTCCCCGATGGGCGGCCATGGCTCCGCCGCCGTCGACGACGGGCGCCCTCGATCCGTGGACGGGTGAGCGGTTGGCGGCAGACTGGGTCGCCGAGCACCACCCCGGGCGCACGGTGTCGCACGTGCGCACCCACTCCGCGCTCCACCGGGGACCCGGCGACCTGACGTGGCGGGTCGGCGTCGAGCTCGACGGATTCGGCCCGGCGGAGGAGCTGACGCTGCTCGTCCACGACGAGGGCGGCGCGCGGTCGGTCTCGGAGCTCCCCGACGACCCGCTGCTGCCGAGCCTCGCTGCACTGCTGAGGGGTGGCGCACTCGAGCCGCTGCTACGAACCGCCGGCCTCGGACCCCGTTCCGGCGCAACGGGATCAGGCTACCGCGCGACGGTCGTGCACCACCCCCGCGAGGGGGCCTGCGTGCTGCGCGTTCAGGTGGGCGACACGGAGGCGTACGCCAAGGTGTACGCGCGTGCGGACGCGGCCACGACGGCTGCGCAGAGACTGCGTGCCGTCGGCGTCGATCGCCTCCTCGCGTCCGTCGGGCTCGTCGTGCGCCTGCCGAGGGTGCTCGCGGTCGACGCCGCGCTGCGGACCGTCCTCCTCGAGTCCCTCTCGGCACCCGAGGCTCCCGCCGGTGCACCGGACGATCGCCCGGCCACGGCGCTGCCCTTGACGGTCGATGATGTCGCGACCGCCCTGCGCGCCTTCCACGATCATCACCCGTCGGGCCGCCTCCCGAGGGTGACGGCGACCGAGCACGTGAGCCGCGTGCGCGCCGAGCAGCGACTCGTCGGGACGCTGTGGCCCGCGCTGGCCGAACGCGTCGACGACGCCATCCGGAGAGCGGCCGCGGTGCTCGACGAGCACGCGCCCGACCCCGCCGATGCGGTGCTGTGCCACGGCGACTACACGCCGGGCCAGCTCGTCAGGGTGCCAGGGGGCCTGGGCCTGCTCGACCTCGACACCGTGGCGCTCGGCGACCCGGCCGGCGACATCGGCAGGTTCCTCGCCTACGAGCACGTCCGGACGGCCCGCTCCGAGTCCTCCGAGTCCTCCGAGACCTCCCTGACCTCCGAGTCCTCGACGGCCTCGAGGTGGGCGTCGGTGACGGCACGGGCGCACGCTGCCTTCCTCACGGCATACGGCCCCCTGACCGGTGCGACCGACCCGAGCGCGCTGGACGCGCGCGTCCGAGCCCACCGCCGGCTCGACCTCGCGCTCATCGCCCTGCGGGCGGCTCGACGAATCAAGGGCGCCCGGTCCGCGCTGGCGCTCGACCTGCTCGACGACGACAGCACCGACCCGACAGCACCGGCCCGCCGAACGACCTCGCCCCAGGGAGGCACCCATGACCACGACCACCCGTGACGAGGCCGTCGACGCCCTCGGGCCCTTCGCCCAGCTGCCCGACTGGCTGGCCGCGCTCATGGTTCCCGGCCGCCTCGAGGCGTCGCTGCGCGCCCACGTGCCCGAGCTCCGAGATGGGCGGCTGGCGCTGCTCGAGTGCCGCGCCGACCGGCTGCGTGCCAAGGAGGCGAGCTGGCTCGCTCGCTGCCGAGCCGTCGTCGCGCCCGCGAGCGCGCCGACAGAGCCGGGCGGCCCCACCGAGGAGAGCGAGCCCGTCGAGGTCGTGCTCGTGGGCGAGCTCTTCCCGCCGACGCGACCCGACCCGGCGCCGTCACAGCCAGCGCAGCCGGCGACGTCGACGGAGAGGGTCGGCTTCGGGCAGCCGGGCTACGAGCTCTTCCTGCCCGACCTGCGTCTCCGGCTGCGCACCGAGGACGAGGACCCCGGGCTGCCGAGCCTCGGCGCCCTGACCCAACCGGGCGCCTCGGCCCGCATCATCCAGCGGATGCTCCGGGCAGGCGCCTACCCGACCGCGACCGTGGCCTCCAGCACGCCGAACGTCGTGCGCTACAAGCCGGGCAGCCGGTGCACCATCCTCTACGACCTCGCCTACGACCCGCCCTCCAGCCGGTTCCCGAACCCCGTCGTCGCGAAGACGCACCAAGGCGACAAGGGAGCGGTCGCGCACGAGGCGATGACCGCGCTCTGGCAGACCGGGCTCGCCCGTGGCGACGAGGTGCTGCTCGCCGAACCCCTGGGCTACCTGCCCGACGAGCGGGTGCTGCTCCAGGGTCCCGTCCCGGAGGACCAGACGCTCAAGGAGCTGGCGCGGCTGGCCTTCGAGCGCAGCGACCCCGCCCTGTTGGAGGACCTGCGGGCCCAGCTGCGCCGCACGGCGAAAGCCCTGGCGGTACTGCACACCAGCGGCGCCCGCTACAGCCGCTCGGTCGCGTGGACCGACGAGGTCGCCGAGACGCGCGAGGTCCTGGACCGCCTGTCGCTCACCGTCCCCGGCCTGCGGGAGGCGGGGGAGCCGATGCTCACCCGGCTCGAGGCGCTCGACCGCGCCACGGGGCCCGACCCGCTCGTCAGCGCGCACCACGACTTCAGGCCGGCCCAGGTGCTCCTCGGCGGCGGTCGGCCGGGCTTCATCGACTTCGACGGGGCGGCGATGGCCGAGCCGGCACTCGACCTCGGACGCTTCCGCGGCAAGCTGCGCGACATCGGGGTCACGGCGCTCGCGACGGCTCCCGAGGGCTACCGCGCCGACCTGCTCGCCGACCGGCTCGAGCTGCTCGACGACCTCTGCGACCTCTTCGTCGACGCGTACCGCGGGCACGCGCCGGTCACCCAGCCACGGGTGCTGCTGTGGGAGACCATCGACCTCCTCACGGCACTGCTGCACACGTGGTCGAAGGTGCGCCTGCTGCGGGTCGAGCCCCGGCTGGCCATCCTCGTGCACCAGCTCCGCACCGCCGATCTCACCCCGTGAGTCCCTTCCCTCTTCATCGAGAAAGCAATCCGTCCGCGGACGGATTGCTTTCTCGATGAAAGGGAGAGAAGGGGGCGGAGGGCGGCGTTCCGGTCCCGGTGACGTCAGCGGAAGCGGGACGGGAACTGGGCGATGATGCCGGCGCTCAGCTGGTCGGCCATCATCAGGATGTGGGCGTGCACCGCCTCGTAGTCGGTGACGCTCGCGGCGTACTGCCCGCCGAGCTCGTGAGCCGCCTCGGCGAGGGTCTGGTCGAGGTGCGCCTGCATGTCGGCGCGCATGACGGCCCTGGGCCAGGACCGCGGGTTCGCGGCGGCGAGGAAGTCGGCGATGTCGTTCGCGTTGGCGTACCAGCGGGCGTCGGCGGCGGTGAACGCGGCCGTGTCGCCGGCCTTGGCGGCCCGCAGCACCTCGACGGCGATGGTGATGTGGTCGTGCAGCAGGGCGGTGAGCCGGTTGCCGGCTGCGGTCCCGTAGTACGGCGCGATGGCGTTGCCGATGTCGCGCTGGTTCTGGAGCAGGCGGGCGGCCGTGGCGTCGAAGCCCGCCGACCCGGCGGCGAAGGTCACGATCGCGAGGCGCGTCCAGGTCACGTGGTCCTCCCAGAGCTTGCGCATCTGGTCGTGGAAGGCGGCTCGCGACGTCCTCGGTGTCGTGGCGACGGCCGCATGCGACGCATGGGCCGTGACGGACGTGACGGTCGTGTCTCCCGCCCTGGCCGACACCATGCCGGATGCCAGGACCGTGCCGAGCAGGGCTCCGAGGAGGAGAGCCACCAGCGAGATCATCTGTCGCCGAAACGTTCTCGTGCGGGTCATGTCGTGCCTCCTGTCAGGTGGCCGACGTGGCCACGACCTGTTGGCGGCAGCGCGCGAGCTCGTTCTTACCGGTCGACGCTGCCGACCTGGTCGAGCGGTTGGCCGGCGGCGCTCGTGAGCCTCACCAGGCAGGCGCCCTCACGGGCGAAGGGGACGAGCCCGACCTCGATGTCGCCGCCCCCCGATCGCTCGAGCGTGGCGCGCAGCATCTCCGCGTGCATGGTGCACACGACCTCCGGGTGCTCCCGCGCGGAGCGCAGCACCGGGCAGGTGCGCAGGGCGACGTCGCCGGTCGCGTCGACCTCCGGCGAGAAGCCGGCGGTCGTGAGCAGCGAGACGACCTGGTCGAGGGGGGCGCCGGCGGTCGCGTCCTCGTCGGCGAGCTGGGCCGCCCAGTGCCGCCCGATGGCCCGGGCGTGCAGCTCGGCGTCCGGTGTCGTGGCGAGGTGCTCGGCCATCGCCAGGACCAGCTCGTCGGTGGACACGGGCCGCGCGTCGCGTGCGGCCTCCAGCGCCAGTCGCCCTCGCTGGGTGAGCCGGTGGCCGTGCGCCGGCCTCCCGCGTGCGCCGCTCTCGATGCCGACCCTCTCGACGAGGCTGTCGTCGACGAGTCGGCCGAGGTGGGCGCGGGTCGTGTTCGGGTGCCCGCCGAGCGACTCGGCGAGCTCGGCGATGGTGGCCGGGCGCCCGCCGTCCTCGTGGGTGGCGAGGGCCGAGAGCACCTTGCCCCTCGCCGACGACACCTCGGGCAGAGGAGTGGGTCCCGTTCGCTCGGCCATCGGTCCAGCATGCCGGACGGCAGGGAAGGGCACCCTCACTGGCGCGGCTCCGTCCCGTCGGCTAGTTTTCACACAAGCAGTGTAATAAATACATGGCCCCACGCAATCCCAGGAGCTCACCGTGACCGTGCCCGCCCCCCTTCCCGTCTCCGACGTCAGCAAGCCCGCGTGCGGCTGCGGGTGCGCCGACAGCGGTGAGCCCGAGCTCGACGTCCGCGCCATCCCGCACGCCCTGCGCCACGGCACGGTCTTCGGCGCCCTGGCAGCCGTGCCGGCCGGGTCGTCCATGCGACTCGTCGCACCCCACGACCCGAAGCCGTTGCTCGCCCAGATCGCCGGTCGCGAGGGTGAGGCCGTCGAGGTCACCTACCTCGAGCGCGGGCCCGAGGCCTGGACGCTCCGGCTCAGCCGCCGCGCCTGACGCCCGACCACGCACCGCGACCGCCCACGACAGCCCACGACCGCCCGTGACGACCACCGACCCGCAGACGACCACGGCGACGTCCCAGCGCCCACCGGTCGGCGCCCTGCCCGGCCGCGGCGCCTGGGCCCTGCGTGACCACCCGACGACCCTGTGGCTGACCGCCGCTCTCGTCGTCGCCGCGTTCGGCCGTGCCCTGCCCGCCGCCGACTGGCTCGTCGTCCACCTCGTGCTCCTCGGGGCGGTCACCCACGCCGTGATGGTGTGGAGCACGCACTTCGCGCAGGCCCTGCTGAAGACGCCCCCGACCGTCGACGGCCGCAGGGAGCAGGGGCGCCGGCTCGCGATGCTGCTCCTCGGCTCGTTCCTCGTCCTCGTCGGCGTGCCGACCGGCTGGTGGTGGGTCACGCTCGCCGGCGCCGTGACGGCTGCGGCCGCCGTCGCCTGGCACGGCGCGCAGCTCTGGCGCCGGCTCCGCATCGCGCTGCCCGGCCGCTTCCGGGTCACCATCCGCTACTACCTCGTGGCCGCCGCGTGCATGCCCGTCGGAGCGACCTTCGGCGTCCTGCTGGCGCGACACCCCGCCGACCCGTGGCACACGCGCCTGCTCGTCGCCCACTCGATGACCATGGCGCTCGGCTGGCTCGGACTCACCGTGGCGGGCACGCTCGTCACGCTCTGGCCCACGATGCTGCGTGCGCGCATGGACGATCGCGCGGAATCGCTGTCGCGCCGAGCGCTTCCGGTGCTGACACTCGCCGTGCTCACGGCCGCAGCCGGTGCCCTCCTCGGCTCGCGGGCGCTCACGTCGACCGCACTCCTTGCGTATGCCGCCGGGCTGGGCTGGTGGGCCCGCGCCCTCCTCGCCCCCGCGCGGAGGAACCCGCCGCGCCGCTTCGCCACGGTCTCCGCCTCCTGCGCGCTCGCGTGGTTCGTCGCGAGCGTGGTCGGTGTCGCCGTGCTCGTCGCTCGTGCGACCGACTGGCCCCAGGTGGGCGACGGCTACGACCGCGTCGCCGCCGCGGTGGCCGTCGGCTTCGCGCTCCAGCTCGTGCTCGCGGCCCTGAGCCATCTCGTGCCGAGCGTCCTCGGAGGTGGTCCGACCGCCGTCCGCGCCGGTCTCGGCTGGTTCGAGCGGGCCGCGCCGACACGGGTCGCCGCGCTCAACCTCGGCCTCGTCCTGTGGCTGCTGCCCCTGCCCGCGGCCACTCGGGTGGCTGCTGCGGTGCTCGTGGGTGTCTCGGTCGCGGCCTTCCTGCCGCTCACGGTGCTCGCCGTGCTGGCGAGCGTGCGCTCGCGCCGGGCCGCCGACACCGCCGCCGACACCGCCGCCACGGCCGCCGCGCCGGCCGGCGTGACACGAGCTCCCTTGGGGGAGAGGCCGTTCTGGTCCTCGACGCAGCTGCCGGCTGCGGTCTCCCTCGTCGCCCTCGTGGTCGCCGCGAGTCTGGGTCTCGGCGGGACGGCCACGGGCGCTGGGACCGGAGACACCGTGACGCCCACCGGGCACACGACCACCGTCGACGTCGCGGCGGACGGCATGGCGTTCAGCCCCTCGGCGGTGACCGTGCCGCGCGGGGACCGGCTCGTCATCCGCCTGACCAACCGCGACCGCACCACCACGCACGACCTCGTGCTGGCCGGCGGTCACCGCACGCCGCGGCTCGCGCCTGGCGCCTCCGCGACGTTGGACGCGGGTGTCGTCAGCGGGCCTCTCGAGGGCTGGTGCTCCGTGGTCGGCCACCGGCAGATGGGAATGCTCCTACAGGTCATCGTCTCCGGTGACGTGTCGCCGGCGGACGCCGCGGGCCCCCACGACCACGCGGCGACGGCGAACCCGACCTCCGGGCCGGCGACCGGGGCCCTGTCACCGGGCCACACGGCATACGACCCCGCGCTGCCGCCCTTGACGAGCGAGCGCCTCCACCGCGTGACCATCACCGTCGGAGAGGCCGAGCAGGAGGTGGCGCCGGGACGGTGGCAGCGGCGGTGGACGTTCAACGGATCGAGTCCGGGACCCACCTTGCACGGGCGCGTGGGCGACGTCTTCGAGGTCACCCTCGTCAACCACGCCTCCATCGGCCACTCGGTCGACTTCCACGCGGGCTCGCGGGCGCCCGACGACGTGATGCGCACGGTGCCGCCCGGAGGCAGCCTCGTCTACCGGTTCACCGCGAGCCGGGCCGGCATCTGGATGTACCACTGCTCGACCATGCCGATGTCGGCCCACATCGCCGCGGGTCTCGTGGGCGCGGTCGTCATCGAACCGCCCGGCCTGCCCGCCGTCGACCGCTCCTACGTTCTCGTGCAGTCGGAGCTCTACCTCGGCGCGGACACCTCCCGCGGGTCTGCCGCCGAGGTCGACGCAGCCAAGGCGCAGGCCGACGCGCCCGACCTCCTCGCCTTCAACGGGGTCGCGAAACAGTACGACACGTCACCGCTGGACGCGCGCGTCGGCGAGCGAGTTCGCCTCTGGGTGCTGGACGCCGGGCCGAACCGCCCCACGAGCTTCCACGTCGTCGGCGCGCAGTTCGACACGGCCTACGCCGAAGGCGCCTGGCTGCTGCGGCCCGGAACCGCCCGCGGCGGCAGCCAGTCGCTCTCGCTCGGCCCGGGCCAGGGCGGGTTCGTCGGGACCGTCTTCGACGAGGCCGGCCACTACCCCTTCGTCAGCCACGTCATGGCCGACGCCGAACGTGGGGCGCACGGCGTCGTGCAGGTGCGCCCGTGACCACACAGACCACGACCGAGACCGCCGCTCTCGACGGGAGCCGATGATGTGCAGCTACTGCGGTTGTGCCGACCTCGAGGTGATCGGCCGGTTCATGGCCGAGCACGAGCACATCGTCAACCACCTCGGCGAGCTCCGGCGCTCGCTCGACGACGAGCCTCGCCGGTGCGCGGCGGTCGAGCAGCTGGCCGCCCACCTCGACCCGCACGTGGCGTCGGAGGAGGCCGGCCTCTTCACGGTCATGGCGCGCGACGAGCTCTTCACCGACCACATCGGCGCCCTCTGCGACGAGCACGACGAGCTCGATGACCTGCTCTCCCGCATCGGGTCGGGCCAGGTCGAACAGTTCGCCCGCTTCGAGAAGCTGCTGCGCGAGCACATCGACCGCGAGGACAACGGGCTCTTCCCGGCCGCGGCGATCCATCTCGGTGGCCCCGAGTGGGCCGAAGTCGACACCCTCACCCGCTCTCGAGGAGGAGTATCAGGTGGAAACCACATCGGGTCGTAGCCCTAGTCACACAGGCCACACCCGTGACAGGGTGCTCGTGACGACGCCCCCCGGGGGTGGCGTGTGCCAGCAACGGAGCGCAAGGGAGTGCGACCTGTGACTGAGAGAGCGACCACGGCGAGCGGAGAACGCACGAGCGTGCCCGGTCCCAGAGCCCCCGGCATCGACGGCCCCGCGTCGGCCGCCTTGCTCAAGGCCGGCCGGTTCTTCACCCGGTGGGACGAGTCCGCTGACGGCAGAGCGGTATTCCGGGAGGGCGGCCGCGCCGGCGACGTGTTCTACCGCGACCGGTGGAGCCACGACAAGGTCGTCCGCTCCACGCACGGTGTCAACTGCACCGGCTCCTGCTCGTGGAAGGTCTACGTCAAGGACGGGATCATCACGTGGGAGACGCAGCAGACCGACTACCCCTCCGTCGGCCCCGACCGGCCGGAGTACGAACCGCGCGGCTGCCCGCGTGGCGCGGCCTTCTCCTGGTACACCTACTCGCCCACACGGGTGCGCTACCCGTACGTCCGCGGTGTGCTGCTCGAGATGTACCGCGACGCGAAGGCGCGTCTCGGCGACCCGGTCGCCGCGTGGCACGAGATCACCACCGACCCCGAGAAGCGCCGCCGCTACCAGAGCGCCCGGGGCAAGGGCGGCCTCGTACGGGCATCGTGGGGCGAGGCCGTCGAGATCGCCGCCGCCGCACACGTGCACACCATCAAGGAGTACGGCCCCGACCGCGTCGCCGGCTTCTCGCCCATCCCGGCGATGTCGATGGTGTCGCACTGCGTCGGCACCCGCTTCATCCAGCTCATCGGCGGCGTCATGACGAGCTTCTACGACTGGTACGCCGACCTGCCCGTCGCGAGCCCGCAGGTCTTCGGCGACCAGACCGACGTGCCCGAGTCGGGCGACTGGTGGGACGCGACCTACCTCATGATGTGGGGCTCCAACGTCCCCGTCACGCGCACCCCCGACGCGCACTGGATGGCCGAGGTCCGCTACCGCGGGACGAAGGTCGTCACGGTCAGCCCCGACTACGCCGACAACACGAAGTTCGCCGACGAGTGGATGCCAGCGCAGGCCGGCACCGACGCCGCCCTCGCCATGGCGATGGGCCACGTGCTGCTCAAGGAGTTCTTCGTCGAGCGCGAGGTGCCCTTCTTCACCGACTACGTGCGCACCTACACCGACCTGCCCTTCCTCATCCGCCTCGACCCCGCCGAGGGGGCGTATGCCGCCGGGTCGGGTGACACGGCGGCGCCACGGTCGGTGCCGGGCAAGTTCCTGACGGCGACCGACCTGGCGGCTGGGGCTTCTCCGGCATCGCCGCCCGACGAGGACGCTTGGAAGACAGTGCTGCTCGACGAGGCGACCGGCCAGCCGGTCGTCCCGAACGGCTCGATGGGGTTCCGCTACGCGGACTCCGGCAAGGGCCGCTGGAACCTCGACCTCGACGGGGTGCATCCCGCCCTGACGATGGCCGGCCCGGGCGCCGAGCAGGTCGAGGTGCTGCTGCCGGCCTTCCTCGAGGCCGACGGGTCGGGGTCGGTCCTGCGCCGTGGCGTCCCCGCGCGCCGGGTCGGTGGACACCTCGTCACGACCGTCTTCGACCTCATGCTCGCCCAGTACGGCGTGGCTCGCGACGGGCTGCCGGGGGAGTGGCCCACCGGCTACGACGACGTCGCCACGCCCTACACGCCCGCGTGGCAGGCCGAGATCACCGGTGTCCCGGCCGAGCAGTGCATCCGGGTGGCGCGCGAGTTCGCGACGAACTCCGAACAGTCACAAGGCCGCTCGATGATCATCATGGGCGCCGGCATCTGCCAGTGGTTCCACGGCGATGCGACCTACCGCTCGATCCTGTCGCTGCTGATCCTCACCGGCTGCATGGGCCGCAACGGCGGCGGGTGGGCGCACTACGTCGGGCAGGAGAAGTGCCGCCCCATCACCGGCTGGATCAGTCTCGCCAACGCGCTCGACTGGAGCCGGCCGCCGCGCACCATGATCGGCACGGCGTACTGGTACATGCACACCGACCAGTGGCGCAACGACGGGTACTCCGCCGACTCGCTCGCGTCACCCCTCGCGAAGGGCCACCTCGCGGGCAAGCACACGGCCGACACGATCGCGGAGTCGGCGCGTCTCGGGTGGATGCCCTTCTACCCGCAGTTCGGCACGAACCCGATCCAGGTCGCCGAGGACGCCGAGGCCGCCGTCGAGGCGGGCACCGCCCCCAGCGCGGCGGCATACGTGGCCGGTGCGCTCCACGACGGCACCCTCAAGGCCTCCATCGAGGACGTCGATGCCCCCGAGAACTGGCCGCGCACCCTCGTGCTCTGGCGCAGCAACCTCATGGGCAGCTCCGCCAAGGGCAACGAGTACTTCCTGCGCAACCTGCTCGGAACGCACCACAACGTCCTCGGTAGCGAGAACCCCGTGACACCAAGGCCGGCCGACGTGAAGTGGCACGACGAGGCACCACAGGGCAAGCTCGACCTCCTCCTGTCGGCCGACTTCCGGATGACCTCCACGACACTGCTCTCGGACATCGTGCTGCCCGCGGCGACCTGGTACGAGAAGCACGACCTCAGCTCGACCGACATGCACCCGTTCGTGCACGCCTTCACGCCGGCGATCGACCCGCCGTGGGAGGCCAAGAGCGACTTCGACCTCTTCCACCTCCTGGCGCAGAAGTTCTCGGACCTCGCGAAGACGCACCTGGGCACGGTCAAGGACCTCGTCAGCGTGCCGCTCATGCACGACACCCCCGGCGAGACCGCCCAGCCGGGCGGTCGCGTCGTCGACTGGCGCAGCACCGGGGAGCCGGGCACGCCGGGGCGCACCATGCCGGTCTTCCACGTGGTCGAGCGCGACTACACCGCGATCGCCGAGAAGCTCGCGACGGTGGGCCCGCTCGCCGACACCCTCGGCTTCACCGTCAAGAACGTCACGTTCAAGGTCGCCGAGGAGGCCCAGCGGCTCGCCAGGAAGAACGGCGTCATGCTCGGCGGCGCCGGCGACGGGCGGCCCGCGATCGACACCGACGAGAAGCTCGCCGAGGCCATCCTCACCTTCTCGGGAACGACCAACGGGCACCTCGCCGTGCAGGGCTTCAAGACCCTCGAGGAGCGGGTCGGCAAGAAGCTCGTCGACCTCGCCGAGGGTGCCGAGGAGAAGCGGATCTCCTTCGCCGACACGCAGGTCCAGCCCGTCCCCGTCATCACCTCACCCGAGTGGTCGGGCTCCGAGACCGGCGGCCGACGCTACGCGCCGTTCACCGTCAACATCGAGAGGCTCAAGCCCTTCCACACACTGACGGGACGGATGCACTTCTACCTCGACCACGACTGGATGCTGGACGTCGGGGAGGCCCTGCCGATCTACCGGCCACCGCTCGACATGCACCGGCTCTTCGGTGAGCCGAAGCTCGGACCGGACGGCGCGAAGCAGGTGACGGTGCGCTACCTGACCCCGCACAGCAAGTGGTCGATCCACTCGGAGTACCAGGACAACCTGCTCATGCTCTCCCTGTCGCGCGGTGGCCCGACGGTGTGGATGAGCCCGCAGGACGCCGGCTCGATCGACGTCAGCGACAACGACTGGGTCGAGTGCACCAACGCCAACGGCGTGCTCGTCGCGCGCGCCATCGTCAGTCACCGGATGCCGGAGGGCGTCGTCTACGTGCACCACGCGCAGGAGCGCACCATCGACGTCCCCAAGTCCGAGGCGACCGGCCGGCGCGGCGGCATCCACAACTCGGTGACCCGCCTGCTGGTCAAGCCGACCCACCTCATCGGCGGCTACGCCCAGCTGTCCTACACCTTCAACTACCTCGGCCCCACCGGCAACCAACGCGACATGGTCTCGACCGTGCGCAAGCGCTCGCAGGAGGTGACGTACTGATGCGTGTCATGGCCCAGATGGGCATGGTGATGAACCTCGACAAGTGCATCGGCTGCCACACGTGCTCGGTCACGTGCAAGCAGGCGTGGACCAACCGCGCCGGCACCGAGTACGTCTGGTTCAACAACGTCGAGACCCGCCCCGGACAGGGCTACCCGCGCCGCTACGAGGACCAGGAGACGTGGCGCGGCGGCTGGACCCTCACGAGCCGGGGCAACCTCAAGCTCAAGGCCGGCGGCCGCGTGCAGAAGCTGGTCGGCATCTTCGCCAGCCCCGTGCAGCCCAAGCTCGCCGACTACTACGAGCCGTGGACCTACGACTACCAGACGCTCGTCGAGGCGCCCCTCGGCGACGACTTCCCGGTGGCGCGGCCCAAGTCGCTCATCACGGGCGAGAACACCAAGGTCACCTGGTCGGCGAACTGGGACGACAACCTCGGCGGCACGAGCCAGCTCGGACACCTCGACCCGCTCGTCGAGAAGGTGCGCCGCCAGTCGGAGGACAAGATCCGCTTCGAGCTCGAGCAGACCTTCATGTTCTACCTCCCCCGGATCTGCGAGCACTGCCTCAACCCGTCGTGCATGGCGTCGTGCCCGTCCGGTGCGATCTACAAGCGCGAGGAGGACGGCATCGTCCTCGTCGACCAGGACCGGTGCCGCGGCTGGCGCCAGTGCATCACCGGCTGCCCGTACAAGAAGATCTACTTCAACCACAAGAGCGGCAAGGCAGAGAAGTGCACCTTCTGCTACCCGCGCATCGAGGTGGGCCTGCCGACCGTCTGCTCCGAGACGTGCGTGGGCCGGCTGCGCTATCTCGGCCTCTTCCTCTACGACGCCGACCGCGTCACGGCGGCAGCAGCGACGCCCGACGAGGGCGACCTCTACGAGGCGCAGCTCGACCTCATGCTCGACCCCAACGACCCAGAGGTGGTCGCGGCGGCCCGGCGCGACGGCATACCGGACGACTGGATGGACGCGGCGCGGCGCTCGCCCGTCTACGCCCTGGCCAAGAAGTACCGCGTCGCGCTGCCCCTGCACCCGGAGTACCGCACCATGCCGATGGTCTGGTACGTCCCGCCGCTGTCGCCCGTCGTGGATCTGCTTGCGTCACAAGGCCATGACGCCGAGAGCCGCGACGTGCTCTTCGGGGCCATCGAGGCGCTGCGCATCCCCGTCGAGTACCTCGCCGAGCTGTTCACGGCGGGTCGCGCCGACATCGTGACCGGTGTGCTGCGCAAGCTCGCCGCGATGCGCGCCTACATGCGCGACGTGTCGCTGGGCCGCGACGGCGACCCGTCCATCCCGGCCGCGGTCGGGCTCGAGGAGGAGACCCTCTACGAGATGTACCGCCTCATGGCGATCGCCAAGTACGACGATCGCTACGTCATCCCGACCGCGCACGTCGAGCGCGCGCACGAGCTCGAGGAGCTCGGCTGCTCGCTCGACTACGACGAGGGGCCCGGCATGTACGAGTCAGGGCCGTTCGGCGAGGCGAGCGGCCGGCCCGCGCCGGTCGCGGTCGAGACGTTCAACGCCCTCAAGCAGCGCCAGACGACGGACTCGGCGACGTCGAGCGAGGAGCTGCGGGGCCGCGTCAACCTGCTCAACTGGGACGGCAACGGCACCCCGCCGGGCCTCTTCCCCGGCAACGAGCGCGGGAACGAGCGCGGGAACGAGCGTGGCACCGATCGCGGCACCGAGCGGGAGGTGGCGCCGTGATCGGCCTGCGTTCGAGGGCCCGCCGCGCGGAGGAGCGGCGCGTCCGGTCCGCGGACCACCGGGTCGTGCACCTCGTCGCGTCCCGCTGCCTCGACTACCCGACCGGCGACCTCCTCGCAGCACTGCCGATGCTGGCCGATGCCCTTGCAGAGCAGGCGGGCTCGCCGGGTGCGCGCGAGCTGGTGACCCTCGTCGATCACTTGGGGTCGCAGCCGCTCGAGTCGCTGCAGCGCGCGTACGTCGACACGTTCGACCTGAGCCGCAAGCACGCGCTCTACCTGTCCTACTGGACCGACGGCGACACGCGGCGACGCGGCGAGGTGCTGGGACGGTTCAAGACGGCATACCGGCGCAGCGGCTTCCTCGTCGACACGCACGGGGAGCTGCCCGACTACCTGCCGATGGTGCTCGAGTTCGCAGCGTGCGCCGACGCGGAGGCCGGAGCCGCCCTGCTGCAGGAGTACCGCGCCAGCATCGAGCTGCTGCGGATCGCCCTGCAGGAGAGGCAGAGCCCGTATGCCGCCGCGGCCACAGGCGTGTGCGCCACCCTGCCCGGCGAGTCCCCGGCCGACCGCGCGGCTGTGATGGCGATGGTCGGCATGACGGGCCCGCAGCCGGCCGAGAGCGTCGGGCTGGAGCCGTACGACCCGAGACTCCTCCCGCTGCAACCGGTCTCGTCGAGCCCACCCCAGGAGGCACGAGCATGAGCACCTTCCTCTGGGGCGTGCTGCCCTACCTCTGCATCGCGAGCCTCGTCGGCGGCACGATCTGGCGCTACCGCTACGACAAGTTCGGCTGGACCACGCGCTCGTCACAGCTCTACGAGTCCCGGCTGCTGCGCATCGGCTCGCCGCTCTTCCACTTCGGCATCCTGCTCGTCTTCGTCGGGCACGTCGGTGGGCTCGTCATCCCCGAGGCGTGGACCGAGGCGGTCGGCGTCAGCGAGGGGCTCTACCACTTCAACGCGTTGCTCTTCGGCGGCCTCGCCGGCGTCTGCACCCTCGTCGGCATCCTCATCCTCGTCTACCGGCGGCGCCGCACCGGCCCGGTCTTCATGGCGACGACGAAGAACGACAAGCTGATGTACGTCTTCCTCGTGGCGGCCATCGTGCTCGGGCTGTGGACGACGCTCGTGAGCGTCGGTGCGGGCAGCGAGGCGCACAACTACCGCGAGACCGTGTCGCCGTGGTTCCGCTCGGTGTTCCTGCTGCAGCCCGACGTCGCCGCCATGGAGGAGGCGCCGATCCAGTTCCACGTCCACGCGATCGTCGGGATGCTGCTCTTCGCGCTGTGGCCGTTCACCCGGCTGGTGCACGCCTTCACGGCACCGCTGCACTACCTCTTCCGGCCCTACATCGTCTACCGCTCGCGCGACGCCCGCGGCACCGGCTCGCGTGCGAGCCGCCCGGGCTGGTCCGGCGTCGGCACGAGCGACCGGGAACGCCGATGACCACCTCGAACCATCGCTCACAGGAGAACTCATGAGTGCCAGCACCACCGCCGCGTCGACGGCCACCACCCCGTTGACCGGCCACACCCGCAACCTCGCCCTCGCCACGTTCGCCTTCGCCGTGACCTTCTGGGCGTGGAACCTCATCGGGCCGCTCGGTGTGCGCTACACCCAGCAGCTGGGGTTGTCGGGCAGCCAGAAGGCGCTGCTCGTCGCGACTCCGGTGCTCGTCGGGTCCCTGGGGCGCATCCCCGTCGGAGCTCTCACCGACCGGTTCGGCGGGCGTCTCATGTTCCCGGTGCTCACGCTGCTCTCGGTGCCCTTCGTGCTGCTCGTCGCACTCGCCGGCAACGTCAAGTCGTTCGCGCTGCTGCTCGTCTTCGGCTTCTTCCTCGGGATCGCGGGCACGACCTTCGCCGTGGGCATCCCCTTCGTCAACGCGTGGTTCGCGCCCGCCCGGCGCGGGTTCGCGACCGGCGTGTTCGGCGCAGGGATGGGCGGCACGGCGCTCTCGGCCTTCTTCACGCCGCGGTTCGTGACGTGGTTCGGCTACACGGCGACGCACATCATCATGTCGCTCGCCCTCGTCGCGACCGCCGCGATCTGCTGGTTCGGCATGCGCAACTCGCCGGTGTGGAAGCCGAACACCGACCCCGTGGTGCCGAAGCTGACCGCCGCCCTCAAGCTGCCGGTCACGTGGCGCATGTCGTTCCTGTACGCCGTCGCCTTCGGTGGGTTCGTCGCCTTCTCCACCTACCTGCCGACCTACCTCAAGGACATCTACTCCTTCGACCTGACGGCAGCGGGCACGCGCACCGCCGGCTTCGCCATCGCCGCGGTCGTCGCGCGTCCGCTCGGCGGCATCCTCAGCGACCGCATCGGCCCGCGGACGGTGCTCGCCATCTCGCTCGCCGGCACCGCCGCCCTCGCCGTGGTGCTCGCCCTGCGGCCGCCGCTCGAGCTCCCCGCCGGCATCGCCTTCGTCGCCATCGCGTTCTTCCTCGGCCTCGGCACGGGCGGCGTCTTCGCCTGGGTCGCGCGGCTCGCGCCGCCCGAGCGGGTCGGAACCGTCACCGGTCTCGTCGGCGCGGCCGGTGGTCTCGGCGGCTACTTCCCGCCGCTCGTCATGGGCGCCACCTACGAGAAGGTCTTCGGCGGCTACGGCTTCGGCCTGGCGCTGCTGTGCCTCGTCGCGCTCGGCGCCCTGGCCTTCACGCTCGTCGGGATGCGCGAGCGCCGCGCCACCGCCTGAGACCTCACGACAGCGTGCGTATGCCGTCCGCCCGAGGTGGGCGGACGGCATACGTCCTCGAGTTGTCCGAGCGGCCGGCCCCCGTCGAGTGCTCAGTTCGCCGGACGGGTCGGCACGGGATCACTGTCGTCAGCGGGGGACCACGTACCGCGGCTCCGTGAACCCGTTCGGGTCCTTGACCGGCAGGGGCGGCTGCGCCTGCTGGCACTGCATCGAGAGCGAGCAGCGCTGGAGGGTGTTCTGCGTCGCCGGGGACACCGGGGTGGAGGTGTTGCGCGAGATGACGAAGGTCGACTCGTCGGCCTCGAGGTGCCAGCTCCAGCCTGACACGAGCCGCGCGGCGTCGCCGCCGCCGACGACCACGGCTCCGTCGCTGACCCGCACGACACCGGCGCTGAACCAGAACCCGCCGTCGACGTAGTGCGACCCGACGAGGTAGGTGCCCCGGCTCGAGAACGCCGTCGGCTGGAACATCGACGGGTTGCCCTTCTGCCCGCAGCGCTCGATCGTCTTCGGGAAGTCCGGCCGCGTCAGGTCGACGACGGCCCAACAGAAGTCCTCGAACGTGTCGCTGGCGACGTTCCACGACAGCGCTGCCCGGCTGCGGTCGGCCGAGACCGCCACGATGTGCGCGGGGAGCCTGCGGGTGGCGCCGGTGGTGAGGTTCCACTCGAGCGAGCCCTGGGTCTCGTCGCCGTTCAGGTACGCGACGTCGCCGACGACCGCGCCGGCCTCGCGCTGGTCCTGGCGCTGCGCCACGACCGACCCGTCCGCGGCGTAGACCGCGACCGCGTTCGACGTGCCGCTCTTGACGAGCACCCGTGAGCCGTCGGGCGACACGACGTACGAGCCGCCGTCGCGGACGGCGCGCACCGTCTTGCCCGTGGGCGACAGGATCTCGAGCTCGGTCTGCGCGTTCGGTGTCGACAGCCGCGACATGAGCACGAAACCGCCGTTGCCCAGCACCGCGAAGCTCTCGACGACGGTGCCCTTCTCGAGACGGATGACGGTGTCGCCGACGCGGATCGTGTCGTCCACGGCATACGTGTTGGAGCGCGTCGCGACGGCTCGGACCGGTGCGCCGCTCCGCGGCGGCGAGGTGGGCGGCGTCGACACGGAGCCGGTAAGCGACGGCACCGACGTGGTCGTCGAGGGGACGGCCGGCACCGGTGCGTTGCCCCGGCCGGACCAGACGGTCGGCACCGCGATGGCGATGGCCGCCACCGCGACGGTCGCGCCGACGAGGGCGCGGGTGCGCTGGTCGCGACGGCGTCGGGCGATGGCGACGGGGGCGAAGTCCCCGGGCACCTCGACGCGGTCGGCCTCCTGCCGCAGCAGGGTCTGGAGCTCGTGCTCCCGGTCGTGGGTGTTCACGGCGTGACCTCCTTCATCGTGCTGCGCAGCGATCGGATCGCGCGGCTCGTGTGGCTCTTGACGGTGCCGACGGAGCATCCGAGGATCTCCGCGGTCTGGGCCTCGCTGAGGTCCTCGTAGTAACGCAGGACGACGGCGGCCCGCTGCTGCGGAGCGAGCGAGCGCACGTGCGCCCACAGCTCGTTGTCATGCGCCGGGGCGTCGATCGCCGCCGGGTCCATGACGCGGATCAGCTCGCTGTCGGTCCGCTCGCGGTGGCGCCACGTGCGTCGCCACCACGACGTGTGCTCGTTGACCATGATCTTGCGGACGTACGCGTCGGGTGACTCGACGCCGCTGATGTGGTCCCACTTCGCGTACGCCTTGGCGAGGGCCGACTGCACGAGGTCCTCGGCGGCATGCGCGTCACCCGTGAGCAGGTAGGCGAAGCGGGCGAAGGACTTCTGACGCGCTCGCACGTACGCCGAGAAGTCGGCCTCGCGATCGATGTTTCCCACCGGACACCCCCTGGGTCGACGTGGATGGACGCACTCTCAACGCGGTGAGGGCGCGCCGAGGTTGTCGTCCGCCGACAGATCTCTCCCCAGTGTCCTGCGGCCGGGCCCCAAGGGTGCAGGCTTGGCGGATGATCTACCACCTGGCCGAGGAGGCCGACTGGGAGCAGGCCCGGCGCGACGGCAGCTACACGCGCTCGACGCGCGGGGTCTCGCTCGAGGAGGAGGGCTTCATCCACGCGTCGTCGGAGCAGCAGTGGCCGGTCGTGCGGTCGCGGTTCTACGCCGACGTGGCCGGGCCGCTCGTGCTGCTGCACATCGACGAGTCACGCCTGACACCTGAAGTGGTGCACGAGGTCGGTGACCCGGCGACGGGCGAGACGTTCCCCCACGTCTACGGCCCCATCGACGTCGACGCCGTCGTCGACACCACCGTCCTCCCGCCACCCCACGACGCCTGACTCGGCAAGCACCCCTCGCCTCCCGGGTCGAGTGCCCAGGTCCCGACACCAGGTCCTCGTCGAGTGCACACTTCCCGAGGCGACCTTTCCCGTCGGGTGCCGAGTTCCCGAGGCGACCCTTCCCGTCGAGTGCCCGTCCCCGACGGCCGAGATCAGTCCGGGTGTATGCGCCCCCGCCCGGACTTGACGTCGGAGCGCCGTTTCTTGCCCGCCAGCCTGCGGTGTTGTGATCCCTTGGTCGGCTTCGTCGCGCGGCGCGGCGGTGGCGGGGGAGCCAGAGCCTCACGGAGGAGGTCGGCGAGGCGCTCGCGGGCGGCGGCGCGGTTGCGCAGCTGCGACCGGTGCTCGCTGGCGACCACCGTGACCCGGCCTCCGACGAGACGAGGGCCGAGGTTTGCGAGGGCGCGCTCACGCTGTGCCGCAGAGAGGGCGACGGACGTGCCCGGCTCGTAGACGAGCTCGACCCGGCTGTCGGCCGTGTTGACCCCCTGGCCGCCAGGTCCCGACGCCCGGCTGAACCGCTCGAGGAGCTCGGAGGCGGGTATGACGAGCCCGCGCCGCAGACCGGGGCCGTCGGCGAGGACGAGGTCTCCGCCCGGCTCGCTCACGCTCCCATTGTGTCGGGAAGAGGGCACTCGACGGGTGGGGCGTCGGGAAGTGGGCACTCGACGGGTGGGGCGTCGGGAAGTGGGCACTCGAGGGTCGAGTGCCCACTTCCTGGGGTGGATGCGGGGGTGGTCTCAGCCGGGTCAGCGAGGGGGCATGCGGAGGGCGCCGTCGAGGCGGATGACCTCACCGTTGAGCATCGGGTTGTCGATGATGTGGCGCACGAGCGAGGCGTACTCGGTCGGGTTGCCGAGGCGCGACGGGTGCGGCACCTGCTTCTCGAGGATCTCCTTGACCTCACCGGGCAGCCCGGCGAGCATCGGCGTCTCGAACGTGCCGGGCGCGATCGTCATGACGCGGATCGCCTTGTCGGCGAGGTCGCGGGCGGCCGACAGGGTGAGCCCGACGATGCCGCCCTTGCTCGCGGCATACGCGGCCTGCCCGATCTGACCGTCGTAGGCGGCGATGCTCGCGGTGTTGACGATGACGCCGCGGTCGCCGTCGACGGGCTCGTTGGCCAGCATCGCCGCTGCGGCGAGGCGCATCACGTTGAACGACCCGACGAGGTTGATGTCGACGACCGTCCGGAAGGTGTCGAGCGACAGCGGCCCGCCACGGCCGAGGACCCGCCCCGGCGTCGCGACCCCGGCGCAGTTGACGGCGATGCGCAGCTCGCCGAGCGAGGTGGCCTTGTCGACGGCGGCCTGGACCTGCGTCTCGTCGCGCACGTCGGCGGCGACGAAGTGCGCGCTGCCGGCCCGCTCGGACTCGAGCTCGGCGACGAGCGCCGGGGCCGTGGACCCCTCGAGGTCGATGATGACGACCGTCGCGCCGTCGGCGACGAGGCGGCGCGCGGTGGCGCCGCCGAGGCCGGAGCCGCCGCCGGTGACGATGGCGACGGTGGACGAGTTCAGCTGCATGACAGGCCTTTCGGGCGTCGGGGGGTCAGCGGGCGAGGAGGTGGCGCGAGATGACGAGCCGCTGGATCTGGTTGGTGCCCTCGAAGATCTGGGTCACCTTCGCCTCGCGCATGTAGCGCTCGAGCGGGAAGTCCTCGGTGTAGCCGGCCCCGCCGAGCACCTGGACGGCGTCTGTCGTGACCTTCATCGCGGCATCGGTGGCGACGAGCTTGGCGACGGCCGCCTCCTTGCTGAACCCGCGGCCGGCGTCCTTGAGCCGGGCGGCGTGGAGGTAGGTGGCGCGGGCCGACGTGACGGCCGCCTCCATGTCGGCGAGGAGGAAGGCGAGGCCCTGGAAGTCGCCGATGCGCCGGCCGAACTGCTGACGCTCGTTGGCGTAGTCGGCAGCGGCGTCGAGCGCCGCTTGGGCGAGGCCGGTCGCCGCGGCGGCGATGCCGAGGCGTCCGGCGTCGAGGGCCGACAGCGCGAGCTTCATGCCGTCACCCTCCCTACCGATGAGGCGCGCGCCGTCGACGGGCACGGCGTCGAACATGACCTGCGAGACGGGGTCGCAGTGCAGGCCCATCTTCTTCTCGGGCTCGGCGAAGGTGAGGCCCGGGGCGTCGCCCGGCACGATGAAGGTCGAGAGGCCCCTGCCGCCGTCGTCGGACGTGCGGGCGAAGGTCGTGTAGTAGTCGGCGTGGCCCGCGTGCGAGATCCACGCCTTGGTGCCCTTGAGCGACCAGCCGGCGTCGGTGCGCGTCGCGCGGGTCGTCATCGAGGCGATGTCGGAGCCGGCAAGAGGCTCGGACAGGCAGTAGGCGCCGAGCTGCTCGCCCGAGAGCATGTCGGGAAGGAGCGCCTCCTGCTGCTCCTTCGTGCCGAACGTCGCCACGGGGTATGCCGTCAGGCTGTGCACACTGACACCGACCGCGACGCTCATCCACACCGAGGCGATCTCCTCGACGACCTGCAGGTAGACCTCGTAGGGCTGGTCGGCCCCGCCGAACTCCTCGGGGTAGGGCAGCGACAGCAGGCCCGCCCGGCCGAGGGTGCGGAAGGCCTGCTCGGGGAAGGTGCGGGCGCGCTCCGCCTCGTCGACCTTCGGCGCGAGGTCCTTGCGGCAGATCTCGCGGGTGAGCTCGATGAGGTCGGTGGCTTCGTCGGTCGGCATCAGCCTCGTCGCTGGCATGGCCTAGATACTAGGACGTCCGAGCATTTCGTCCAAAGTGTGAGACGTCGACGGGGGTTAGGGGCTTGTTAGTGCCGGGCGCTCTCATGGGCCGGGCCAGCACCATCGGACTGCTCACCAGGAAGGACCGACATGTTCAAGAAGCTCGGAACCGCCCTCGTCGCACTGGCCGCCCTCACGGCCGCCGCGATCGTCGCGGCACCAGCCGCCAACGCCACGGCTCGCAACGGAGTGTGCGAGAGCGGCGAGTTCTGCCTCTACTACAACAGCGGCCAGGCCGGCTCGCGCGTCGACCTCGTCAACTCCCAGCGCGACTACGGCAGCGGCACCGGCTGCATCGAGTTCGTCAGCAGCGGCGCCGGCCAGGGCCAGTGCGTCAAGAACAACACGGCCTCCGTCTGGAACCGCACCGGCAAGCCCGTCTTCGTCTTCTACAACAGCGACTTCGGGGGCACCTACGACCAGATCCCCGACGGCGCCCAGGTCAACCTCAACAGCAACGTCTACAACAACAACGCCTCGCAGATCGTCGGCGACGCCTCGCTGCGCTTCCCGCTCGCCGTCAACCAGGCCGACATCAAGAACCGCACGCCGCACTGGTGCTGGGACAGCAAGACGAACTGCCACCACGACTACAACGCCGCCGACATCTTCTCCGCGACCGGGACGTCGGTCCTCTCGCCGGTGGGCGGCACCGTCATGACGAAGAACGTGCGCGCCGGCAGCACCGGGTGCGACAGCGTCGGCAGCACCGTCACCGTCAAGGACGGCTTCGGCCGCCTCTGGTACTTCGCCCACATGGACGACAGCCCCGCCCCGGTCGTCGCGGTCGGCCAGACCGTGAGCAAGGGCCAGCGCATCGGCTACGTGGGGACGAAGTACCACGCCCTCTGCACCGACCCCCACCTGCACATCGACATGCGCGTCGGCGTCGACTCGCGGGTCTCGTGCAGCGCGGCCGCGTGCGCGAGCTACGGCTTCGTCAACAACCAGCCGCTGCTGCGCAACGCCTTCCTCGACCTCCCGTGAGTCGGCACCCCGGCTGAACACCTCCCGACCGCGGGCGTCGGCGCACGAGCGCCGGCGCCCGCGTCCGCGCCACCACCCGCGCCCCGGCACACGTCGTCGGAAACCGGAGGACGAGCGCCCCCCGACGGCCCTACTGTCGAGCCGTGCTCCGGCTCCTGCGCCGCCCGCTGCGCGAGACCCCGGCGACGCCGACCTTCTACGTGCTGACGGCCGTCGCGGCCTTCGCGTATGCCGTCTGCTTCACCCTCAACCTCGTCTTCCAGTACCGCGTGGTCGGGCTCGACCCCTTCCAGATGGTGCTCGTCGGCACGGTGCTCGAGGCGACCTGCTTCGTCTTCGAGGTGCCCACCGGCCTCGTCGCCGACCTGTGGAGCCGGCGGGCATCGGTGATCATCGGCTTCCTCCTCGTCGGGGTGGGCTTCGCGGTCGAAGGCGTGCTCGCCACCTTCGCCGCGGCGCTCGTCGGCAACGTCGTGTGGGGCATCGGCTACACCTTCACCTCCGGCGCGCTGCAGGCGTGGATCACCGACGAGGTGGGGGAGGAGGAGGTGGCCGAGGTGTTCACCCGGGAGACCCAGCTGGACCTCACCTTCGGCTTCGTCGGCACGCTGACCGCCGGCGTGCTGGGCCTCGTGGCCCTGCGCCTGCCGATCATCGTCGCCGGCGCCACCCTCGTGCTCCTCGCCGTCGGCCTGCTGCTCACGATGCCCGAGCGGCACTTCCGCCCGACGCCGCGGAACGAGCGGGAGACCTTCGGGCACCTGCGCAGCCAGTTCGTCGCCGGCCTGCGGATCGCTCGTGGCCGCAGGGTGGTCCGCGTCTTCCTCTTCGTCAGCCTGCTCGTCGGCCTGTCCAGTGAGGTCTTCGACCGGCTCTGGCAGGTGCGGGTGCTCGACGCGTTCGACATGCCGGAGCTCTTCGGCGGTGACGAGGCCATCGGCTTCACCGCCTTCGCGCTCGTCGGCTCACTCGTCTCACTCGGGGCGTCGCTGGCGAGCAGTCGCTGGTTGCCGCGGCACGTCGTCGATGCCAGTCCCGGGACGCCCGTCGCCGTCGCAGCCGTGGTGCAGGTGCTGGCCGTCGTCGGCGTCGCCCTGCTCGGGAACCTCTGGCTGGTGCTCGTCGCGCTCTGGCTGCACAGCGCGAGCCGCGCGTTCGCCGGCCCGATCGAGGCGACGTGGCTCAACCGCAACCTCGAGTCCTCGACGCGCGCGACCGTGCTGTCGATGAACAGCCAGGCCAACGCGATCGGGCAGGTCGCCGGCGGCCCTCCGCTCGGTGCGCTCGCGGCGCGCACCTCGATCCCGCTCGCCCTCGTCGTCGCGGCGGCCGTCCAGCTGCCGGCCGTCGCCGCCTTCCTCCGCGTGCGTCGGGTCGCGGGCAGGCCGGACGTCACGGTGGACCCTGCCGAGGCTCAGCGCGGGTAGGTGCGCACCTCGGTGGCCTTGACGGCGGCCCAGACCTGCTGACCGACCTGCAGGCCGAGTGCGGTCACGGACTCGAGCGTCACCTCGGCCGTGACCGGCAGGGCGCCGACGAGCCCGACGCGCGCCGACTGGCCCTGCACGGTGACGGACGCGACGCGCAGCCGCCACGTGTTGCGCGGTGATCCCTCGGGCTGGTGGAGGTGCAGCGACACGGCGCTCGGGGGGATGGTCGCCCAGACCCGGCCCTCGGTCGGGCTCGTGGTGACGACCACGCCGCCCTCGCCGGTGGTCACGTGCCCCCGCGAGTCCCCCTCTCCGGCATACAGGTTGAGTCCGACGACGGTAGCGACGTAGGGGCTGCGCGGCTCGCTGAGCACCTCCGCCGGCGTGCCGGACTGGGTGACCTGGCCGTCCTCGACGAACACGAGGTGGTCGGCGAGGGTGAGCGCGTCGAGCGGGTCGTGGGTGACGAGCACGGTGATGCCGCCGTATGCCGTCAGGCGGGTCGCGAGGTCGCTGCGGGTGCGCGCGCGCGTGTCGGGGTCGAGGGCGGCGAGGGGCTCGTCGAGCAGGAGCAGGGAGGGGTCCGTCGCGAGGGCTCGAGCCAGGGCGACGCGGGCCTGCTGCCCCGACGACAGCTGGCGCGGGCGGGAGGAGGCGCGCTCCAACAGGTCCACCCGGCCGAGCTCTTCGCGGGCGCGGTCGCGCGCGCGATGGCGGTCGACTCCCCGGCTGCGCGGACCGTAGGCGACGTTGTCGAGGGCGGTCAGGTGCGGGAAGAGGAGGCTGTCGGCGAGCATCAGGCCGACCGTGCGCTGCTCGGGGGGCAGGGCGCGACGCCCGTCGTCCCAGGCCTGCCCATCGACGCGGACGTGACCCTCGGCGACACGCAGGATGCCGGCCAGCGCGAGAACCGTCGTCGTCTTGCCGCCGCCGTTGGGGCCGAGGACGCCGACGACCTGGCCGGGCTCGGCCCGAAGTGACACGTCGACGTCGATCGCACCGCGCGACAGGCGGACTCGCGCATCGAGGCTCACCGCAGCCACCTGCCACGCAGCACCCCGAGCACGAGCACGCTGACGGCCAGCAGCATGATCGAGATCGAGATCGCCACCTGCGGATCTCGCTCCAGCTCGACGTAGACGAGGAGCGGGAGGGTCTGTGTGCGGCCCTGGAAGTTGCCGGCGAAGGTGATCGTCGCACCGAACTCGCCGAGCGCGCGGGCCCAGGCGAGGGCGAGCCCGCTCGCGATGCCGGGCAGCACCAGCGGGATTCCCACCGTGCGCAGGTAGCGCAGCTCGCCGGCGCCGAGGGTGCGGGCCACCGACTCGAGACGTGCGTCGAGACCGCGCATCGCGCCCTCCACGGCGAGCACGTAGTAGGGCATGGCCACGAAGGTCTCGGCGAGCACCACGGCCACGGTCGTGAACGGGATCTGAACGCCGAACGGCGCCAGGTGCTGACCGAGCAGCCCGTTGCGGCCCCACGCCATGAGCAGGGCCACGCCACCGACCACCGGAGGGAGCACCAGCGGCACGGTGAGCAGCGCACGCAGCCAGCTCGTCGCCGGGTGGTCCGAGCGCGCGAGGAACCAGGCCAGGGGAGTGCCGAGCAGCAGGCACAGCGCAGCGGTGCACGACGTCGTCGTGAGCGAGAGCCGCAGCGCCGGAAGGACGGTCGGTGTCGCGAGGTCCGCCGGGATGCGTGCCCAGTCCGCCCGCACGAGGAGCGCAGCCAGCGGCACGACGAGGAGCAGGAGGGCCAGCCCCGCCGGGACGCCGAGGGCGAGGCGGGTGCGCCACCGGCCGGCATACCTCATGTCACGGCATCCTTCCGGCCGACACCGGCTCGGCCGGTCAGGGCGCGCCGAGCCCGAACGACTGCACCGTGGCCAGGCCCTGGGCGCTCAGCACGTAGGCGACGAACGCCTTGGTCGCGGCGTCGTCGGCGAGCCGGATGACGGGATAGTCGAGCCGCGTGTTGAACGGCACCTGGATGGCCACGCCCGTGACGGCGTCCTTCGCGGCGACGACGTCGGAGTGGTAGACGACGGCGGCGTCGGCCTCGCCGAGCTTCACCTTGGCGAGGGTGGCTTTGACGTCGACCTCCTTGCTGACGACGTTGGGCACGATGCGCGCCTTCCTGAAGGTCGCCTGGGCGGCCTTGCCGCAGGGCACGGTGTCGGCGCAGAGGACGACCTTGACCGTGGGCTTGCCGAGGTCGTTGACCGACGTGACACCGGCCGGGTTGCCCGGCGGCACGGCGATCTCGAGCACGTTGGTGGCGAAGGTCCGGGTCTGCTTGACCAGGCTCTTGTCGAGGGGCTCGGCTGCGGCGGCGCCGGCGAGCGCGATGACCTGCGCGGGTGCGCCGTTGTTGACCTGCTGGACGAGGGTGCTGCTCGAGCCGTAGGACGTCTCGACGGTGACGCCGGGGTTGGCGGCCTCGAAGTCAGCCTTCAGCCGGTCGAACGACTCGGTGAGTGACGCGGCAGCCAGCACCGTGACGGTCCCCTCGAGTCGCTGCGCCTGGGCCCCCGGGGCACCGGACGACCCCTGGCGTCCGGTGCTCCCGGTGGAGTCGGTGCCGGCGCCGCAGGCGGCGAGCGCGAGGGGCACGAGAGCGAGGACCGCCACCGTGACGGTCGCGCCGAGGGAGGGTCGGGGGCGCGGGCGGTTCGGCGCGGTCGCGCTCATACGGGCACCTCGACGACGACGTGGGTCGACTTGACGCTCGCGACGGCGACCGAACCGACCTCGAGGCCGAGGTCGTCGACCGACTCGCTCGAGAGGAGCGAGACGATGCGGAACGGCCCGCACTGCAGCTCGACCTTGGCCATCACGGTGTCCTTGGTGATCGCCGTGACGATGCCGCGCAACCGGTTGCGGGCCGAGGCGCTGCCGATGGCGCCCACGGCCGCCGGGTGGGCCAGCTCCTGTGCGACGGTTGCCAGCTGAGCCCCGTCGACGGTGCGGCGCCCGGCGTCGTCGGTGCCGCCGTCGAGCCGGCCCGAGTCGACCATGCGGCGGACGGTGTCGTCGGAGACGCCGAGCAGCGCGGCGGCCTCGGTGATGCGCAGATGCGGCATGGGAAGCACTCTACCTCCGCATCTGCGGAGCACGCGGCTGTTCGCGGGCGCAGCTGAGCGTCCTCAGGCGCCCCCGAGCGTCCTCATCGAGAAAGCGATCCGTCCGGACGGATCGCTTTCTCGATGGGAAGGAGGGGTTGACACCATGGCGCGGCGGGCGTGTAATCAATCTATCGATTGATCAAGGAGTTGGTTGACAATGATCCTCACGCCGGTCTCGGACGCCGACCTCGACCGCGCCTTCGCGGCCCTGGCCGACCCGGTCCGGCGCGCCATCATCGCCCGCCTCAGCCGAGGGCCCGCGACCGTCAACGAGCTCGCCGAACCGTTCGAGATCAGCAAGCAGGCCGTCAGCAGGCACATCCAGGTGCTCGAGCTCGCCGGCCTCGTGAGCCGGACCCGCGACGCCCAGCGCCGCCCCGTCCACCTCGAGGCCGCGCGGCTCGAGGCCATGACGGCCTGGATCGACCGCTACCGCCTCCTCGCCGAGCAGCGGTTCCGCAGCCTCGACGCGCTCCTCGAACGCACCACGTCAGGCAACACCGACGCCAACACCAACACCAACACGAACCAGCACACCCACAAGGAGCAGTAGCCATGAGCCACCCACTGAACATCGACGCCCCCTCCGGCAAGCCGTGGATCGACTTCACGCGCGAGTTCGACGCCCCGGTCGAGGCCGTCTTCAACGCCCATCGCGACCCCGAGCTCGTCCGCCAGTGGCTCGGCCCGCGCGGCTACGAGATGGACATCGAGCGCTGGGACTTCACGTCCGGCGGCGGCTACCGCTACACCCACCGCGACGGCGACAACGTCTACGGCTTCCACGGCACCTTCCACACTGTCCGCGACGACGAGCTGGCGATCCAGACGTTCGAGTTCGAGGGCGCACCCGACGAGGTCGCCATCGAGTTCATGCGCTTCGTCGACCTCGGCGACGGCCGCTGCCGGCTCGAGGGCCACAGTGTCGGCCCGACCGTCGAGGGCCGCGACATGATGATCGAGAGCGGCATGGAGAAGGGCATGGTCGAGGGCTACGAGCGCCTCGACGAGCTCGTCGCCTCCGCATCGACCGCCGCCGCATCGACCGCCTCCGCGCAGGCCTGAAGGCCATGGACTGGACCCTCGAGGTGGTCATCGTCCCGGTCAGTGACCTCGACGCCGCGATCGCCTTCTACCGCGACCAGGTCGGGTTCACCCTCGACCACGACACGAAGAACGAGCACATGCACGTCGCCCAGCTGACGCCGCGCGGCTCCGGGTGCTCGATCGTCGTCGGCGACATCCCCGCCCAGCAGGAGATGGCCCCGGGCTCGCTCAAGGGCGTTCAGCTCGTCGTCGCCGACGCCGAGGCGGCCCGCGCCGAGCTCGTCGGACGCGGCGTCGAGTGCTCGGAGGTCCAGACCATCGACCCCCGCGACGGTGGCACGTTCTTCGGGTTCGCCGACCCGGACGGCAACACGTGGGCGGTCCAGCAGATCAGGGCCCGCGCCGACAAGCCGCTCATCCCGGTCGAGCACCGGGGCCGGTTCGGAGCAGGCGTCGAGCTGTGAACGACGGGCCGGCGGCACGGCGACAAGGTGTGCCGCCGGCCGGGTGAAGGCCCTCTCGAACGACGCGTTCGGTGGCGAGGGCAGTGTTCCACCGCTGAGTTCGCCACCGAACGCGTCGTTCGGCTGCGGATCGAGCGATGACAGGCGCGACGGGGCGGGTTCCCCCGGGCGGCCCGGCGACGGCATACTGACGCGCATGAGCAGCGTCCCCCAGCAGCGCGTCCTCACGACCGCGATCCCCGGCCCCCGGTCCGTCGAGCTCCAGAAGCGCAAGACGGCGGCCGTGTCCGCCGGCGTCTCCACCGGCCTGCCCGTCTACGTCGAGCGGGCGGGCGGCGGCATCCTCGTCGACGTCGACGGCAACCAGCTCATCGACTTCGGCTCGGGCATCGCCGTGACGACGGTGGGCAACGCCGCACCGCGCGTCGTCGAGCGCGTCACCGCGCAGGTGCAGGACTTCACCCACACGTGCTTCATGGTGACCCCCTACGAGGAGTACCTCGAGGTTGCCGAGGCCCTCAACGACCTCACGCCCGGTGACCACGAGAAGCGCACCGCCCTGTTCAACTCCGGCGCCGAGGCCGTCGAGAACGCCGTCAAGGTCGCCCGCCACTACACCGGCCGCAACGCCGTCGTCGCGTTCGACCACGCGTACCACGGCCGCACCAACCTCACGATGGCCCTGACGGCCAAGAACATGCCCTACAAGCACAGGTTCGGCCCGTTCGCCGGCGAGGTCTACCGCGCCCCGATGAGCTACCCGTTCCGCTGGCCGGGCGGCCCGGCCGACTGCGCCAAGGAGTCGTTCGACGTCTTCGTGTCGCAGGTGCACGCCCAGGTCGGGGAGGAGAACCTCGCCGCCGTCATCCTCGAGCCGATCCAGGGCGAGGGCGGGTTCATCGTCCCCGCACCGGGATTCGTCAAGCAGGTCGCCGAGTGGTGCCGCGAGAACGGCATCGTCTTCATCGCCGACGAGGTGCAGACGGGCTTCTGCCGCACCGGCGACTGGTTCGCGAGCGAGCACGAGGACGTCGTCCCCGACCTCATCACGACCGCCAAGGGCATGGCCGGGGGCCTGCCGCTCGCGGGCGTCACGGGACGCGCCGAGATCATGGACGCCGTCCACGGCGGCGGCCTCGGCGGCACCTACGGCGGCAACCCCGTCGCGTGCGCATCGGCGCTCGGCGCCATCGAGACGATGAAGGCCGACGACCTCTGCGGCCGCGCCAAGGAGGTCGAAGCTCTCTTCGTGCCGCGGCTCGAGGCGCTGGCGTCGAAGTACCCACAGATCGGTGACATCCGCGGCCGCGGCGCGATGCTCGCGGTCGAGCTCGTCAAGGGCGAGGGCGACCTCACGCCGAATGCCGCGCTCACCGGCGCCGTCAACAAGGCCTGCCACGCCGAGGGCCTCGTCACCCTGACGTGCGGCACCTACGGCAACGTCTTCCGGTTCCTGCCGCCGCTCGCGGCGAGCGACGAGCTGCTCTCCGAGGGCCTCGACATCTTCGAGAAGGCCTTCGCCCAGTCCGTCTGAAGCACGACAAGCCACAGGGCGTATGCCGTCCGGTTGCCTGGCAGCGCAACGGAACCACCCGGCATACGCCCTGGAACGGCGAGAGGCCCGCCCCCACGAAGGGGCGGGCCTCTCTGTGTCGCAAGGGGTTGCGCGTCAGCGCTTCCAGACCTTGACCGTCATCGACGTGCCGTTCTGGCCCGTGATGCCGATGTTGACACCGTTGTTCGGGACCTTCACACCCGTGGTCGGGGTGTTCGAGTACCAGTACTGCTTGCTGTCGTCGAAGACCGGCTGGGCGGCCTTGCCCGTGATCCGGTAGCCGACGCTGTTCTTGTGGTACGTGAACGAGTCCGACGTCTCCAGCGAGAACGGGGCGTCGTAGCCGGCGATACGCGGACGCAGCACCGTCCCGTCCGCGAGCGGCACCGGCGCCGGGTTGGCGTCGACGGGCAGGATCTCGCCCTCGCCCGGGTGCACGCCCGTGTTGTTGTCGGCCTGCGAGAGGTCCCAGTAGCTGACGAGCAGTCCGTCCTGGTAAGGGAAGTGCTCCACGAAGTCGGGCTTCGTGTTCAGCCAGCCGAAGTTGTACGGCCCGCTCTGGAGGTACTGGTCGAACGACACGTAGTCACGGTGTGACGCGATGTAGTAGTTGCTGTACTGCGTCGTCGTCTCGGCGCCTGCTGCAGAGAAGCCGTCGAGGGTCCAGCCCTCGGTGCCCGACTCGGCGCCGGACTCGAACACCGTGGCACCGCCGGAGACGAGCTTGATGGCGTCCACGAAGAAGCCGCGCTCGGTGTAGGCCGGGTCGGTGGCGTAGCGGAAGCGCAGGCTCACCGTCTTACCCGCCCAGGCGGACAGGTCGAACGAGGCGGGGACCCACTTGTCGTCGGTCGTGCCGGTGATGCCGTTGTTCTCGGTGCCGGTGATGCTGCCCGGGATCGTCGCCCAGCCGGAGCCGTCGTTGACCTCGACGTAGGCGAAGTCGCAGGTGCAGTCCTCGATGAAGTAGTTCGTCTGGAACGTGAGCGTCGAGCTGCCGGCAGCGAGAGGGACCGAGCGCGTCATCGTCGCGTTGGTGGCGTCCTTGCGGCCGCCGTACCACGTCTTGCTGCCCTCGAAGGGAGCCGCGAGCTTCGTGACGACGGTCTTCTTCGGGAGCCCGACGATGACGGCCTGCTTCTTGGCTGAGTTGTACTCGTGCGGGCCGAGGTCGACCGTGGTGCCGGCAGCGGTGGCGGCCGGGATGTACTTGTAGTCGAGCCAGCCGAGGAAGAGCTTCTCCCAGGCGCCGAAGTCCGACCCGCGCGAGCCGATGGACTTGTCCTTCGGGCCGGCCTGGCGGCTCTGCGCCATCATGGACCACCAGTTGACACCGTTGTCGGCTCCCGTCGCGGTGTCGTAGAGGTCGGGCAGGCCGAGGTCGTGGCCGTACTCGTGCGTGAAGACCGACATGCCCCCGTTCTCAGGCTGGATCGTGTAGTCGCCGACCCACATGCCGGTGGTGCCGATCTGGGTGCCGCCGTTGAGGTTGCCGGCCGGACCGGTCGTGCCGGCGCCGTTGTAGTAGGCGAACCAGCGGTGCGACCAGATGGCGTCCTCGCCCTGGATGGGGTCGCCGTCGGCCTGGTCGCCGCCCGCGTGCACGATCTGGAAGTGGTCGATGTAGCCGTCGGGCTCGTTGAAGTTGCCGTCGTTGTCGGCGTCGTAGCGGTCCCACTGGTCGTAGGTCGCGAGGGTCGCCTTGATCTGGGCGTCGGTCTGGCCCTTGGCCGTCTGGTCGGCGACCCACTGGTTGACGGCGTCGCGCACGAGGGCCCACGTGTTGGTGCAGACGTGCGATCCGCAGACGTCGCGGCCGTAGCGGGCCTCGTTGTAGGGCACCTTGACCCAGTCGGAGACCTGGCCGTCGATGCTGTAGCGGCCCGAGCTCTGGCGCTCGTACCACTGCTTGACGGTCTCCTGGGCGCCACCGGCGCCGATGGTGCCGCCGGTGCCGAAGTAGAGGTTCTGGAAGTAGTCGCGGCTGTAGTTCGCGTTCCAGTTCGTCGAGTTGTCGAGCGTGCGGTCGGGCTGGGGAATCGCGTTGTGCAGCGGGCCGTCGAACGTCGTCGGGCCGGGGGTGTTCGGGTCGGAGTCGACGTCCGGATAGCTGTCGCTGCGCTGGTTGCCGAACTCGGCGAGCACGACGAAGATCTTGTCGGTGCCCGTGCGACCGACCTCGACGTACTCGTCGGTCGCGCCAGTACCCTTCTTGCCGGTGGAGATCTTGGCGACGGTGCTGCGACCCTGCTTGACGGTGGTTGCCTTGCCGTCGAGGACCTCGGTCAGGGCGCGCTCCTTGAGGGCGCGGGCCTTGTCCTGCTGCGGGCTCGAGAACTCGTCCGAGCCGGCCGGTGCAGCGGCGTCGCCGGCGTGCACGTTGTTCGGGCTGGCGGTGGGGAGGGCGCCGACCATCGGGGCTCCGATGGACACCCCCATCCCTGCGGCCAGGGCGAGGCTGAGCAGCCCCACAGACGTCCTACGCACGAAACCTCCTTGTTTCGACGGCGCGGGTGGCCGTCAGTGCGCAATCACGTGCGGCACCCGATCGGGAGTCGCACGCTGAGTGGTGGATGGAGGGCCGGCGCCCCCGGCGCGTGACCCGAGGGAGACCTAACCACCTGCGACCTACTTCGCACCAGAGGTGCAATCGGAAAATTTCAGGAGATCCTCAGGACGTTCCGGACATGTTCCGAAGATCCAGCGGTATGCCGTGCGCCTCGCAGCCTCAGTCGAGCGGCGCGACGTCGGGACGCTTGGCCTGCCGGTGGTCGCCGGACGAGCGGCCGGTGAGGCGTCGGTGCACCCAGGGGCCGACGTACTCCTTGGCCCACTGCGCGTTGGCCTGAAGCGCCTCGCGCCGCCCGATCGGGGGCGCGGGGTCGAGCGGGGTCGCCCAGTCGGTCTCGGACGGCGTGTGCCCGAGGGACTCGAGGGCTGCGAGCGACACGCGCCGGTGCCCTTCGGTGGTCATGTGGATGCGGTCGTCGGCCCACATCCGCCAGTCGCGCAGGGCGTGCAGCCCCCACTGGTCGATCACGTGGGCGCCGTTGCGCCGCGCGATGCTCCAGATGTTGGCCGTGTGGATGGCGGCGCGACCGCGAGTTGCCTTGACCAGCGGGGCATCTGCCGGATCGACGGGTGTGGCCATGAGCACGTCGGCGCCCGTCGCGCGGATGCGGGCCACGGCCGCCTCGAGCCGGGCCGCGAGCCCGTCGAGGTCGGCCTTGGGCCGAAGGATGTCGTTGCCGCCGCCGACGATGCTCACGAGGTCAGGCTGCAGGGCCAGCGCGTCCTCGAGCTGCGGGCCGACGACGTCGGCGAGCTTGCGCCCCCGGACGGCGAGGTTGGCGTAGCCGAAGTCGAGCCCCTCGGCGCGGGCGATCTCGGACAGGTGGGCGGCGAGCCGGTCGGCCCAGCCGGCGAACTCGCCGTCGTGGCCGAACGACGGGTCGTCGTCGCACATGCCCTCGGTGAACGAGTCGCCGATCGCGACGAAGCGGGTCCAGACGGTGGGTCGGGAGCCGCCGGGGGCGGGCTGGGTCATGTCAGCCTCCAGTCGATGGGTGGGGCGCCCTGCTGGGCGAGGAGGTCGTTGGTGCGGCTGAAGGGGCGTGACCCGAAGAACCCGGAGCGGGCGGACAGGGGCGACGGGTGCGCCGACTCGATGCGCGGCACGCTCCCCAGCATGGGCGCGAGCGACTGGGCCTGCCGTCCCCAGAGGATCGCGACGAGCGGACCGCCGCGTCCGACGAGGGCCGAGATGGCTTGTGCCGTCACGGTTTCCCAGCCCTTGCCCTGGTGGCTGGCCGAGCGTCCCGGCTGCACCGTGAGCACCCTGTTGAGCAGCATGACGCCTCGTTCGAACCATGGCGTCAGGTCACCGTTGGCCGGCGTCGGCAGGCCGAGGTCGGTGCCGAGCTCCTGGTAGATGTTCTGCAGCGACCGCGGCACGGGGCGCACGTCGGGCGCCACGCTGAAGCTGAGCCCCACCGGGTGGCCGGTGGTCGGGTAGGGGTCCTGGCCGACGACGAGCACCCGCACGTCGGGCAGCGGGAGCGAGAAGGCGCGCAGCACGTTCTCTCCCGACGGCAGGTAGCCGCGCCCGGCGGCGACCTCGGCGCGGAGGAACTCGCCGAGGCGGCTGATCGTGTCGGCGACCGGCTCGAGGGCGGGCACCCACGTGGGGTGGACGAGCTCAGAGAGGGGTCGCGCCGGCACGGCCACACGCTACCCCTGCCCGTCGTGCGACAGAATCGACCCCGATGAACCTCTCGCTGCGCGGTCCCGCCCTCGTCGACGACGCCGTGCTGCCCGACGTGCTGGTCCGCGCGGTCGGCGAGCGCATCGTGGCGGTCACCCCGATCGAGCCCGGCACCGAACCGCCGAGGGAGGCCCTCGGCGCCGAGCGGGTGAGCGGGACGATGCTGCCGGCATACGTCGACCTCCACTGCCACGGCGGCGGCGGGTCGGCGTTCACCGACCTCGACGACGAGGCGGCGGCGTCCGCGGCGCGGCACCACCACGAGCACGGTTCGACGAGCCTGCTCGCGAGCCTCGTCACCATGGCCCCTCGAGACCTCGAGCGCGGCGTCGCGATGCTCGCCGAGCTCTGTGACGACGGGCTCGTCGACGGGATCCACCTCGAGGGCCCGTGGCTCGCCGAGGCGCGCTGCGGAGCCCACGACCCGGCCCTCCTGCGCGACCCGACGCTCGCCGAGGTCGAGCGCCTCCTCTCGCTCGGTCGCGGGCACGTGCGGCAGGTGACCCTCGCCCCCGAGCGCGACCACGGCCTCGACCTCGTGAACTGGCTGACGTCGGCCGGGGTGCACGCCGCGATCGGCCACACGACGGCGTCGTTCGGCCAGGTCGAGCAGGCGGTCGCGGCCGGCGCCGACCTGGCCACCCACCTCTTCAACGGCATGGACCCGTGGCACCACCGTGAGCCGGGCGCCGCCCCGGCACTGATGCGTTCGGCCGCGCGCGGCCGCGTGACGGTCGAGCTCATCGCCGACGGCGCGCACCTGTCCGACGACACGGTGCGCACGGTCCTCGACCTCGTCGGCGCCGACCACGTCGCCTTCGTCTCCGACGCGATGGCGGCCGCAGGAGTGGGGGACGGCGCGTACGTCCTCGGTGGTCTCCCGGTCGTCGTCGACCGGGGCGTCGCACGCCTGCGCAGCGATCCCGACGGCACGACCCCCGGATCGATCGCCGGTGGCACGAGCCACGTCGGCGACATCGTCGCGCGGGCGTTCGGCACGGGCATCCCGCTGGCGTATGCCGTCCGCCCCGGCACGCGCACCCCTGCCCGAGCGCTGGGCCTGGCCGACCGCGGCGCGCTCGCCGTGGGCTCCCGCGCCGACCTCGTCGTCGTCGACGACGCGGCCCGGCCCACCCGTGTGCTGCGCCGGGGCGCCTGGCTCGGCTGACCGTTCAGCGTCTCCGGAGCACCGCGAGCTGGCCGGCCGAGTGGATGAGCGGGCTGTTGTAGGCGCCCATCAGCTCGAAGCCGCGACGCTCGAACATCGCGATGATGCGGGCCGACGTCACCGGGTCGACGACGCCGAAAGCCGATGGCGGGGCCGAACCGACCGGCATACGGCCGCGGGCCCGGGTCCCGGCAGGGCTGCCCTAGGCTCGCCCGGTGACGTCTCCACGCTGGTCCACCGCCGTCTTCGACCTCGACGGCACGCTCGCTGACACGATCAACCTCATCGTCGAGTCGTACCAGTACGCGTTCCGCACCGTGATCGGGCGGGAGGAGGACCCCGACGTCATCCGTTCGTGGATCGGCAGGCCGCTCATCGGCGCGTTCCGCGACCACTCGCCCGAGCACGCCGACGAGCTCTACGCGACGTACCTGCAGTGGAACGCCGACAACACCGAGCGCCTCATCCGCGACTACGACGGCGTCGTCGCGGTGCTCGCCGACCTGCGCGCGGCCGGGGTCGCCGTCGGGGTGGCCACGTCGAAGCGCCGCGAGTCGGCCGAGCAGGCGATGGACATCCTCGGCATCTCCGAGCACGTCGAGGTGCTCGTGGCGATGGAGGACACCGAGCGGCACAAGCCCGACCCGACGCCGCTGCTGCTCGCCCTCGAGCGGATGGGCCGCAGCGCCAACGGCGCCGTCTACGTCGGTGACGCCGTCGTCGACGTGCTCGCGGGCAAGGCGGCGGGGATGGACACCGTCGCGGTCACGTGGGGCGCCGGCCTGCCCGAGCCGCTCGAGGCCGTGCGCCCGTCGGCGGTCGTCACGACGGCCGACGAGCTGCGCTCCACCCTGATCGGCTGACGGGGCCGCCGCGCGCCGCAATCCCCGGTCGGGGGCGGGGCGCGCAGGGCCTAGCATCTGTGCGTGCACAGCTTCGAGAAGGACGCCGACCACGTCGCCGTCGACAAGGTCCTCAGCTACGCCCGCGAGCGGCTCCTCATGGACCCCATCCCACTCGACGGCGCCCAGACCGAGGAGTACCTCGCGTCGGAAGCCGGTCAGACCATCACGCGCGAGGGCCTCGGCTCGACCCGGGCGATGGAGCTCTTCGAGCACACCCTCGCCCCGGCCTGCCTGTCGACCGACCACCCCCGCTACCTGTCGTTCATCCCCTGCGCGCCGACGCGTGAGGCCGCGGCTTTCGACGTCGTCGTCGGCGCCTCGTCCATCTACGGGGGCTCCTGGATGGAGGGAGCCGGCGCCGTCTACGCCGAGAACCAGGCGCTGCGGTGGATCAGCGACCTCGCCGGGCTGCCCGAGTCGGCCGGCGGCGTCTTCGTGCCCGGCGGCACGGTCGGCAACCTGTCGGCGCTCGTGGTGGCACGGCACACGGCACGGGCGCGTGCCACGGCGAGCGGCAGCGGGGCCCGTCCCTACCGGATCGCGGCCACCGACAACGCCCACTCGTCCGTCGTCTCGATGGCGGCCGTCATGGACGCCGAGGTGTGTGGCGTCGCCGTCGACGACAAGCTCCGACTCACCGGCGCAGAGCTGCGAAAGACGTTGGAGGAGAACGGTCCCGAGACGTTCTTCGCAGTGGTCGCGACCAGCGGCACGACGAACTTCGGCGTCGTCGACGACCTCGCCTCGGTCGCGGAGGTCTGTCGCGAGTTCGGCATCTGGCTGCACGTCGACGGGGCCTACGGCGGGGCCGGTCTCGCGGCGCCGTCGGTGCGACACCTCTTCGCCGGCATCGAGCACGCCGACTCGTTCATCGTCGACCCGCACAAGTGGCTCTTCGCCCCGTTCGACTGCTGCGCGCTCATCTACCGCGAGCCCGAGCTGGCCCGGATCGCGCACACGCAGGACGCGGGCTACCTCGACGTCATCACGAAGTCGGCGGAGTGGAACCCGACCGACTACTCGATCGGCCTGACCCGGCGCGCCCGCGGACTGCCCCTCTGGTACTCCCTCGCGGTCCACGGCACCGACGCCTACGTCGAGGCGATCGAGAGCACCATCGAGGTGACGCGGTTCGCGGCCGACGAGATCGCACGCCGTCCCTACCTCGAGGCGGTGCGCGAGCCCGACCTCTCCGTCGTTGTCTTCCGCCGGCTGGGCTGGACGCCCGAGGACTACCAGGCGTGGACCGACCGCCTGCTGTCCGAGGAGTTCGCCTTCGTCGTGCCGACGACCTTCCGCGGCGAGACCCTGACCCGCTTCGCGATCGTCAACCCGCACACGACGAAGGAGGACGTCAACGCCATCCTCGATACGATGGCCTGACGAGGCGTCACAGATGGGGCGGATGTGCCTTTTGAGGCCTATGTTCCGCCCCTCGCCGGACGGCGGTCGACGACATGCCGCCAACACGCCCGATCTGAATGACACCCCTGTCATTTGCACCTAGGGTGATGACCGGAGCCGACGCACACACGTAGGACCGAGCACGACCGCACTGAGACGGGACCATGAGCACAGACCACGCCACGGCGCAGCCGCACCGCCCCGAGTCCGAGGACGGCCTGAGCGCTCGCGACCTCGAGATCCTGGCGTTCGAGCGCCAGTGGTGGAAGTACGCCGGCTCGAAGGAGCAGGCCATCAAGGAGCTCTTCGACATGAGCTCCACGCGCTACTACCAGGTGCTCAACGCGCTGCTCGACAGCCCGCTCGCCCTCGAGGCCGACCCGATGCTCATCAAGCGGCTGCGACGCATGCGCGCCAGCCGTCAGCGGGCGCGCACCACCCGTCGCCTCGGCATCAACGTCTGACCCGGGTCCAGCGGCAGCCACGTGACCGACCTGCCGCCGAGACCCACCACGGCCTCGACGGCCGACCGCCGCGCCCGGGTCGTCGGAGTCGTCCGGGTTGGGTGCCTGCGCACCTCCTGCGTGGTTCACTTCCCTCATGGCTGAGGTGACGATCCGTCGCGCGTCGGCCGACGACGCCCTGATCGTGGCCGCGCTGCACCTCCAGTTTGCCCGCGAGCTCGGTATGCCGTCCGAGACCGGCTACCTCGACCGCTTCGTCGACGCATGGCTCGCCGAGCGGCCCGACCGCCCCACGTGGATCGCCGAGAGCCGGGGCGAGCACGCGGGCATCCTCGAGACCCGTCGCATCCGGGCCCTGCCGTGGCCCGGGCGCCGCGACGTCTCGTGGCTGCACGTCGGTGGCCTCTTCGTCGCCCCCGGGTGCCGCGACCGTGGTGTCGGCCGCGCCCTCACCGAGGCGATGATCGAGTGGTCGCGCACGACGGACGTGAAGTGGATCCGCCTGAACGCGCCCGACGACCGGGCCCAGGAGTTCTACGAGCGGCTCGGGTTCACCTCGCCCGGCCGGCTGATGGAGTTCGACCTGCGGGACCCGCAGTGACCGACCCCCTCTCCGGCCCGGGGCCCGCCCCGAGACCAGGGCAGGGCCCCGGCCAGGCCCCTGGCCCGACGAACTCGCTCGTCGACGTGCCGGGCCTGCGCGTCGGCCACTGCACCCGCGACGAGCCGGGCTGGCTGACCGGGGTGACGGCCGTCGTCGCGCCCGACGACGGTGTCGTCGCCGGGGTCGACGTGCGCGGCGGTGGCCCCGGCACGCGCGAGACCGACCTGCTCGACCCCCGCAACCTCGTCGACCGGGTCAACGCGGTCGTCCTCGGCGGCGGCTCCGCCTTCGGCCTCGCCGCAGCCGACGGCGTCATGGCTGCACTCGCGGACGACGGGCTCGGCTGGCCCACGGCCGAGCCGGGTCAGCGCGTGCCCATCGTGCCGTCAGCGATCCTCTTCGACCTCGGACGCAGCGGCACGTGGCGCAACACGCCCAGCGCCGAGGACGGCAGGGCGGCATACGCGAGCGCGTCGTCCGACGCGGTGGTCCAGGGCTGCGTCGGCGCCGGCACGGGCGCCAAGGTCGGCGGCTTCAAGGGCGGCATCGGCTCGGCGAGCGTCGTGCTCGAGTCGGGTGTCACGGTCGCCGCGCTCGTGGCCGTCAACGCCGTCGGGTCGGCCGTCGACCCCGTGACCGGCCTGCCGTATGCCGTCGGGCTGGGTCTCGCCGCCGAGCTGGCCCACGTCGGCCGACCGGACGACGCCGAGCTCGCGGCGTCGCGCGAGGTGGCCGAGGCGCTGCCCGGCCGCGTCGCGGGACTGCCCGGACTGGCGACGACCATCGGCGTCGTCGCGACCGATGCCACGCTCTCGAAGGCGCAGTGCCAGAAGGCCGCCGGCATCGCCCACGACGGTTTCGCCCGCGCGCTGAAACCGGTCCACACGCTCTTCGACGGCGACACCCTGTTCGCCCTGTCGACGGGGGAGCGACCCGCGCCCGACCCGATCGGGCTGACGGTGCTCATGGAGGCCGGTGCCGACTGCGTCGCGCGAGCGATCGTGCACGCGCTGCTCGCCGCGACCTCGGTCGACCGCACGGCTGACGGGGGCATCGCCCTGCGGTCGTGGTCCGACGCATTCCCCTCGGCGCGGAGCCTCTGACCTCGCCGCTGCGGACAAGGTGGTCGTCGCCACTCGTCGCCACTCGTCGCCACTCGTCGTCGCGGACAAGGCGGATCGCGGTGGATCTCCGGCACCAGGCGCCGACGATCCACCGCGCCGAGGAGGTCTGGTGCCCAGCCGCAGCTGGATCCACATCCCCAGAGCCAGATGCCGGCTCGTCCACAACCCTTCGCGACGCGTGGCGTCGGTGCCGGCGAGGCAGTCACTGTCGCGCAATGGACACCGTTGCCATCGAGCAGCTGCTGCGCGTGCAGGATGGTGTCGTGGCCCGGAGACAGGCGCTGGCGTGCGGGGCGACCGACAACGACATCGAGCGACTTCTCCGGCGCCGCGAGTGGGCGGTGGTCCACCCAGGTGTCTACGTGACCCACACCGGCCCGTTGCCCTGGCGGCAGCAGGCGTGGGCCGCGCTGCTTGCGGTCGAGCCCGCAGCGTTGGCTGGGCCGTCCGCCCTCCGAGTGCACGGCCTCGGGAGCGGCCCGGGCGTCGGCAGACCGGGCGCCGCCGAGGAGCTCACCATCCATGTGGCGGTCGACCGTGATCGTCACGTCAAGGCGCCCGCGGGTGTCGTGCTCACGCGCCGCTCGAACTTCGCCGCAGTGGCGCTCCTGCACCTGTCGCCACCTCGACTGCGGCTCGACGAGGCGCTGGTCGATGTCGCGGACGCCGTCGGTCGCGAGTCCGACGCGGTCGCGGTGCTCGCCGACGCCTGCCAGCAGGGTCGCACCACGCCGGAGCGGCTCCTGGCCGTCGTCCGTAGTCGTTCCCGGCTCCGGCACCGGCGGCTGCTGGTCGAGGTGCTGAGCGACGTCTCGGTGGGCGTGCGCTCGGTCCTGGAGCGACGGTTCGTCCGAGACGTCGAACGTCCGCACGCCTTGCCCACCGGACGGCGCCAGCGACGGGTCGTGACCAGTCGCGGGCCGAGATACCGCGACGTCGAGTACCCCGAGCAGCGCACCGTGGTCGAGCTCGACGGTCGCCTCGTCCACTCCGCGCCGGACGTCCGGTGGCAGGACCTGGAGCGTGACGTCGACGCTGCGATCTCGGGCGAGACGACGGTGCGGCTCGGGTGGGTGCACGTCGCGCAACCATGCCGCACCGCGGCGGTGCTCGCGAGACTGCTGGGCGGTCGGGGATGGCGCGGCGCCGAGCCGTGCTCACCTGACTGCCCGGTCGGTTCCCTGCCGCTGGTGGACCTCGCGCGACGCCCGGCGTGCTAGCGCGGTGGATCTCCGGCACCAGGCGCCGACGATCCACCGCACAAGCCTTCACCGAGTGCGGCCGCGGGGGCGTCAGCCCTCAGAGCCCTCAGAGCCCTCAGAGCTCACGGGGCGAGCGGGGCCAGGTGCTCCCACCCGCGGCGGATCGCCGACTCGAGGTCGGCCAGCGGGTAGGGCAGGCGCGGGTCGGCGTCGCGCAACGCCTCTTCGAGCGACCCGCCGGCCAGGCGGCGCTCGCGGACCACGGCTGCCACAGCGGCGATGTCGTCGCGCTGCCGGCTCACGAAGCCGAGGTCGACCGGCCGGCCGTGGCCGGGCAGGACGACGGCGCCATCGTCGGACTGCAGCAGGTGCGAGGTGAGGGTGTCGGCCCACTCGAGCGGGTAGCAGTCGCTGCCGAACGACGGGTGGGCGCTCTCCTCGACGAGATCGCCGAGGAACACCGCCTCGGTGTCGGGCACGGTGACGGCCACGTCGCCGTCGGTGTGGCCGCGGCCGGCATACGCCATGGTGACGACGCGGTCGCCGAGGTCGATGGTCGCGTGGGAGCCGAACGTGCGGTCCGGGCCGCGCACGGGCGTGGCCAGCACCTCGGCGGCGTCGCGCTCGGTGTAGCCGTACTCCGGGGCGCCGGCCGGGTCGGCGCGCAGGGCCTCCTTGACCTGCTCGGCGGACTCGGCGAGCGTGCGCCCGACGTTGTCGTGGGCGTGCACCGTGGCCACGTCGAACGCCGCGTTGCCGAAGGTGTGGTCGAAGTGGACGTGCGTGTTGACGACGTGGCGCACCTCGATGTCACGCCCGAGACGGCGCACGTCGTCGAGCACCTGCCGGCCCTGCAGGTCGCTGGCGCGGGTGTCGATGACGACGGCCCCGTCGCGGCCGAGCACGAGGCCGACGTTGACGTCCCACTGCCGGTAGCGCGCGACGAAGACCCGGTCGGCCACCTCGACGAAGCCGTGGGTGGCCGTCACGTGCCCACCCTGCGTCCTGGGGCGGCCGCGCCCCCGCCGACGGTCACGACGGAGTCCTCGGTGTGATCCATGTCTCCTCGGGCACGGTCCCACCGTAGTGCCGCTGCCCGGCGGTTGCTCCGGACAGGCGATCCCGGCCCGGTTCCTCTACGTTGGTGAGCCATGTCCTTCGAGCCCTCCACCGACTTCCGGCCCGGACCGCGTGGTCGACGTCGTCGTCGAGTCGTCATCGCGGCAGCTCTGGCCGCGTTCGCCCTGCTCGCCACCGGAGCCGTCGCACTCTGGTCCGGCGACAGCTGGCGCGACGAGGCGATGAGCGCCGGCGTCTTCCCCGACGTGCCCGGCTCGGACTTCGCCGAGACGCCGTCGGAGGACGGCTGGGGCACGTCCGACGGCACGGCCGACGCGCCCGGCACGTCCAGCACCGCGGCGACGCCCGGCACGTCCTCGACCCAGGCTCACGCGACCGCAGTCGTCCAGCCTGCCTCGGATGCCACGTCGACCGTGCCGACGACCCGGGCGCCGGCGCCCGACCCGACGTCCACCTCCACGGTGGCGCCGCCGCCGGCCCCCGCGCCCACGTCACCGGCCCCGTCGTCGTCGACCGCGGCTCCGAGCCCGTCGCCGACCAAGGGCGGCCCGAAGCCGAAGCCGAGCTCGCCCAAGCCCACCCCCACGAGCAGCCCGACGCCGTCCGACGGCGGCTGCTTCCTGCTCATCATCTGCTGACCCGGCGCCACCGCACCGCGGCCCCCGTCGACGCCTGCGCGACGGGGGCCGCGCTGCGTGGCAGCCTGTCGCCATGGACTGCGTCTTCTGCTCGATCGTCGCCGGTGACCTGCCCAGCGACCGGGTGCTCGACGAGCCGGACTTCGTCGGCTTCCTCGACCGGCGGCCCGTCTTCAAGGGCCACGTCCTGTTGGTGCCGCGCGTGCACGTCGACACGCTGCTCGACCTGCCCGACGACCTGCACGCCGGACTCCTCGGCGCCGCGCGTCGCCTCGCGGCGTCGGTCGTCGGCGGGCTCGGGGCACAGGGCTCGTTCGTCGCGATGAACAACGTGGTGAGCCAGTCGGTGCCGCACCTGCACGTGCACGTGGTGCCGCGCACCAGGGGCGACGGCCTGCGCGGCTTCTTCTGGCCGCGCACGAAGTACGCCTCCGAGGAGGAGTCCGCCGCGTATGCCGCCCGGCTCGCCGCGGCGCTCGAGCCTGCCGGGTGAGCCCCGGCCTCCCGGGGGTGCGTCGTTTTGTTTGCACTCGCACCCCGAGAGTGCCAATAATGGCGTTAGCACTCTCCCCGTGGGAGTGACAGAAATATGGGCCGCCTGCCGAGGGGCCGGGTTCGCAGCGACGTGAGCTGGGAAGACCGGTCCCGTCCGTCGCGGGCGTCATGCGGCCCACCACCTTTCGATTCGCGTGGGAGGAACCACCCGAATGGCCAAGACCATTGCGTTTGACGAAGAGGCGCGTCGCGGGCTCGAGCGTGGGATGAACATCCTCGCCGACGCCGTCCGCGTGACCCTCGGCCCGAAGGGCCGGAACGTCGTGCTGGAGAAGAAGTGGGGCGCCCCCACGATCACCAACGACGGTGTCTCGATCGCCAAGGAGATCGAGCTCGACGACCCGTACGAGAAGATCGGCGCGGAGCTCGTCAAGGAAGTTGCCAAGAAGACCGACGACGTCGCCGGTGACGGCACGACGACGGCGACCGTCCTCGCCCAGGCCATGGTCAAGGAGGGCCTGCGCAACGTTGCCGCGGGTGCCAACCCGATGGCCCTCAAGCGCGGCATCGAGAAGGCCGTCGAGGCCGTCTCCGCCCGTCTGCTCGAGCAGGCCAAGGAGATCGAGACCAAGGAGCAGATCGCCTCGACCGCCAGCATCTCGGCGGCCGACGAGGAGATCGGCGGTCTCATCGCCGAGGCGATGGACAAGGTCGGCAAGGAAGGCGTCATCACCGTCGAGGACTCCAACACCATGGGTCTCGAGCTGGAGATGACCGAGGGTATGCGCTTCGACAAGGGCTACATCTCGGCGTACTTCGTCACCGACACCGAGCGCATGGAGGCCGTCCTCGACGATGCCTACGTGCTCGTCGCCAACAGCAAGATCGGCAGCATCAAGGACCTCGTCCCGCTGCTCGAGAAGGTCATGCAGTCCGGCAAGCCGCTGCTGATCATCGCCGAGGACATCGAGGGTGAGGCCCTCGCGACCCTCGTCGTCAACAAGATCAAGGGCACGTTCAAGTCCGTCGCCGTCAAGGCCCCGGGCTTCGGCGACCGCCGCAAGGCCATGCTCACCGACATCGCCATCCTCACCGGTGGCCAGGTCATCTCCGAGGAGGTCGGTCTCAAGCTCGAGAACGCCACCCTCGACCTGCTCGGCAAGGCTCGCAAGGTCGTCGTCACCAAGGACGAGACGACCATCGTCGAGGACGCCGAGGACCGCTCGCAGATCGAGGGCCGCATCGCCCAGATCAAGGCCGAGATCGAGAAGTCGGACTCCGACTACGACCGTGAGAAGCTCCAGGAGCGCCTCGCCAAGCTCGCCGGCGGCGTCGCCGTCATCAAGGCGGGCGCGGCCACCGAGGTCGAGCTCAAGGAGCGCAAGCACCGCATCGAGGACGCCGTCCGCAACGCGAAGGCTGCCGTCGAGGAGGGCATCGTCGCCGGTGGTGGCGTCGCTCTCATCCAGGCCGCCAAGGCGCTCGACGAGCTCTCGCTCGAGGGTGACGAGGCGACCGGCGCGAACATCGTGCGCGTCGCGACCGAGGCCCCGCTCAAGCAGATCGCGATCAACGCCGGTCTCGAGGGTGGAGTCGTGGCCGAGAAGGTGCGCGGTCTCGAGGCCGGCCACGGCCTCAACGCCGCCACGGGCGAGTACGGCGACCTGCTGGCCGCGGGCATCATCGACCCGGTCAAGGTGACCCGCTCGGCGCTGCAGAACGCCGCGTCGATCGCCGCACTGTTCCTCACGACCGAGGCCGTCATCGCCGACAAGCCCGAGAAGGCCGCTGCGGCCATGCCGGGTGGCGACGACATGGGTGGCATGGGCGGCATGGGCTTCTGAGCCCAGCTGCCCCACGCGACGCAGTCACGTCCGAAGGGCGGTTCCCCACGGGGAGCCGCCCTTCGGCATGCGGTCCTCGGGGCTGACGGCGTCGCCGGCCGGCCTGCGTGGCTGCGGGCGCGGCGCGGGGCCCGGCCGGACGTCGCTGGCCCGGCCGGGCGCATGATGTCAGCGGCAGGCCACCGCGAAAGCGACGGCTCGGCGTCTGCCTCGTGGGCAACACTGACGCCCCTCGGGGTACCGGGTGTGGAGCACGACATGGCGCGCGGCTCCGCTGAGGTCAGGCGGTGCCGGGGTCGTCCGGTTCGCCACCCGTTGATGATCCGGGCTCGGTCGAGCCGCGCTGCGGCGTGCCGCGCGCAGGCGAGCCGGCCGACGTCTCGGTCGGCGACGACTCCGCTGACCCATCCCGGGCCGAGGCGATCGGCCCGACGCGGTCGAGGAGGCGCAGCCCCTCGGTCGCGCACCACCAGCCGAGCTGCCGGTAGGCCTCGAACTCGAGGTCGCCGAAGTCCTGACGCGTGGTCGCCGCGCGAGGGAAGTCGGCATGTCGCATCGCGAACGAGCGCACGGCCTCGGGGAGCACCACCGAGGCCAGGTCTCCGGGGCGGACCGCCTTGACCACGAGCACGCGGATGCCCGCCTCCGGAGCGACGTAGATGCGGGCGTAGTCGGGCGGCGCGTCGCTCGGCGTGCTGCGCCACCACCGGGCAGCAGGGCGCTGGTCCGCGCTCGTTCCCGGCATGGTGCCGCGCAATGCCTCGTCGTCGAGGGTGAGGACGACGCCGAGGTCCGAGGCGATCACCGACAGCGCATCGCCCACAGCGGCCCAGGTGCCCTCGCGGTCGTTGCTCGCGTCGAACACGATCACCGTGCCGCCCACTGCCGGCTGACCTTCCGATGCTTGCCCTGTGTGGCTGGACGGCCGCTGCAGGGACCGGACGGCCTCCACCAGGCCGGTGTTGTCGAGGTGGCCGCCGTCGGTCAGGTAGATCCAGCGGTCGAGGAGGGAGCCCCGACCGGCGGCCTCGTTGAGGACCTGGCCGATGCCCGGCCGGCTGTCGAGCCACGGCGCCGCCGGCCAGCGGGTGAGGTACTCGCCAACCGTCGTGGTCCGGATCGACTCGTCGCCGAACCACAGCGGGTTCGGCACCCAGACGCCGACGCGGATGTTGAGGGCGGTGAGAAGAAGCCGGAAGGGGGACATCGCCTTCGAGTAGCGTCCCGCCATCGGGCTGACGGCTGCGCCGCTCATGGCGACGGCCGACATGATCGTCGTCCTCCCGCGTCCGGCGAAAGCAGCGTAGGCGGCACTGTCGAGGCGGTGTGGCGCGTCGTCGGGCAGCGCGAGCTCCACGACGTCAGGGGAGAAGACGAACGGGATGCCACCCCGGCGGGTCGGCGCCTCGTCGTAGGCGCGGATGTTCGCCGTGGTCGCGATGGACAACGGGATAGCGGGGCCTGCCTGACGGTCTGGACGCAGGTCGGCGAAGGAGTAGTACGCCTGTTCGTCCAGTGGTGCGACGCCTTCCCCAGCTGACCCGGGAGGCGTCCGACGCACCGCGAAGGCGTGGGCGAGGCGTCGGCGGTAGTAGCCGTGCAGCGAGGTGACGTTGGCATCGACCCAGATCGCGCACACCAGCCCGGCCAGCGGCAACGCGTAACGCCACCCCCTGTTCATCGAGCTCGGGTCCGTCACGATGCCGAAGACGGCGACGAGAACGACCCAGAGCAGGACGAGGCCGAACAGGAGCATGGGGACCCAGGCGAAGACGGTGCGCTTCAGCCGACCGACGAGGCGGCTTTCGCCGTCTCCCGGAGAGATCATGCCGCCGCGGATCAGCCCTACGACGGAGCTGAGGACCGCCCCTAGCAGTGCCCACTGGGCGACGCCGGTGCGCTTGACCTCACCCGCCGCGTCGAGCGTCGCCGCCCCGAGTGCGCGCCACTGCGCGTCGGAACGTGGACAGGCTGCCACCGCGCCGGAGACGCACTCCTCGAGGTTCCCCGAGAGAGTGACGGTGGTGACGAAGCCACAGGCACCGGCGTCGAAGGACCTCTTCTCGCCCGGGCTGAGGGTTGCGTCCGCCCGGGCGGCCCTGGCGGCCAGGAGCACGGACTCAGCAGCGGCCCGGTCGCACTGATCTTCCGCCGTCAGTCCGATGACGTGGATCACGCGCGCGACCGCCGGCGTCGGTTGGTTGTTGGCGGCGAGGGCGCTCAGCCCCGTGACGGCGCCGGGGACGGCCACGAAGACGAACGCGGTGGCCAGCAGCGCGAGGCCGAGACCGCGCCGGGTGCTCTCGGCGCCCGGCCCGGACACCGTCCGGGCGTCGGGGTCCCTGGGCGCGTCGCGTCGGGTCTGCCGGATCCACACGTTCATGGTGGCGAGCACGATTCCCACGGCCAGCCCGGCGAGCAGCCAGAGCACCCACGAGGGGATCGCCCACGTCAGCTGCGACCGGGCGTACGACAACGCGGAGGCCCGTCTCGTGACCCAGCCCATGACGGAGCCGAGCAGTGTCACGGCGCCGAACAGCACCGACAGGTTGACCAGGGCCCCGAGCAGCCATTGGAAGAAGGCCGAGACGACCTCGGCTCGAGGTTCGACCAAGTCGCGGGTGTGCCGCCGGAGACGCTGCAGCTCCGGGGATCGGAGACTGAAGGCAGCGGTCCACGGCACCTTCGGAGAGCCGTCGGGGGATCCCGTCGGGGACCAGCCACGCAGCAGTCCCATGGCTGCGGCCATGTAGCTGCCACCGCTCACCGCCACGAGGCTCGGTTCAGGCCTCTTCGGGTCCTGGATGGCGCGGTCCTGCATCGCGTTGAGCCCACCGAGGACGAAGGCGGAGGCGCGGATCCCGCCTCCGGAGCAGGCGACGACCTCGCGACCGTGCGCTGCCGGCTCCCCGCCCCCGGCGACATCGCTCCGGCCTGCGTCTTCCGTCGCACGAGAGGGATCGGCCTGGTCCGGTCGGGCGCTTTCTGCTGCTGCGGCCCGTCGCTGCTCCGAGCGTGCCTCCACCTGGTCGATCGTCACGCGAAGGTCGAGCCGGACGAGCGCGACGACTCCAATGACCAGGGAGATGGTGATCATCCACCCCGAGACGACAAGCAGCCACTGCCCCGAGCTGCCAGCCACAAGCGCATTCCGAGCCCACGGGGCGGCCCAGATCACCAGCACGATGAGGTCGACCCCGAAGACGAGCTGGGGGATCCGGGCCACGGACCACCAGGAGTCGGCGTCGCGTCCCGCGCTGCGCTCGATCGACACGAGGACGTAGGTCATCATCGCCGTGACGAGGACGCTCGAGATGCCGGTCGCCGCCACGAGCTCGTCGTGCGTCGGCGTGCCCAGCGCGCCGAGCCAGAGCAACGGGACGAGCAGCGCCAACGAGAAGATCGAGCCGCGAAGTCGCCTTCGCTCCGCGCGCAGGCCACGTCGGTGGTACTCAGTCCTCGTCGGACCCTGCATGGCACCTCGCAGCTGCTAGAGCACTGCGCCCCGTTGGGGTGGCATGGGCGTGGAACGAGTATCCCGACAAGACGGGCGCACGGGGCGGATTCGGGTGAAGGTCGCCTCAATCGGACCGCTGTGCCGAGGGGGGCCGGACGCCTGATCGCCGCGGGCCGCCCCCTCGGGTCCTGCATACCGGACCGGCTGGGGGGTGCCGGGGTCGGGCTCCTACCGGTCGGCCGCTGACGGGGAGGGGTCAGCGGCGGCCGGGGGGACGGGCATCCGGGACCGGGCGGACCGACCGGTGGGGCGGCTCAGCGGGAGAAGAGGGCCCTGGTCGCGTTCTCGTGCTCGGCGTACGCCGTCGAGGCCTTGAGCGTGAGGCGACCGACGTCGGCGAGCGCCTCGGTCATCTGGGCCTGGATGCGCTGGTAGTCGTGCATGACGCGCTCGAACTCGACCTTGGCCGGGCCCTGCCAGTCGGCGCCCATGCCGGCGAGCCGGCCGCGCAGCTCAGCGGTGCTCGACGTGATGGTGTCGGCGAGCCGGTGGATGTCGCCGGCTGCCGCGGCGATGCGTTCGGTGTCAACGACGGAACGGGACATGTGTCTACTCCTCGATCGGTGGCCGACCCGGTGGTGGCCGCGTTCGTCCGAGGCTAGGTCGAGCGGTCGGCACGCGGCCGTCGTCATCCACAGGCGGCGACGGGCTCGGCGGTGTCGGGCGGCTGGCCTAGGCTCGGACCCATGACCGTGTGGATCGACGAGCCCATCTGGCCTGCGCACGGTCGGCTCTTCGCGCACCTGGTCAGCGACACCTCCTACGACGAGCTGCACGCCGTCGCACGCACCGCGCAGCTGCACCCCCGCTCGTTCGACGGCGACCACTACGACGTGCCGGAGGCGCGCTGGCAGTCGGCCGTCGATGCGGGCGCGATCCCGACGACCGGTGTCGACCTCGCGCGACGGCTCAACGCCTCGGGCCTGCGGCTGCGCAAGCGCAAGCGAGACCGGGGCGTGCGCCGCATCCTCGACGTGTCGTTCCCCAACGGCGCCAGCGACGTCGACCTCGTGGCCTCCGACGACCCCCTCGACCACGCGCGGGTGCTGGCCGCCATGGTGTTCGTGCGCGACCGCCGCGGCGACTTCGTCGCGGTGCACAGCGTCCGGCGGGGGGAGTGGGGCTCGCCCGGGGGCTGGCGCGAGGAGGACGAGACGCCGGTCGAGAACGCCGTGCGCGAGACGTACGAGGAGACCGGACTGCGTCTGCGTCACCCCGACGTGCTCCCTTGCGGCTACGAGAGATTCACGCCCCGCACCGACGACAACCTCTTCACGCGCGACAAGCCCTACCTCCAGGTCTTCCGCACGAGGCTCGAGCACGTGCGACCCGAGATCAACGACGGTGACGACGGCATCCACGAGACGCGCTGGGTCACCCCGGAGGAGTACGCAGAGCTCTGCGGCCATCTCTTCTGGTGGCCGCTCGCGGTCGAGGTCTTCCCCGACCTGCGAGGTCTCACCCGCCCGTTCTGAGACGCACGTATGCCGCCCACCGGGGTGGACGGCATACGTGGTCTGGTGTTGTGGGCTCGCTTGCGTGCCAAGCGAGCCCGCGCATCAGCGCTGGTTGGTGAAGGTGAGTGCGACGTCGAGGTCCGCCTCGCGCAACATGCGCTGGACGGCCTGGAGGTCGTCTCGGCTCTTGCTCGAGACGCGCAGCTCGTCGCCCTGGATCTGGCTCTTGACGCCCTTGGGACCCTCGTCGCGGATCAGCTTGTTGATCTTCTTCGCGTTCTCCTGCGAGATGCCCTCCTTGAGCGGGGCGTCGAGGTGGTACTCCTTGCCGGAGAGGCGAGGTCCGGCCTCCGGCACGTCGAGGTGCTTGAGGCTCACCTTGCGCTTGACGAGGTGCGTCTGGACGACGTCGAGGACGGCCAGGCAGCGCTCCTCGGTGTTCGCCTTCATCTTGATCACCTCGCCGGCTAGATCGACGGAGGCGCCGACGTTCTTGAAGTCGTAGCGAGTCGCGATCTCCTTGCTGGCGCTGTTGACCGCGTTCGCGATCTCCTGCTTGTCGAACTTGCTGACGATGTCGAACGAGGAGTCGGCCATCGGTGTTGGGTCCTTCCGAGTGCTGGTGGCTGGTCTGTCGGGCGTGGCGCTGAAGGGTGTGCAGACACGCAGAAAGCGTCGTCGAGATCCCGATTCGGAGCCCGCCCGATCTCTTGCTATCCTTCCAGACGCACCACGGCAGGTTGCCCGAGCGGCCAATGGGAGCGGACTGTAAATCCGTCGCGAAAGCTTCGAAGGTTCGAATCCTTCACCTGCCACCCAGTGCCCGAGAGGCCCTGACCAGCGGAGACGCAGGACAGGGCCTCTTGCATGTGCCAGGGGGTTGATCGCCGGTCGATGGCGCGAGCTACGCGGTCTCGGGCGGCTGCCAGCCCTGGTCGGCCCGGATGGCTCGCGTGATGCGGTGACTGATGTCGCGGAGCTGGCGCCGCTGTGGCTGGGTGAGCCGATCGAGGACGAGCCGGTGCACCGTCTCCACGTGACCGGGGGTTGCCTGCTCGAACGTGCGATGACCGGCGGCAGTCAGGATGCCGAGGGTGTAGCGCCCGTCGCTCGGGTCCGGGGTGCGCTGCAGCAGTCCCTTGGCCTCCAGGCGGGTGGCGGCACGGGACAGGCGCGACAGCGAGCTGTTGGCGTAGCCGGCGAGCACGCTCATGCGCAGCCGGCGGTCCGGCGCGTTGGCAAGCGCGTAGAGGATGCCGTACTCGAAGTGGGTGAGTCCCACGGCTCGCTGCAGCTGTCCGTCCAAGGCGGGCGGTAGCCACTCGAGGACGGTGGCCAGCGCGGCCCAGGTCTCCAGGTCCTCGCCCTCGAGCGATGCGGGGTGGCCGGCGTCTGACATGCCAGCAGCGTAGGACAGGGCGTGGGAGAACCGCCGATCCATGACTTGACTGAGCAAGTGATAACGTCGTCGATGACTTGACCAAGCAAGTCCGCGGTCGATCGGGAGCAGGCACAGAAGCATGGACATGCAGCTACAGGGCAAGCGCGCCTTCGTGAGTGGTTCGACGCGGGGCATCGGGTTCGCGATTGCGAAGGCCATGCTCTCGGAAGGCGCCTCGGTCGTCATCAACGGCCGGGACGCGGGTCGTGTCGACGCGGCGGTGGACCGCCTTCGGGGGCTCGTGCCCGGGGCCGACGTGAGCGCACTGACCGCTGACTTCGCGGATGCGACCCAGGTGCAGCGCATGCTCGACCGGCTGGGGCACCTCGACGTGCTCGTGAACAACGTGGGGCAGTTCGACGTCACGCCGTTCGAGGCGATCTCCGACGCGGACTGGCAGCGCTACTTCGACGTCAACGTCATGAGCGGAGTCCGGCTCTCTCGTCACGTCCTCGACGCGATGCTCGCCACGGGCTGGGGGCGGATCATCTTCATCAGCAGCGAGTCCGGGGTGAACGTTCCCGCTGACATGGCCCACTACGGGATGACCAAGGCGGCAGTTCTGGCCCTCGGCAACAGCCTCGCCAAGCGCACGCGGGGCACGGAGGTCACGGTGAACACGATCCTTGGCGGACCCACCTACTCGGACGGCGTCGCTGACGCGGTCAGCCGGATCTCGCAGGCACAGGGCATTCCTGTCGATGACCTCAAGAGCGCCATCGTCGCCGGCAACCGGACGTCACTGCTGCAGCGCTTCATCGACCCGTCAGAGATCGCCAGTCTGGCGGTCTACCTGGCGAGCCCGCTCGCATCCGCGACGAACGGCGCCGCGGTACGCGCAGACGGCGGAGTGCTCACGTCCATCCTCTGATGCGGGCGGCCCGACCCTGGTTCGCAGCACGTGCGTAACAGCGCAGGGCGACCACGCCCACGACGTCGGGCTCATCGAGCCGCTCGGTGTCCGAGCCAGGCGAGCGCGGCGACGACGAGGGCCGAGGTGCCGGTGTCGAGCGTCGGTTGCACGACGGGCGCGAAGAAGGGGGAGTGGTTGACGGGCACGTCCTTGGCGACGGTGCCCGCCTCGACGGCCGCGCGGTACGCGTCGGGGTCGGTGCCGCCGATGCCCCAGTAGGTGTAGGGGACGCCGAGCGCGGTGGGCAGGTCGCTGAAGTCCTCGCTCGCGCTCTGCAGCGGCAGCTCGGTCGCGAGCTCGCCGAAGTGCTCGGCGAAGGCGGTGCGGACCCGTTGCGTCGTCGCGTCGTCGTTGACCGTGGGCGGGAACCGGTCGAAGAGCTCGAACTCGGGCTCGCCCGGCGCATCGGACGCCTGGCACTCCGCGACGACGATGCGGCGGATCGCCTCGAGCACCGACGCGCGGGTCCGCTCGTCGAACGTGCGCACGTTGAGCTCGAGGACGGCGCGGTCGCCGATGACGTTGCTCTTCGTGCCGGACTGGATGCTGCCGACGGTGAGGACGGCCGGCGTCGTCGGCGCGACCTCGCGTGAGACGACGGTCTGCAGCCGCACGACGATCATCGCGGCCAGCACGACCGGGTCGACCGCTGCCTGCGGCATCGAGCCGTGGGCGCCGCGCCCGTGCACCGTCACGCGCATGCTGTCGGCGGCCGACAGCACCGCTCCCGACCGGGTGCCCACGGTGCCGGCGACGCCGGGCAGCACGTGCTGGGCGAGGGCGACGTCCACGGGGCCCACGACCCCGGCCAGCCCGTCGTCGACCATCCGGCGGGCGCCGTCGCCGAGCTCCTCGGCGGGCTGGAACAGCGCCACGACCGTGCCGCTCCATGCATCGCGGTGGCGGGCGAGCAGGTCGGCGGCGCCGAGCAGGCAGGTGACGTGCACGTCGTGGCCGCAGGCGTGCATGACAGGCACCGGCTCGGCGGAGTCGCCGGCGGTCGCCGTGGCCGTGCTCGCGTACGGCAGCCCGGTCGCCTCCTCGACCGGCAGGGCGTCCATGTCGGCGCGCAGCAGCACCGAGGGGCCGTCGCCGTTGCGCAGGATCCCGACGACGCCGGTGCCGCCGATGCCTTCGGTCACCTCGTAGCCGCTCCCGCGCAGCCGCTCGGCGACGGCAGCTGCCGTCTCGTGCTCCTGGTGGGACAGCTCCGGGTGCTGGTGCAGGTGGCGGTAGAAGTCCTCCTGCCACGGCCGGCACCCTCCGAGGTCGGACAGGACCGTCGTGGCTGCGGAGGGCGAGCTGGTCATCGTGCCTCCTGGTGGAGCGGGACCGGGGCCGATCCACGATGTCACGGATGGGGCACCGTAGGCGTCGAACTGCTCATGACGGCATACCCCAGCGGGTATCATGGGGAACGGGACGGAGCAGGCCCTGGAAGGGGGCACCGATGGAGCGACAGGTCCTCGTGGTCGACGACGAGCCGCAGATCCGCGCCGTGCTGAGGGCCTACCTGGAGGCCGACGGGTTCAGCGTCACGGAGGCCGGCACCGGTGGCGATGCGCTGCGTCTGGTGCGTTCGGAAGGCCCCTCGCTCGTGCTGCTCGACGTGCGCCTCCCCGATGTCGACGGCATCGAGGTGCTGCGCACCCTGCGCCAGGAATCGCAGGTGCCGGTCATCCTCGTGACGGCCCGGTCGGAGGAGGTGGACAAGCTCGTCGGCCTGGGCGTGGGTGCCGACGACTACGTCACCAAGCCCTTCAGCCCGCGTGAGATCGTCGCGCGAGCCAAAGCCGTGCTGCGCCGAGCACCGCGCGATGCGGCGACGACCGGCGACGCGAGCCCCGCGCGCCGCGCCGTCGCCGTGCTCGCCTTCGAGGGTTTGTCCATCGACGAGGACCGGCGCGAGGTGCATCGCAGGGGCGTCCCGGTCGACCTGTCCGCCCTGGAGTTCGACCTGCTGGCCGCGATGGCCCGGAGTCCCGGTCGCGTCTTCTCCCGCGGGCAGCTCCTCGAACAGGTCTGGGGCTACGACTTCTTCGGCGACGAGCGAGTCGTGGACGTGCACGTCCGCAACATGAGGCGCGCCCTGGGCGACGACGCGGCGGACCCACGGGTCATCGGCACCGTCCGGGGGGTCGGCTACCGCTTCCTGCCCGAAGTCCTGGAGGGAGCGTCATGAACCGCCTGTCGACACGACTCGTCCTCTCGCACCTGGTCGTCGCACTCATCGGGACCGTCGCGACCTTCGTCATCGTGCGGCAGCTGGCCCCCACGCTGTTCGACAGCTCGATGAACCGCGCGGGCATGGGCACCGGGATGGGCATGGGGCGCGCGGGGGAGGCCTCACTGCGCACGCAGTTCGCCGACTCGGTGGACCAGGCCCTCCTCGTCGGAGCGCTCCTCGGCAGCGTGGCCGCCGCGACGTTCGGGGCGTTCGCCGCCTGGCGGCTCCTGCGTCCACTGGGCGCCATGGGCCGTGCGGCGCGCCGGATGGCAGGCGGTGACTACGCCACGGTCGTGTCGGTGCCGCACGAGGCCGAGCTCGCCGAGCTGGCCACCGACCTCAACCGCCTCGGCGCCGCCATGGCGGGCGCGGAGGCCCGCCGTGTCCGCCTGCTCGGGGAGCTCGCGCACGAGATGCGAACCCCGCTGACCGTGATCGACGGCTACGTCGAGGGCATGATCGACGGCGTCCTGCCTCGCGACCCGGCCTCGCTCGGGAGCGTCGGCGACGAGGTCCGCCGGCTGCGGCGCCTGGCCGACGACCTCTCGGCGCTGTCGCGCGCGGAGGAGGGACGGCTGGACCTCGCCGTCAGGCCCCACGACCTCGGCACGCTCGTGCGCCGCGCAGCGGAACGGATGCGTCCGCAGGCGCAGGACGCCGGGCTCGAGCTGCACGCTCCGGCCGCGGACGCGGTCGTGGCCCTGGTCGACCCGGACCGGTTCGCGCAGGTTGTGACCAACCTGGTCGGCAACGCCATTCGCGCCACCGCCCCGGGGGGCCGCATCGCCGTGACGTGCACGCGGCGTGACGGGCAGGCGCTGGTGCAGGTGTCCGACACCGGCGAGGGCCTGGACGCGGCCGACCTCGAGCGGGTGTTCGAGCGCTTCTACCGGGTGCCCGGGCGCCGGAGCGTGGGTGCCGAGTCCGGCTCGGGCATCGGGTTGACCGTGGCCCGGGGCATCGTGCGCGCACACGGCGGCGAGCTCACCGCCGCGTCGGCCGGGCGCGGTCGCGGTTCCACCTTCACCGCGGCTCTGCCCCTCTTCGCCGCGACGCACCCCACTGCGACGCACCCCGCCGCGACGCACCGCACAGCGACGCACCCCGCCGCCCCGCGTCCCGTCGCGGCGTCCGACCCGACCGGTCCTGCGGTCGACCGGCGACGGCGGTAGTCAGCGGGCGTCGTCCCACATCGGGCACGTGCCGTCCCGGTCGGTCGCACCCACCCGGGCGCCCGGCCCCATGCCCGCACCCGGGCCCATGCCGGCACCCGGGCCCATGCCGGCACCCGGGCCCATGCCGGCGCCCGGCCCCGTGACGGTGCGGCCCGCTGCCGCGGCCTCGAAGGCGGCGAGGTGGTGCTCCGACGCCCGCTGCAGGTGGGTGAGGACCTGACGCACGTCCGAGGCGGTCGTCTTCGTGACCGCGGTCCGCAGGTCGGCGATGTCGCGCTGCTCCAGGGCGACGCCGACCTGGTAGGCGGCGGCGAGCGACGCGTTGCCCTGCGCCAGCCAGCGGTCGTAGAGCGACTGGATCGTCGCGTCGGCGTACGTCCCGGCGGCCTTGCCCGACCCGGGGTCCGTGACGGCATACCTCGTCAGGAGGGTGCCCATGGCGTCGAGGTGGCGCTGCTCGCTCGCGGAGATCCACGCGAAGGGCGTCCCCTCGCCGTAGCGTGCGGCGAAGGCGGCATAGAGGTCGCGCGCCATCCGCTCCTCCTCGCTGCCGAACCGCAGCAGCTGCGTCAGGGCTGCGTCGGCCGCGGTGGCGCTGCTCACCGCAGCGGCGGCCTCCGGAGGTACCCCGGCGACGCCTCCGGAGGCAGCGGCGGCAGAGATCCCGGCGCCCGCCCCCACGACGACGGCTGCGGTGGCGAGAGCCAGCGGGCGGGTCATCCACGTCTTCATGGTCCTGTCCTTCCCGGACGGTGGGCTCGGGTGGTCCGAGTCCTTCACACCTTCAGTCAACGCGTCGTGCGTGAAGGGTGAACGGGGCCTGGTGTGAAGCCTCCGTGTCGGCCGCGAGACCCGTTCTCTCGATACCCCTAGGGGTATCTGTTATGGTGGTCCAGAACTTCCCGCCACACCTGGAGGAACCGTGATCTTCACCCAGTACTACCTCGACTGCCTGTCGCAGGCGTCCTATCTCATCGCCGACGAGAAGAGCCGTCTGGCCGTCGTCGTCGACCCGCGACGCGACGTCGCGGAGTACCTGGCCGACGCCGAAGCGCGCGGCCTGACGATCGTCGGAATCATCAACACCCACTTCCACGCCGACTTCGTCTCCGGGCACCTCGAGCTGGCCCGGGCCACCGGCGCGTGGATCGGCTACGGAGACGCGGCCGTCGCCGACTTCCCGGTGCGCTCGCTCACCGACAGGGAGCGGATCTCCCTGGGTGACGTGACCCTCGAGGTCATGACGACGCCCGGCCACACGCCCGAGTCGATCTCGGTCCTCGTCCGCGAACACGCCGACGACGAGGTCGCCTACGGCGTGCTCACCGGAGACGCCCTCTTCATCGGCGACGTCGGCCGCCCCGACCTGCTCGCCTCCGTCGGTGTCACGGCGACCGAGCTCGGGCAGATGCTCTACGACTCGGTCCAGCGCAAGCTCATGGGGCTGCCCGACGACGTACGCGTGTTCCCCGCTCACGGGGCGGGCTCGGCCTGCGGCAAGAACCTCTCGACCGAGCGCCAGTCGACCATCGGTGAGCAGCGGCGCTTCAACTACGCGTGCCAGCCGATGACCGAGGAGCAGTTCCTCGAGGTCGTGACGGCCGGGCAGCCCACGGCACCGGCCTACTTCGCCTACAACGCCACGCTCAACAAGCAGTCCCGCGACCTGCGCGACCTCGACGCGAGCGTGCCCGCACTCGATGGCGCCGAGGTCGAGGCGGCCCTGGCCCGCGGCGCCCGCATCCACGACGCGCGCGACGTGCAGGAGTTCGCGGCGGCGCACCTGCGCGGCTCGGTGAACGTGCCCGTCGACGGCCGGATGGCCGAGACCGTCGGCATGGTCTTCTCGCCCGAGAACGAGATCGTCGTCGTTGCCCCCGAGGGCCAGGAGCAGGAGGTCGCCACCCGCTTCGCCCGCATCGGCTACGACCACGTCGTGGGATACGTGGCGGACGTCGAGGAGTACTTCCTGACGCACCAGGACCAGGTCGACCGGGCCAGCCGCCTGTCGGTCGCCGACGTCGACGAGGCGACGGCGCGCGCCGACGTGCAGGTCGTCGACATCCGCAACGCCGGAGAGATCGAGTCCGGCATGGTGCCCGGCGCCCGCCACATCCCGCTGGCAGAGCTGGGCCTCCGGTCCCATGAGCTCAACGCCGAGCGCCCCGTCGTCGTCTACTGCGCGGGCGGTTGGCGCAGCTCGGTCGGGGCGAGCCTGCTGCGCGCCGGCGGCTTCGCGGACGTCTCCGACATCCTCGGCGGCTACGGCGCCTGGGACCTCGCGCACGCCAGCGCCTCCTGACCCGCGCCGGCCCGCCACACGGCATACGCCCGTCCCGCTCGGAACCCGCGCCACCCCGCCCCCCGCGCCACCCGCGCATCACCCGTCCCCGGCACCCGCCGGCAAACACCAAGGAGAACCATCATGTGTCGACCCGCCACCTGCCGGACCTGCGGCAAGACGACCTGGGCCGGCTGCGGCCAGCACGTCGACCAGGTCATGCGCAACGTCCCCCCGGCCCAGCGCTGCGACGGCCACGAGAAGGGTGAGTCCGCCTCGGGCGGCTTCCTCTCGCGGCTGTTCAACCGCTGAGCCCGCGACCCGCACACGGCGCGCGCCGCCGGCCAGCCGCACGAGCCGCTGACCGGTGGCGCGCCGGGGGCCACCACGTCTCCCGACGCCGACCACCACGAGAGGACCGCCTCGCATGCTGATCGCCATCCCGCTCGGGATCGCCATCGGACTGTCGCTCGGAGCCCTTGGTGGCGGGGGCTCCATCCTGACCGTCCCCGCCCTCGTCTACGTCCTGGGTCAGGACGCGCGCACGGCCACGACGAGCTCGCTCGTCATCGTGGGGCTCACCTCCCTGCTCGCCCTGGTGCCGCACGCCCGCGCCAAGCGCGTCCGTTTCGGCCAGGGGCTCATGTTCGGCGTGCTCGGCACCGCCGGCTCCTTCACCGGATCCGCGCTGTCGACCTCCGTGAGACCCACGACGCTGCTCACCGCATTCGCGGCACTGATGCTCCTCGTCGCGGCCCTGATGGTCCGTCGCGCCGTCAAGGCGCCCCGCGAGCTCGGCCACGCCATCGACCCCACCGGCGAGCCGATGATGACGCTGCGCCCCTTCAGCTGCGCCTGCCCGCGCGCCGCCAAGGTCCTCGTGACAGCCACGATCGTCGGGCTCCTCACCGGCTTCTTCGGCGTCGGCGGCGGCTTCGCGCTCGTCCCCGCCCTCGTGCTGGCCCTCGGCTTCCCCATGCCGGTGGCTGTCGGCACCTCGCTGCTCGTCATCGGCGTCAACAGCGCCACGGCGCTCGCCGCGAGGCTCGGCTCCGGGGCGGGTCACCTCGACTGGTCGATGATCGGGGTCTTCACCGCTGCCGCCGTCGTCGGCAGCCTCGTCGGCGGTCGACTCGCCGGCCGGGCCAACCCGCGGCACCTCACCATCGCGTTCGCCACGCTGCTCGTCGTCGTCGCCTTGTACACGGGCGTCCGGTCACTGGGCCTGATCGGCTGATGTCGTTCCAGCGCACGCGCCAGACCGGTGGCGAGCCCCGGATCGTGCTGGGGCTCCGACAGAATCTCGCCCAGTTCGGGACGCTCGTGGCCGTCAACGCCCTCGTCGGCGGCATGCTCGGCCAGGAACGCACGGTCGTCCCGCTGCTGGGCAAGGACGTCTTCGGGCTGATTGGATTCACCGCCGGGCTCGCCTTCATCCTCGTCTTCGGCCTCGCCAAGGCGCTGACCAACTACGTCGCCGGCTCGTGGATGGACCGGTTCGGCCGCAAGCCGGTCCTCGTGGCCGGCTGGCTGGTCGCGCTCCCGGTGCCGCTGCTGCTCATCTGGGCCCCGACGTGGGGCTGGGTCGTCGCGGCCAACGTGCTGCTCGGCGTCAGCCAGGGCATGACCTGGTCGACCACGGTCGTCATGAAGATCGACCTCGTCGGCCCCGCCCGGCGCGGCCTCGCGATGGGGTTCAACGAGGCCGCCGGGTATGCCGCCGTCGCGGGCACCGCTCTGGCCACCGGGTATATCGCCCAGGCCCACGGCCTGCGCCCGGCGCCCTTCCTGCTCGGCATCGCCTATGCAGCGCTCGGGCTGGGGCTCTCGACCCTGGCCGTCAAGGAGACCCGCGGGCACGCCCGGCTCGAGGCGGCCGGCCACAGCGCCCGCCCGGACGGTCGGCACGACCACCTCCACGACGCGCTGACCAGCCGGCAGGTGTTCACCCAGACCAGCTTCCGAGAGCCGGCCCTGTCGGCAGCGAGCCAGGCCGGACTGGTCAACAACCTCAACGACGGCCTGGCGTGGGGCGTCTTCCCGATCCTCTTCGCCGGCGTCGGCCTGTCCGTGTCGCAGATCGGCATCCTCGCGGCGATCTACCCGGCCGTGTGGGGGCTGGGCCAGCTCGTCACCGGCGGCCTGTCGGACCACGTCGGTCGGAAGTGGATGATCGCCTCCGGGATGCTCGTGCAGGCCGTCGCGCTCGCCGTCATCGCCGCCGTCGACTCGTTCGCCCTCTGGGCCTTCGCCGCGGCCCTGCTCGGCGCAGGCACCGCCATGGTCTACCCGACCCTGCTCGCCGCGATCGGCGACGTCGCACACCCCGCGTGGCGAGCCCGGGCGGTGGGTGCCTACCGGTTGTGGCGCGACGCCGGCTTCGCCGCCGGGGCGGTCCTGGCCGGTGTCGTGGCCGACGCCCTCGGGGTACGCGCCGCAGTCTGGGTCGTTGCGGCCCTCACCGCGCTCTCGGGGCTGCTTGTCGCCGTGCGGATGTACGAGACCCGCCATCGATCTGACACCTGATACGGAGATCCCGGTCCGCCGCCCGTCACGGTCGTCGGTCGTCGAGCGGTGGACTGCCCCCAGCGTTGGAGCGACGCGTTCGGCGTGGGCGCGCCTGATGCGCATGAGTCCGGACCCACCCACCGGGGTCGCCGCTGGTGTGTCGTGATGCGGGGGCTCAGGCCAGGCTCAGGAAGAGCTTCTCGAGAGCGGCCTGGTCCTCGTCCTGCAGGCCCTCGGGCGAGGCCATGCACTCGCGCAGGTTGGTCGAGATGATCGCGAAGCCGGCCCGGTCGAGCGCCTTGTTGACGGCCGCGAGCTGGGTGACCACGTCGCGGCAGTCGCGGCCCTCCTCGATGAGGCGGATGACGCCTCCGAGCTGACCCTGGGCGCGCTTGAGCCGGTTGAGGATCGGCGCCATCTCCTCTGCTGTCGGTGTGACCATGCGAGTCTCCTTCTGGTTCATGGCCGGCGTGCGCCCGACGCCGTGAGCGCCTGGAGTGCCTGGGCCAGTCGGTCGTGTGCGTCTGCGGCGATGTCTGCGAGCCGGTCGTTGCCGGTGAGCTCGACCATGGTCGCCGGGTCCATAGCCTCGACGAGGGTGTGGCCTTCGCCGATCGAGCGGACGACGACGTTGCAGGGCAGCAGGACGCCGATGGACGGCTCTGCCTCGAGGGCGGCGTGAGCCAGTGGTGGCCGGCAGGCGCCGAGGATCACCTGGGGGGCGATGTCGACGCCGAGCTTGGCCTTGAGGGTGGACGCGAGGTCGATCTCCGTGAGGACGCCGAAGCCGACCTCAGCCAGCCGGGCCCGTGTCTCGGCGAGGGTCACGTCGAAGTCCGCCTCGACGGTGGTGGTGAGCGTGTAGTCCATGTCTCTCTCCTGATCTCGGGCGCAGGCGCGTCCTGGGGCGCAGCGCACGGCCTGGTGGCTGCTGGTGGGGCTCAGGCGTCGGCCGGCTGCGCCGCAGTGACCTTCGCGCGCACGTCGTCCATGTCGAGGTTGCGGACGGCGGTGATGACCTGTTCCAGCGCGGCGGCGGGGAGCGCGCCCGGCTGGCTGAAGACGAGGATACCGTCGCGGAAGGCCATGAGGGTCGGGATCGAGGTGATGCCGGCGGCGGCGCTGAGCTGCTGCTCCGCCTCGGTGTCGATCTTGCCGAAGACGATGTCGGGGTGCTTCTCGGACGCGGCCTCGTAGACCGGGGCGAACATGCGGCACGGCCCGCACCACGAGGCCCAGAAGTCGACGAGGGTGATGCCCTCGCGGGTGATGGACGACTCGAAGTCGGCGGCGGTCAAGTTCTGCGTGGACATTGAATCTCCTTGGACAGGAACGGCTTCTCTCGGACACCAATATACCCTATGGGGTATACAACCCAGCCGGTCGCGCCAACATTCCCGCGCCTGACGGCATGCGGCCTGGGGCATGGGGAACGTGGGAGATCCTCGGCGACCCGGGGCTGGCCCCGCGCCGGGTAAGGCGTCCTAGACCTCGTGCGGGTAGTCCTCGTCGTCCTCCGACGGCACGTCCTCGAGCTGTTCGAGCCGGTCTGCCACATCCGCGGTGTCCGTCGACGTGGGTGGTGCCGCAGCGTCGGAGGACCGGTCGCCGGGCTCGGGTGCCCCTGCGGGGGTCTGCTGCTCGAGCCGATCGGCCTCGGGGACGTCGACACGGGGATCGGGGTGCTGTGCGGTCACGGTGGACCTCCTGACCTGATGGCCGTCGAGGGTCGTGGTCCATTCGCCCTCTTGCTTAAGGATGGCACGCGTGGTACACCAAATCTATAGCACTCGACATAGATCCTCGGTTCTCGGGACTGCCCGGCCCGCGCGTTCTCTCTCGCGTCTGACGCTCTTGGTGCAGCGCGACGTCCACGCCTCGACGGCGTACGGGTTCGCGCGGGTCGGGTCACCGCTCCTGGTGCCGCTCGCCGTCGAGGGTGGCGAGACACTCGTGCAGGCTGCGCAGCCGCCGATGGGTGTCCGCCCCCGCGCGCCCGAGCCGGCTCTGGACGTCGCCCAGCAGCGGCAGGAACCGCGCTCCCGCGGCGAGGTGAGCCGCCTCGCCGTCGGCGGTCAGGAGCACGTGGTATGACCTTCGGTCCTCGGGGTGAGCGGCCTTGCGCACGTGGCCGCGTCGTTCGAACCGCTTGATGTAGCTGGACACCGTCGTCGGCGGGGCGGCCATCCAGCGCGCCAGCTCGCTCGGCGTCATCCCGCGTGTCGAGGCGAGGATCGAGTAGATCGCGAACTCGTCGGCGTCGAGGCCCGACTCCCGGATGGCCTCGTCGATGAGGGCGGTTGCGGCCCGGGACACCAGCCAGACGTCGAAGAGCACGTTGGACAGCCCCTCAGGCACCTCCGGCGCCCCGCTCTCGCCTCGGCCCGACGGGCCGGGAGGTGAGCTCTCTCGTGCCATCACTGTCGGCCAGCGTCGTCGCGGACCGCGCCCACTCCGCCTCGGGACGCACGCCACCTGTCGCGGGTCGTGCGCGCGAGGAGCAGGACCACGACCCCGACGAGCACGAGGCCCGCCGCCCAGGAGGCGATGTTCTTGGCCCCCGACGCCAGGCCGAACAGGGAACTCGCCACGCTCGGCTCGGGGTGGGCCGCGAGCGCCAGCCAGGCGCAGGCGTTCTCGAGGTAGTCGAAGGCGGCGCCGAGGAGCGGCAGGACCGAGAGGGCGAGAAGCCGTGAGTCGGGCCGCGTGAGTCGGGAGATGACGAAGGCCAGCGCCGTGGCGAGGAAGAGGCCGAACACGGCGGGGTAGGCGAGGTCCGCCAGCTGCAGGTTGCGGTAGCTCTCGCGGCCCGCGACCCCGCACGCGTCGAGGAAGCGCAGGACGTCCGTGGCGCTGGGAGCGAAGCGCACGTCGGGTGGCGCCTGCCGGCATACGGCCTCGACCCGGGGGATGGTGAACGGCAGGGAGGTCGTGAAGAAGACGGTCGCGAACGTGGCGTACGCCGCGCCGCTCCCGAGCAGCACGCGCCCTCGTGCCATCCGCGCCATCGTTCTCGCGACGGACCCAGTGACCCCCGGGTCGTCGCTCGGGCTCGAGTGGCGGGGCAGTGTGACGGGCTTGGTGCGTGTGGTGGACACAGGGGGCTCCTCGAGGTCTCGCCGACGAGATGCTGCGAAATCGCAGTACCTAGATGATGCGATCTCGCACTACCCCACGTCAAGGCTCTCAGCGGCGACGCGGTGGGGCCGTGCTGCCCCGAACGACCAGCTCGGTGGGCAGGGTCGTGGAGGCCTGCGGTGCCACCCCGCCCCCGAGGAGGTCGAGGACCAGCCGGCCTGCGATGACGCCCTGCTCGACGGGCCGCTGCCGGACGGTCGTGAGGTCGGTGAGCTCGGCCATCGGGTGGTCGTCGATCCCCACCACGGACACGTCGTCTCCGGGACGCAGCCCGGCACGTCGCAGGGTGCGGATGGCGCCCAGGGCCACCTCGTCGGAGTGGGCGAACACCGCGGTCGGTGGCTCGGCATGCCCGAGCAGCCGCCCCATCGAGGCGGCGCCGTGCTCCCCGCCCCAGGGCGCGGTGACGACGAGGGTCGGGTCCGCCGGTATGCCGGCGCGTTCGAGCGCGTCGTAGTAGGCGGGCGAGCGGGTTGCGCTGAGGTTGGGCTGGTCCGGGTCGACGGCCTCGAGCATGCCGATGCGCGTGTGGCCGAGATGGAGCAGGTGGTCGACGGCCTGCCGGCTGGCCTCGTAGTCGTCGATGTGCACGGACGGGTAGGCCGCCGACTGGCCGCCCGCGGCCACGATGTGAACTCCCATGGTCTCCATGCGCGTGCGCTCGTCGTCCTCGACCTGGAAGCCGACGACGACGACCGCGTCGACCTTGCGGCGGGCCGGGAGCCGGTCGAAGAAGTCGCGCCGGTCGCGGGCGTCGCCGACCTGGTAGAGCAGCACGTCGAGCTCGGCCTCGCGCAGCACCGAGTCCAGCCCCTCGACGACGGACCCGAAGAACCAGCGGGACAGGTGGGGGACGACGAGGGCGACGCGCCCGGTGTTGCCCTTGGCCAGCCTGGACGCCTCGGGAGAGACGACGTAGTTGTGCTCCTCGGCCACGCGCAGGACGCGCGCCCGGGTGGCGGGGGCGACGTTCTTGGCGTTGCTCAGGGCCCGCGACGCGGTACCGACGCCGACGCCGGCCAGCCGGGCGATGTCGACCAGGGTCACCTTCGACGGGGCGCGAGATGCGATCAAGTCGTCCACGGGTACACCGTACGTCACTGGAAACGCATCCATGCAGCGGGCCTTCGGCACGCGTGGCGCGCCATGGTGGGGAGACACAGCCGTCTTGAAGTCCGGAGCCTCGCATTGACAGAAGCCCTCGACTGCCATCACCATCGGAAATGGAAGCGTTTCCAGCGCTTCCATCCCGCCTCTGGATGAGGCAGTGGTCGGCGACACGAGGTGGCCGGCTCCTTCAACGACGCAGGAGGAATCCATGCAGCACGCAGGTCACCGTTCCCGTCCCACCCGTCGATCCGTCGTCGTGGCGCTTGGCGCCCTCACCGTCGCCGGAGCTGCCGGCTGCTCCGCCCCCGGGCCCGCCGCGTCCGACGCGGCGGCGGCCGACGCGACACCGACCACTGTCAGCACCTCGGTCGGCTCGCAGCCCGTGGCGCTCAGGCTCTACGACGGCCAGGGCCTCAAGGCCGTTGACGACGCGCTCATCGCCGCGTTCACCAAGAAGCACCCCACCGTGACGATCACCCCGACCTACGACCCCGACAACGTGACGACGCAGAACCAGCCGCGGCAGCTCGCCTCGGCCACCCCGCCCGACCTCGTGCGCGTCATCTCCGTGACAGCGGGCACGAAGAACAACCTGCTCACGAACCTCGACGCCTACGCGACGGCATACGGCTGGGACAAGCTGCCCGCCTCGCAGCTCGCGCAGTTCCGCGCGAAGGACGGCGTGGCCGGCTCGGGTTCGCTCTACGCCAAGGCGAGCGGCTTCACGATGACGGGCCTCTACTACAACAAGAAGCTCGCGCAGCAGGTCGGCATGACGGCCCCGCCGAAGACGGTCGACGAGCTCGCCGGCTACATGGACAGGGCCAAGGCGGCCGGGCTGACCGGGATGGTCGTCGCGAACAAGGAGGGTGGTGGCGTCTTCCCGTTCCAGCTGCTCGTCAACTCCGCCATGGGCCCCGAGAAGGTCTCGAAGTGGGTTTTCAACGCGCCGGGCGCGACGATCAACACCCCGGAGGCCGTCGCCGCCGCCAAGACGGTGCAGGGCTGGAACTCCGCCGGGCTCTTCCCCGCCTCGGTCAACGCCCTCGACGCCACCGCGGCCGACGCGCTCTTCGCCTCCGGCAAGGGCCTCTTCTTCCCGTGGGGCAACTGGGACGCGGCGAACCTCGACAAGACGATGCCCGGTCAGGTCGGATTCTTCCCGATGCCGCCTGCGACGGCCGACGGCCAGGTCGCCGCGATGTCCGACGCCGCAACCGCTTTCGGCATCCCGTCCAAGTCCGAGAACAAGGACGCTGCTGCCGCTTTCCTCGACTTCCTCTCGAGCGACGAGGCTCGCCAGATCGCCGTCGACAACGGCTTCATGCCGAGCGGCCTCAGCTCACAGACGGCCCCGACGATCAAGAGCGGCTCGGTGCTCGGTGACGTGACGAAGGCCTTCGGCGAGGTCTCCGCGGCGGGTGGCCAGGTGCCCTTCGTGCAGAACGCGACGGCCGGGATCTCGAACCGGGCCTGGACGCCGGAGAGCCAGCTGCTCTTCGAGGGCAGCTCGACGCCCGAGCAGTTCCTCACCAGCGTGCAGACCAAGTACGACGAGGAGCTGAAGCGATGACCGGCGTCGGTGTCCTGTCTCGCGTGGACCTCGGCGTCAGGTCGAGGGCTCGCTGGGCGGGCTGGCTCTTCGCCCTCCCCGCCCTCGTCATGTATGCCGTGTTCGAGCTCTACCCGATCATCACGGCCGTCCAGTACTCGTTCTTCGACTGGGACGGCATCAACGTCAGCAAGCCGGTCGGCCTCGCCAACTACACGCGGGTCTTCACCGAGCCACAGCTGCTCGCCTCGATCGTGCACTCCTTCATCCTCATCATCTTCTTCACGTTCCTGCCGGTGCTGCTCGGGCTCGTCGTGGCCTCGATCGTGCGCGAGATCCGGTCGAAGTGGGCGGGCGGCGCGGCGCGCACCCTGATGTTCCTGCCGCAGATCATCCCCGGGGCGGCCTCGGCCATCGCCTGGACGTGGATGTACTCGCCCGGCGGCGCCGTCAACCAACTGCTGCGGGCGCTCGGCCTCGACTCGCTGACGCGGGCCTGGCTCGGCGACTTCACGTGGGCGCTGCCTGCCGTCGGCATCATCGGCACCTGGCTCGCGACCGGCCTCTGCACGCTGCTGCTCATGGCCGGCATCGGCAAGATCGACGGGAGCCTCTACGAGGCGGCCTCGCTCGACGGCGCCAACCGCTACCACCAGTTCCGGGCCATCACCCTCCCCGGGCTCCGACAGGAGATCGGCGTCTGCGTCACCATCACCATCATCGCCGCTCTCGCGAGCTTCGACGTGGTCTTCATGTCGACCCAGGGCGGTCCCGGCTACTCGACGCAGGTGCCGGGCGTGCAGGTCTACCAGCTCGCCTTCACCGAGAACCGGATCGGCCAGTCGTCGGCGCTCGCCGTCGTGCTGAGCCTCATCGTGCTCGCGGTCATCCTGCCCATCCAGCGCTTCTTCAGGGAGAAGTGATCCCCGTGCTCGCTCGACTGCGCGACACCGCGCTCAAGACCGTTCTGCTCACCGCAGCCGCGCTCTTCTCCGTCTTCCCGCTCCTGTCGATGTTCTCGGCGGCCCTCCAGCCGCAGGGGAGCGCGCCCGCGGGCATCTCGTTCCCGACGAACCCCCAGTGGCACAACTTCGTCGACGCCTGGAACGTCGCCAACATCACGACCCTCGTCCAGTCGAGCGCCGTGCTCGTCGTCGGCGTCGTGCCGATTGCGATGCTCATCTCCGCGATGGCCGCGTACGCCATCGCCCAGCTGCGGATCCCCTTCGGCAACGTCTTCTTCCTGCTCCTGCTCCTCGGGTTGACGCTGCCCTACGAGATCGTCGTCGTGCCGCTTTACTACCAGATGCAGCAGCTGGGCCTGCTCAACACCCAGCTCGGCCTCATCCTGCCGCTCATCGGCCTGAACATGCCCTTCGCCGTCTTCTGGATGCGCACGCACTTCCAGTCCGTGCCGGCGGAGATCTCCGAGTCGAGCTCGATCGACGGGGCCGGGCCGTGGAAGGCGTTCCGTCACATCCAGCTCCCGCTCGCCGTCCCCGCGCTGGCCTCCCTCGGCGTGCTGATGTTCCTCAGCACGTGGAACCAGTTCCTGCTCGCGATCGTGCTCATCGACGACCCGAACAAGCGGACCATGGCAGGGGCGCTGCAGGGATTCGTCGGAGCCCACTCGACCGACGTGGTGCTGCTCAACGCCGGCGCGCTGCTCATCATGGCGCCGACGATCCTCGTGTTCCTCCTCTTCCAGAAGTACTTCATCCGGGCCATGCTCGCCGGCGCCGTCAAGGGCTGAGCGCGGCAGGCCGACCACCCCACCCACCCCCGCCAGTACAGGGAGCTTCCCCGTCATGTCGATGACCCCGCCCAGCGCCACGACCGACCGCGACTGGTGGCGCACCGCCGTCGTCTACCAGGTCTACCCACGCAGCTTCGCCGACGCGAACGGTGACGGGATCGGCGACCTGCCCGGCGTCCGCAGCCGGCTGTCCCACCTCGCCGAGCTCGGCATCGACGCGATCTGGCTGAGCCCCTTCTACCCCTCGCCACTGGCCGACGGCGGCTACGACATCACCGACCACCGCGACGTCGACCCACGTCTCGGCACCCTCGACGACTTCGACGCGCTGGTCACCGATGCCCACGAGCGCGGCATCAAGGTGATCGTCGACATCGTCCCCAACCACACGTCCGACCAGCACCCCTGGTTCCTCGAGGCCCTCCGGGCGGGCCCGGGCTCCGCCGAACGGCAGCGCTACATCTTCCGCGACGGAACCGGCCCGGGAGGCAGCGAGCCGCCCGCCGACTGGCAGTCTCACTTCGGGGGCTCGGCCTGGGAGCGCACCGACGACGGCCAGTGGTACTGCCACCTCTTCGCCCGCGAGCAGCCCGACCTCAACTGGGACGACGAGCAGGTGCGCGAGTACTACCTCGACACCCTTCGCTTCTGGGCCGACCGGGGGGTCGACGGCTTCCGCATCGACGTGGCGCACTCCCTCGCGAAGGACCTGTCGCACCCGCTGCGCAGCCAGCCCGACCTCGACCGCGTGCTGCCGCTCGACGGCTCCGACCCGCTCTACGACCGCGACGAGGTCCACGAGATCTATCGCTCCTGGCGCAAGGTGTTCGACGAGTACGACCCTCCGCGGATGGCCGTGGCCGAGACGTGGACCCCCACCTCGAGCCGCACCTACCTCTACGGCCGGCCGGACGAGCTGGGCCAGGTCTTCGACTTCTCGCTGCTCAAGGCCGAGTGGCACCCTGACCAGCTCCGAACCGTCATCAGCCGGTCGATCGAGGAGCACACCTCCATCGGCGGGGCCATGACGTGGGTGCTCTCGAGCCACGACGTGCCCCGCCACGCCACCCGGTACGCGCTGCCGGTCGGCACCGACCTCGATGCGTGGCTGAGCAGCGACGGGACCCTCGTGCCGCTGGACCCGGAGGTCGCTGCCCGCCGGGCACGGGCCGCCACCGTCCTGATGCTCGCGCTGCCCGGGTCGGCCTACCTCTACCAGGGGGAGGAGCTGGGCCTGCTCGAGGCGGCCGACCTGCCGGCCGACGTCCTGCAGGACCCTGTCCACGAGCGCACCGGTCACCAGCTCAAGGGCCGCGACGGATGCCGTGTTCCCCTGCCGTGGACCCCCGAGGGCAGCTCGTTCGGTTTCGGCGACAACGGCTCGTGGCTGCCGCAGCCCGCGTGGTTCGGGGCGTATGCCGCCGCGTCCCAGAGCGGACGCGCCGGCAGCACGCTCGAGCTCTACCGGCAGGCGATCGCCTTGCGTCGCAGTCTGGTTCAGGACGAGCACTTCGCGTGGATCGACACCGGGGATGCGGAGGTGCTGCGGTTCGAGCGCTCGGAGGGGTGGCAGTGCATGGTCAACCTCTCCGCGCGCCCGGTTCCGGTGCCGGGACAGCTGCTGCTCACGAGCGAGCCCGGGAGCGAGCCCGGGAGCGAGACGGGCCGGACGGCATACGCCGAGCTGTCTTCCGAGGCTGCTGCCTGGTTCCGCCCTGCGCGCGAGGAGTAGCAGTCGACAACGACCCGACGAGTCGTCTCGGGCGGGGGGTCGTGGTTGCAGGACAAATCGGACGGGTACGGGCCTGACCGACGTCAACCAAGTGACGGCCCGCCGAGAACGGAGACCTGCGATGAGTGACCACCCGACCGCCGGCCTGTCGGCCGAGGAGCTCGCTGCCGAGACCTCGACCGCGCTGCCCGACAAGGAGGTCGTCTCGATCCTCGACCTCAACGCCGACATCGACCTCGCCATCGACGCCGCAGCCCCGATCGACCTCGCCGTCGCCGCGAACGCCAACGTCGCCGCACCGATCGACGCCGCGGTCGGAGCCAACATCCTCTCCGTCGACTCGACTGCACAGGCGCTCAGCGACCAGGGCGTGCTCATCGACCAGGGCCTCGACACCGACGCCACCGCGAACGCCACGCAGGACAGCGGGATCGACCAGGGCAACGACGTCGTCGACGGCGGTTCGGCCGCGCCCGCGACCGACGGCAGCGCCCCGACGGGCACAGCCACCGAGGGTGCGACCGAGCCGACGACCGACCCGACGACCGACCCGACGGGCAGCGTCACCAGCGGCGGCCTGCTCGACGGCGACCTGCTCGACGTCAACGTCAACGTGGACGCCGACGCCGACGTGGCCGCGCCCATCAACGGCGCCGTCGCGGCGAACGCCAACGTCGCTGCACCCATCGACGCCGCGGTCGCCGCGAACGTCGGTTCGGTCGGCAGCGACGCCGTGGCGGTGTCGCAGCAGGACGCGATCATCAACCAGGACATCACCGGGTCTGCCGAGGCCACGTCGGACCAGACCTCCGACATCACGCAGTAGCCGGCACGTGACGATCCTGTCCGGCCGGACGCCGGGGAACGACGGCGTGGAGTCGTCGCTCCCCGCCGCGTCCGGAATCGCTGCGCCCCAAGGCGACCCGCCTGTGTTGGCTGCACCCGTGCGAGCCGAGGGCGTCGAGCTGATCGGCGAGATGGCCGGGTCGGGCTACCGGGTGCCGCCGTCACTCGTGCGGAGGCAGGACGGCCAGACCTTCCAGCTCACGCCACTGCTCTACCTGGTGCTGGCGTCGGTCGACGGTCAGCGGTCCTATGACGAGCTGGGTGCCCACATCACCGCGGTGCAGGGGCGCACCGTGACCGGCGAGAACGTGCGCACCCTGGTCGACGAGCAGCTGCGACCGCTGGGCCTGCTTGCGCGCGCGGACGGCAGGCAGCCCGAGCTGAAGAAGTCCGACCCGCTGCTCGCCCTGCGGTTCAAGTACGCCGTGAGCGACCCCGACCTGACGCGGCGCCTGACGGCACCGTTCGCCCGGCTGTTCCACCCCGTGCTCGTGGCGCTCGTCGTGGCGGTCTTCCTGGCCGTCAGCTGGTGGGTGCTGTTCCACGAGGGGTTGGCGTCCGCGACGTACCAGGCGTTCGACCAGCCGGGCCTGCTGCTCGTCGTCGTGCTCGTCACCGTGCTGTCGGCCGGCTTCCACGAGTTCGGGCACGCCGCGGCCGCCCGACGAGGCGGCGCAACCCCGGGTGTCATGGGGGCGGGCATCTACCTGGTCTGGCCGGCGTTCTACACCGACGTCACCGACTCCTACCGGCTCGGCCGGGCCGGGCGGGTCCGCACCGACCTCGGCGGCCTCTACTTCAACGCGATGGTCGCGGTGGCGACCGCGGGGGTCTGGTGGCTCACGCACTGGGACGCGCTGCTACTCGTCGTGGCGGCGCAGATCCTCCAGATGGTGCGGCAGCTGACGCCGCTGGTCCGCTTCGACGGATACCACGTGCTCGCCGACGTCACGGGAGTGCCGGACCTCTTCCACCGCATCGGGCCGACCCTGCTCGGCATCCTTCCCTGGCGGTGGAAGGACCCCGAGTCGCAGGTCCTCAAGCCCTGGGCGCGCGCGGTCGTGACCGTGTGGGTGCTCGTCGTCGTGCCGATGCTGGCCTTCTCGGTCTTCACGATGGTCATCGCCCTTCCGCGGGTCCTCGGCACCGCGTGGCGCAGTCTCGGCGCCCAGACCGAGGCCCTGGCGCGGGCGTGGGCCGACACCGACCTCGTAGCGGTCGGCGCACGCGGCGTGGCGATCCTCGCGGTCGCCTTCCCGATCCTGGCCATGGCGGTGCTGCTGGCTCGTCTGGTGCGACAGGTCGTCGGTGCGGCCATGCGGCGCACTCGTGGCGCGCCGGTGCAACGCGGGGTGGTCGTCGTCGTCGCACTGGCCGTCGTGGCCGGCCTCACCTGGGCCTGGTGGCCGCGGGAGGGGAGCTACCGTCCGGTGCAACCGTATGAAGGCGGCACCCTCGTGCAGGCCGTCCAGGCCCTTCCGGCGTCACCGGGGCTTCGGCCCTCCGCGACGGGCCTTGCCCAGGGCGGCCGCGGGAGCGTGGTGGCGGGCTGGGGCAGGAACGACCCGCGCCCGACTCGTGAGAAGCCACAGCTGGCCATGGTGCTGGTTCCGCACGGCGCCGGCCCGGGTGCTCCCGGCCCGGGCCCTGACAGCATCCCGCCAGGGGCCACAGGCTGGGTCTTCCCGTTCGACAAGCCGCTCGCCCCGGACGTCGGAGACAACCAGGCACTGGCCGTGAACACGACCGACAACACGATCCGCTACGACGTGGCGTTCGCCCTGGTCTGGATCGAGGACGACTCCCCAGCACTCAACACCAACGAGGCGTACGCCTTCTCCAGCTGCGAGAACTGCGCCGCGGTGGCGGTCGGTTTCCAGGTCGTTCTGGTGACGGGTGACAACCACGTGGCCGTTCCCCAGAACCTCTCCGGCGCCGTCAACCACGACTGTGTGAACTGCCTGTCCTATGCACTTGCTTCGCAGCTGTTCGTCACCCTCGACGGTCCGCTGAGCGCAGCCGGGCAGCAGCAGATCGCCGCGGTCTGGAAGCAGATCGCCGAGTTCGGTGCTCACATCGCCGAGGTCCCACTCTCCGAGATCGACGAACGGCTCACCGCGTACAAGCAGCAGATCCTCGAGATCATCGAGAAGGAGCAGGGACCGCTCGCGCCGAGCGAGCCGGCCGCCGGTGGCGAGAGCGGCGCCACTCCGACGATCGGCACGACGCCCACGACCGTCGCGACCGGCACGGACCCCGCGCTCCCGCCGGACGGCGGGTCCGCGGAGGACGGGGGTGTCGAAGGACCGGATCCGTCGACGTCGACCCCCGCCCCCAGCGCCGACGGCGACAGCGGTTCCTCCGGCGACCCTGCGCCCACCCCCACCTCCGACGGCGCTGCGACCCCGACGAGTGGTGGCACGAGTGCTGGGGCGACGACGGCGCCGTGACGGCGCCGTGACGGCCGCCGGGTCAGATGCGCTGGCTGCGTAGGCGGAGGGCGTTTCCGATCACGCTGACGGACGACAGCGCCATGGCGGCCGCGGCGATCATCGGCGAGAGCAGCAGACCGAACGTCGGGTAGAGCACGCCTGCGGCGAGCGGTATGCCGGCGGCGTTGTAGACGAAGGCGAACACGAGGTTCTGACGGATGTTCGACATGGTCGCCACCGACAGGGCCCGGGAACGCACGATGCCGGTGAGGTCCCCCTTGAGCAGCGTCACTCCGGCGCTCTCGATCGCGACGTCGGTGCCGGTGCTCATCGCGATCCCGACGTCGGCCGCGGTGAGGGCAGGTGCGTCGTTGACGCCGTCGCCGGCCATCGCCACGACCCGGCCCTCCGACCGGAGCTCCTTGACGACGTCGCTCTTGTGCTCGGGCAGCACCTCTGCCTCGACGCGGTCGATGCCCAGGTTCCGCGCCACGGCGTTCGCGGTGACCGCGTTGTCGCCGGTGAGCATGACGACCGCGATGCCGTCCTCTCGCAGGGCGGCCAGGGCTGCGAGAGTCGTCTCCTTCACCGGGTCGGCGATGGCGAGGACTCCCGCCACCCGGCCGTCCACCGCGGCGTAGACGGCGCTGGCCCCGTCGGCACGGAGGGCATCCGCCTGGTCGTCCAGGCGTGCCGTGTCGACTCCCTCGGCGGTGAGGAAGGCCTTGCTACCCACAAGCACCCGGCGTCCTCCGACGAGGCCGGTGACGCCCTTTCCGCTGGGCGCGTCGAACTCAGTGACCTCGGGAAGGTCCAGCGCGGCGTCCCGTGCGGCGCTGACGACAGCCAGTCCGAGCGGGTGCTCGCTGGCGCGCTCGACGGCGGCGGCGAGCCGGAGCACCTCGTCGCGGTCGCCGCCGTCGGCGGTTGCGACGTGCGTGACCGACGGGCGCCCTTCCGTGAGGGTGCCGGTCTTGTCGACGACGAGGGTGTCGACCTTCTCCATGACCTCCAGGGCCTCGGCGTTCTTGATGAGAACGCCGAGCGAGGCGCCCCGCCCGACCCCGACCATGATCGACACCGGCGTCGCCAGGCCGAGCGCACACGGGCAGGCGATGATGAGGACACTGACCGCGACGACGAGGCCGTGGGCCAGCCGCGGGTCGGGACCCACGGTGGCCCACACGACGAACGCCACCACGGCGACGACGATGACGGCGGGCACGAAGACCGCCGAGACCCGGTCGGCGAGCCGCTGGATCGGGGCACGCGACCTCTGGGCCTCGGCGACCATCTGCACGATGCGGGCCAGCATGGTGTCGCGGCCGACCCGTTCGGCGCGGATGACCAACGACCCGGTCTGGTTCACGGTCCCGCCGATGACGCTGTCGCCCTCGACTCTGGTCACCGGCATCGACTCGCCCGTGACCATGGACTCGTCGACCGTCGACCGGCCCTCCTGCACCGTGCCGTCCACGGGGACCGACTCGCCGGGACGGACGCGCAGCAGGTCGCCGAGCTGCACCTCGTCGAGGGTTACCTCGGACTCGGGTCCGGTCGGGTCGATGCGGCGGGCCGTCTTGGGCGTGAGGTCGAGCAGTGCGCGGATGGCGCCGGACGTGCTCTCGCGGGCGCGCAGCTCGAGGACCTGTCCCAGCAGGACGAGTGCGGTGATGATGGCGGCCGCCTCGAAGTAGACGGCGACGGCGCCGTCCATGCGAAACGCCTCCGGGAACACCCCGGGCGCGACGGTCGCGACCACGCTGAAGAGCCACGCCACACCCGTGCCCATCGCGATGAGCGTGAACATGTTCAGCTTCATCGTGCGAACGGAGGTCCAGCCGCGCTGGAAGAACGGCCGGCCCGCCCACAGCACGACGGGTGTGGCAAGGACGAGCTGGGCCCAGCCGGCGGCCGTCGCCGAAATGGCGTCCTCCAGGGCGGGAAGGAGATCGCGGCCCATCGAGAGGACGAGCACAGGGACGCTGAGCGCGACCGCCACGACGAACCGTCGCGTCATGTCGGCCAGCTCGGGGTTGGGACCGCTGCCCGCGGTCACCGTGACGGGCTCGAGCGCCATCCCGCAGATGGGGCACGAGCCGGGGCCCGGCCTGCGGATCTCCGGGTGCATCGGACACGTCCACTCGACGTCATCGCCGGGTCGGGCGGCTGGCGCCTTGGGGTTCTCCGAACTGCCAAGGAAATGAAGGGGATTCGCGATGAAGGTGGCTCGGCAACCGGCGGAGCAGAAGTGGTGGGTGTGGCCCTGCAGCTCGTGGTGGTGCGCAGTCATCGCCGGATCGACGTCCATGCCGCAGACGGGGTCGCGCACCAGTGACCGCGACTCAGCGGTCGGGGCCTCACGGTTGCCGTCCATACTCCCAAGGTACCCCTATGGGGTATCCAGTCAAGAGGCTCCTCGACCTGGCCCGAGGAGCAAGCGGCGTCAGGCGTCGTGGCCGAAGCGCCAGGCCGTCGTGCTGGCGTACGTCTCGCCGGCCCGCAGGACGGTCGAGGGGAAGCCGGCGTGGTTGGGTGCGTCGGGAAAGCCCTGGGTCTCCAGAGCGATTCCCGCGCGGGCGGCGTAGGCCGTACCCCCGGGTCCGATGATCGTGCCGTCGAAGTGCGCCCCGGAGTACACCTGCAGGCCCGGCTGGTCGCTCTCGACGACGAGGGTGCGCCCGGACGCCCCGCGGAGGACGGCCACCTCGCGCAGTCCCGAGCCGCGGACCGAGAAGTTTTGGTCCAGGCCCCCGCCGTGCCGCAGCTGCTCGTCGTCGGTCGCCAGGACGTCACCGAGTCGGCGCGGGGCACGCAGGTCGAAGGGCGTGCCGGTCACGTCGCGCAGCTCGCCCGTGGGCAGGAGCGCGGCATCGGTGGCGGTGAAGGTGTCGGCCGGCACGGCGAGGGTGTGGTCGTCGACCGGCCCGCTGCCCTCGCCACCGAGGTTGAAGTACGCGTGGTTGGTGAGGCTGACCACGGTGTCGCGGTCCGTCGTGGCACGGTAGTCGATGCGCACGCTGCCCGGTGACACGGTGTAGGTGACGGTGACGTCGAGGGCGCCCGGGAAGCCCTGGTCGCCGTCGGGGCTGTGCAGGCCCAGGGTGACGTGCGCGTCGCCGCGATCCAGGACCGTCCACTCCCGGCGGTCGAACCCCTCAGGACCGCCGTGGAGGGTGTTGCCGTTCTCGTTGGTCGCGAGCTCGTGCACCACGCCGTCGAGTGAGAAGCGGCCGGCGCCGATCCGGTTGCCGTAGCGGCCGATCGTCGCGCCGAGGTAGTCGAGGCCCGTGCCGTAGTCGGCGCGGTCACCGAACCCGAGCACCACGTCGAGGGGTCGGTCCTCGTCGGTCAGGGTGACCCGGCGGACGGCTGCACCCGCGGTGACCACCTCGAGGATGATCCCGTCTGCGGTGAGCGCGATCGAGGACGGGCTGGTCATCTGGTCTCCTGGGGGCGTCGGGTTCGGGTGCGGCAGGGGCCGGCTCGCGACGTCGCGAGCCGGCCCCCGGGGAGCGTCAGCTGAGCAGGAAGGTCGACTTCGACCCCGAGGCCGGGCCCACGACGAGGCGACCCTTGTCGTGTCGAAGGTAGGACCCCGGCGCCGAGACCGACTGGAGGGACACGCCCCTCGGGTTGGCGAGACCCGGCTGCCGACGGAAGCTCGCCTCGGCGGCATACGTGCTGCTGGCCTCGTCGACCGGTTCGATGCGCAGCCTCGTGCCGGTCACACGCATGAACCGGTCGGGGAAGTTCACCGACTGCAGTGACACCGTGTCCGTGCCGGCCCTGCCGGGCACGAAACGGAACTGGCTGTCGGCCAGCTCGCGCACGTCGGCGTCCACGCGCAGGTCGTAGGCGAAGTGCCTGACGAACGACGACGCGGAGTCGGCGGGGGAGAGCCGCACGATCGGGCCGCCCGTTCCCACCGGCACGCCGAGGAGCGGCGTGCCGTCGGGGTGCCAGTAGAGCCGCTGGGCGCGGGCGTGCCGGTTCGGGTCGTAGAGCGGGTCGCCGACGATGTCGCGGTAGTCGCGGGCGTGGTAGACCATGACGTCCGTGACGCCGTCCTCGGCCACGGTGAAGCTGTTGTGGCCGGGGCCGTACTGCCGCGTCTGCTCGTTCGTCGTGAACACGGGGTCGGCCCCCTTGCTCCACGCCCCTGCGTCGAGCAGGTTCGAGCGGGCGTCGGCCGTCAGCAGGCCCATGCAGTACCGGGAGTCCGTGGCGCTCGCGGAGAAGGTGATGAACACCCTGCCGTTGCGCACCAGCACGGCCGGCCCCTCGTTGACCTTGAAGCCCCGCACCTCCCACGACCGTGTCGGCGTCGCGATGCGCACCGGCGCGCTCGCGAGCGCGAAGGGGGAGGCCATCTCGGCGATGTAGAGACTCGTGTTGACGGCGATCTCGGGCTCACTCTGGGCCCACACGAGGTAACGCCGGCCGAGGTGCTCGAAGGTGGTGGAGTCGAGCGCGAACGACGACCAGGGGGTGACGATCTGTCGTGGCGCGCCCCAGCCCGAGGGCTCCCGCGGGTCGGCGAGAGCTGACTCCATGACGTACATGCGGATGTTGAAGACGTTGCCCGCGTCGCCGGCCGCGAAGTAGAGGTACCAGCGGCCGTCGATGCGGTGCAGCTCGGGGGCCCAGATGTGTCCGCCCATCTGCCCGGAGGTGGGACGGCGCCACACGACCGACTCGGCGGCGGACCCGAGGCCGGTGATCGTGTCGGCACCGCGCACGACGATGCGGTCGTACTCCGGGACGGAACCGGTGAAGTAGTACGTGCCGGAGACGGGCAGCGTGACGAACGGGTCGGCGCGCTGCCAGACGAGCGGGCTCACGGTGGGCGCGCCGTACACCTGGGCGTCCGTGAGTGGACTGGTGGCCGCAAGGGCACGGCCGGCGAGCTGTGGCAGTGCGAGGCCACTTGCGGCGAGCGCGAACCCGCCGAGGCCGCCGCCCAGCAGGGTACGTCGCGAGAGTGCGTGTGTCATGGCGGTCTCCTACTTCATCTGGACTCGGAGGAAGGTCACCGAGTTCGGCTCGAAGGTGCGGGTGAACGTCGACGCGATGCCCTTGACGGTCGAGGTGACCGGCTGCACGGGCTGGGCCGTGCGGGTGTTCTGGGCCTCGGGGTCGCCGGAGATGACGGTCATCTCGGCCTTGCCCATGACGCGGGACGTGCCGAGGTCGATGCGTGTGCGTGCCGGTGCGTCCTGGGCGTTGACGACCTTGACGATGAGCTGCTGCCGCGCCACGTCGCGGGTGACGACCTGCGCGAACGGCTCGGTCACGGCGTCGTCGCGGAAGCTGCCCCACAGCGCGCCGTCGAGGTAGAGCTCGACCTGGCCGCCTCGCACCTTGACGCTGACGTCGTAGGTGCGGCCCGTCTGGATGGTGTTGGGCTTGGCGAGGAGCGTCTGCTTCGCACCGCCCACCGCCTTCTCGACCGCGCCCTGGGTGTTGTTCCACCCGCCGAGGTTCCACCAGTAGTAGTTGCCGGAGTCCTTGACGCCGAAGCCGATGAGGAAGCCCTCGGCGCCAGCGGTCTTCGTCGCCTTGAGGTTCAGGTCGTAGTCGTGCCAGGTGACGTCGCCTGCCCGCACCAGCGTGTCCTGCGCGGCGGCGTCGGACTGGACGTAGGCGCCGTCCTGCACCGACCATGTGCCGCGGTTCGCGAGGGACGTCCACCGTGACGCGTCGCCGGAGAAGTCGTCCGTGAACAGCCGGGTGCCGTCGGCCCCGGTCACGGTGACGTCGTCGTACTTCGCTGCGGTGGCCCACGTCGACAGGCCGATGGCCCCGGTGATCGGCTTCGCCTGTGCGACAGAGCCGCTCGCGCTGCTCGGGACGACCTCGTCGCCGACGTTGTTCATGAAGAGCTTCTGCACCTCGTAGCTCGTGGAGCCCCATGAGCCGGCGTTGTCGAACCAGATCATGTCCGGCTTCCACTGCACGTAGTCGATGTTGGACAGCAGCGGCGCATAGGACGCCATCTTGACGACGTCCGCGTTGCGCTCGAGGCCCGTCATGTAGGCCGCCTCGGCGAGGGAGTTGCGCAGCTTGTTGTCGAGCGAGGCGTACTCGCCGAGGAAGACCTTGGGGCCCTGGCGGTCGTAGGCGTCGTAGCGCTTGTTGTTCTGGAGGAACCAGTCCGGGCTGTTGTAGTAGTGCTCGTCGAGCATGGCGGTGCCGTGGCCCTTGTTGAGGTCCCACAGCCGGTCGAACGTCGACCCCGTGTCGTCGGGCCCGGAGTTCGAGATCACCGTGATGTCGGGGTGCGCGGCCTTGATGGCCGACTCGAACTTCACGAAGTTCGCGAAGTACTGGTCGGGGAGGTTCTCCTCGTTTCCGATGGCGATCCGCTTGAGGCCGAACGGTGCCGGGTGGCCCATGGCCGCGCGCTTGGCGCCCCACTCGCTCGTCACGGGACCGTTGGCGAACTCGATGAGGTCGAGGGCGTCCTGGATGTGGCGCTGGAGGAGGGCGTCGTCGACGGTGGCACGGTTCTGGCCGCAGCCGGTGACGAGCGCGGGCAGCACCGGCACCGGCTGGGCGCCGATGTCCTCGGAGAACTGGAAGTACTCGTAGTAGCCGATCCCGTAGGACTGGTTGTAGCCCCAGAAGTTCGCGTTCGTGGCGCGTTGCTCGACGGGCCCGATCGTGTCCTTCCACTGGTAGCTGCGGGCCCGCGGGTAGCCGTTCGCCGCGTCGTACGCGTACATGCTCCCGGTGTTGACGAGGCAGCCGCCCGGGAAGCGGACGAACCCGGGGTGCAGGGCGGCGACCTTCTCGGCGAGGTCCTTGCGCAGGCCGTTCGGGCGGCCCTTGTAGGTGTCGCGGGGGAAGAGCGAGACCATGTCGAGCCGCAGAGTGCCGGTGCCGCCGGCCTCGACGCCGAGACGCCCGGACGTCGTCGAGGCGGTGGCGACGAAGCTGCCGCCGTACTTCGTCCAGGCGTCGCCCTTGACGTCGATGCGCAGCGGGGCCGCGTATGCCGTCGTGCGGCCGCCGTCGCGCAGCGTGACCGTGAGCGGGGTGCCGGCGGCGGCGTCGGTGCGCGCCCAGACACTGAAGTCGTACGTCTTCCCGGCCTCCACGCGTACGCCCGTGTTGTAGCCGGCGTTGCTCACGCCGAAGGTGGCCCCCGTGGGGTTCGCGAGGGCGAGGCGCAGGTAGCTCCTGTTGCGCTCGCCGAGCCGGTCGGCGTCGTCGACGGTCGTCGCCGTGCCGGCACCTCCGGCGGTGGCGGACGTCGACCACGACGTGAGCCCGGTGTAGGAGCGGTTGTCGGCCGACGAGTACTCGAAGGAGCGGTTCTGGACGAGCTCGGCGTAGAGGCCGCCGTCGGCGGCGCGGTTGATGTCCTCGTAGAAGACGCCGTACATGGAGTCGTCGATGGCCGGTCCGGTGGACGCCGGGTCGACGGTGATGGAGTAGTCGAGCGGGGCGGGAGTGGCGGTCCCGGCGGCGGCCTGCGCCGACGGGAGCCCGGCGAGCAGTCCGACGCCGAGGACGCCGGTCGCCAGACCCGCCACGACACGTGCGTGTGTCATGGGGTGGGGCCTTTCGTGGAAAGGAAGGGGGCTGGTCCGGGTGTCCTCCGCGCGCGGGGCAGCACCGGTCAGGAGCAGCCCTGCTCACGAAAGTGAGCGCTAACATAGCAGCCACTCCGCATGCGTCAAGGGGGCAGAAAAGATTCGGACGGGGGGTTGACGCGGCGCGATGTTAACGCTCACACTCTTGCCTCAAGTGGCCTGACGGCCACGGCGGACGAGGAGGTCGGCCGCACCACGGCGCCAATGAGGGCGTCCTGAGCTTGGAGGAAAGTCCAGTGCTGAAGAAGATCCTTCCGGTGGCCGTCAGTGCCGTCGCCGTCGCGGCCCTCGCGGCCTGTGGCAGCTCCAGCGGGGCCGCGGCCGGTGCGTCCGGCGCCGGCGCCGGGGGCGGCGACAAGATCGTCATGGGCTTCGCGCAGGTCGGAGCCGAGTCCGGTTGGCGCACTGCCAACACCAAGAACGTGCAGGAGTCGGCCAAGACCGCCGGCATCGAGCTGAAGTTCTCCGACGCGCAGCAGAAGCAGGAGAACCAGATCAAGGCGATCCGCAGCTACATCCAGCAGAAGGTCGACGTCATCGCCTTCAGCCCCGTCGTCGAGACCGGTTGGGACACCGTGCTGCTCGAGGCGAAGCGCGCCAACATCCCCGTCATCCTCACCGACCGGGCGGTCGACTCCGAGGACAAGACGCTCTACAAGACCTTCCTGGGCTCCGACTTCGTCGCCGAGGGCAAGAAGGCCGGCGAGTGGCTCGTCAAGGACAGCGAGGGCAAGAGCGAGGTCAACGTCGTCGAGCTGCAGGGCACGACGGGCGCAGCACCGGCGATCGACCGCAAGGAGGGTTTCGCCGACGCCATCAAGGCGGCCCCGCAGATCAAGGTCATCGCGTCGCAGACCGGTGACTTCACCCGGTCCGGTGGCAAGCAGGTCATGGAGGCCTTCCTCAAGTCCAACCCGAAGATCGACGTCGTCTACGCCCACAACGACGACATGGGTCTCGGAGCGATCGAGGCCATCGAGGCCGCCGGCAAGGTTCCGGGCAAGGACATCAAGATCATCACCGTCGACGCCGTGCACGACGGCATGCAGGCCCTCGCCGACGGCAAGATCAACTACATCGTCGAGTGCAGCCCACTGCTCGGCGACCAGCTCATGGACCTCGCGAAGAAGGTCGTGGCCGGTGAGTCCGTGCCCGAGCGCGTGGTGACCGAGGAGACGACGTTCACCCAGGAGCAGGCCAAGACGGCGCTGCCCTCCCGCAAGTACTGAGCCCCCGACCCGAGGTCGCGCGGCCCACACGCCGGGCCGCGCGCCTCGCCCGATCGACGGCTCCCGCCACCCTCCGGGTGTGGTGGCGGGGGCCGTCCACCCGACACCCGGAAGCGAAGGACAGGACGTCATGACCGACACGCCGAGACCGACGACCGCCCCGACCGGCGACCCCGTCGTCGCGATGCGCGGGATCACGATGGAGTTCCCGGGGGTCACGGCCCTCGCGGACGTCGACTTCCGCCTCCTCCCCGGTGAGGTGCACGCCCTCATGGGTGAGAACGGGGCCGGCAAGTCGACCCTCATCAAGGTGCTCACCGGGGTCTACACGGCCACGTCCGGCACGACGGAGCTGCGCGGCGAGCGCGTGGCCTTCGCGGGACCCGCGGCGGCCCAGGAGGCCGGTGTGAGCACCGTGTACCAGGAGGTCAACCTCTGCCCGAACCTCTCGGTCGCGGAGAACATCGTGCTCGGGCGCGAGCCGCGCCGGTTCGGGGCCATCGACCTGCCGGGCACCCGGGCCCGCGCCGCGGAGCTGCTCGGCCGGATGGGCCTGACCATCGACCCGGCCTCGACCCTCGCCGAGCACCCCATCGCGATCCAGCAGCTCGTGGCCATCGCCAGGGCCGTGGCCGTCGACGCGCAGGTGCTCATCCTCGACGAGCCCACCTCGAGCCTCGACCAGGACGAGGTCGCCGAGCTCTTCCGCATCATGCGCCACCTGCGCGACCAGGGGGTGGCCATCCTCTTCGTCTCGCACTTCCTCGAGCAGGTCTACGAGATCGCCGACCGCATGACGGTCCTGCGCAACGGCCGACTCGTCGGCGAGCACCTCACGCGTGACCTCTCCCGGCTCCAGCTCGTGTCGGCGATGATCGGCCGCGAGCTCGGGGTGCTCGAGGAGGTCGAGCGCCTCGCCGAGGACGCCGGGTCCGGCACCTCCGGGGCGCCGCCGGTCCTCGAGGCCAGCGGGCTGGGCCGACGCGGCTCGATCGCCCCGTTCGACCTGACGATCCGCTCCGGCGAGGTCGTCGGACTCGCCGGCCTGCTCGGCAGCGGCCGCACCGAGCTGGCCCGGCTGCTCTTCGGGGCCGACCGCGCCGACTCCGGATCGGTGCGTGTGGGCGGCAAGGACGTCTCGCTGCGCACGCCCCGCGCCGCCATCGCCTCGGGGATCGCGTTCTGCTCCGAGGACCGCAAGGGCGAGGGGATCCTCGCCGACCTGTCGATCCGCGACAACCTCGTCCTCGCGATGCAGGCCGCGCGCGGGTGGGCCCGGCCCATCCCACGGCGCACCAAGGACGAGCTCGTCGCCCGCTGGATCGAGACCCTGGACATCCGCCCCGCCGACCCCGACGCGATCGTCGGGCGCCTCTCGGGCGGCAACCAGCAGAAGGTGCTCCTCGCCCGCTGGCTCGTCACGAACCCGCGGCTGCTCATCCTCGACGAGCCCACGCGCGGCATCGACATCGGCGCCAAGGCCCAGATCCAGAAGCTCGTCGCGCAGCTGGCTGCCGAGGGCATGGCGGTCGTCTACATCTCAGCCGAGCTCGAGGAGGTGGCCCGCCTGTCGCACCGCGTCATCGTGCTGAAGGACCGCGCGAAGGTCGCCGAGCTGGACGCCTCCGCGACCGTCGACGACATCATGGGACTCATCGCCGAGACCGACGCCACCGCCGCACCGCGCGTCGGCACCGCCGCCCGGACCGAGCAGGTGGCGTCATGAGCGCAGCAACCGCCACGTTCGCCCAGCGGATGCGGGGGAGCCGCCTGCTCTGGCCCGTCGTCGCCCTCGTCGCGCTGCTGCTGGCCAACGCCGCGCGCAACCCCGGGTTCCTGTCGGTGCGGCTCCAGGACGGGCACCTCTACGGCAGCCTCGTCGACATCCTCAAGAACGGCGCGCCGACCCTGCTCATCGCCCTGGGCATGACGCTCGTCATCGCCACCCGGGGCATCGACCTGTCCGTCGGTGCGGTCGCCGCCATCGCCGGAGCCGTCGCGTGCACGACGATCGCGGGCTCGAGCGACCCCACGAGTCCGGCGGCCGCGCTGACCGGCATCGGGGTGGCGCTGGCGTTGTGCCTCGTGCTGGGCCTGTGGAACGGCTTCCTCGTGTCGCTGCTCGGCATCCAACCGATCATCGCCACCCTGGTGCTGATGACCGCCGGGCGCGGCATCGCCATGCTCGTCACGGACGGCCAGATCATCACGGTGCGCAACGACTTCTTCCGCGAGATCGGCGCGGGGTTCCTCCTCTTCCCGATCTCCATCCTCATCGCGCTCGCGGCCCTCGTCGCCGTCGCGCTCGTCACCCGGCGCACCGCGCTCGGCCTGCTCATCGAGTCGGTCGGCATCAACCCCGAGGCCAGCCGCCTGGCGGGCCTGCGGTCCCGGACGATCATCTGGACCGTCTACGTCTTCGCGGCCGTGTGTGCCGGGGTCGCCGGCCTCATGATCAGCTCCAACGTCAGCGCCGCCGACGCGAACAACGCCGGACTGTGGATCGAGATGGACGCGATCCTGGCGGTCGTCATCGGTGGCTCGTCGCTCGCCGGCGGGAGGTACTCGCTGTCGGGCACTCTCGTCGGCGCCCTCATCATCCAGACGCTGACGACGACCGTGTACTCCATGGGCATCGCCCCCGAGGTCACCCTCGTCTTCAAGGCGCTCGTCGTCATCGCCGTCTGCCTGCTGCAGGCGCCCAAGATGCGGGCCCGATTCGCTCGGCGCAGGCCCGCCGGCCACCCCGCCACGCAACCGTCTGCCGACGCGGACAGCCCTGCGGCGCAACAGGACCCGGCCGACCACGACGCAGCCGAGCCGGATGGTGTCGCGGACCGCCCGGTCGCCGACGCCGTCGACGCGCCCGACACCAAGCAGAAGGTGACCCAGTCATGACCACGACCACTCCGGCCAGGCACCGCGTCCCCGGCCTGTCCAAGGTCCCCGGCATCCCCGGCCGCGTGCTCCCCGTCGTCGCAACCTTCGTGCTGTTCGTCCTGCTCTTCGGCGTGGGCTCGGTCCGCTACGAGGGCTTCACGTCGGGCCAGGTCTTCGCGAACCTCTTCATCGACAACGCGTTCCTCATCGTCCTCGCGGTCGGCATGACGTTCGTCATCCTCACCGGCGGCATCGACCTCTCCGTCGGGGCGGTGGTCGCCCTCTCGACGATGCTGGCCGCGGCGACGCTGCGCGCCGGCATCCCGGCACCGCTCGTCATCCTGCTCGTCCTCGCCGTCGGCACCGGTCTCGGGGTGCTCATGGGGCTGGTGATCCACCACTTCGAGATCCAGCCGTTCATCGTCACGCTCGCCGGGATGTTCCTCGCCCGCGGCCTGTGCTTCGTCATCGGTGTGGAGTCGATCTCGATCAAGGACCCGTTCTTCCGAGCCCTCGCGACCGGCACGATCGAGCTGCCCGGTGGGGTGGTCATCACGTGGAGCGTCGTCATCGCCCTCGTCATCGTCGCCGCGGCCGTGTGGGTGCTCCACCGCACGCGCTTCGGGCGCACGGTCTACGCGATCGGCGGCAGCGAGAGCTCGGCCACCCTCATGGGTCTGCCGGTCCACCGCGTCAAGGTCGCCGCGTACGCCATCAGCGGGCTCTGTGCCGCGGTGGCCGGGCTGCTCTTCTCCGTCTACATGCTCTCCGGCTACGGCCTCCATGCCGTGGGGATGGAGCTCGACGCCATCGCGTCCGTCGTCATCGGCGGCACCCTGCTGAGCGGTGGCGTCGGTTTCGTCCTCGGCTCGCTCCTCGGCGTGCTCGTCCTGGGTGTCATCCAGACGTTGATCTCGTTCCAAGGCACGCTGAGCTCATGGTGGACAAAGATCGCGATCGGAACCCTGCTCCTGCTCTTCATCGTGATGCAGCGGCTGTTCACGAGGAGGGCCTCGTGAGCGACACCGTGTCGCGCGCTCCCGTGATGCAGGACGTCGCACGGCTGGCCGGCGTCTCGCACCAGACGGTGTCGCGTGTCATCAACGGGGCCTCGAGCATCCGACCCGAGACCCGCGACCGGGTGCTGCAGGCGATCGAGCGGCTCGGCTACCGGCCCAACACGGCGGCCCGGGCCCTGGTGAGCGGCCGGTCGGGGACGATCGGCATCATCACGACGGCCTCGACGCTCTTCGGCCCCACGAGCGTGCACCGCACCGTCAACACGGCGGCTCGCGAGGCCGGCTTCTTCGCCTCGTCGGTGTCGCTCGCCGAGATGACCCGTGAGGGCTTCGACGCCGCGGTCGACCACCTCGACCGGCTGGCCGTCGAGGGCATCGTCGTCATCGCGGGCCACGACGAGGCGCTCGAGGTGGCGCGTTCGCGCAGCGCGCGGCTGCCGTTCGTCATCGTCGAGGGCGACCTCACGCGGGCGCGGCGCACCGTCGGCGTCGACAACGTCGCCGGGGCCCGGCTGGCCACCCGGCACCTCATCGACCTCGGTCACGTCGAGGTCGCCCACGTCACCGGTCCGCTCGACTGGGCCGAGGCCCGTGCCCGCGCCGAGGGCTGGCGTGCCGAGATGGTCGCGGCGGGTCACCGGCCGATGGAGCCGGTGGCGGGGGACTGGTCCGCCGAGAGCGGCTACCGCGCAGGGCTAGAGCTCGCCGAGAAGCCCGACGTGACAGCGGTCTTCGCCGCCAACGACCAGATGGCGATCGGGGTGCTGCGCGCCCTGCACGAGGCCGGCCGCGCCGTCCCCGACGACGTCAGCGTGGTCGGTTTCGACGACGTGCCCGAGGCGGAGTACCTCATCCCGCCGCTCACGACGGTGCGCCAGGACTTCTCCGCGATCGGCCGGGAGGCCATCGCGATGCTCACCGCAGCCATCTCGGGCGAGACCGACCAGGTGCCCAGCCTCATCGACCCCCAACTCATCGTCCGCGCGAGCACCGCGCCGCCGGGCCGGACCAGGAGCAGCACGACATGAACGAGCAGGCCACCGGCGTAAGGCCGACCTACGTCGTCGGCGTCGACTTCGGGACTCTCTCGGGGAGAGCCCTCGTCGTCCGGGTGTCCGACGGCGCCGAACTCGGCTCGGCCGTCCACGAGTACGCGCACGCCGTCGTCACCGAGCGCCTCCCCGTCCCCGGGACGGCCGCGCTGCCGCCCGACTGGGCGCTGCAGGTGCCCGAGGACTACCGCGAGGTGCTGCGTCACGCCGTGCCGGCGGCGGTCGCCGTTGCCGGGATAGACCCGGGTGACGTCATCGGCATCGCGACCGACTTCACCGCGTGCACGGTGCTGCCGACGACCGCCGACGGTGTGCCCCTGTGCGAGCTGCCCCAGTGGGCCGACCGCCCGCACGCCTGGGTCAAGCTGTGGCGCCACCACGCCGCGCAGGCGCAGGCCGACCGCATCAACGCCCTCGCCTCCGAGCGCGGTGAGCCGTGGCTGCAGCGCTACGGCGGCCTGATCAGCTCGGAGTGGGAGTTCGCCAAGGCGCTGCAGGTTCTCGAGGAGGACCCCGACGTCTACGCTGCCATGGACCGTTGGGTCGAGGCGGCCGACTGGATCGTGTGGCAGCTCTGCGGCGACTACGTGCGCAACGCGTGCACGGCCGGTTACAAGGGCATCCGTCAGGACGGCGCATACCCGTCGAGGGACTACCTCGCAGCGCTCAACCCGGGGTTCGCCTCGTTCGTCGACGACAAGCTCGATCACCCGATCGGTGAGCTCGGCTCTGCCGCAGGGCGGCTCACTGCGGAAGCTGCGGCGTGGACGGGTCTTCCCGAGGGGATCGCGGTGGCCGTCGGCAACGTCGACGCGCACGTGACCGCCCCCGCCGCGCAGGCGACGGCACCCGGCCAGATGGTGGCGATCATGGGCACCTCGACCTGCCACGTCATGAGCAGCGACGTGCTGCGCGAAGTTCCCGGCATGTGCGGCGTCGTCGACGGCGGCATCGTCGACGGCCTCTACGGCTACGAGGCCGGACAGTCCGGGGTCGGTGACATCTTCGGCTGGTTCACCCGCACGGGTTTCCCGGCCGGGTATGCCGCGGAGGCAGAGGCCCGCGGGCTGTCGGCCCACGAGCTGCTCACCGAGAAGGCGTCCACCCAGGCGGTGGGGGAGCACGGCCTCGTCGCGCTCGACTGGCACTCGGGCAACCGGTCGGTGCTCGTCGACCACGAGCTGTCGGGCCTCGTCGTCGGCCAGACCCTGGCGACCCGACCCGAGGAGGTCTACCGGGCGCTGCTCGAGGCGACCGCCTTCGGCACCCGCGTCATCCTCGAGACCTTCCGCGACAGCGGCGTCCCGGTCACCGAGCTCGTCATCGCCGGCGGCCTCGCGAAGAACCCGTTGCTCATGCAGATCTATGCCGACGTCACGCGGCTGCCGCTGTCGGTCATCCGTTCCGCCCAGGGCCCGGCCCTCGGTTCGGCGATCCACGCCGCCGTCGCGGCGGGTGCCTTCCCCGACGTCGCTGCCGCGGCGGCGGCCATGGGGGGAGTCGAGCGGGCGGCGTTCGTGCCCCGCGAAGGCGACGCGGCGGCATACGACCTGCTCTTCGAGGAGTACGTGCGGCTGCACGACCACTTCGGTCGAGGCGGCAACGACGTCATGAAGCGGCTGAAGTCCCTGCGCCGCAAGGCGATCGCCGGCAAGGACGAGGTGCGCCAGGCGCCCGGGCCGACCGCCCCGACCGCCCCGACCGCCCAGGAGGTCCGCGCAGGAGGTGAGGCGGCGTGAGCGTGCTCACCGATGTGAACGCAACCATCGCGTTGATCCGGCGCGAGGTGTGCGCCCTGCACGCGGAGCTGACCCGCTACCAGCTCGTCATCTGGACGGCCGGCAACGTCTCGGCGAGGGTCCCTGGCCGCGACCTCATGGTGATCAAGCCGTCCGGTGTCGCCTACGACGACCTGACGCCCGAGAACATGGTGCTGTGCGACCTGCACGGCCGGGTCGTCGAGGGCGAGCACGCACCGTCGTCCGACACCGACGCCCAGGCGTACGTCTACCGGCACCTGCCGCACGTCGGCGGCGTGGTGCACACGCACTCGACGTACGCGACGGCCTGGGCGAGCCGGGGCGAGCCGATCCCCTGCGCCCTGACGATGCAGGCCGACGAATTCGGCGGGGAGATCCCCGTGGGGCCCTTCGCGCTCATCGGTGACGACTCCATCGGGCGCGGCATCGTCGAGACGCTCACGGCCAGCAAGTCGGCCGCCGTGCTCATGAAGCAGCACGGTGTCTTCACCATCGGCAAGGACGCCCGCTCCGCCGTCAAGGCGGCCGTCATGTGCGAGGACGTCGCCCGCACCATGCACATCGCCCGACAGCTGGGCGAGCCCATCCGCATCGACCCGACCGACGTCGACTCCCTGTTCGACCGCTACCAGAACGTCTACGGACAGAAGGACACCCCATGACGAGCACGCACCCGGCACGCAGCGACGAGCGCGAGGTCTGGTTCCTCACCGGCAGCCAGCACCTCTACGGCGAGGAGACGCTGCGCCAGGTGGCCGAGCAGTCGCAGGCCATCGCGAAGGAGATCGACGCGAGCGCGGTGCTGCCGGCGCGGGTGGTGTGGCGGCCGATCCTCGCCGACGCCGCCGCGATCCACGCCGCGATCCTCGAGGCCAACGCGGCGCCCGAGTGCATCGGCGTGGTCACCTGGATGCACACGTTCTCGCCCGCCAAGATGTGGATCACCGGGCTGGACGCGCTGCGCAAGCCGATGCTGCACCTGCACACGCAGGCCGGCGCCGAGCTGCCGTGGTCGAGCATCGACATGGACTTCATGAACCTCAACCAGGCCGCGCACGGCGACCGCGAGTTCGGGTTCGTCGGGGCGAGGCTGGGGATCGCCCGCAAGATCGTGGCCGGTCACGTGAGCAACCCGGCCGTGCTCCAGCGGGTCGGTGCGTGGGGACGGGCGGCTGCCGGCGTGGCCGAGCTGCGCAGCCTGCGGCTGGCCCGGTTCGGCGACAACATGCGGGACGTCGCGGTCACCGAGGGCGACAAGGTCGAGGCGCAGCTGCACTTCGGGGTCTCGGTCAACACGTACGGCGTGAACGACCTCGTCGAGGTCGTCGACGCGGTCGCCGACGCCGAGGTCGACACGCTGGTCGCGGAGTACGAGGACGCGTACGCCGTCGTGCCCGAGCTGCGTCGCGGCGGCGAGCGCCACGCGTCGCTGCGCTACGGGGCACGCGTCGAGGCCGGGCTGCGGACCTTCCTCACCGAAGGCGGGTTCGGCGCATTCACGACGAACTTCGAGGACCTCGGCGGGCTGCGGCAGCTGCCCGGCCTGGCGGTGCAGCGGCTGATGGCCGACGGTTACGGCTTCGGCGGCGAGGGCGACTGGAAGACCTCGGTGCTGCTGCGCGCGACGAAGGCGATGGCGAAGGGAATGCCGGGCGGCACCTCGTTCATGGAGGACTACACGTACCACCTCGTGCCCGGGGAGGAGAAGATCCTCGGCGCGCACATGCTCGAGGTCTGCCCGACGATCGCCTCGCGGCAGCCGTCGCTGGAGATCCACCCGCTCGGCATCGGTGGCCGCGAGGACCCGGTGCGCCTGCGGTTCACCGCAGCGCCCGGCCCCGGTGTGGTCGTCGGCATGAGTGACCTCGGCGGCCGATTCCGCCTGACCCTCAACGAGATCGACGTCGTCGAGCCCGACGAGGAGCTGCCCCGCCTCCCCGTGGCGTGCGCCGTGTGGGAGCCGCGCCCCAGCCTGTCGACCTCGGCCGAGTCGTGGCTGCTCGCAGGCGGGCCGCACCACACGGTGCTGTCCACGGCGGTGGGCACGGAGGAGTTCCGCGACCTCGCCGAGATGACCTCGACCGAGCTGGTCGTCATCGACGACGGCTCGACGCCCGAGAGCGTGCGGCAGGAGCTGCGCTGGAGCGCGGCTTACCACCGCCTCGCCGCCCGCCTCTGACGAGCGGCGAACCCCAGAGCCCCGGTGGTGCGGGCGTCAACCGCGTACCGCCCGCGCCACCGGACTAACACCCGGAGGCCCCCGGAGCCCTTCTGGGCTCGTGTGGTCGAGCCGCGGGGTCAGCCGGCGACCAGGACGCCCTCGGGCAGGTCGTGCAGCGTGTGGGCCAGGTGGGCCGGCGGCGGCGCATCGCTCACGACCCCCGAGATGGCCGACCAGTCGCACAGCAGCACCGGCGCCGTGGTCGTGAACTTGCTGGAGTCGACGAGCAGGATCGTGCGCTGCGCGATCGCCATGAGGGCGAGCTTGGTCGGTCGCTCGTTGTCGGTGGACACGTAGATGCCGTGCTCGTCGGCCGCGGCAGCCCCGAGCAACAGCGTGTCGACCCGCAGCCCCCGCGTCGACTCGACCGTGCGCGGACCGACGAAGGCCTGGCTGTCGGGGAGCAGCTCGCCGCCGAGGCCGACGAGCCGGCTGAGCCCCCGCGCGAGGGCCAGCTGCATGACCGGCACGGAGTGGGTGACGACCGTCCCACGGAAGGTCTCGGGCAGCGCCTGCATGGCGGCATACGTCGTCGTGCCCGCGTCGATGGCCACGGTCGCGGTTGCCGGCAGGGTCGCGACGGCGAGGGTCCCGATGGCCTGCTTGGCGTCGGCGTTCTCCTCCGCGCGTCCGGTGAAGGCGGGGGAGTGGAGCGACTGCCTCAGTGCGCTGACGCCGCCGTGGACGATGCGCACCTTGCCCTGCTCGGCGAGCTTGCGCAGGTCGCGGCGGACGGTCATGTCCGAGACGCCGAGACGTCGCGTGAGCTCGGTGACCGAGACGAAACCGGTGCCTTCCACGCGCTCGAGGATGCTGCGCCGCCGGTCGGGGGCGGTGTCGTAGCGCATGGCACCGGGTTCGGCCCCCTGATCGGCCCCCAGCTCGGCCCTCAGCTCGGCCCCTGACTCACTCATCGACGACTCCCACTCGCTCAGCATACGTGAGTTACCGACCAGAATCTGTTGACTTTCCAACATCCGCTGTTAGGGTATCAACATCAACTGGGACGCACGAAGGAGTGCAGGACGCATGGCAAGCACACAGGCTGTCGAGGCGGTCTTCGTCGGAGTCGCCACCCTCGACGCGATCGCCCTGGTCCCGAGCTTCCCCGGGCCCGACCAGCGCGTCGTCGCGGACGAGGTGTCCTACGCCGGCGGCGGTCCCGCTGCGACGTCGGCCGTCACCGCAGCGCGCCTCGGCGTGCGCAGCGCCTTCGTCGGCACCGTCGGCGACGACGCCAACGGGCGGGCGGTCCTCGACGGGCTGGCCGCCGAGGGCGTCGACGTCAGCGGCGTCACCGTGGCGCCGGGCGTGGCCACCGCCGCCAGCGTCGTCGTCGTCGACCGAGAGCGCGGCAGCCGCGCCATCTGCAACCGGCCGGCCCCGCGCATCGACATCTCCGCCGGCGTCGAGCTCATCGCCGCCGCCCCCGTCGTGCACGCCGACCACGCCGGCTGGCAGCCGGTCCACGAGTCAGGGCTGCTGCGCGAGGGTCAGGTGCTCTCCGTCGACGCCGGCAACGACATCCCCGGTTTCGACGCTCGAGGCGTCGGTTTCTACGTGCCCACCGTCGAGGCCCTCGAGCGCCTCCACGGCGAGCGTCCGGTGGACGATCTGCTGGCCCTGGCGCTCGAGCAGGGCTGCGACGTCGTCGTCGCCACCGACGGCGCCCGCGGCTCGCACGCGTTGGCGGCCGACGGCCGGCGGGCGTATGCCGCCGCACACGCCGTCGACGTGCTGAGCACCCTCGGTGCCGGCGACGTCTTCCACGGCGCCCTCGTCGCGGCCGTCGTCCGCGGCCTCCCCCTCCCCGAACAGCTCGCCTTCGCCAACGTCACGGCAGCGCTGTCGTGTCGTGGGCTCGACGGGCGCTCACGCATCCCACAGCTGCCCGAGGTCCTCCAGGTCCTCGAGACCCGGCAGGCCGAGGCCCAGCCCGAGCCGGCACCCTCGGCCTGAGCCGGACGCCGTTGGGCCACAACGACATCCGCCCAGTCATCCCCGCCACCTCACCCCTCTCACCCACGACGCCGACCACGCCGACCACGCCGACCACGCCACGACCCGCAGGAGAGAACCCATGACCGAGACGAACCCCGACACCGCGACCGGGACACGCTTCCGGCTCGAGGACGTGGCACGACCGAGCGGCGGCTTCGCCATGCTCGCCGTCGACCAGCGCGAGGCCATGCGCGCGATGTTCGCCGAGCACCAGGACGCGCCCGTCACGGACCAGCAGCTCACCGACTTCAAGGTCGCCGCCACCCGCGTGCTGACTCCCCACGCGTCGGCCGTGCTCGTCGACAAGCAGTTCGCGTTCGACGCCGTCGTCGACGCGGGCGCCGTGGCCCCGACCTGCGGCCTCATCGCGGCCGCCGACCACTTCATCGCCGGCAACGGCGAGTTCGTCACCTCGGTCGAGATCGACCGCGCGGTCGACCCCGCCGCCGTGCGCGAGCAGGGAGCGGTCGCCATGAAGCTGCTCGTCATCCACCGCCCCGACGAGGCCGCGGCGACGCGGGTCGAGATGGTCGAGGAGTTCGTCGAGCGCTGCCGCGCCGCCGGCCTCGTCAGCATCATCGAGCCGGTGGCCAAGGCCCCGCGCGCCGGCGGCGCCTGGGACTGGGACGCGTGCGTCATCGAGGCCGCGCGCGAGCTGGGGTCGCTGGGGGCGGACCTCTACAAGGCCGAGGTGCCGTTCAAGGGGCAGGGCTCCGACGACGAGATCCGCCGCGCCTGCGCCGAGATCACCGAGGCCGTCGCGTCGCCCTGGGTCGTGCTGTCGTCGGGCGTCCCCGCCGAGCTGTTCCCGCACGCCGTCGAGCTCGCCTGCCACGAGGGGGCATCCGGCTTCCTCGCCGGCCGTGCCGTGTGGGCCTCGGTCATCGGCAGCGACGACATCGAGCGCGACCTCCGCGAGGTGTCGATCCCGCGCCTGCAGCGGCTCGGCCAGATCGTCGACGAGGCAGTCGGGCGATGAGCACCACGCAGGCCCCCAAGGTCACGCTCGTGGCCACGGCACGCCCGACCTTCGCGGTCGACGTCGCCGAACGGCTCGCCGGCGAGGCGCGTGCCCTGCTCGTCGAGCTCGGCGCCGAGGTCAGCGGACCCGACGCCCTCGTGATGACGCCAGACGACGTCGCGGCAGCCAAGGCGTACGTCGACGGCTCGGCCGACCTCGTCGTGAACGTCTGCGCCTCCTTCTCCGACGCGACCCCCGCCCTCGAGCTCTACGGCGACCTCGAGCAGCCCGTGCTGCTGTGGTCGTTCCGCGAGCCCGGTCCGGTCGGTGACCGCCTCTGGCTCAACTCGATGTGCGGCGCGAACCTCTTCGGCCACGCCCTCGTGGTGCACGCCGGGCGCACGCCGCGACTCGTCTACGGAAACCCCGACGAGCCCGAGACCCGCAGCGTCCTCGAGGCCGCCCTCGCGGGGCGGCTGCCCGAGGTGGTCCCCGCCCCGACCGACACCCGCGAGCGCAGCGAGCGCGCCGACGTCGAGCCGGCGCTGGAGTCGCTGCGCGGTCGCCGGCTCGGCCTCGTCGGCGACGCCCCTCCCGGCTTCACGCCGAGCCAGTACGACGGCGACCTGCTGAGCAGGCTCTTCGGCATCGAGGTCGAGCAGGTGCCCGTGGAGGCCATGTTCGAGCAGGTGGGCTGCGTCAGCGACGCGGACGCGGCGGCCGAGCACGACGCGGCCGTCGAGGCCCAGCCCAGCCTCGCCTCCGTCGACGCCGGCCAGGCCCTCGCCTCGGCACGCATCACGACGGCCATGCGCGGCTGGCGCGACCGGGAGACCCTGTCGGGCATGGCGATCCGCTGCTGGCCTGAGTTCCCCACCCAGCTCGGTGCCTGCCCGTGCTCGTCGCTCTCCCGCGTCGCCGACGAGGGCACGCCGACCGCGTGCGAGCGCGATGTCTACGGCGCCGTGACGATGCTGCTCATGGAGGCGCTGGGATCCGGCACGACCTACCTCGTCGACACCGTGGAGCTCGACGCGGAGCAGAACGTCGTGCGGCTCTGGCACTGCGGTGCGGCCGCGACGTCGCTCGCCGCCGACCCCGATGACGCCACGCAGTCGACCCACTGCAACCGCAAGCTCGGCGTCGCGGGCAACTTCCCCCTGCGCACCGGCCCGGTCTGTATGGCCCGGCTCACCGAGGACCCCGAGCGGCCCGGGCAGCTCCGGCTGCTGCTCGCCGCCGGCGAGTCGATGCCCGAGCCGAACCGGTTCCAGGGCAACACCGCCGCCGTCCGCCTCGACGGCGACGCGTCCACCTTCGTCACCGGTCTGGTGACCGGCGGCTTCCCCCACCACACCGTTCTCGCGTGGTCCGACGTGCGTCCGCAGCTGCGGGCCGCCGCCGACCTCGTCGGGATCTCGGTCGTGGACTGGTAGTAGCACCCTCGCAGGACCCCAAGGAGAGACAACGATGTCTGACACGCCCAAGATCGACCGCCGTCGGTTCCTGCACGGCCTCGGCGCCCTCGGCGTCGGGGGAGCCCTCACCGCGTGCGTGGGCCCGACGATCACCTCGCGTGGTGCCGGGGGCACCGCGGCCGGCTCGGCGGCACAGCTGCTGCCGCCCGTCAACAGCTCCAAGGCCACCGGCCCGGTGTCGTTCGCGCACTGGCGCGCCGAGGACAAGGCCGTCTTCGACACGCTCATCGCCTCGTTCCGCAAGGCGAATCCGCAGGCCGACGTCACCCAGGACATCGCGCCGTCCAACGACTACCAGAGCACCGCGCTCCAGAAGATCAAGGGCGGCAAGATCGGGACGGCGTTCACCGCGTTCCGCGGCGCCCAGTTCGTCAACATGAACAAGGCCGGGCTGTATGCCGGTCTCGGTGCCCAGCCGTTCGTCGACAACTACTTCGCCGAGCTGATCAAGACGGGCCAGGCCGACACCCGGGCGCAGATGGGCCTGCCCTACCAGCTCGTCTTCAACATGCCGATCTACAACGAGGCCGCCTTCGAGGCTGCGGGTGTCAGCTCGTTGCCGAAGGACTGGGACGGCTTCCTCGCGCTGTGCGAGACCCTCAAGGGCAAGGGCCTCACGCCGATCGCGTGGCCGGGCGGCGAGCCGGCCAACTCGGGCCAGCTCATCAACTCGATGGTGATGAACAACATGCCCACCGACACGGCGTTCGCCGACATCGAGGCCGGCACCCGCAAGGTCACCGACGACTGGTTCATCGCCACACTCAAGCAGTACCAGCAGCTCGCACCGTTCTTCGAGGCCAACTCGACCGGCACGAGCAGCGAGCCCCTGCAGCAGCTCTTCGCGAGCGGCAAGGCGGCGATGCTCGCCACGGGCTCGTTCCACATCAGCGCCGTCCGCAAGCTCGGCGCGAAGTTCCCCATCGGGCTCGTCGCGCCCATCACGGTGGATGCGGCGAAGGCGAAGTACGAGGGCATCTACAACGCGACCTTCATCCTCGGGGTCAACTCGGCCGGCAAGGGCCAGGACGCCGCCCTCAAGTGGGTGCAGTTCCTCTCCGACCCGGTCAACGCCGCCGTCTACGCCAACGGCACCGCGCAGCACGTCACGGTCAAGAACGTCGAGTACACGAACGCCGACCTCAAGCACAACGCCGCGTGGCTCGAGAAGAAGACGATGCTCGCGCCCCGCTTCCAGTTCAACAACCTCGACATCAGGGCGGCCGTCGAGGCGGCGTGCGTCGCCGTCGTCGGTGGCACGTCACCCGACCAGGCTGCGGCCCAGGCCCAGGGCGTCGTCGACCAGAAGCGGAAGTGACATGTCCACGACACTGACCTCCGAGCGTCCCCCCGAAGCCCCGACCGGTCCCGAGCCCGAGCGTCCGGACGGGCGTCGCAACCCGATGGCGGCACACCCCGCCCTCTGGCTCTTCCCCGTGCCGGCCCTCGTCCTCTACATCACCTTCTTCGTCATCCCGACGATCCAGGGCGTCGTCTACTCGGTCACCGACTGGGACGGCTTCAGCCCCACCGCGCAGTTCGTCGGCGTCGACAACTTCGTGAAGATCTTCACCGGTGACGACCTGTTCCGGAACGCCCTCGGCAACAACCTCAAGTTCATGCTGGTGGTCGTCGTGTTCCAGACGGTCTTCTCGCTGGCACTGGCGGTCTTCCTGACGAAGAACAGCAAGTCGTCCGTGGCCCTGCGGTCGGTGTTCTTCTTCCCGACCATCCTGTCGAGCGTCTCCGTCGCGTTCATCTGGAAGTTCGTCTACGACCCGAACTTCGGGCTCGTCAACTCCGTGCTCGGCGCCGTGGGGCTCGACCGGTTCCAGAGCGCCTTTCTCGGCAACGACGGGCAGGCCATCTACTGGGTCGCACTGACCCAGGTGTGGTTCCACGTCGGCCAGATGATGATCATCTTCATCGCCGGTCTGCAGCAGATCCCGCAGGAGCTCTACGAGTCGGCCCAGACCGACGGGGCCAGCAGGTGGCAGCAGTTCCGCCACGTGACCCTGCCGATGGTGGCTCCGGCCACCGCCGTCGTCATGGCGTACACGACGGTGCAGTCGTTCAAGGCCTTCGACCTCATCCTCGGCCTCGGCGGCAACCCGCCGAAGGGCTCGCTCGACATCCTGTCGACGCGCATCTACTCGGGCTTCGCGAACTCCCAGTTCGGTTACGCCGCAGCCGAGTCGCTCGTCTTCATGGCCCTGATCGCCGCCATCACCTGGATCCAGCGCCGTGCCGTCAAGGCCAGCAGCCCGGACGCGTGAGGAGAGTCCCATGACCTACAACCTGTCCCGACGCGTCGTCCTCGGCGTGTATGCCGTGCTCGTCATCGTCCCGCTCGTCGTCGTGATCTTCGGATCCTTCAAGACGAGCCAGGACCTCTTCGCCTCACCGTTCACACCACCCACCGACTGGCAGGGCGGCAACTACTCGAAGGTCGTCAAGGACTCCGGTCTCGGTGTCGCCTTCCGCAACAGCGTCATCGTCACCGGGCTGTCCGTGCCGCTCACGCTGTTCGTGGCGAGCCTCGCGTCCTACGGCATCGCCCGCACGACGGGCTGGAAGAGCGCGCTGCTGTTCGGCTTCATCGTGCTCGGCATGGCGGTTCCCGCACAGGCCAACATGATCCCGCAGTACGTCCAGTTCGAGACGTTCGGCCTGACGAACTCCCTGCTCGGCCTGGTGCTCATCAACATCGTCGTCACCCTGCCGATCGCGGTGTTCATCCTCACGGGTTTCCTCAAGACCCTCCCCAAGGAGCTCTTCGAGGCCGCTGCCGTCGACGGGTCAGGGCCCTGGCGCACCTACCGCTCGGTGGTCGTGCCGGTCTCGGTGCCCTCGCTGTCGGCGACCGCGATCTTCCTGTTCGTCATCCACTGGAACGACCTGCTCTACCCGCTCCTGTTCATCAACGAGGCCGACAAGCGCACCATCCCCGTGGCGCTGCTCTCGTTCCAGGGCGAGTTCCTCACCGACTACCCGCTGCTCTTCACCGGCGTCGTCGTCGCCTCCGCGCCGATCGTCATCGCCTACGTGTTCCTGCAGCGCTACTTCGTCGCCGGCATCACGGCCGGCGCCGTGAAGGGCTGACGATGACGCACGAGACTCCGTCCTCCTCCGCGTCCACGGGCGCCGTCCTGCTCCGCCGCGTGCGCGACGCCCGGGTCGACGCGCAGGGGACCACGGCCACGCTCGCCGTGGACGGGCTGCCCGGTGTGCAGCTGGGCGTCATGCCGGGCTGGCTCACGGGGGAGCCGCTCGAGGACCAGGGTGTCGAGACGCAGATGCCCAACCTCCCCGACATCGAGCTGCCGCCCACCGACGTCACGCCGTTCGAGCTCAGGGTCACTGCCCCGCGGCCCGACTGCCTCCGACTCACGGTGGGACCGAGCGGCGCATCCGCGCTGGCCGACGACGGCACCTCGACGGGCATCGTGGCCCATCCGGCGCCGGCGCCTCAACGGATCGCGCTGGAGCAGAACGAGACCCACGTCGTCCTCACGACCGGAAACCTCCGGCTGGAGGTCGGACGGGCACCCTTCACCCTGCGTCTCGTCGACGAGGCCGGCGGCGCCACCATCCTGCGCACAGCAGACCGCCTGCGCCAGGTCGCAGGCCTGCTCACCGCCCCGTCCGTGGTCGCCACCGGCGGCACGACGACGCTCAACCTCGAGCTCGGCTCCGACGAGGACGTCCTCGGCTTCGGCGAGCAGTTCGGTCGGCTCGTGAAGAACGGCCAGCTGCTGCGACTGCGCAGCGAGGACGCCTGCGGCACCGGCACCGGCATGGCATACAAGCCGGTCCCGGTCTGGCACTCGAGCCGCGGCTACACCGGCTTCGTCAACACGGGGGCCGTCGTCAACGCCGACGTCGGGCACTCCCGACCCTCCGTGCTCTCCCTCGGCATCGAGGACGGGGCGATCGACCTCTACGTCTTCGCCGGCCCCGACCCGGGTGCACGACTGACGAACTACACCGAGCTCACCGGGCGTGCTGACGTGCCGCCGCCGTGGGCCTTCGGCTACTGGATGGGCCGCTGCCGCTACCACTCGAGCGAGGAGATGCTCGAGGTCGCGCAGAGCACCCGGCGCCACCAGGTGCCGATGGATGTGCTGCACCTCGACCCCGACTGGCTCGTCGTCGACCGGCTCAACACCGACTTCATCTGGAACACCGACCGGTTCGGCGACCGCAAGCAGTTCGTCGAGGACCTCGCCGACCTCGGCCTTCGGCTCTCGGTGTGGGAGCTGCCCTACCTCGACCCGGCCTCTCCGCTCTTCGACGAGGCCGAGCGCGAGGGCTACCTCGTGCGCCGCACCGACGGGACGCTCGCCGGCATCGTCAAGACGCCGACCCCCGACGGGCGCATGCGCGCTCTCATCGACTTCACCAACCCGACGGCCAAGCGCTGGTGGCAGGAGAAGCACCGCGCCTTCCTCGACGACGGGGTCGCGGTGTTCAAGACCGACTTCGGCGAGGCGCTGCCCGACGACGTCGCCCTCTACGACGGCACCCCCGCCAACCAGGCGCACAACCTCTACCCGCTGCGCTACAACGCCGCGGTGTCCGACGCCATCCGGGAGTTCACGGGACGGGCACCGCTCGTCTGGGGGCGCAGCGGCTGGGCCGGCTCGCACCGCTACCCGGGTCAGTGGGGAGGCGACGCCGAGTCGACCGTGGCCGGCATGCAGGCGACGGTCCGTGGTGGGCTGTCGTACGCGATGAGCGCCCCGGGCTTCTGGAGCCACGACATCGGCGGCTTCTTCGGGCCCGAGCTCACGCCGGCTCTCTACGTGCGGTGGACCCAGCTGGGTGCGCTGTCGCCGCTCATGCGCGCCCACGGGCTGCGCCCCCGCGAGCCGTGGGCCTTCGGTGACCGGGCCCTCGACATCGCGCGTGAGTGGGTGCGACTTCGCTACTCGCTGCTGCCCTACCTCTGGCAGGTGGCCCGCGAGTCCGCGGCGAACGGCTGGCCCGTGATGCGGCCGCTCGGCTTCCACCACTCCGACGACCGGGTCGCGCGCAGCGTCGACGACAGCTTCCTGCTGGGCCGAGACCTGCTCGTCGTGCCCGTCTTCGACGACGGCGACGCCCCCGTCAGCCGCACGTTCTACGTGCCCGAGGGCGAGTGGTTCGACCTCGACGACGACACGAGGTATGCCGGTCCGGCCTTCCACACCGTCACGGTGCCGCTCGACCGGATGCCCGTCCTCGTGCGCGGTGGAGCGACGATCCCCCGGGTCGACGTCGACGAGTCCGTCCGGTCGGTCGACGACCTGCACGGGCGGCCCTGGACGCTCCACGCATACGGCGCCGGGGCGCCCGACGGCGCGGACGCCACCGACGGCCTCGTCGGGTTCGACGAACAGCCGGCATCCTTCGCCGGACCGGTGGTGCGACATGGGGGCTGACGAAGGCAGGTGGGGCGACCTGCAGGAGAAGCTCGCCCGCCTCGCCGAGCTGGCGCGCAGCCACAGCGTCGACACCGTCGTGCTGCGCGAGCCGGCCAACCTCACCTGGCTCCTCGGCGCCCGGGTCAACGTGCCGCAGACGCTCGACACCGCGTGCCTCGACGTCATCGTCCACGTGCCGGCGTCGGGCGCCGTCGGCCTCACCGTCGTCACGAACGCCATCGAGGCGCCGCGGCTGCGCGATATGGAGCTCGCCGGCCTCGACGACGCGTGCGAGACGCGGTGGGAGGTCGTGCCATGGTGGGAGGGCCGTGACGGGAAGCTCCCCACGGGTTCCCGTGTCGCGGGCGACCGGCCCCCGTCCGGCGCCGTCCCCGTCGGGGCCGACCTGGCGGCAGCCCGCCGACAGCTCACCGGACTCCAGCGCAGCCGCCTTGCCGACGTGTGCCGCGACGCGGCCGCTGCCGCCACCGCTGCAGCGCAGGGACTGACGCCGAGCACCACCGGCTACGCCGCGGCCGGAGCGTTCGCCCGCGAGCTGCTGGACCGCGAGCTCGACCCCATCGTGCTGCTCGTGGGCGGTGCCGACCGGCTCGAGGCGCACCGGCACCCGCTGCCCGTGGGCGAGCCCGTCGGCGACCTCGCGCTGCTCGTCGCCTGCGGACGGCGGCACGGGCTGGTCGCCAGCGTGAGCCGCATCGTGTCCTTCGCCTCCCTCGATGCGCAGCAGGAGGACGCCTACCGCCGGCTGCTCTCCGTCGAGCAGGCCTTCCTCGACGAGAGCCGAGTGGGTGCGCGACTCGGCGACGTCGTGGGTGCCGGCGCTGCGGCATACGGCCGCAACGGCTTCGACCCCGACGAGTGGCACCGCCATCACCAGGGCGGCCTCAGCGGCTTCGTGCCTCGGGAGTTCCCCGCGCACACGACGAGCGACGTCGTGCTCGGCGACGGTGCCGTCGTCGCCTGGAACCCGAGTGGTGCCGGCTGGAAGGTCGAGGACACGACGCTCGTGCTCGACGACGGTCCGCGCACCCTCGTGCACGACGACGCCTGGCCCACGGTCGAGGTGGGCGGTCGCCGCCGCCCTGGCGTGCTCGTCCGCTGACGCCCCATGACGTACGGAAACCCTGAACGCAAGGAGACTGCAGTGCCCACCATCGCGAAGAACCTCGTCGCCGGCACCTGGGAGGAGGGCGAGTCCGCCCTCGAGGTCACCAACCCCGCCGACGGGACCGTCGTCGGGCAGGTCGCCTGGGGCGGACCCGACACCGCCCGTCGTGCCGCCGACGCCGCAGCGGGAGCCTTCGGCGAATGGTCCGAGCTGCCCGCCCGGCGGCGTGCCGACATCCTCCTCGAGGCGTCCCGGCTGCTCGCCGAACGCGCCGAGACGATCGGCGCGACGCTCGCCCGCGAGGCCGGCAAGCGGCTGCCCGAGGCTGTCGGCGAGGTGGCCTTCAGCGCCGAGTACTTCCGCTGGTTCGCCGAGCAGGCGCGCCGTCCCCACGGCGAGGTGATCCCGCACGAGGCCGCCGACCGGCGCCACCTCACCGTGCGCCGACCCGTCGGCGTCGTCGCCTCGCTGACGCCGTGGAACTTCCCGTGCTCCATCCAGGCGCGCAAGCTCGCCCCGGCGCTCGCCGCCGGCTGCACGGTCGTCGCGCGGGTGTCGGAGAAGGCCCCGCTGGCGGCGACGGAGCTGATCCGCACCCTCGTCGACGCCGGCGTGCCCGACGGCGTCGTCAACCTCGTGCACGGCCCCGCCCGCGAGGTGACCCAGGCCCTGCTCGACCACCAGGCCGTGCGCGCCGTGTCGTTCACCGGGTCCACGCAGGTCGGCCGCGAGATCATGGCGTCCGCCTCGCGCAGGATCGTGCGCCCGTTGCTCGAGCTGGGTGGCGACGCCGCCTTCGTGGTGTTCGACGACGCCGACCTCGACGCGGCCGTCGAGGGGGCGATGCTCGCCAAGTTCCGCAACACCGGCCAGTCGTGCATCGCCGCCAACCGCTTCCTCGTGCACGAGGACGTGCACGACGAGTTCGTGGGGCGCCTCGCAGCTCGCGTCGACGCGATGACGATCGGCGACGGCCTGGCCGACCCGCTGCCCGACCTCGGTCCCGTGATCGACCAGTCGCGAGTCGATGCCGTGAACTCCCTTGTCGACGAGGCGATCTCGCTCGGCGCCAAGCGCGTCACCCAGGAGCGCGACCTGCCGACCGCAGGGACGTTCGTGGCACCGACGCTGCTCACCGACGTGCCGACGACCGCCGGTCTCGCCACCGAGGAGGTGTTCGGCCCCGCCGCCGCCGTCTTCCGGTTCCGTGACGACGACGACGCCGTCACGCGGGCCAACCGCACCGAGATGGGTCTGGCCGCCTACGTCTGGTCGGCCGACGTGTCGCGGTGCTGGCGCACGGCCGAGCGCCTCGAGGCCGGCATCGTCGGCGTCAACAACGCACTGCCGTCCGTGGCCTTCGCCCCGATGGGTGGCGTCAAGCAGTCCGGCCTCGGCCGTGAGGGTGCCGCCCTCGGGCTCGAGGAGTTCGAGGACGTCCGCTACCTCGCCCTCGGGCTCTGACCCCGCCATGACGACCGACCAGGACGCGACGGCATGAGCACCGAGCTCGTGCTCCTGCCCCTCGGCGTCATCGCCGGGGCGCTGACCCAGCGGGTGACCGGCATCGGTTTCGCGCTGGTCTGCGCGCCGCTGCTCGTGCTCGTCGCCGGGCCGTTCGAGGGCGTCGTGCTCTCGAACCTGCTGGGGCTCATCGTCAGCGCCGTCGTGTTCGTCGCCCAGTGGCGCGGGACCGAGTGGCGCAAGGGCCTGCTGCTGGCCGTGCCCGCGCTGCTCGCGATCCCGCCCGGGGCCTGGGTCGCGCGCAACGTGCCCGCGCCGCAGCTCATGGTCATCATCGGGCTGACGGTCATCGTCGCCCTCGCCGCCGTGGTGCTCAGCGACCGGGCCCGCGTGCTGCGCGGCACGTCGGGCGCGGTCGTCGCCGGCGGGGCGAGCGGCTTCATGAACGTCACTGCGGGCGTGGGCGGCCCGGCCATCGTGCTGTATGCCGTCAGCACCTCGTGGGAGCACCGCAAGTTCGTCGCGACCTTCCAGTTCTTCTCGATCTTCACCAACCTCGCGTCGCTCGCAGCCAAGGGCGGCCTGCCGCGGGTGTCACCGGCCGCCCTCCTCGTCTCGCTCGGTGCACTGTTCGTCGGGCTGCTCGGCGGGGAGGCGCTCTCGCGACGGGTGGACCACGACATGGCCCGCCACCTCGCCATCGGGCTGGCGCTCGCGGGCGCGGCCTTCACGGTCGTGAAGGGAGTGCTGGCGTGGTGAGCGCGCGTCGCGGGCGCCCGCCCTACGTGGCCGCCATCGACCAGGGGACGACGAGCACCCGCTGTCTGGTGGTCGACGCGGACGCCACCGTCGTCGGCAGCGCGCAGACCGAGCACCGGCAGCACTACCCGGCGCCGGGCTGGGTCGAGCACGACGCCGAGGAGATCTGGCGCAACACCGTCCACGTCGTCGAGGCGGCCCTGCGCGACGCGGGACTCGAGGCCGCCGACATCGCGGCGTGCGGCGTCACCAACCAGCGCGAGACCGTCGTGGTGTGGGACCCGGCGACCGGCGAACCCGTGCACCCGGCAGTGGTGTGGCAGGACACGCGTACGGCCGAGGTGTGTGCGCGTCTGGCCGACGACCCGGCCACCGTCGAGCGCGTGCGCGCGATCACCGGGCTGCCGCTGTCGACCTACTTCAGCGGGCCGAAGATCGCGTGGGTGCTCGACCACGTGCCGGGAGCCCGTGAACGAGCCTGCGCGGGTGACCTGCTCGTCGGCACGGTGGACTCCTGGCTCGTCTGGAACCTCACGGGCGGCCCCGACGGAGGGGTGCACGTCACCGACGTCACGAACGCGTCGCGCACGCTCCTCATGGACCTGCGGACTCTCGCCTGGAGCGACGAGCAGCTCGACCGTCTCGACGTGCCGCCGGCGGCGCTGCCCGCGATCCGCAGCTCGTCCGAGGTCTACGGCACCGGCCATCCCGGGAGCCCCCTGCCGGGCGTTCCCGTGGCCGGCGCGCTGGGTGACCAGCACGCCGCCCTCGTCGGGCAGGCCTGCTTCGAGCCCGGCTCGTCCAAGAGCACCTACGGCACCGGCGGCTTCCTGCTCGCCAACACCGGTGAGGAGATCGTCCGCAGCGACCACGGGCTGCTCACGACGGTCGCCTACCAGCTGGGCGAGAGGCCGCCGCACTACGCGCTCGAGGGGGCCGTCGCCGTGGCCGGCGCCCTCATCCACTGGCTGCGTGACCGCCTGGAGCTGGTCCGCGACGTCGCCGAGGTGGAGACGCTCGCGGCGAGCGTGCCCGACAGCGGGGGCGCCTACGTCGTGCCCGCCTTCTCGGGACTCTTCGCCCCGCGCTGGCGACCCGACGCCCGCGGCGTCATCGCTGGCCTGACGGCCTACACCTCACGGGCGCACCTCGTGCGGGCGGCGCTGGAGGCCACGTGCTTCCAGACGCGCGAGGTGGCCGACGCGATGCGTGCCGACACCGGCCGTGACCTGGACGAGCTCAAGGTCGACGGCGGAATGGTCGCCAACTCGCTGCTCATGCAGCTGCAGGCCGACGTGCTGCAGGTGCCGGTCGTCGCCTCCGAGGTGACCGAGACGACCGCGCTCGGCGCAGCGTTCGCCGCCGGCCTCGCGGTCGGCGTGTGGGACAGCCCGGAGGCCGTGGCCCGGGTGCGCCGTGTCGGTCGGCGGTGGGAGCCCGACCCCGGCTCGACGCTCGCCACCATCGGCTGGAGCGGCTGGAACAACGCCGTGGACCGGTCGCTCGGCTGGGCCACCTCCGAACCCGTGCCCCACCCCCAGCCCGAACCCCTCGTCAAGGAGACGTCGTGAACGTACGCGACCGCATCGACCCTGCCCACCGGGCCTCCACGTGGGGCGAGCTCCAGGACGGCGCCTTCGACGTGCTCGTCATCGGGGGAGGGGTGACCGGCGCGGGCGTGGCGCTGGACGCGGCGACCCGCGGGCTGCGAACCGCCCTCGTCGAGATGCGCGACTTCGCGAGTGGCACCTCGTCGCGGTCGAGCAAGCTCTTCCACGGCGGCCTGCGCTACCTGGAGCAGCTGAACTTCACCCTCGTGCGCGAGGCGCTGCACGAGCGTGAGCTGATGCTCACCCGGCTCGCGCCGCACCTCGTGCGGCCGGTGCCGTTCCTCTACCCGCTCAAGGGCCGGGTGTGGGAGCGGCCCTACGTCGGTGCGGGACTCGCGCTCTACGACGCCCTTGCCGGTCGCAGCAGCGTGCCGCGGCACCGCCATCTCAGCCGCACCGGCGCACGCGCCCTGTGCCCGGCGCTGCGACCCGACGCGCTGGTCGGTGCGCTGCAGTACTACGACGCGCAGGCCGACGACGCCCGGCACACCCTGACAGTCGCGCGCACGGCGGCGCACTACGGCGCCGTCGTCCGCTCCTCGACGAAGGTCGAGGGTCTGGTCCGCGACGGCGGCCGGGTCGTCGGCGCGGAGCTGCGCGACGTGGAGACGGGGGCGCGCGCGACCGTCCGCGCGTCCGTCGTCGTGAACTGCACCGGCGTGTGGACCGACGACGTGCAGGAGCTCGCCGACACGAGGGGTCGGTTCCGCGTGCGGGCGTCGAAGGGCGTGCACCTGGTCGTGCCGCGCGACCGGATCAACTCCGAGACCGGCCTGATCCTGCGCACCGAGACCTCCGTGCTCTTCGTCATCCCGTGGGGCAACCAGTGGCTCGTCGGCACCACCGACACCGACTGGAACCTCGACAAGGCCCACCCGGCTGCCAGCCGCTCCGACATCGACTACCTTCTCTCGCAAGTCAACTCGGTGCTGACCACCCCGCTGACGCACGACGACATCCTCGGCGTCTACGCCGGCCTCCGGCCACTGCTGTCGGGGGAGTCCGAGGCCACGAGCCAGCTCTCGCGCGAGCACGCCGTCGCCCGACCGCTGCCGGGCCTCGTCAGCGTCGCCGGCGGCAAGTACACGACCTACCGGGTCATGGCCCGCGACGCCGTCGACGCAGCCGTGCGCGACCTCGACCGTCCCGTCGCGCCGTCCGTCACGCACCGGACGCCCATCCTGGGGGCCGAGGGCTACGAGGCGCTGAGCAACTCCCTCGAGTCCCTGGCGGCCGAGTGGTCCCTTCCGACCTGGCGCCTGCGCCGGCTGCTCGACCGCTACGGCAGCCTCGTCGCCGAGGTGCTCGAGCCGACCCGCGAGGACGCGAGCCTGCGCGAGCCCCTCGCCGGCGCAGACGAGTACCTGCGTGCCGAGATCCGGTATGCCGTCACCCACGAGGGTGCGCTGCACCTCGACGACGTGCTCACCCGGCGCACCCGCATCTCGATCGAGGTCGCCGACCGCGGGGTGGGTGCGTCGTCGGGCGTGGCGGCTCTCGTCGCACCTCTGCTGGGCTGGGACGAGGCGACGACGACGGCGGAGGTGCGGGCGTACGCCGACAGGGTGCGCGCCGAGCGGGATTCGCAGACCCACGCCGAGGACCTGGACGCCGACGCCGTGCGACGGGCTGCCGCCGATCCCCGCACCCTCCACGGCGACGGGCGGCCGCGAGGCTGACGTCGGTGCACCACACTGGGTCGCGCCTCCGGCGCGCCGGGTGACGCGCTGCGTATCCTCGGCCGGGTGCGCGGTCGAGGATCGAGAGCGACCGGCAGACCGGCGGGCCGGCGGCGACGGCTCGGACGGGTCCCGGGCGGCGGGGTGTCCGTGGGCCTGGCCGTCCTCGGCACGGCGTGGGTCGTCGGTCATGGGCTCCAGATGCCGATCGAACAGCCGGCGACGGGCTCACTCGTCGACGTCGTCGACACGACGCCGCTGACCGCACCGGCCGAGCGGGCAACTGGGCGGCGCGGGGGCAAGGGGGCCGCCCCGCTGTCCGTCCAACCGGACCCGATCTGGGTGTCGCGCATCTCGTCGCGCACCGGCATCCCCGTCGTGGCGCTGCGGGCCTACGGGCGGGCCTCGATCCTCGCGGTGGCTGACCTCCCGGACTGCCACGTGGGCTGGACGACGCTGGCCGCCGTCGGCCGGGTCGAGTCGGTGCACGGCACGCTCGGTGGCGGACGACTGCTGAAGAGCGGTCGGACCTCCCGACCCATCGTCGGGCCTGCTCTCGACGGCGAGGGAGGAGTGGCGCCCCTACGACCTGACGCCGCCGGCGTACGCCTGCACGGGGACCCCACGTGGGACCACGCCGTGGGACCCATGCAGTTCCTGACGAGCTCGTGGGAGCGGTTCGGCGCGGACGCGGACGCGGACGGCGTCGCCGACCCGACTGACATCGACGACGCCGCGTGGGGCGCGGCACGGCACCTGTGCGCCGGCGGGGTCGACCTGAGCGACGGGCGTGCCTGGGCGCGAGCGGTCTTCGGCTACAACGCCTCCGACGCGTACGTCCGGCGCGTGCTCGACATCGCCGACGACTATGCCCGGGCGGCCGCGCGACGCTGAGAGCCGGCCGCTGAGCCCGGCCCTACTGCGGTGGCGCCCGGCCCTCCGCCAGCGGAGGACCGGGCGCCTGTCGGTGCGCCGCGTCAGCAGGGAATGATGTTGTGCTCGGGGCCGAACGGGAACTTCGTGATGTTCTCGGCGCCGTCCTCGCCCACGACGAGGATGTCGTGCTCGCGGTAGCCGCCCGCGCCGGGCTCGCCGTCGAGGACGGTGATCATCGGCTCCATCGACACGACCATGCCCGGCTCGAGCACGGTGTCGATGTCCTCGCGCAGCTCGAGGCCGGCCTCGCGGCCGTAGTAGTGCGACAGGACGCCGAACGAGTGGCCGTAGCCGAACGTGCGGTTCGGCAGCAGCCCGTGTCCGACGTAGATCTCGTTGAGCTCGGCGGCGATGTCCTTGCAGACGGCACCGGGCTTGATCAGCTCGAGACCGCGGCGGTGCACCTCGACGTTGATCTCCCACAGCTCGAGCGACCGCGCATCGGGCTCGCCGAGGAAGAGGGTGCGCTCCAGGGCGGTGTAGTAGCCCGAGGTCATCGGGAAGCAGTTGAGCGACAGGATGTCGCCGGGCTGCAGCGTGCGGGTGGTCGCCCAGTTGTGGGCCCCGTCGGTGTTGATGCCCGACTGGAACCAGACCCACGTGTCGCGGATCTCGCTGTCGGGGAAGGTGCGTGCGATCTCGTGGACCATCGCCTCGGTGCCGATGAGGGCGACCTCGTACTCGCTGATGCCCTCGCGGATCGCGGCGCGGATGGCCTCGCCGCCGAGGTCGCCGATGCGGGCGCCGTGCTTGATGACCTCGATCTCCTCTGCGGACTTGACCATCCGCTGGCGCATCGCGTCCTGGGCCACGTCGACGAGCTCGGCGCCGCCGAGCACCGCCTGCAGCTTGGCGTGGGCGTCGAGCGAGAGGGTGTCGAACTCGACGCCGACGCGGCGCGGCATGATGCCGCGCTGCGCGAGGGCCTCCTGGACGCCGTGCTGGAAGTTGTCGCGGCGCCAGTCGGTGTAGACGATGTTCTCGCCGTAGCTGCGACGCCACGGCATGCCGGCGTCGATGTTGGCCGTGACGCTGACCTGTTCGGTCGGGGTGACGACGAGGGCGTACGACCGGCCGAAGTAGGTGAAGAGGAAGTCGGAGTAGTACTTGATGCCGTGGTAGGAGGTCAGCACGACGGCATCGAGCCCCTTGGTCGCCATGATCTGGCGAAGGCCGGAGAGGCGGCGCTCGAACTCGGCGTCGGAGAAGGTCAGGGGGACCTTGGTGCCGTTGTGCAGTTCCTTGAGCCGCTCGAGCTCGCTGACCGACGTGACGGGGGTGGCGATGGACATGGTGGATCTCCTTCAGGGGGTGGTGAATCCGGGGGTGGCGTTGGCCGGGATCAGGTCAGGGGTGGTGCGAAGCTCGGCGCCGATCGACTCGGCGAGCGCGGCTGACGTCCGGTCGAGCAGCAGACGGCCTGCGCTCTCGGAGGCGGCGGCTGCGGAGGAGAGGCATCCGGAGATGGGCGTGAGCTCCGGGCGGACCGGGAGGCGGTCGTAGCGGGGCAGCTGTGCTGCCGGGAGGTCCATCACGCGATCGAGGTGGACGAGCTCGGGGTGCAGGTGCAGCATCAGCGAGGTCTCGAGCACGCCGCCGTGCTCGACGTCCCAACCGGGGAACGTGCCGCGGTAGATCTCCTCGATCGTCTCCTCGTCGACGAAGTCCCAGTAGGACAGCAGGATCGCCGACACGTCCTGCCCTCGCTGCTGCAGCTCGGTCGTCGCGAGCTCGACGCCCTCGTAGAGGAACTGGTAGTTCTCGAAGTGGCCGTTGAGGAAGACGACCTGCCGCGCCCCGTGGCGCGCGAACTCGAGCGTCAGGGTCCGGGCGATCGCGATGACGGTGGCCGCGTCGAGGCTCGTCGTGCCGGCCAGGTGGTTGCCACCGCCCGAGCGCTGCTGCGACTTGTAGCCGTACGTGACGGGCGCCGCCACGATGCCGTCGACGGCCTCGGCCAGTCGGGTGCTCATGGCCTTGGCGAGCAGCACGTCGGTCTGCAGGGGGAGGTGGGGCCCGTGCTGCTCGATCGCGCCGACCGGGACGATGACGGGCGCACCGCCACCGATCTTCTCGCGGTAGGTGAAGGCGTCGAGCTCCTCCATGAGGACGGTGGTGGGCATGGCTGCTCCTGAACGGGTCCGGGGGTGCGGGCAGGGTCCAGCGCTGCGGTGGGTGGGCGTGGGCGTTCCCACCCACCGCGCGCCGGTGACGGGGGGTCAGTGCGCGGGCGCAGAGACCTCGGTCGGGGTCGTGGCCGGTCGGCCGGGGGCGTACGCGTGGTCTGCGTCGTGCGCGCACGCGTCGCCGTGGTCGCGGAGGTAGTCCTCGTCGGCCAGGTCGGTCCTGATGCCCAGCGGCACGCCGTGGTGGATGCGGTCGCGGAAGCGCGGGTAGCCGAGGGCGAGGTAGAGCAGCCCGGACGTCAGCGTGCCCGCCAGCCACGACAGGTCGACGCCGCCCATGGCCGTCGCCGCCGGGCCCTGGAAGGCCGGGAGACCCCCGTACATGAACACCCACGTCATGAAGAGGCCGCAGACGAAGGCGACGATCGCCGCCCAGTTGACGGCCTTGAGGCGGGTGTCGCGCGGGTTGACGAAGAGGTAGCCGAAGGTCTTGTGGCGGCGTTCGAAGACGAAGTAGTGCACGGCCATGATGCCGCCCCACGTCGCGACCCAGGCCGCGATGGCGATGATCCAGCCGTCGAGCAGCGTCGCGAAGTCCTCGGCGAAGAGGAAGCCGATGACGGCGCACATCGACAGGCAGCCGACGATGACCGAGAGCTTCTTGCGGCCGATGCGGATGTCGAGCGCCTGGAACGCGACGCCGAACGTGTAGAGGTTGATGATGTTCGTCGCGATGGGTCCGTGGATCACGAGGAGGATCACGGGGATCGCCATCGCGCCGAAGCTCTTGACGACGAGCTCACCGGGGTCGGCGGTGCCGTGCATCGTCGCCAGGCTGGCGCCGAGCACGCCGAGCCAGACGACGGGCAGGAACTGGCCGAGCACCGAGGTGAGGTAGAGCTTCCACGGCGGGATGCGCTTGGAGACGAACCGCGAGTAGTCCGGCGCGTAGGTGAACCAGCCGATGCCCCAGCCGATCCCGATCGCGGTCATGATGCCCGACATGGCGGCCCACCGCTCTCCGCCGGTCAGCACCTTCCCGGGAGGGCCGGCGTAGCCCCAGTCGATCGGCAGCTGGGTCCAGGCGATGACCGACATGACGACGAGGACGAGGATCGTCGGGGGCATCGTGATGCGCTCGAACTTCGCGATGGCGCTGTAGCCGCGGTAGCAGATGCCGACCTGGATGCTCATGATCACGGCGGCGACGCCGATCTTCCAGGCGAGGTTGGACGCGTCCGGGTCGACCCAGCCGATCTTGGCGAAGAGCGCCATGACGAGGTCGAGGATGACCCACGTGTTGACGGCCGACCACCCGACCGCGACGACGGCCTGGATGGCGGCGGGGAGGTAGGCGCCGCGCCGGCCGAACGCACCGCGGGCGAGCAGCATGCCGGTGGCGCCGGTCTTCTGCCCGAGCAGCACGAAGAAGCCGAACCCGACCATGCCGATGATGTTGCCGACGACGAGAACCGTCATCGTGTCGGCGAAGCCGAGACCGAGCTGGATGCCCAGCGCGCCGAGGATCCAGTTGATCGGAGCGACGTTCGCCCCGGCCCAGATCCAGAACTGTCCGGAGACCTTGGTCGTTCGGGCGGACTCCGGCACTGGCTGGAGCACGTCCTCTACGGAATGGGTCACGTCTTCCGAGTGACTCTTGGTGGAAAGGCTCATGTGGGGACTGCTTTCGTCGTTGAAAACCCCTGAGGATGAATGGCCGGCTGCGACAACGGTAGGATCTGCCTTCCGTCCCTTCCAGACTCACACTGTCTCCTCTCACGGCCCGACCAGGTGACAAAGTGTCACCACCACTGCGAGGGTGACTGCTATGTCCCTTCTGCTGCGCGAGATCCTCGACAGTGGCGCCCTCGCCCCCGGCGCGCCGCAGGTGGTCGCTGCCCAGCGCGGCGTAGGGACGGCCCGGGTGCGGTGGGTGCACTCCAGCGAGGTGCTCGAGATCGCGCCGCTGCTGTCCGGCGGCGAGCTGCTGCTCACCGGCGGGGTCGCGCTGCTCGCGCTCAAGCCCGCGGCCCAGGTGGAGTACGTCTGGAGCCTCGCGTCACGGGGCGTCGCCGCGCTCGCCGTCGAGACGGCCGGGTCGGGCCGGCACCTGCCTGCCGAGCTGGTCGCCGCCGCCGAGGAGGCCGGTCTGCCGCTGCTGGAGCTGCGTCAGGTGGTCCCGTTCGTCGAGGTGGCCGAGGAGGTCAACCGCCGCATCGTCTCGGCGCAGGTGGCAGCCCTCCGCGTCGCGGACCAGCTCTCCCAGGCCCTCACGGAGCGGCTCGCGAGCTCCGGCACGGCCCTCGAGCCGCTGCTGGGCGTCATCGCCGAGACGCTCGGGGTCCACGTACGGGTGCTCGACACCCGCGGCGGCCTGCTCGGGCAGGCCGGTCCGGAGCCGGACGCGGAGGCCGAGCCGCTCGGGGTCGAGCTGTCGGTCAGCGGGATCGGGGTCGCCCACCTCGAGCTGCTGGGCAGCCCGGTGGCCGACGTGCAGACCCGGGAGACCCTGGAGACGGTGCTCGCCAGGGTGCGCAGCATCGTCGCGCTGGCGCTCGCCCGGCACAGCCGGCCCAGCCTGGTCAGGCTCGCCGAGGACGAGCTCGTGCGGCTGATCGGCGCCGGCGGGGGAGGTGAGCGCCTCCTCGAGCTGTGCCAGGCGGGTGGGATCGACCCCGAGCGGCCCCTCGTCATGGCGGTGGTGCGGCGCCCGGCCGACGGGCGCATCGACACGGAGCAGCGCACCCGCCGTGCCCTGCCGGCCTCGCTCGTCGTCGCCCACGCGGACTGGCTCGAGATCCTCATGCCGCTCCAGGCAGCGACGCAGGCCGAGCGGGCGCGGGCTCTCACGGCGCTGCGGGCCGCGATCGCCGGCACCGGTCTGACGGGCGCACTCGGCCCCACGGCCCCGACCGTGCGGCAGGCCTCGCTCTCCCTCGCGGAGGCGCGCGCGACGTGGCGCCTCGGCCGGTCGGCGAAGGGCACGGCCGCCGTCCACGACGCGTCCGACTACCTCGTGGAGCGGATGGCCGAGAGGTCGCTGTCGCGCAGTGTCGTCGACGCCCTCGTCGAGGAGGCGCTCGGTGAGCTGGTGCGGCTCGACCAGCGGTCCGGCGGCGAGCTGGTGCGCACCCTCGACGTGTGGATCTCCACCGGCTGCAACGCGACCGAGTCGGCGCAGCTCCTCTTCCTCGAGCGGCAGTCCCTGCACAAGCGGCTCCGCCGGATCTTCCAGGTGCTCGGTGGCGACCCGCGAGGGCGGGGTCAGCTCGCGGCGTTGGCGCTCGCGCTCCGGCTCGTGCGCGGAGGCGCCCAGCTGCGCGACGACCTGCGCTCCTGACCGCGGTGCCGGCCGGCTGGGCGGGGCCGTCAGAGGACGGCGCGGACCGCCTCCTCGAAGTGCTCGACGTGCGACGCGGCCAGCTCGGCGGCGCGGTCGGCGTCCTTGGCCACGATCGCCTCGAGCAGGGCCACGTGCTCCTTGATGTGCTCCGAGACGGACGGCAGCCGTTCGAGCACGAGGCACCAGATGCGCGTCGCCAGGTTGTCGAGCCGGACGAGGGTCTCCTCGAGGTGGGGGTTCTCGGCGGCGCGGTAGATGAGCCGGTGCACGTCGATGTCGTACTCCATCAGCGGACGCTTGTCCTCGGGCTCGTCGCCCATCGACCCGATCTGCCGCGCCTTCTCGGCGAGCTCGGCACGGATGTCCGCGCGCGCGACCAGAGCGGCCCGCCGCGCGGCGAGCGGCTCGAGGACGTGGCGCATCTCGGAGATCGCGGCGAGGTCTGTGATGTCGACCTGCGTCGCGAACGTGCCCCGCCGCGGATAGGACACGACGAGGTGGTCGAGCTCGAGCTTCTTGAGGCTCTCGCGGATCGGGGTGCGGCCGATGCCGAGGTCGCTGCCCAGCTGCGCCTCGTTGATCGGGGCGCCGGGTGCGATGTCGAGCATGACCAGCCGGTCGCGCAGCACGTGGTAGGCCTGCTCGGCGAGTGAGCCGTACGCCAGTGCCGGCGCCGTCAAGGTCATGGTTCCTCCCGGTCGGTGGCCACGGTGTGTGGTCGACATCGTCGATCTTTCCGGACAGACCGTTGACGACCCGTCCCGGCAAACATACTATTGCGATCCCGATGATATATCAGTCATCGACAACAAGGACATCAACTTCCGGAGGGCTTCATGTCCCAGCTCACCATCACCCCGACCGCCGCCGGCACGCTGCTCGACGAGGACCTCGAGCAGCTCGATCCCGAGGTCGCCGCCGCCATCGGGGCCGAGCTCCGGCGCCAGCAGGGAACCCTGGAGATGATCGCCTCGGAGAACTTCGCCCCGCTCGCGGTCATGCAGGCGCAGGGCTCGGTGCTGACGAACAAGTACGCCGAGGGCTACCCGGGTCGCCGCTACTACGGCGGGTGCGAGCACGTCGACGTCGTCGAGTCGCTCGCGATCGAGAGGGTCACGGCGCTCTTCGGGGCGGCACACGCCAACGTCCAGCCGCACTCGGGGGCCCAGGCGAACGCGTCCGTCATGCACGCGCTGCTCACGCCGGGCGACACGATCCTCGGTCTCGACCTCGCCCACGGCGGTCACCTGACGCACGGCATGCGCCTCAACTTCTCGGGCCGCCTCTACGACGTCGTGGCCTACGGCGTACGCGAGGACACCCACGTCGTCGACATGACGGAGGTCGCGCGGCTGGCCAAGGAGCACCGGCCGAAGATGATCGTCGCCGGTTGGTCCGCGTACTCGCGGCACCTCGACTTCGCGGCGTTCCGGCGCATCGCCGACGAGGTCGGCGCGTACCTCTTCGTCGACATGGCCCACTTCGCAGGGCTGGTCGCCGCCGGCCTGCACCCGTCTCCGGTGCCGCACGCCCACGTCGTCTCGTCGACGACGCACAAGACGCTCGGTGGCCCCCGTGGCGGCATCATCCTCACGAACGACGCCGACATCGCCAAGAAGATCAACTCCGCCGTCTTCCCCGGCCAGCAGGGCGGCCCGCTCGAGCACGTCATCGCCGGGAAGGCCGTCGCCTTCAAGGTCGCCGCGGGCGACGAGTTCCGCGACCGCCAGCGGCGCACGCTCGCAGGCGCGTCGATCCTCGCCGAGCGCCTCACCCGGCCCGACGTCACCGACGCGGGAATCGGGGTCGTCTCGGGTGGCACCGACGTGCACCTCGTCCTGGTCGACCTGCGCCACTCGCAGCTCGACGGCCGGCAGGGGGAGGACCTCCTCCACTCCGTCGGCATCACCGTCAACCGTAACGCCGTGCCGTTCGACCCGCGCCCGCCGATGGTGTCGTCGGGCCTGCGCATCGGTACGCCGGCGCTCGCCACCCGCGGCTTCGACGAGGCCGCCTTCACCGAGGTCGCCGACGTCATCGCCACGGCGCTCGCCGGCGACGGCTCCGAGGCGACGCTCTCCGCGCTGCGACAGCGGGTCGACGCCCTCGCGGCCCGGTTCCCCCTCTACCCGACCCTCGAGAAGGTGCAGTGACCATGAACCAGCGTGAGCTCCCCGAGCACCCGGACTTCCTCTGGGCCAACCCCGAGCCGAAGCGCAGCTACGACGTCGTCATCGTCGGCGCCGGCGGCCACGGCCTCGCGACCGCGTACTACCTCGCGAGCAAGCACGGCATCACCAACGTCGCCGTGCTCGAGCGCGGCTGGATCGCCGGCGGCAACATGGCCCGCAACACGACGATCATCCGGTCCAACTACCTGTGGGACGAGTCGGCCGCGATCTACGAGCACTCGCTCAAGCTGTGGGAGAACCTCGAGGAGGAGCTCGGCTACGACGTCTTCTTCTCGCAGCGCGGCGTGCTCAACCTCGCCCACACGCTGCAGGACGTGCGCGACTCGGTGCGCCGCGTCGAGGCCAACCGCCTCAACGGCGTCGACGCCGAGTGGGTCGACCCCCAGCAGGTCAAGGAGCTGTGCCCGATCATCAACATCGGCGACGACATCCGCTATCCCGTCATGGGCGGCACGTACCAGCCGCGCGCCGGCATCGCCAAGCACGACTGGGTCGCCTGGGGCTACGCCCGTCGCGCGAGCGAGCTCGGCGTCGACATCATCCAGAACTGCGAGGTGACGGGCTTCGTCATCGACGGCGGGCGGGTCACCGGCGTGGAGACCAGCCGGGGCCGCATCAACGCGGGCAAGGTCGCGCTGTGCGCGGCCGGGCACACCTCGGTGCTCTCCGAGCTCGCCGGCTTCCGCGTGCCGATCCAGTCGCACCCCCTGCAGGCCCTCGTCTCCGAGCTGCACGAGATCATCCACCCCACCGTCGTCATGTCGAACCACGTGCACGTCTACGTGTCGCAGGCGCACAAGGGCGAGCTCGTCATGGGGGCCGGCATCGACTCCTACAACGGCTACGGCCAGCGCGGCTCGTTCCACGTCATCGAGCACCAGATGTCGGCGGCCGTCGAGCTCTTCCCCGCCTTCTCGCGCGCCCACCTGCTGCGCACCTGGGGCGGGATCGTCGACGTGACGATGGATGCCTCGCCGGTGATGGGCAGGTCGCCCGTCGACGGCATGTACGTCAACTGTGGTTGGGGCACCGGCGGGTTCAAGGCCGTGCCCGGAGCCGGCTTCGCCTACGCGCACACCATCGCCACCGACGAGCCGCACGAGCTCAACCGGGGCTTCGGCCTCGACCGCTTCGTCAGCGGCGCCCTCATCGACGAGCACGGCGCCGCAGCCGTCGCCCACTGACCGTCACGCAAGGAGACCCCGATGCTCATCATCGACTGCCCGAACTGCGGGCCCCGCCCCGAGACCGAGTACGGCTACGGCGGCCAGGCGCACGTCGCCTACCCCGAGGACCCGCACGCCCTCACCGACGAGGAGTGGGCGCAGTACCTCTTCTACCGCGACAACCCCAAGGGCGACTACGCCGAGCGGTGGGTCCACTCCGCCGGCTGCCGCAAGTGGTTCAACGCGGTCCGCGACACCCGCACCTACGAGATCTCGGCGGTCTACCGCACCGGCGAGACCCGCTCCGAGACCCAGAAGGGAGCCTGACATGGCAGCCGACCAGACCCGGCGCATCGACGCCGGTGGGGCCATCGACCGTTCCACGCCCGTCGTGCTCGTCGTCGACGGCGCCACCCTGACGGGCTTCGCAGGCGACACCGTCGCCTCTGCCCTCGTCGCGAACGGCCGGCTACGGGTGGGCGACTCCATCTACCGCGGCCGCCCGCGCGGCATCCTCTCCGCGGGCGTCGAGGAGCCGAACGCGTTCGTGCTCGTCCACGGCGACCACGACGAGTCGATGCTCCCGGCCACCACCCTCGAGCTCGTGCCCGGCCTGGACGTGCGCCTGCTCGACGGCATCGGCGTGCTCGACCAGAAGCCCGACCCCGCCGAGTACGACAAGATGCACGTCCACGCCGACGTCGCGGTGGTCGGTGCCGGCCCCGCGGGCCTCGCCGCCGCGCGGGCTGCCGCAGCGACCGGCGCGCGCGTCGTGCTCCTCGAGCAGGACTTCCGCCTCGGTGGCAGCCTCCTCGCCTCGCCCGCCGAGGTCGTCGAGGGCGTGCCCGCTGCGCAGTGGGTCGAGCAGGTCCGCGCCGAGCTGGAGGCCGCACCGGAGGTGCGCGTCCTCATCCGCACGACCGCCTTCGGAAGCTACGACAACAACCACCTCATCGCCGTCGAGAAGCGCGCCGAGCACCTCGACGGGACCGCGCGCGACGGCATACCGAGGCAGCGCATCTGGCACGTGACGGCCGCCCAGGTCGTCCTGGCCACCGGAGCCTTCGAGCGGCCGATCGTCTTCGCCGACAATGACGTTCCCGGTGTGATGCTCGCGTCGTCCGTCACCACCTACGTGCGTCGGTATGCCGCGCTGCCCGGCCGCGAGGCGGTCGTCGTGACGACGAACGACTCCGGCTACGCCGCCGCGCACGCGCTGCTCGAGGCGGGTGCATCCGTGCAGGTCCTCGACGCACGTGACGAGGGCGCGAGCCCGGTCGTCGCGTCGGCCGCGCAGGCCGCCGGCCTCAGGGTGCGAACCGGATACGCCGTCGTCGGCATCGACGGGGACGCGTCGGTCGAGGGCGCCTGGGTCGCTCGCATCGACGCCGAGGGCGCTCTCGTCGGCGACGCCGAGCGGGTCGTCTGCGACCTCGTCGCGGTCTCCGGCGGCTGGACGCCCAACGTCAGCCTCCACAGCCAGCGCCAGGGCGCGCTGCACTGGGACGACGACCTCGCCGGCTTCGTGCCCGCCGCGGCCGTGCGCAACCAGCACCTGGCCGGTGCTGTTCGCGGCACGTACTGGACCGACGGCTGCCGGGCCGAGGGTGATGCCGCAGGCCTCGCTGCAGCCCGCGCCGCAGGGTTCTCGGCCGCATCGCGCAGCACCGCGATCGGGGCCGACGCCGTCGCAGAGGAGCGGGTCGCCCGCGCCGGGCGGACCCGTCAGCTGTGGGTCGTCGAGGGGCGCGAGGGCGGCTATGCCACGCACTTCGTCGACCTGCAGCGCGACAACACGGCCGCCGACGTGCTGCGCGCCACCGGCGCCGGCATGCGCTCGGTCGAGCACGTCAAGCGCTACACGTCGATCAGCACCGGCGTCGACCAGGGCCGGATCGGGGCGGTCAACACGATCGGCCTGCTGACGCGGGTGCTGTCGGGTGACGACACGCGTGCCATCCCGCCCGGCCAGCCCGGCCAGGACGAGACCGCAGGTGGTCCCGCCGCGGGCGCGGCACGGCCCACGCCCGGCGCGATCGGCAACACGACCTTCCGGGCCCCGTTCACCCCGGTCGCCTTCGCAGCGCTGGCCGGTCGCTCTCGTGGCGACCTCTTCGACGCCGCACGCACGACGTCGATCCACCCGTGGCACGAGGCGCACGGCGCGCTCTTCGAGGACGTCGGCCAGTGGAAGCGGCCGTGGTACTACCCCCGCCCGGGCGAGGACATGGACGCCGCCGTGGCCCGCGAGTGCCGCGCAGCCCGCGAGGGCGTCGCCTTCATGGACGCGACCACGCTCGGAAAGATCGAGATCCGCGGCGACGCAGGGGAGTTCCTCAACCGTCTCTACACCAACGCGTTCAAGAAGCTCGCCGTCGGCAAGGCTCGCTACGGCGTCATGTGCAAGCCCGACGGCATGGTGTTCGACGACGGCGTCGTGCTGCGCCTGGCGGAGGACCGCTACTTCGCGACGACGACGACCGGCGGAGCCGCCCGCGTGCTCGAGTGGCTCGAGGAATGGTTGCAGACCGAGTGGCCCGACCTCGACGTCGTGTGCACGTCGGTGACCGAGCAGTGGTCGACGATCGCCGTCGTCGGCCCCCGGTCGCGCGAGGTCATCGCGCGCATGGCGCCCGATCTCGACGTGACGCGAGAAGGCTTCGGGTTCATGGAGTTCCGCGAGACGGTGCTCGCCTCGGGCATCCCGGCACGTATCTGCCGCATCACCTTCTCGGGTGAGCTCGCCTTCGAGATCAACGTGCCGACCTGGTACGGCCTGCAGGTGTGGGAGGACGTCGCCGAGGCCGGTGCGGACTTCGACATCACGCCCTACGGCACCGAGACGATGCACGTGCTGCGGGCCGAGAAGGCGTACCCGATCGTCGGTCAGGACACCGACGGCACCGTGACCCCGCAGGACCTCGGGATGAGCTGGATCGTCTCCACGACGAAGGACTTCGTCGGCAACCGTTCCTACTCGAGGTCTTCCCACCGCGCCGCGGACCGCAAGCAGCTCGTCAGCGTGCTGCCCCTCGACCGGAGCCTGCGCCTGCCGGAGGGCGCGCAGCTCGTCGAGCCCGGCGCGCTGGGCGACTACACGGGTGAGGGCCTGCCCTCGCGCCCGATCCCGATGCTCGGTCACGTCACGTCGAGCTACCACTCCCAGGCGCTCGGCCGATCCTTCGGCCTCGCGCTCGTCAAGGCCGGCCGGGACCGGATCGGCCAGACGCTCATCGCGTCCTTCGAAGGACGCTTCGCCGAGGTCGAGGTGGCCGACGCGGTGCTCTACGACAAGGAAGGGGCCAGGCGAGATGGCTGAGCAGACGATGACGATGACGGCACCGGAGGACACCACGGTCGAGGTCGCGGTGCACGTGCCGCCGGTCGACCGGGCCCGGGTGCTCGCGCTGCGACGCAGCCCCGCTCAGGGACTCGATGAGGAGATGCGGCGCGGGTCCGGTGCGGCGGCGCGACTCCGCGAGGTCCCGTTCCTGACCCAGGTCGCGATCCGCGCGACGCCGGGTCGTGACGGCTCCCTCACCGAGACGCTCGGCCTGGACCTGCCGACACGCGTCGGCGAGGTCGCGGGTGCCGGAGACGGAAACGGCCTCGCCGTGCTCTGGCTCTCGCCCGACGAGTTCCTGGCCGTCGGCCCGGACGAGGCCGAGAGCGGCGTCTCCCCGGAGGCGTATGCCGGCGGGCTGGCCGAGGCCCTGGGCTCCGAGCGCGGGCAGGCGGTCGACGTGTCGGCCAACCGCACGACGCTCGAGCTGTCCGGGTCACGGGCACGGTCCGTGCTCGAGAAGAGCTGTGAACTCGACCTGCACCCCCGCGTGTTCCCGGTCGGGGCGGCCGTCGCGACCCTGCTCGGTTCGACCGGAGTCATCCTGTGGCGCACGGGCGAGGACACGTGGCGGGTCATGCCGCGCGCCTCGTTCGCGACGCACGTGGTGCGCTGGCTGCTCGACGGGATGCGGGAGTACCGCTGATGTCGCTCAGCGCCCTCGACCTGTTCTCGGTGGGGATCGGGCCGTCGTCGTCGCACACGGTGGGTCCGATGCGGGCAGCCCGGCGGTTCGCCGCCGGGCTGGCCGACTCGGGCCTGCTCGACCGGACGGCGCGGGTGCAGGTGCAGCTCTACGGGTCGCTGGGCGCGACCGGCCACGGGCACGGCTCCGACCGCGCCGTCCTGCTGGGGCTCGAGGGTGAGGACCCCGAGACCGTCGACACGTCGCACGCGGTGGTGCGGGTCGAGGCCGTCCGGGCCGACCGCAAGCTCGCCCTCGACGGCACCCACCGGGTCGACTTCGACCCCGACGAGGACCTCGTGCTGCACCGTCGGCGCGCGCTGCCGGGACACCCCAACGGGATGACCTTCGAGGCCTTCGACGAGGCAGGGCGCTCCCTCCGTGCTCGCACCTACTACTCGGTCGGTGGCGGCTTCGTCGTCGACGACGAGGCGATCGGTGCGGACCGGGTCGTCACCGACACCACCCCGCTGCCGCACCCGTTCAGCACCGGGGCCGAGCTGCTCCAGCGCTGTCGCGCCACCGGGATGTCGATCGCCGGCGTGATGATGGCCAACGAGCGTGCCTGGCGTCCCGAGCACGAGGTGCGCGAGCGGCTGCTGCACCTCTGGGGCGTCATGCAGGAGTGCGTCGAGAGCGGCTGCGCCCGCGAGGAGCGCACGCTGCCCGGCGGCCTGCGGGTGCGTCGCCGGGCGCCGGAGCTGCGCGACCGCCTCCGACGCCACGAGGCAGACATGCGAGCTGCGACGGGCGGGGCGATGCCCGACCCGCTGTGGGCCATGGAGTGGGTCAACCTCTACGCCCTGGCCGTCAACGAGGAGAACGCCTCCGGCGGTCGCATCGTCACCGCGCCGACGAACGGGGCCGCCGGCATCATCCCCGCCGTCCTGCACTTCTACGCCCGCTTCGTCGACGGTGCCGACGACGACGGGATCGTCGAGTTCCTCCTCACCGCAGCGGCTGTCGGCATCATCGTGAAGCTGGGCGCCTCGATCTCGGGCGCCGAGGTCGGGTGCCAGGGCGAGGTGGGATCGGCCTGCTCGATGGCGGCAGCGGGCCTGTGCGCCGTGCTCGGCGGCACACCGGAACAGGTCGAGAACGCGGCCGAGATCGGGATCGAGCACAACCTCGGACTGACCTGCGACCCGGTCGGCGGCCTCGTGCAGATCCCCTGCATCGAGCGCAACGCCATCGCCTCGGTCAAGGCCGTCAACGCGGCGCGGCTCGCGATGCAGGGCGACGGGGAGCACAAGGTGACCCTCGACCAGGCCGTCAAGACGATGCGCGAGACCGGCGCCGACATGAAGATCAAGTACAAGGAGACGTCGCGAGGTGGCCTCGCCGTCAACGTCATCGAGTGCTGACACGCGGGCCGTCAGGCCCGTCCACGAGAGGAGTCTCGCATGAGCACCGTCACGAGTGCCGTCACCCAGCAGGTGGGCTACGTCCTCACGCTCGACTGCCCCGAGGCCCCCGGCCTCGTCCATGCCGTGTCCGGCTTCCTCATGGACCAGCACGGTGACATCCACGAGCTCAAGCAGTTCGACGACGTACGCGGCGGGCACTTCTTCCTCCGCGTGCACTTCGCGATCGCCGGCGACCAGTCCGACCCGGGCGTCGACGCCCTGCGCGAGGCCTTCGCCGCCGTGGCGCAGCGGCACGGCATGCGCTTCGAGCTGCGTGAGGCCTCGGCGAAGCGGCGGGTCCTCGTCATGGTGTCGAAGTTCGCGCACTGCCTCAACGACCTGCTCTTCCGCTCCCGCGTCGGGGAGCTGCCGATGGAGATCGCTGCCGTCGTGTCCAACCACCCCGACCACCGAGCGCTCGTCGAGTGGCACGGCATCCCGTTCTTCCACGTGCCGGTCACTGCCGCGACCAAGCCGGCGGCGGAGGCGAGGCTGCTCGACCTCGTCGACCGCTTCGAGATCGAGCTCGTCGTGCTCGCGCGCTACATGCAGATCCTCAGCGACGACCTCACCGAGCAGCTCACCGGAAGGGCCATCAACATCCACCACTCGTTCCTGCCGAGCTTCAAGGGGGCCAAGCCGTACCACCAGGCGTGGGAGCGCGGCGTCAAGACGGTCGGCGCGACGGCGCACTACGTCAGCAGCGAGCTCGACGAGGGCCCGATCATCTCCCAGCAGGTGCGCGAGGTCGACCACTCGTTCGGACCCGAGGACCTCGTGGCCGCGGGACGGGACACCGAGTGCCGGGCCCTGTCGAACGCCGTGAAGTGGCACTGCGAGGGGCGGGTCATCCTGCACGGCAACCGGACCGTCGTGCTGCTCTGACGCGGACCAACCCGACGACCCGCAGGTGGCCCAGGCCGATCGATGGCGTCATCGTGCGCTGACCGGCCGTCGGTCGCGCGGCCAAGCAGGGCGGGTCACCGGGTCGGGGAGAGAGCGAGCACGAGCTCACGCACCACCGCTGGGTCGGCCAGACGGTCGCCGTAGAGCTCGCGGAGCTGCCCCATCCGGTAGCGCACGGTCTGCGGGTGCACGTGCAGGGCGGCGGCCACCTCCTCGCGGCGGCCCTGGTGCAGCAGCCACGACAGCAAGGTCTCGGCGAGCCGCTCCCGCGTGCTGGGCGACAGATCGGCGAGTGGGGCCAGGGCGTGGTCGCGCAGGTCGGCCAGCGCCTCGGTGTCGGCTGTCAGCACGAGGTCGGCCAGGTGCCGCTCGCTGTCCACCGCAGCGCCGGTGCGCGACGGCCGCGCCAGCGCCGCCGTTCGCAGGGCGCGGTCGTAGGAGGACCGCGCCTCCGCCCAGGGGCGCGGTGGCCCGACGACGGCGTGGCGCCCCCGCAGCTGCCGCAGCAGGTGCCGACGCCCCGTGCCGTCCGCGTCGGGGACGAGCAGCAGGGTGAGCGGGTGGTCGGGGTCGGCGTCCTCGATGCCCTGCAGGTCCTCGCCGACCTGGAGGGTGTCCGCGTGGAGGGAGGCGACGGCGCGGCGGGCCTCGGCTGCCGGCAGCAGCACCGCGGTCAGGGACGCCGGCGGGGTCCACTCGGCGCGGTCAGCGGCCGCGGCGAGAACGTCGGCACCGGCACGGGCGAGCAGCTGCTGACCGAGCCGCTCGCGGTAGCGGTCTCGCACGCGGCCACTGGTCGTCAGCTCGTCGGTGTGCCCGGCGACGCTGGCCGCCGACAGCTCGTCGATGTAGGCGAAGAGCAGCTCGGCGAACTTCGCCATCGTCGCTGCCGTGAGCCCCGCGTCGGCCGCGGCGGCGGCCAGCTCGCGCCACGCCACCCTCGCCCCGACTCGGTATGCCGCGAGCAGGCTGTCCATCGACCGTCCACCCCGCGCCTCGCCGCGCCCCAGGGCGTACGCGCCCTCGCGGGTGGGGCCCAGTGGCGTGCTCGCGTCGACGTCCCGGCCCCCGCCCGCGAGCTTGAGGAAGCCGGCGATGGCCATCTGCACGGCGCGCTCGATGGTGTCGCCCGCTACCCCGCCGAGCGCCCCGCGGTAGTCGGGGACCTCGTCGACCACCGCCGCGACCGTGGTCGCAGCGATGGCGGGGAGGCGCTCACGCAGCTGGCGGAGCACGGCGTGGTCGAGCTGGAGGTCTGCTGCGCCTCGAGCGGTCGCCCGGGCAGGCTCTGACGCCATCAACTGTTCCCTCCGAACAAGAGTTCCCACACTCTTCACGCCCTGCGGTCAGGATCTTACCCTTGTCTGTCAGTCATGCTGGAGACATGAGCCTGCTAGCACCCTCGACCCGAGCCGCCCGACCGTCGCTGCGCCGACGGATCGTCGCCCTGGCCGAGCGCGCGACGTCGCCCCTCCTGCCGGCCGACTACCTCGACCTCTTCGACCCGCTGCGCCCCGGTGCCGACCTGCGCGGCCGCATCGTCGAGGTCAGCCCCGAGACCGTCGACGCGGCCACCGTCGTCATCCGCCCGGGCGCCGACTGGGCCGGCCACGTGCCGGGGCAGTACGTACGCGTCGGCGTCGACGTCGACGGCGTACGCCAGTGGCGGGCCTACTCCCTCACCCACGGCCCGCGCGCCGACGGCAACATCTCCATCACCGTCAAGGCCGTGCCCGACGGCCTGGTCAGCAACCACCTCGTGCGCGAGTCCCGACCGGGCACGCTCGTGCACCTCGAGCAGGCGCAGGGCGAGTTCGTGCTGCCCACCGATGGGGGCAAGTTCCTCTTCGTCACGGCCGGCTCCGGCGTCACGCCGGTCATCGGCATGCTGCGCAACCTCTTCCCCGTCGCCGATGGGGGCGTCGTACGCCTGCCCCGCGCGGCGGCATACGACATCGTCGTCGTGCACGTGGCGCCGAGCGAGCCGCACTCGATCTTCATCGACAACCTCCGGGCCCTCGACGAGGCAGGCCTGATCCGCCTCGTCGCCCGCTACGACGACGAGCACGGCGTGCTCGACGTCGACGACCTCGACATCCTCGTGCCCGACCTGCTCGAGCGGACGACGCTCGCCTGCGGCCCCGGCGGGCTCCTCGACGCCCTCCAGCGACACCACGACCAGCGCGGGCTGGGCCTGCTCACCGAGCAGTTCCGGGCGACGACGCTCGTCGTCGGCGAGGGCGGCACCGTCGACTTCACCGGCTCCGACACGACGGTCGACGCCGACGGCGCGACACCCATCCTCGATGCTGCCGAGGCCGCCGGCGTGCTCATGCCGTCCGGGTGCCGCATGGGCATCTGCTTCGGCTGCGTGCTGCCGCTGCGCGAGGGCGCCGTGCGCGACCTGCGCACCGGCGAGGTCACGACGGCGACGCCGGGCGAGACCGAGGGCCAGGGCGTCCCGATCCAGACGTGCATCTCCGCAGCCGCCGGCGCCTGCGTCATCGACCACTGACCACTGAGACCAGACCCCAAGAGGAGTCACCATGACCGTCCTGCAGAAGAAGGCCCACAACCCCATCGGGCACCTCAGCGCCGCGGACATCGAGCAGATCGGCGTCGAGCTCGACGCCATCCGTCAGTCCGTCATCGACACCCGCGGCGCCGATGACGCGGCCTACATCCGCAAGGTCATCGCCACCCAGCGCAAGCTCGAGCTCGGCTCTCGCGCAGTCCTTCTCGTGTCGATGTTCCCGCCGGCCTGGCTCGTCGGCACCGCCGGCCTCGCCGTCGCCAAGATCATCGAGAACATGGAGATCGGGCACAACGTCATGCACGGCCAGTGGGACTGGATGCGCGACCCGAAGATCCACTCGACGACGTGGGAGTGGGACAACGCCAGCCCCTCGGAGCAGTGGAAGCACTCGCACAACGAGCTGCACCACACGTACACGAACGTCATCGGCAAGGACAACGACCTCGGCTACGGCATCATGCGCGTCGACGAGGACCAGCGCTGGGTGCCGCTCTACGCCGCGCAGCCGCTGTGGAACTTCGTCAACGCCTGTTTCTTCGAGTACGGCATCGCGGCCTACGACCTCGAGCTCGGCAAGAACCTCGCCACCAAGGAGCGACGCCAGGACCCCGACTTCCGGGCGCGCGCCAAGGTGACGCTGAAGAAGATCCGCAACCAGATGACGAAGGACTACGTCATCCACCCGCTCCTGTCCGGCCCGTCGTTCCTCAGCACGCTGACGGCCAACGCCACGGCCAACCTCATCCGCAACCTCTGGACCCACTCGGTCATCATGTGCGGCCACTTCCCCGAGGGCGTCGAGACCTTCGAGCGACGCTCGATCGTGGGGGAGACCCGCGGCGAGTGGTACCTGCGCCAGATGCTCGGCTCGGCCAACATCAGCGGCAGCAAGGCCATGCACTTCATGACCGGCAACCTCAGCTTCCAGATCGAGCACCACCTCTTCCCCGACCTGCCGAGCAACCGCTACCAGGAGATCGCCCCGCAGGTGCAGGAGCTCTTCCGGAGGTACGGCCTGACCTACACGACGGGCTCGCTCCCGCGTCAGGTGGCGTCCGCGTGGAAGAAGGTCTTCCGCCTGTCGCTTCCCAACGGCCTCCTGCGCCGGGGCCGGGCCACGGTCGTCCCGATGGCCACGCGACCCGACACGACGTCCTCGGCCGCCGCCTGAGGTGTGCTCACCGGGAAACGGCAGCGCCGGGCTCACGCGGTGCATCCGCTCACGGCACTGCAGAGCGAGCACTCCCGGATGACCGACCGCTGAGGGAAGGCCCCAAAGCCGGGCGCGGAGAAGGGCTGAGAGCGGTCACGTCGAGGTGCCGGTTCGGCGCGCCGCCTGTAGACGTGAACCGAGCGCCTACGCCTGCGACGCGGACCCCGGCTGGTCGCTCGCCTGCGCGTCGTCATCCTCAGCAGTCGCCGCCAAAGCCCTCTCACGACGGGACACCACGAAGACGGCAGCCGGGACGACCGACGTCGCGGCGAAGACCCTCATCCACGGCTTGTCGACGACGTGCCGAGTGCTGTGGTCGAGCGACAGACGACCCGACCCCGTCAGGGCCAACGCGCCCCCCACCAGGGCCAGGACCAGTTGGTACTCGATGCCGCCCTCCTGCGCGAAGAAGCCGTGCTCGCGGCTGATCGACCCCGCGACCAGCATCGTTCCGGCTGCGGCTGCCCCGGCCGCAGGGGTGGCGAGGCCTACGGCCAGCAGGGCGCCGCCACCGAGCTCCGAGGCGGCCGCGAGCCGAGCATTGAGCCGGCCGGGTCTGAAACCGACCTCGTCGAAGAACGCGGCCGTCCCCTCGATCCCGTGCCCGCCGAAGGCGCCGAACTGCTTCTGGGCGCCGTGCGCCATCATCACTGCGCCGAAGCCGAGCCGAAGTGCCAGTAGGCCGACGTCACGCAGCTCGACCGCGTTCCGCTTCATGACCACCCCTCCTGCGACTGCCGAAGCTCCTCGGAGACAGGTTGCGCCTTCCAGCGTAGATCCGGGATGGCCCGTGTCACCAGGCGCGTTCGAGCAGCTCGGTCACCGACCCGAGGTCGAGCGGTCGGGGGTTGGGGTAGGGCGCTGCGACCACGCGTTCGGCCACGCCCGCCAGTGCCGCCCGAGGGACCCCGAGCTCGCGAAGTCGGCGCGCACCCTCGTGGGCGTCGGCGAGTCCGCGCACCACGCGTACGGGGTCGGTGCCGAGGGCGCGCTCGAGGCGACCGGCGGCATCGGGGGCAGCCGGCAGGTCGAAGTCCATGACGTGCGGCAGCAGCATCGCGTGCAGCTCCGCGTGTGGCAGGTCGAAGGTGCCGCCGAGAGCATGGGCGAGCTGGTGGTGCAGGCCCATCCGCGTCTGCGCGAGGCAGGTCCCGGCGAGCCACGCACCGGCCTGGACCCTGGACCGTGCGCGCACGTCACCGAGGTCGGCGAGCACGTCGGGCAGCGCCGCGACGATCTCATGGGCGGCCTCCGTGGCGAGGGCGTCGCTCACCGGTGTGCGGTCGGGGGCCCAGAGCGCCTCGACGGCGTGCGCCAGCGCGTTCAGGGCGCTCGTCAGGGTGAGCCCGCGCGGCATCGACAGGGTCAGCTCCGGGTCGTAGACGACGGTCCCCGGGGCGAGCGCGGGGTCGCGGCGGGTGGTCTTCACCCCGCCCCGGGTCTCGCCGAGGACGGGCGTGACCTCCGACCCGGCATACGTCGTCGGCACGGCCACCTGGGGTATGCCGGTGCGCGCGCTGAGCGCTTTGCCGAGCCCGACCGCGGAACCTCCGCCCACCGCGACGACGGCATCGGCTCGGTGGTCGGTGACGATCGCGAGGGCGCGCTCGGTCACGTCCACCGGCGTGTGGACCCTCGGGCCGTCGAACCGTGCCGCGAGCCGCCCGCCCAGCGCGGCGGCGAGCGCGTCACCTGCAGCGGCCGCCGACGGCGTCGTCACGAGCAGCACGCGCCGCGCGCCGATGCGTCCGACCTCGGACGGGACGTGCCGCAGCGCCCCCGGTCCGATGAGCACACGGGTCGCGACGCCCTGGTGGTCGGCGACGTCGGCGGCGTCGGGCGCGTTCGCGTCGGTCATGGCTGCAAGGGTGGCACGTCGACGGCGTCGCAAGGCGTGCGATGACACCCACCCGGCGTTTCCCGAAGGTGCAGACTGGGCGTGGACCACGACGCAGGGGGAGGGATGCGCCCGCAGACGACATACGTCGAGTCGGTCGACGGCTACGTCGCGTACCAGGTGTTCGGGGAGGGGCCTCGGGACCTGCTCTTCGTCACGAACTGGAGCACCAACCTCGACGCGATGTGGGACGAGCCCTCCCTGGCCCACTACTTCAGCCGGCTCGGCCGCCTGGGCCGCGTCATCTGCTTCGACAAGCGCGGCACCGGCGTCTCCGACCCCGTCTCGCTGCGCTCGCTGCCGACCCTCGAGCAGTGGATGGACGACGCACGGCTCGTGCTCGACGCCGTCGGCTCGAAGCAGGCCGTCGTCATCGGTGACACGGAGGGCGGTCCGATGGCGATGCTGCTCGCAGCGACCTATCCCGCGCGGGTGCGCCAGCTCGTGCTCGTCAACTCCTACGCCCGCTGGCTGCGCGCGCCCGACTACCCGATCGGTATGCCGGAGAGCGCCCACGCGATCCTGCTCGAGCGCTACTCGACCTGGTGGGGGCAGGACGCCCGCATGCTCGAGGTCACCGCGCCGACCATCGCCCACGACCCGCGCTGGCAGGAGTGGTTCCTGCGCTACCAGCGCCTGGCGATGCCGCCGGGCGCCGCCTCGACGATGTACGAGTGGGTGACGAAGCTCGACGTGCGCGCCGTCCTCGCTGCCATCTCGGTCCCCACGCTCGTGCTGCAGCGCACCGACAACGTGCACTACCGGGCGGACTTCGGGCGCTACCTCGCCGAGCACCTGCCGGCCGCGACGCTGCACGAGCTGCCCGGCGCCGACTGCTACCCCTTCTACACCCCGCAGAACGACGACGTCCTGCGCGAGGTCGCGCAGTTCCTCAGCGCGGCGCCGAGCACGTCGCCCGAGATCCCCACGCAGCGCGAGCTCGCCACCGTGCTCTTCACCGACGTCGTCGGCTCGACCGACCTCGCGGCGCGGCTCGGCGACGACCGCTGGCTCGGGCTCCGGGCGGCCCACGACGAGATCGTGCGTCGCAACCTCGCGGCCTTCCGGGGGCGCGAGGTCGCGACGACGGGCGACGGCTTCCTCGCGACGTTCGACGGTCCGGCGCGGGCGCTGCTCTGTGCCGCACGCATCCGTGACTCGATGCACCTCATCGGGCTCGAGGTGCGCCAGGGCGCCCACACGGGCGAGATCGAGCGCGTCGGCGACGACATCGGCGGCATCGCCGTGCACCTCGCCGCCCGGGTCATGGCCCTCGCCGGCCCGAGCGAGATCCTCGCGTCGGGCACGGTGACCGACCTCGTCGTGGGCTCGGGCATCACCTTCAGCGACCGGGGGAGCCATCGGCTCAAGGGCGTCCCCGGCAGCTGGAAGCTGTATGCCGTCGCCGGCGTGCCGTAGCCGCGCGCCCGGAGCCACCCGCCGGGTTCGAGGTGAAAGCGCGTCAGATGCGACGCGCTTTCACCTCGAACCGCTCAACCTGTAGGCGGCTGGGGCTTGAAGCGGCGGACCTCGTGGGGCCAGCCGCACGCCTCGGCGATCCTGGCGCCCCACATCGTGGCGGTCGCGTCGTCGGGCACGTCCACGATCGCGAAGCCGCCGAGCCACTCCTTGGTCTCGACGTAGGGGCCGTCTGTGACCATCGCCGTGCCGCTGTCGGTGTCGGGGTCGGCGTGGTAGACGGGGCCGTCCTCCTCCTCGAGGCCACCGGCGAAGACGTACACGCCTGCGGCCTTCATGTCGTTGACCACGCCCATGGCCAGCGGCCCGCGTCCTCGGAACCACTCCTCCGGGTGGTCGCCCACCCACTGCTGGTTGAAGTACAGGAGGTACTCGGCCATGCGTCTGCTCCTTCGCTCAGTGGCGGCCCGGGTGACTCCGGACCGCGTCGACACCTGCTACACGAACGACCGTGCCCGGAATCGACACGTCTCCGGGGAGAGTACGACGAGCGGTGCCCCGGACCGTCAGGCGAGCGTGAGGAAGAGCTTCTCCATCGTGGCCTGGTCCTCGGAGGTGAGGCCCTCGGGCGAGGCCAGGCACTCGCGCAGTCCTGAGGAGACGATGGCGAACCCGGCGCGGTCGAGAGCGCGGTTGACCGCCGCGAGCTGGGTCACGACGTCGCGGCAGTCACGACCATCCTCGATGAGGCGGATGACGCCGCCGATCTGCCCCTGGGCCCGACGGAGCCGGTTGAGGACGGGCGTCATGTCTTCGCTGTTGAGAGTGACCACGAAAGGCTCCTGGGTGGGGTTGGGCGTGAGGGAGACGGACGAGATCGTAGCCCGATTTGACGAACATACCCGAAGGGGTATTAACCTTTCCATGCACATACCTCATGGGGTATCTGTACGCTGCGGGCTGGCGACCTCTTCCCGCGCCTCGAGTGATCATGTTTCCCCTGACATGCCGCTCGTGCCGACCGGTCCACGGCTTCCCCTGGGCCGTCCCGGTCAGCCGTCGGGGGCGGTGTCCCCGCACCCGTCCCCGACGGCCCCGCCGTCCCGCGCGAGGGGTGCTCAGCCGCCGGTTCTCTGGTGCGACGGGTCGGTGCCGGCGTCGGTGCGGGGGTCGCTGCGGGGGTCGCTGCGGGAGTCGTGGTCGGGCTCCGCGCGCGTCCCGTCGATGACGCCGAACACGAACCAGGCGACGACGACGAGGATCGCCACTGCGCCGAAGACGAGGGTCGTGGTGGGGGGCATGGGTGCCACTCCTTCCGCGGTGTCTCACCGCAGCTCAATTACGCTACATTTGGTGTAGCGAATTTGAGGCGTCGTTTGTTCCCGAGGAGGTGCGTGGTGCCCGCCGGAAGACCGCGCGACGCCACCGTCGACGAGCGCATCGCCGGAGCCGCCCTGCAGCTGATGCGTGAGCAGGGCCCCCAGGCAGTGCACGTCGACGGGGTGGCGGCCCGGTCCGGGGTCGCCCGCACGACCGTCTACCGCCGGTACCGCGACCGTGACGCCCTCATCGCAGCCACCCTGGACCGGATGACCGAGGCCTCCCTGCCGCACGCGGACCTGCCCCTGACGGACAAGCTGCGCTGGCTGCTCGAGCAGGTGCGTGTGCTCGTCGAGGAGCAGGTCGGTCGCGGTGCGGTCGCCGCCGTGCTGGCCGGCTCCGACCCTGCCTTCGCGTCAGCTCTGCGCAGGATGCTCGGCGCGCGGCTGGCGCAGCTGCAGCAAGAGATCGACTCCGACATCCGGCACGGGCAGGTGCGACCCGACGTCGACGCCGATGCCTTGGCGGGGCTCGCCTTCGGCGCCTACCTCGGCGAGCTGCTCCGGCACGGACGGGCCCGGCGCGGCTGGGCCGACGGGGTGGTCACCCTGCTGCTGCGCGGGGTCGAGCGCACCTGACCGCTCAGCCGCGACCCGACGCGCGCTCCGGCCAGCCCGTGTAGGCCTCGGCCAGGAACCGGGAACCGGCCTCCGAGCCGGTCACCATGGCCAGCTCGCCCAGCTGGCGGCGACGGTCGAAGTCGGTGGCGCCCGGGACCGAGTGCAGCATGCTCGTCATCCAGTAGGAGAAGTGCTGGGCCTTCCACACCCGCGACTGGGCCCGCGGGCTGTAGGTGTCGAGCACGTCCTTGTCGCCGGTGCGCACCGCCTGCTCGAGCACCTCGGCCAGCACCTTGACGTCGGCGAGGGCGAGGTTGAGCCCCTTGGCGCCCGTGGGCGGCACCGTGTGGGCCGCATCGCCCGCCAGCAGCATGTTGCCGTGGCGCATCGGCTCGCAGACGAAGCTGCGGAAGCGCAGCACGGATCGGTCGGTGATCGGCCCCTCCTTGAGGGTGAAACCGTCGGGCCCGCTCACGCGGGACTGCAGCTCCTCCCAGATGCGGTCGTCGCTCCAGGCGTCGACGTCCTCGTCGGGGTCGCACTGGAAGTACATCCGCTGGAGCGTCTCGGAGCGCTGGCTGATGAGGGCGAAGCCGCGGTCGGAGTGGGCGTAGACGAGCTCGGGAGCGCTGTGCGGCGCCTCGCAGAGGATGCCGAACCAGGCGAAGGGGTACTCGCGCGATAACTGCCGGCGCTGCGCCTCCGGGATCTCGTGGCGGCACATGCTGCGCGACCCGTCGGCGCCGACGAGGTAGTCGCACTCGATCACCTGCGACGCGCCGGAGGAGTCGGTGAAGCGGATCCGTGGCCGGTCGCCGAGGACGTCCTCGACTCGGGTGTCGGTGACGGCGAACCGCACGTCGGCACCGTCGCGCTCGCGTGAGGCCGCCAGGTCGACGAAGACGTCGGTCTGCGGGTAGAGCCACGCCGACTCGCCCACGAGTCCCTTGAAGTCGATCCGGTGGCCGACGCCCCCGAAGCGCAGCTCGATCCCGTCGTGGGCGTGGCCTTCACGCAGCACGCGGTCGGACACGCCGGTGTCGACGAGCAGGCGCACGCTGTCGGCCTCGAGGATGCCGGCGCGCACCGTCTGCTCGATCTCGGTGCGGCTGCGGTTGTCGACGGCGATCGAGTCGATGCCGGCGCGGTGCAGCAGGTGCGAGAGCATCAGGCCGGCCGGCCCGGCCCCCACGATGCCGACCGTGGTCCTGCTCGTCGTCGGCGTGCTCATCTGGACCCCCGTGTAGGCGTGCGGCGGTGGATCGACTTGTAGGTGACGTAGGCGGCGAGACCCTCGAGGCCGTACTCGACGCCGAGGCCCGAGTCGTGGCGGCCGCCGAACGGCGCGCTGTGGTTCGAGGCGAAGAAGTTGATGCCGACCGAGCCCGTGTCCATCCGCTCCGCCACCTCCTGGGCGGCCTGCGGGTCGCTGGAGAAGACGAGGCCGCCGAGCCCGAACCCGGTGTCGTTGGCCAGGGCGACGGCCTCGTCGACCGTCTCGTAGCGCAGCACCGTGATGACCGGGCCGAAGATCTCCTCACGCGCGACCCGCATGTCGGGGGTGACGTCGGCGAGCACAGTCGGCTCGACGAAGTAGCCCTGGCCGTTGCGGGCCCGTCCACCTGTCGTCGCGCGGGCTCCCTCCCGGCGGGCCGACTCGAGGTGGTCCAGCACGCTGTCGTACTGCGCCCTGGTGGCGACGGGTCCGAACACCGTCTCGTCGTCGAGTGGGTCACCCTGGCGGCCGTCGCCGATGGTGCGGGTCACCATGTCGACGACCTCGTCGTAACGCTCGGCCGGCGCGAGGATGCGGGTGCTGATGTAGCACGTCTGCCCGGTGTTGCGCATGCACGAGCGGACGAGGACCGCCGCCATGGCCTCGAGGTCGGCGTCGGGCAGCACGACCGCCGACGACTTGCCGCCCAGCTCGAGGGTGACCGGGCGCAGCAGCTCGCCGCAGGCGGCTGCGATCCTGCGCCCGACCGGCGTCGAGCCGGTGAAGGCGACCTTGGCGGTGAGCGGATGGCGCACGAGAGCGTCACCGACCGCCCCCGACCCGGTGAGGAGGTTGACGACGCCGGCCGGTACGCCCGCCGCCTCGACCGCCTCGACGACGAAGCGGATCGAGAGAGGAGTGGGCGAGGCCGGCTTGACGACGACGGTGCACCCGGCGAGGAGTGCGGGCGCCAGCTTGATGGCCACGAGGTTGATCGGGAAGTTCCACGGGGCGATGAGCACGCACACGCCGACGGGGTCGCGGCGTACGACGGACTCGGAACCCGCCAGCGCCGGGAACGGGCGCACGTCGTCGGCGTCGAGGTGGTCGGCGACGCCGGCGAACCACCGGAAGATACCGGCTGCGTTGCTCGCGGCACCGCGGCTCTCGGACAGGGGAGTGCCGTTCTCGCGCGAGATGGTGAGCGCGAGCTGCTCCGCGCGCTTCTCGATCTCGTCGGCGACACCCCTCAGGTAGGCCGCCCGTTCGCCCGCGGTCAGCCGCGGCCACGGGCCGGTGCGGAACGCGCGGTCGGCCGCCGCCATGGCGGACTCGACGTCGTCGGGCGTGGCGTCCGGGACGGAGCCCCAGACCTCCTCGGTGGCCGGGTCGACGACCTGGGTGCGGGCGTCGCCCGTCGACGGGGCCCACGTCCCGTCGACGTAGTGGTCGTCGACGTGCGTCCACGGCAGGTCGAGGTCCGCACGGTCGAGGATCATCGCAGCACGTCCGTCTTGAGCAGAGCCGTCGCGCGGTCCAGGGCTGCCGTCGCCATGGCGATGCCGGCCTCGGTGAGCAGCTCGGGGATGATCTCGGCGCGGAGCCGGTCGGTGTAGGTCGCCGGGTCCATGCCGAACCACCCGGATGCCAACGCGATGCCCGCGGGGTCGAAGCGCCACAGCCGGTCGGCGTCGCGCATCATCGCGTCCTCCAGGCTGTACGCCTCGTGCCGGGTGTCGTGCCCGTCGATGATGGCGCAGACGTCGTCGACGAACTGCTCGTCGTAGCCGAGCGGGGGCAGCACCTCGCGAGCGATGACGCAGCCCTGCTTCTCGTGCTCGAAGCGGATGGCGGCCTTGCGCCAGTCACCACCGAAGCCCTCCGAGATGATGCGGGTCTCGTCGACGCGCCCCCAGCCGGTGTCGTGGAGCAGGATCGCGACGCGCACGAGGCGCGAGTCCGCCTGCGGGTAGGCGCGGCAGAGGCGCTCGGCGTACGCGAGGGAGATCGGCAGGTGGATGTCGTTGCCCCGGGTCCGGGTCTCGGGGACGACGCTCTTCCACACCGGGTCGAGGTCGACCCCGCCTGCGGGCGTCAGTGTGATGGGGGTGGTGTCCACCGGGCCGGTGGCGGCCACGGGGGTCGGGGGCAGGGGATGAGTCATCGCGGGTCGTTCCTCGTGATCGACTTGAGCGGGGTGGCGGGGTCGGCGGCCTCATCGGGTGGGATCGACGCGCCTTGTGCGAGAGCGGATTTCACCGCCATGAAGTCCAGGGGGTTGTTGACGCAGTCGGCCGCGATGATGCGACCGCAGCGGTAGTAGAGGACCGAGAACCGGCCTCGGGCGTCGTCACGGCGCACGACGGTGCGGTCGTGCCCCGAGCTGAGCCCGGCGATCTGCAGCTTGAGGTCGCCCTGGTTGGACCAGAACCACGGGATGCCGGCGTACTCCTCCTGGCGGCCCGTGATGGAGTACGCGGCGACCTTCGCCTGTTCCACGGCGTTGTTGACGCTCTCGAAGCGCACCCGGTCGCCGTCGGGCGCACCCGGCACCGGGTTGGGCTGGTTGGCCACGTCACCGACGGCCAGGGTCACGCCGTCGGAGGCGACGGCATAACGGTCGACGACGATGCCGTTGTCGCAGGCGAGGCCGATGCTCTCGGCGAGCTCGGTGTTGGGCACGACCCCGACGCCGACCAGCACGAGGTCGGCGGGGATGGTGCGGCCGTCGACCTCGACCCCACCGACACGGTCGCCCCGCTCGGCCCGGGGGATGATGCGCCCCACCTCGGCGCCGAGGAGCACCTCGATGCCGGCGGCCGCGTGGTGGGCGCGGAGGAACTCGGCCGTCTCGTCGCCGACCGCGCGGCCGACGAGGCGGGGTCCGGCCTCGACGAGGGTCACCGTCTTGCCGAGCTTGCGCAGACTGGCGGCTGCCTCGATGCCGATGAAGCCACCTCCGATGACCACGACGTCCTGGACGGCCGGGACGCGGGCCTTGAGCTCGAGCGCGTCGTCGGCGTTGCGGAGGTAGAGCACGCCGGGGAGGTCCGCCCCGGGCAGCGGGAGGCGCCGGGCGCGGGCGCCGACGGTGAGCGCGAGCCGGTCGAAGGGGAACTGCGCTCCCGAGATGGCGTGCGCGACCCCGGACCCGTCCGCGTGCTTGTCGATGCGTACCACCCGCTCGTTCTTGACGACGCGGATGCGGTGCTCGTCCCAGTACTCCTGGGTGCGGAAGATCAGCGACTCCTTGGTGATGACGTCCTGGAGGAACTCCTTGGAGAGGGCCGGCCGCTGGTAGGGCCGGTGGTTCTCCTCGCCCAGCAAGGTGATCGGACCTTCGTGGCCCAGCGCACGCAGCGACACCGCGAGCTGCACCCCCGCCTGGGACGAGCCGATGATGAGCAGGCCGGACACGTCAGACCTGCGTCTCGGGCGTCGTCACGTGCAGGTCCATCTCCTCGACGACCTTGATCTGGCACGACAGCCGGGAGGTCGGGCCGCGGTCCACGGCGGCGCCGTAGAGCATCTCGTCCTCCATGTCCTCCATCGGGGGGAGGCCGGCGAAGTCGGCGTCGTCGACGAAGACGTGGCAGGTCGCGCAGGACAGGGATCCGCCACACTCGGCCACGATGCCGGGCACGCCGTTGCGCACCGCGGTCTCCATGACGGAGTCGCCCACCGTCGCCGTGACGGTGCGTGCGTCGCCGGTGGTGTCGGTGTAGGTGATCTGTGCCATGTCTTGCTCCTGAGGTCTGGTGGTGAGCTCGGGTTGCTCGTTCAGATGAACTGGCGGCCGCCGTCGACGACGAGCGTCTGGCCGCTGATGTACGCGCTGTCGGAGCCGGCGAGGAAGAGCGCTGCACCGACGATGTCCTCCGGCTGGCTGGAGCGGCGCAGCGCGCACCGGTCGACGCCGTACTGCTCGGCGTTCTCCATGAGCCCGAGGCTCGCCTCGGTGAGGGTGAATCCGGGGGCGATCGCGTTGACGGTGATGCCGCGGCGGCCGAGCTCCTTGGCCATGACCCGGGTCATCGCGATGACGCCGCCCTTCGAGGCGACGTAGTGCAGCCACTGCTCCGACCCGCTGTAGACCGTCGCCGACGCGAGGTTGACGACGCTGGCCCCCTCGGGGAGGTACGGGCTGCAGGCCCGCACGACGAGCCAGGGGCCCTTGAGGTTGACCGCCATGACGGTGTCCCACTCGGCGGGGTCGATGTCCTCGAGCGGCGAGCGGTTGAGGGTCGCGTAGACGGCGGCGTTGTTGACGACGACGTCGATGCGCCCGTCTCCGAAGCCGGCCACCTCGCGGGCGAGGGCCTCGGTCGAGGCCGTCGACGTCACGTCGACGGTCCCGTGCCAGGCCTTGCCGCCCGCGTCCTCGACGAGGCGTGCGGTCTCGGCCACGCCGTCGGCGTTGATGTCGGCGACGGCGACGCGGTAGCCGCGCTCGGCGAACCCGAGCGCGAAGCTGCGCCCGAGCCCGCCGGCCGCGCCCGTGACGAGCACGGTGCGGGCGGACGCGGTGGAGGTGGAGTCGGCCACGAGCGCTCAGTCCTCGAGCAGCTCGACGCGGCCGGTGTTGCCGTCGACCCGGATGCGCTGGCCCGTGCGGATCGTCGTGGACCCGTTGCCGGTGCCGGTGACGGCGGGAAGGGCGTACTCGCGGCAGACGATCGCGGCGTGGCTCATCATTCCGCCGATGTCGGTGACGGTCGCCTTGATCTTGCCGAAGATCGGTCCCCACGAGGGCGCGGTGATGGTGGCGACGAGGATCTCGCCCTCCTGCACCTCGCCGAGCTGGTCTGCGTGCGTGACGACGCGGGCCAGGCCCTCGGCGACGCCGGGGGAGGCGGCCATGCCCGTGATCGTCCCCGACTCGGCGGTGTCGTCGTCACCGAGCCACTGCTGAACCTGCTCGGTCGTGATGCCGTAGAGCATCATCGTGAACGGCTCGGTGATCTCGGCGGGCGGCGTGTTGAGGGCCGGCTGCGGGCGCTGGCTCGACAGGGCGTCGATGATGCCGCGACGGCGCTCGATCTCCTTGGGCCAGTAGTGCGGTCCCGTCGGCTCGGCGCCGACGGCCCAGCCCGTCACGAGGTCGAAGATCGCGTCGCGCACCTCGCCGCGGGTCAGGTAGAGCAGGTCGCTCTGGTCGGCCCAGAAGCCGGCGTCGGCGAAGACGCGGCCGAGCTGACGGACCTTGCGCCAGAAGACGCCCATCGTCCAGTGCTCGATGTAGAAGTTGTGGTTCTCGACGTAGGGGTAGGCGGTCGCCGCCAGGCCCACCTTGGCGTCGAAGTCGGCGACCAGCTCGGCCGGCACGAGGTCGCGGTACTCGCTCACCACGCGGTCGCGCTCGGCGACGAGCTCCTCGACGGGGCGCAGGATCTGGTGCCCCTCGTCGACCCGACGGATGTAGTCCTTGACGTATCCGAGGGGGATCTCGAGGTGCTCGATCCAGTACTTGTCGTGGCCGTAGAAGCCGTTGCCGACGGTGAAGTTGAACCAGGGGTCCTGGGCCTCGGTCCAAGCGGCGAGCCACTCCGCGCCACCGTCGAGGGCCGCGATCCGGTCGAGCGTGCCCTGGACGTCGTCGGTGTCGGCGAACGCCGCCTGCAGGCCCTTCTCGACGGCGAGCAGCGCGAGCTTCTTGAGCTCGTCGTCGGGGCGGAAGAGCTCCATGTCGACGCCCTGGACCATCTTCGCGATGGACTGGTCGGGGATGCCGGGGAAGAGCTGCTTGCAGAAGCCGAAGAAGTCGAGGTAGGCGAGGTAGCCGAGGTTGAGGAACTCGAAGTGGTACTGCCAGTTCTGGTAGCAGAGCTGGATGAGGCGGTCGTAGCTCTCCATGAGCTTCTCCGACCCGTCCTTGGCCACGCCGGCGACGATGTCGTCGAAGGGGACGGCGTCGGGCAGCGCCTCGAACGACAGGGTCTCCATCTCGGCGATGGTGGCGCGCACCTTCGTGTGCCAGCCGTCGAGCATGCTGTCCCAGTTCTGGAAGTAGTGGCCGGCGCGTCGCTCGAACTCGGGCACCCGGGCAGCGACCTCCGCCTCGGGCACGGGCACCGGGCTCATGTAGAGGTAGCCGAGATGGATCTTGAACTCGATGCCGTTGGCCGGCGGGATGAGCAGGTGCCGGGTGTTGTACTGCCCCAGGCACTTGACGGCGAACTCGCCGCCGATCGTCTCGAACGGCTTGAACACCGTCGGCCAGTGCTGGCTGTCGCAGAACCAGAACTTCTCGTCCTCGGCACCGCTGAGGTTCCGGAACGACAGGAAGTACGGGTAGAGGTCCTCCCACCCCTCCGCGCCCGGGGGCACCGGCAGCTCGGAGGGCTTCGGGAAGGACTTCAGGGTGGGCGCGGGCACTGGTGCTGCGGTGAGGTCGGCGGTCATGTCGGGACTTCCTTGTCGCGAGAAGGGAAACGCAGGGGCCGGTCGGCGCAGGGCGCGCCTGGCCGGAAGGGCGGTCAGTGGGCCGACTGGCCGGACCGGCCGGACTGGCCGGTGAGCCGAGACGTGAGACCGGAGAGGCTGAACGCCGGCGCCGCGGTGGAAGCGGCGGCCGCTGGGGTCGCCGGCGTCGCGGCCGGGGCCGCGGGTGCTGAGTGAACCGTCTCCGGGCGGGCTTGCAGGAGAAGGAGGTTGGAGCCCTCCGGCAGGTCCCGGTCGAGGGCCCACTCGACGTCCTGGGGGCAGCCGTAGTGCTTCTCGGCGGCCTTGGCCAGGGTGGCGACGGCCGTCACCTGCTCGGGGGAGAGGCTCAGGCGGCCCCGCCGCTCGTCGTCCACGTCACGCTCGACCAGGCGACCCAGCGCGAAGTCGGGCACGAGCTCGGCGTGCTTGTCGCCGACGGTCTGGCTGACGAGGGACAGCACGACCTTGTCGACGACGATGTTGTCCGGGGTCACCTGGCCCGACACGACCATCTCGCCGACGCCGTAGGACGAGTCGATGGTCACCTTGGACCGGTCGCCGTTGGTCGGGTTCATCGTCATCGCGACTCCCGAGACGGCGGAGTTCACCATCTTCTGCACGGCGACCGCCATCGACAGTCCCTCGTCGGGGATGTCGTTCTTGAGCCGGTAGAGGATGGCCCGGCTCGTGTAGAGCGAGGCCCAGCAGGCGCGGATGTGTGCCAGCACGGTGTCGATCCCGCTGAGCCACAGGTAGGTGTCCTGCTGCCCGGCGAAGCTGGCGCCGGGGAGGTCCTCGGCGGTCGCCGACGAGCGGACTGCGACGGGCACCTCGGAGTCGAACCGCGACTGGAGGCGCTCGTAGGCCTCGACGACCTGCGAGTTCACCTCGGGAGGTACGGGCCGCGAGCAGATCGCGTCGCGGATCGACGCCGACACCGAGTCGACGGCCGAGATGTCGTCGGGCGAGAGGGCGGCGAGCTTGTGCGCGATCTCGGTGGCGATGCCGGCGGCGTCGACGAACCGGTCGTAGGCCAGAGTCGTGACGGCGAAGCCCGGCGGCACCGGCATGCCGGCGGCCGTCATCGTCACGAGCGAGGCGCACTTGCCGCCGAGCAGCTCGTGCTGCGGCTCGAGGCCGTCGTCGAAGAACTGGACGTACGCGTCGGGCGTGGTGGTCATGTCAGGCCTCCCAGGAGACGGGGACGGCGAGGGGGACGCGGAACGACAGGTTCTCGCCGAAGTGCACCGGCTCGTCCTGCACCGGTCGCAGGCCCGGCGCGAGACGGGCCACCTCCTCGACGGCGATCTTGGCCTGGAGCTTGGCGAGCATGTTGCCCAGGCAGTAGTGGATGCCGAACCCGAAGGCGAGGTGCTCGCGGGCGTTCGGGCGGGTGATGTCGAAGGACTCGGCGTCGTCGAACCGCGACTCGTCGCGGTTGGCCGAGCCCATGACGAGCAGCACGTCGGCCCCTTCGGGGATGTCGACGCCGCCGATGGTGGCATCGCGGGTGGCACGCCGACGCCACGCGACGATCGACGGGCTGTAGCGCAGCACCTCGTCCACCGCCGCAGGGATCCGGCTCGGCTCGGCGACGACCTGCTGCCACTGGTCGGGGTGGGCGAGCAGGACGCGCAGCGTGTTGGCGATGAGCGTCGTCGTGGTCTCGTGGCCGGCGAAGAGCAGGCTGTAGCAGATCGAGGCGATCTCGTGGTCGCTGATCGGGTCGCCCTCGCGTTGGGCACGCACGAGGTCGCCGACGAGGCTGTCGGGGTCGCTCTCGTGGGCCTCGGAGACGAGACGCAGGCACTCCTGCCAGTACTCGACGAGGTTGTGGGCGTGCGGCACCTGCTCGTCGTCGGACAGGTCACCCCACGTCATGGCGGCTCGGGAGTCGGACCACCGCTTGTACGTGTCGACCTGGGAGACGTCGGCACCGATGAGGGTGAGGATCGTGACCGTGGGCACCGTGTAGGCCAGGTCGCGGACGAGGTCGGCCCGGCGCTCCGGGCGTGCCAGGAAGGCCTCGACCTGGGCGGCGACGTTGGCCCGGATGGTCGGCTCGAGCGCCTTATAGCGCCGGGGCGTGAAGGCCTTGGCGACGACCTTGCGGATCCGCGTGTGCTCCGGGGGCACGCGGGCCGAGAGGCCGGAGTACGCCGTGAAGCCGCCCTCCTGCATGATCCGCTTCGCCTCCGGGCCGCGCTCGCGGACGGGCGCCTGGGCGTTCTCGCTGCTGAAGGTCTCCCAGTCGTCGAAGACGGCCTTGACGTCGTCGTAGCGGGTCACCACCCAGTAGCCGATCCGCTCGTCGAACATCACCGGCTCCTCGCGGCGGAGCTCCGCGTAGGCGGGGAACGGGTCGTCGAGCTTGAAGGGCTCGTAGCCGTGGTGGACCGGGCAGCCGGACTGCGCCGTGGGGGCTTCCGTCGTCTTCGACATGTCCTCATCGTGGCCCTGACCGCACGGTCGGACAACGGCCGACTTCCACTGGGTGGAAGTGACTTCAGAGTGCTCGCCAGCGTGAGACCGCCGGCGCGATACGCGCCGCGACTCCCCGGAGGGTGGGCAGGTAGCGCACCATCCGGTCGGACTGGGTGGACAGCATGACCAGCCCGATCGAGGCGCGCACCCGCCCGTCGCCGCCGTCGACGGGGACGGCGATCGAGCAGGAACCCGGGCGCACCTCCTCGTGGGTCGTGGCGTACCCCTGCTCGCGTATGCCGTCCAGCTCGCTCAGCAGGCGGGTCGGGTTGACGTGCGTCTGCCGGGTGGGTGCCTCGAGGTCCCGGGCGACGTAGGCGTCCCGGACCCAGGGCTCCTCGAAGGCGAGGAGGACCTTGCCCACCGCGGTGGCGTGCAAGGGCAGGCGACCCCCGACCCGGGACGCCCGGGGCACCCGCTTCGAGCTGTAGATGCGGTCGATGTAGAGCGCCTCGTGCCCCTCGCGCACCGCGAGGTGGGCGGTCTCCTGCGTCAGTGAGAACAGGTCCTGCAGGTACGGCCGGGCCGCGTCCCGCAGCTCACGCTGGGCGTTCTGGGCGATCTCCCAGAGGCGCAGCCCGACGGCATACCTGCCCTGCTCGTCGCGCTCGAGCGCACCCCAGCCCGCGAGCTCGGCCACGAGGCGGTGGGCCGTCGGAAGCGGGAGGTCGGCGCGCTCCGCGAGCTGGGTCAGCGACAGCGGGCCGGGCGAGGTCTCGAACGCGGCCAGCAGGGCCAGCGCCTTGCTCGTGACCGTGCGGCCGCCAGGTGCATCCTGCTCGCCCGGGGTCATCCGAGGGCGACCCGCTGGGGGAGGGTGTCGACGCGGGCGACGGCCGCCAGCGCTCGCGCCATGGTGCGCGCGGCGTCGGTGCACAGCTGGTCGTGAACGCGGCTGCCGATGAGCCGGTGGGCCTCGTCGCGGGTCAGCCCGAACCAGTCCATCACGGTGTCGACGCCGTGCGGGGTCAGCCGCCAGAGCTTGTCGGCGTCCTTGACGATGGCGTCGTCGAGTGACAGCGCCTCGCGGCGGCTGTCGTGGCCGTCGACGATCTGGACCACCCGGGCCGTGCGGTCAGGGTCGTGGCCCACCTCGGCCAGGACCGACGACGCGATACGGGCGCCCTCCTTCTCGTGGCGCAGCACCGTCTCGCGGTCGCCGGCGCCGGGGGCGATGGCGGCGAGGACGTCTGCCTCGGGCACCTGCGACCAGCCGGTGTCGTGGAGCAGGATCGCGGGCAGTACGACCTCGGGGTCGCCGTCGGGAAGGCACGCGAGCAGGGCCCGGGCGAGCCCGTACGCGTAGAGCGTGTGGACGTCGTTGTCGCGCACGGCGAGATGGCGGGCGGCACGCGCCCAGATCTCGGCGTGGTGGGGATCGGGGTCGGAGAGCCCGGGGACGTCGGCGGCACGGGGAAGGTGTCGGCTGACGTCGCCTCCGTAGTGGTTGGCGTGGGGCTCCAGCTTGGGCAGCACGTGGTCATTGCACCGCGACCGACGGGGCGCCGCAAGGAGCGGCTTCCACCCAGCGGAAACCACTAGGGAGCCGCGCGCTGCGAGCGCAGGGCGGCGAGCTCCGAGCGCGACCGCACGCCGAGCTTCGCGTAGATGCGCGTGAGGTGGTACTGCACCGTCTTGGCAGAGAGGAACAGCTCGGCGGCCACCTCCTTGTTCGTGCGCCCGCCGGCGACGAGCGAGGCGACGACCTCCTCCTGGGTCGTCAGCTCGTGGTGCTCCCGGGGTTGCCGGACGACGTGGACGCCGCCGGCAGCCAGCTCGCGGTCGCAGCGCGCGACGTACGTCGTGGCCCCGAGGGCGAGGTACGCCTCGCGTGCCGTCGCAAGGACGGCGTCGGCCTCGGCGCGGCGCCCGGCCCGTCGCAGCGTCTGGCCGTAGGCGAAGTGCACGCGGGCGCGGTCGTACGCGAGGGGCAGGGGCGCCAGCAGCGACAGCGCGTGCTCGAAGCACCCGCGTGCGGCCTCGAGGTCGCCGCGGGTGCCGTGCCACCGTCCGCGCGCGTAGGCCAGCCGCGCCGTGGCCGACGCGTGGTCCGCCGCCGCTGCTCGCTCCTCGTGCCCACGCAGGAAGGCGTCGGCATCGTCGGCGCGCCCCACGAGCACGAGCGCGTTGGCGTGCACGTCGGCCCACGGCCAGAAGCCGGGTGCCTCGACCCAGCCCCGAGCCCACGGCTCGGTGAGGGGGGTCAGGGCCCGCACCACCCCGGAGTAGTCGGCACGGGCCTCGCTGAGCGCCGCGCGGCCCAGGGCCGACGGCACCCGCATCACCTCGTAGCCGCGAGCGCCCGCCTCGCCGTCGTGCGCACTGCGCTCGGCGGCCGCCCAGTCGCCTCGGAGGGCGTGCACCTGTGTGCGGGTCCACTCGAGGAGGGGCACGAGCAGCTGGGTGCCTGACCTGAGGGCCAGGTCGACGCCTGCCGAGGCGGTGGCGAGGGCGGCGTCCCAGTCGCCGGTGACGAACTGCGCCCGGGCCAGCCACGCCCGGGCCCACAGCGAGATGCGCAGCGACCCGCCCCCGTGGTCGCCCGCCGCGCTCTCGAGCTCCTCGACGGCGGTGTCGGGGTCATCCGCCGCGAGGTGGAGCCAGCCGGACGCCATGACGACACGTTGCGCGACGAGCCCCTCGGGCAGGCGGGCGAGGAGGCGCTCGTACTCCGCGAGGGCCGCTGCGGGGTCTCCGCCGGCGGCCACGCCGAGGCCACGGATCGCTGCAGCCTCGAGCGCGGGCGGTGAGTCGGGAGCCGCGGCGACGGCGCGGTCGGCCCACTCCACGACGTCGAGGGCGCGACAGCGGGCCAGGGAGTGCAGGACGTGGCGCTGCGCGACCACCGCCGCCGTCGCAGGGTCGCGACGGGCGTTGACGAGGTCCCAGGCGCGACGGAGCTTGTGCTCGGCCTCGGCCGGGCGCCCGCGCAAGACCGCCAGGTAGCCGAGGGCCGCGTTGCGCTGCGGCGTCTCACGTAGCGTCTCGACCTCGGCGAGGAAGCGCGTGGCGCGGGGCACGTCGCCCGCGCCGACGAGGGCGTCCACGGCTGCGACGAGCCGGGTTCCCGAGAGGTCGCGGTCGGCGCTCGCGCGCGAGGCGACGAGCATCAGGTCCGCCGCGGCTGCCCAGGCGCCGTCGCCACCCTTGCGCTCGGCCTCGGCCTGAAGCTGCGATGCGAGCTCGTCGTCGGGCTGTGGGTCGGCGAACCACCTGTGCCGCAAGGCAACTCCAGGTTCGTGGACGACCACCGCGGCCCGCAGGTGGAGCGTTGCCCGCTCGGCCGGCTCCACGGCGTCGAGGACCGCTCGCCGGGCGATCGGGTCGGCCAGTCGCACCCAGCAGCCCAGCTCGTCGAGCTGACGGAGCAGGCCGGCACGCACACCCTCGCGAACGGCGAGGGTCGCGGCGTCGACGCCGCAGACCCGCGCCGCCTGGCTGACCTCCACCCCGTGAGCCTGTCGGTCACCGAGCTCGAGCACCGCCACCGCCCGCACCAGTCGCTGTGCGTCGGCACTCGTCGAGGCCAGGGCCGTACGGATCGCGCGCGCTGCCGTGGGTGGTGCGGGGAGGACGAGCTGCGGCGCCTCCCAGTCCGCGGGTGCGACGAGGTCGAGTGTCTCGACGACGTTGCGCACCCGGCCACCGCAGTGGCGGAGCAGCCGATCCACTTGCAGCGCAGGCAGACTGAGCCCGCGCCGTTCGGCGAGGGGTGGGATGTCATCGAAGGCCAGGGGTGCGAGCCGGACCACGTGGTCGGCAGCGGCGAGGACGATGTCGTGCAGCAGCCCTTCACCGACTGCGTATGCCGTCTCGCTCCCCGGGGCGGGGGTCGCCGGGTGCTCTGCCCGCCACCCGAGCACGACGAGCAGCCGTGCAGCGGACGGACGACGGGTGAGGCTCACCAGCGTCTCGACGGAGTGCGTGTCGGCGTGGTGCGCGTCCTCGAGCACGATGACCTGGTCCCAGCCGGTGCTACCGACCGGGACGTCGGCGAGCAGGTGCTCCGCCGTGGACAGCGGAAACTCGCCATCAGCGAGACGGTGTCGACCGGCCCGGAGCCTGCTGATGGATGCTCCGGGTTCATCTCTCTCCCAGGGGAGTCCGAGGAGCAGGTCCAGCCTGGTGGTGACGACGGCGTCGTCCTCCCCACACCGGCCTGCGAAGGCGCGGAGGAACGTCGTGAGCCCGCCCCCGGCCGGAGCGGTGACGACCACGAGAGCGGATGCCTGGGGCCGTGCTCCGCCGCCGAGAACGTCGACGAGGGCGTCGAGCTCGCGCCGGCGTGTCGGCAGGACCTGGGCGGGCGTCACACGGCCACGGTAGGCCCCGTTCGCCGCTCTCGGCAGTCCGGCAGGACGGCGAACGGGGCGTGGCACCGGGTCAGCCCGGGTCAGCCCGGGTCACCGCCCGCGACGGGGAGCACCGTCCCGGTGATGTAGGACGCCTCGTCGGACGCGAGGAACGTGATGGCGGCGGCCTGCTCGTCCAGCGTGCCGTAGCGCCGCAGGAGCGACGAGCCGAGCGTCTGCTCGATGTGCGCGTCGAACCACGCCTGCTCCTGGGCGCTGGCCGCCGGGGGAGTGCCCCGAGAGATGCGGCGCGGCGGGGCCTGGGTGCCGCCGGGGGCGGTCCCGACCACCCTGATGCCGTGCTCGGCGTACTCCACCGCGAGCGACGCCGTCAGCGCGTTGACCGCGCCCTTGGCTGCGGAGTACGGGATGCGGTGGATCCCGCGCGTCGCCGCTGACGACACGTTGACGATGACGCCGTGCTGGGCCGCCACCATCCACGGCAGCACCGCGCGCGACGCGAAGAGCGTCGTCACGAGGGACCGGTCGAGCTCGGCACGGATCTCGGCCTCGGTGAACTCGGTGAACGGCTTGAAGTTGATCGCGCCGCCGACGTTGTTGACGAGCACGTCGACGCGGCCGAAACGCTCGACCGTGCGGCGCACCACCTCGTCGGCGCCGTCCCACGTCTCGAGGTCGCACGTGACGGCCACGGCCTCGTGCCCCTCGGCCCGCAGCTCGTCGGCGACCTCGGCCACCAGCTCGGAACGGTCGGCGAGGACGAGCCTCCCACCCTCCGCGCCGATGCGACGGGCGACCTGCGCGCCGATGCCCTGTGCGGCGCCCGTGACGACGACGACCGTGTCGTCGAATCGGCCGGGCGAGATGTGGGCCGGCCGCGTGGCGCGGGCGGTGCCGGCCATGGCCCGTCGCATCGTCAGCTTGGAGCGCTCGGCGTGGTCGGCGATCAGCCCGCGTGCGCGGTCACGGTCCCGGGCCTCGAAGGCCTCGACGATCTCGACGTGGTCGGTGGCGCAGCGCGGGTGGCACCAGGTCGCCGTGCGCAGCGCCTCCTCCATCCGGCCCTTGACGCCCAGCGCCTGGTAGGCCTGGAGCAGATGGGCGTTGCGCGTCTGCGCGAAAAGGTAGTCGTGGAAGGCGGCGTTGGCCTCGGTGTACGCGTGGGCGTCGAGGAAGCGGTCGCCCTGCACGTAGGGCAGGGTGGACTCGGCCAGCAGCCGGTAGCCGGCCAGCTGCTGCGAGCTGAGCCGGCCGATGGTCAGCTCCAGCGCACCCAGCTCGAGGGCCTGGCGCGCCTCGAAGACGGCGTCCGAGGACTGCACGTCGGGGTGCTCCTCGCCGATCTGGTAGCCGTCGTCGGCGCTCTGGGCGACCACCGTCGGCTGCGCGCCCCGCGGTGCGGCGACGCGGTCGTCCGGTGTCGTCGAGTCTGCCGCTGGGGCCGGCGCCGCGAAGACGACCTGCTTGACGATGCGCCGCACCGACTCGCCGTCGTCGGTCGTCGGACGTGGGCCTGCCCACGCGGCGGTCGCCGCCTCCGGCAGGACGGTCTGCCCGGCGATGCCCCGGGCGTCCGGCGCGGGCAGCAGCTCCTCCGGATCGCGTTGCGGCTCGGGTGCCACAGGCTGGTCCTGCTCCGACGGGGCCGGCGGGATCGGCGGGGTCGGCGGGGCCGGCGGGGCCGACGGGGCCGACGGGGCCGCGAGAGCGAACTTCTCGTAGTAGAAGCCCGTCGGCTCGATGCCACCGCCCGACAGGTGGGTGCGGACCGCCTCGACCATGGGCGGCGGGCCGCAGAGGTAGACGGCGACGTCCCCGTCGTGCAGGTGCTCCGGGCCGATGAGGCTCGTGACGTACCCCTTGTTCGCAGCGGTGCTGTCGGGGTCGGAGACACAGTGGTCCCACGTCAGGTTGGGCAGCCCTTCCGCGGCACGCTCGACCTGGTCGAGGGCCACGAGGTCCTCGTCGGTGCTGACGCCGTAGACGAGGTGGACGTGGCGCTCGCTCTCGGCGGCGCTCAGGGTGCGCAGCATCGACAGCACCGGTGCCAGCCCCGTTCCGCCGGCCAGCAGCAGCACGGGCCGGTCGGTCTCGCGCAGGAAGAACGAGCCGTGCGGTCCGGTGAGGCTGACGGCGTCACCGACGGCGGCGCGTTCCTCGAGGTAGGTCGACATGGCGCCCCCCGGCGTCAGCTTCACGAGGAAGGTGAGGCGCTCCTCGTGCGGCGCGTTGCTGAACGAGTACGACCGGCTGACGTCGGCGCCGGGCACGGCGATGTTGACGTACTGCCCCGGCAGGAAGGCGAGCTCGCCCCGGTTCGGCACTTCGACGGAGATCTCGACCGTCGTGCGCGAGAGCCGTTCGAGGCCGACGAGCGTCCCGGCATACGTGGTCGCCCTGGTCTTGGCCACCTCGGAGGTGCTGGCGACCTGCAGCACGAGGTCCGAGCGCGGCTTCATGCTGCACGGCAGGACGAAGCCCCGGTCGGCCTCGTCGGGGCTCAGGGCGTCGTCGATGTAGGCGCCGCCGTCGTAGCGACCCGACTCGCAGAAGGCCTTGCAGGTGCCGCACGCCCCGTCGCGGCAGTCGAGCGGGATGTTGATGCGCTGGCGGTAGGACGCGTCGGCGACGGTCTGGTCCTCGCGGCACGTGACGAACCGCGTCACGCCGTCCTCGAAGGACAGGGCCACCTGGTGCGTCGCGACGTCGATGTCGTTGACAGTCATGGCTCCCCGCTCAGAAGTGGTAGATGTCGACCACGTGGTGGATGTAGTCGTTCTTCAGCACCACGGTCTTGCGCCGGATGAGCGGCGAGTCGCCCGAGAAGTCGATCGTGTAGAACGACGTCCCGTAGTACGGGTCGACCGTCTTGTAGCGGAAGTACATCGTGTGCCAGTTGAAGCGCACGTCGACGAGGTCGCCCCGTCGCTCGATGACCTCGACGTTGCTGATGTTGTGGCTCGTGCGCGGCTCGGGCAGCGAGGTCGCCGAGCTGCGCTCGGTGCGGATGCGGAAGACCCGGTCCTCGAGGCCGCCCTTGTTGGCGTAGTAGATGAGCGAGATGTCGCGCTGGGGGTCTTCGACGAGGTCGTCGTCGTCGGTCCAGGCGGGCATCCAGTAGACGCAGTCGTCGGCGTAGCAGTCGAGCCACTTCTCGAACTCGCGGTCGTCGAGGTGGCGTGCCTCTCGGTAGAGGAACTGCTCGATGAGGTTCTGCGTGACGAGCTTCTCGCCCGTGTGCGTCGCGGGCTGCTGGGTGACGGTCATGAACAGGCCCCTCCCGCCGCGACGGTCGCGTCCCGCTCGGCCTGCTGCTGCTCCTTGGCCATCGCGGCGCGCATCGTGTCGCGCCAGTACGTGTGCTGGACGGGGTAGAGGCCCTCGTCCTCGTTCTTGACGCCGGCCGAGACGACACCGGTCATCCCGAGCGAGAGGGCCACCTCGTCGGGGCCGTCGAGCCAGTGCTCGGCGCCGCGGCTCATGTCGTTCCACGGCGCGGCGGTGGCACGGAACGTCAGCTGGCAGGAGCGGAACTCCTCGAGGTCGTCGGGGGTCGCCATGCCCGAGGCGTTGAAGAAGTCCTCGTACTGGCGGATGCGCCACGCCCGCGACTCGGCGCTCTCACCCTTGGGGGCGATGCAGTAGATGGTGACCTCGGTCTGGTCGGGCGCGACCGGCCGGAAGTGCCGGATCTGCGTCGAGAACTGGTCCATCAGGTACACGTTCGGGTAGAGGCAGAGGTTGCGTGACCCCTTGACCATGAACTCGCCCTTGGCGTCGCCGAAGCGCTCCTTGAGCTCGTCGAGGCGGTCCCAGAGCGGGCGGTCCTGCGGGTTGCCGGCCCAGGTCCAGAGGCACAGGTGGCCGTTGGGGTAGGACCAGTAGCCACCGCCGGACTTGCCCCAGCTGCCGGCGTCGAGGGTCTTGGTGCTGTTCTTCGACTCGCCGGTGTCGCGTCGCGACGTCGTGGCCGCGTAGTTCCAGTGCGTCGCAGTGACGTGGTAGCCGTCGGCGCCGTTCTCGGCCTGCACCTTCCAGTTGCCGTCGTAGGTGTAGGTCGACGAGCCGCGCAGCACCTCGAGGCCCTCGGGCGACTGGTCGACGAGCATGTCGATGACGGTCGTCGTGTCGCCGAGGTGCTCACGCAGCGGCACGACGTCGGGGTTGAGGCTGCCGAAGAGGAAGCCGCGGTAGCTGTCGAAGCGCGCCACCCTCGTCATGTCGTGGGAACCGTTCGTGCCGAACGACTCGGGGTAGCCGGCGCCCTCGGGGTCCTTGACCTTGAGGAGCGTCCCGTCGTTGCGGAACGTCCAGCCGTGGAAGGGGCAGGTCAGCGTCGTGCGGTTGTCGGTCTTGCGGCGGCAGATCATCGCGCCGCGGTGTGCGCACGCGTTGACGAGGCAGTGCAGCTGCCCGTCCTTGTCGCGGGTGATGACGACCGGCTGGCGACCCATGTACGTCGTGAAGTAGTCACCGGGCGAGGCGACCTGGCTCTCGTGGGCCAGGTAGATCCAGTTGCCCTCGAAGATGTGTGTCATCTCGAGCTCGAAGAGCTCCTCGTCGGTGAAGATGCGGCGGTTGGCGCGGTAGGTGCCGGTGTCCGGCTCCTCCACCACGGCGTCGGCCAGCTTCGCGCCGACCCGGTCGAGCGTCTCGGTCATGACTCCTCCATGCGTCTTTGCGTCGGGTTCCCGGAACTCCACCACGGCTGGACAGGAGGTGCACGAGGCAGATGCCTAGTGCTGGGTGAGGGCATGATTGATTGGTTCTGCTTATCAATAGGTCGGAATTTGGTCTTTGTGTTTCTGGATGGTGCCGCCCTACCGTGAACGGGAATCCCGGACGGAGGTGAACCATGGACCTACGACAGCTCCGCTACTTCGACGTCGTGGCGCAGACGTGCCACTTCGGGCAGGCGGCCGAACGCCTTCACATCGCCCAGCCCGCGCTCTCGCAGGCCGTGCGCCGCCTCGAGTCCGAGCTCGGCGTCGTGCTGCTCGAACGCACGACGCGGCAGGTCGGGCTGACGCCTGCCGGCGAGTTCTTCCACCAGGAGGTACGCCGGATGCTCCACGAGCTCGACTCCGCGGTCTCCGCGGTGCAGGGGATCGCCGACGGGCGGCGCGGGCTGCTGCGGGTCGGGTTCACCGGCACGAGCGCCTTCACCCAGCTGGCCGGGCTCTCGAGACTGCTGCGCGCCGAGCTGCCCGACGTGTCGCTCGACGTGCAGGCCGACCTGCTGACGCCGGCCCAGGTCGAGCGGCTGCTCGACGGCCGGCTCGACCTCGGCGTGCTGCGCGGGCCCGTGGCGGCCCCGGGCATCGAGACGCGTCGCCTCCTCGAGGAGCAGCTGGTCCTGGCGCTGCCGGCCGACCACCGTCTGGTGCCCGAGCCGGGGCTCGAGGTGGCCGACGTCGCCGTCGACGAGTTCGTCCTCTACGCCGACGCCGGCTCGGCGGTCAACGAGGCGGCGATGGCCAGCTGCCGGCGCGCAGGGTTCGCTCCGGTCGTCGCCCACCGGGCACCCGGCACCGCGGCCCTGCTCGCGCTCGTGGCCGCCGGTCTCGGTGTCGCGCTCGTGCCCGAGTCGGTGCGCAGCATGCAGCTGACAGGGGTCGTCTTCCGCGAGGTGCACGACGCGCTGAGCATCGACCTGTCGCTCGCCTGGCTCGCCGGCGAGGAGTCGCCGCTCGTCGGCAGGGCGCTGGACGTGCTGCGCACGCACGGCTTCTTCGACGAGGCGTCGCGCCGTCCAGAACCACTTCCAGCAAAGGACGCATCGTGAAGATCGTTGCCGTAGAGGCGATCCCGTTTCGCATCCCTTACGTCAAGCCCTTGAGGTTCGCGAGCGGAGAGGTGCACCACGCCGAGCACGTCCTCGTGCGGGTGCGCACCGACGACGGTGTCGTCGGTGTCGCCGAGGCGCCGCCGCGGCCGTTCACCTACGGGGAGACCCAGCGCGGGATCGTCGCGGTCATCGAGACGATCTTCGCCCCGCAGGTCGTCGGCCTGTCGCTCACCGAGCGCGAGCGGATGTGGGCCCACCTCGACCGCACCGTCGGCAACCCGACCGCGAAGGCCGCGCTCGACATGGCCGTGTGGGACGCCTTCGGCAGGACGACCGGGCTGCCGGTCACCGAGCTGCTCGGCGCCTACACCGACCGCATGCGCGTGAGCCACATGCTCGGCTTCGACCAGCCCTCGGCGATGGTCGACGAGGCCCAGCGCATGCGCGACGAGTACGGCATCACCACCTTCAAGGTGAAGGTCGGACGCCGGCCGGCGTCGCTCGACGTCGACGTCGTGCGGGCACTGCGCGAGGCCCTGGGGCCCGACGTCGTGCTCTACGTCGACGGCAACCGCGGCTGGTCCGCCTCCGAGTCGGCGCGGGCCATGCGGCAGATGGCCGACCTCGACCTCGCCTTCGCCGAGGAGCTCAACCCGGCCGACGACGTCATCGGGCGCCGCTGGCTCGTCAGCCAGCTCCACGTGCCCTTCATCGCCGACGAGTCGGCCACGACGCCCGCCGAAGTGACGCGCGAGGTGCTCGGTGGGTCGGCGAACGCCCTGTCCATCAAGACCGCCCGCACCGGGTTCACCGGCTCGCAGCGGATGCTGCACCTCGCCGAGGGGCTCGGGCTCGAGGTCGTCATGGGCAACCAGATCGACGGCCAGCTCGGGTCGGTCTGCGCCGTCGCCTTCGGCGCCGCCCACCGGCGCACCACGATGCACGCGGGCGAGCTGTCCAACTTCCTCGACATGAGCGACGACCTGCTGACCGAGCCCCTGCGCATCGTGGGCGGCGAGCTGGTCGTGCGACCCGGCGCCGGCCTCGGCGTCGAGGTCGACGAGGAGAAGCTTCGGCGCTATCGCGTCGACGCGTCCTGACTCCACTGTCACGGCGCGGGCGACGTACCGACGTCGCCGCCACCAGTCCAGAGCACCACCCAACAGCGAGAACAGGAACCACCATGACCACCGATCTGCACCTCAACGGCGAGGTCGCGACCGCCGCGGCCTCCGGCAACGCGGCCACGGAGCGCTTCGCCACCGACAAGTCCGCCTTCGCCGCCGTCAAGGACACGCCTCCGGAGCGCGTCGACCTGCTGGCCCGCTCGGTCCTCGAGGCGGTCTACGAGACCATCCGACGCGAGAAGGTCACGTACGACGAGTACAACGCGCTCAAGGCGTGGCTCATCCAGGTCGGCAAGGACGGCGAGTGGCCGCTCTTCCTCGACGTCTGGGTCGAGCACGTCGTCGAGGAGGTCGCCACCGACCACCGCGAGGGCAGCAAGGGGACCATCGAGGGCCCGTACTACGTGCCCGGCTCACCCGAGCAGGGCGCTCGCGGCTCCGTGCCCACGCGCGACGGCGAGGAGGGCACCCCCCTCGTCTGGACCGGCACCGTGACCTCCACCGACGGCACCCCGCTCGAGGGCGCGAAGATCGAGCTGTGGCACGCCGACAACGACGGCTTCTACTCGCAGTTCGCCCCCGGCATCCCCGAGTGGAACCTCCGCGGCTCGTTCACGGTCGGCGCCGACGGCGCGTTCGAGATCCACACGATCCAGCCGGCGCCGTACCAGATCCCGACCGACGGTGCCTGCGGCAAGCTCATCGCGGCGGCCGGCTGGCACGCCTGGCGGCCGGCCCACCTGCACGTCAAGGTGTCGGCCCCCGGCCACGAGCTGCTCACGGCGCAGCTCTACTTCCCGGGCGACGAGCACAACGACGACGACATCGCCTCGGCGGTCAAGCCCGAGCTGGTCCTCGACCCCCGCCCTCAGGACGACGGCTCGGTGACGGTCGACTACGGCTTCGTCCTGGACCCGGTGCGCGCCTGATGCTCTTCGCGGTCCGCATGGACGTGGACATCCCGCGCGACCTCGACCCCGCGGTGCGGGACGAGACGGTCGCGCGGGAGAAGGCCTACTCGCAGCAGCTGCAGCGGGCGGGGGAGTGGCGCCACATCTGGCGCGTCGTCGGGCAGTACTCCAACATCAGCGTCTTCGACGTCGCGTCGAACGAGCGCCTGCACGAGATCCTCTGGGGGCTGCCGCTCTTCCCCTACATGACGATCGAGGTGACACCGCTCGCGACGCATCCGTCGGCGGTCTGAGCAGGGGCGTTCGCCCGGATGGAGGGGCGCGCGCCGTCTTTGTCGAGGGGGAGACGGCGCGCCCGGCGCGCTGCGGCGGCGTCGGGGCCGGTCGCGTGGCAGGGTGGAAGGCCCGAGGCCACCACCGATTGGAACGCGATGCCGCCGCGCGTGTCAGGGCAGACCCGCATCGACCTGGCGCACCTTCCGCCCGAGCTGCGTGACCTCGTCGAGGCTCTCGTCGACGGCGGCGAGGTCACCGTCGACCGAGACGGTATGCCGGTGGGCACCCTCTCCTTCCGGCCCGCCGTCCTCACGGGAACGGTGCACCCGGCTCCCGGTGGGCGCGACGAGCCCGACCCTGCCGCGCCGCTCGGCCGTCCACTGCCGGGGGGTGTGAAGGTGGTCGTGACGACGATGCGCCTCTCGCGCGAGGCCCGTCAGCGGCTCGGCGACGCGATGGGCCCGGACTTCCTCGTCGTCGACTTCGCCGACGCGCCCGACTCGGCCGACATCGTCCTCAGCCACCCCGTCAGTCCGCAGCTGCTGGGGCGCTTCCACCTCCTGTTCCCCGACGCCCAGGTCATCGTCACCGAGATCCACGACCCCGAGCTCGGCATCGACGTCACCGGCCCGGTCGGCCGCATCCTCGACGCAGGGGTGCAGGCGTACCTTCCCGCCCGCCCCGTCGCGAAGGTCGCCGAGAACGTCCGGGCCTACCTCGCGGCCGACGAGCAGCGTCGGCTGACCCGCGGCTCCGGTCCGGTGGCCGGGGCCTTCCTCATGCCGCCACCGGACGACCGGTAGCGGGCGGCCGGGTTGGGCCCGTCAGCCGCCTGACCGGCTCAGCGGCCGGACAGCTCCTCAACGAGCGCCTCCACCCTGGCGCGGATCTCGTCGCGGATGGGACGCACGTGCTCGAGGTCCTGGCCGGCCGGGTCGTCGAGCACCCAGTCCTCGTACCGCTTCCCGGGGTAGAAGGGGCAGGCGTCGCCGCAGCCCATCGTGACGACGACGTCGGCCTCGCGCACGGCGGCGTCGGTCAGCAGCTTCGGTGCCTCGGCGGTGATGTCCACGCCGTCCTCGGCCATGGCCTGCACGGCGACCGGGTTGACCTGGTCGGCAGGCGCGGAACCTGCGGACAGCACCTGGATGCGGTCGCCGGCGAGGTGCTGGAGGTAGCCGGCGGCCATCTGCGAGCGGCCCGCGTTGTGCACACAGACGAAGAGGACCGTGGGCCGGGTGTCGGAGACGTCGTCGATCACGGGACTGCCTTTCGGGCTGGAGGGAAGATGCGGCGTACGGGATGGAGGAGGGCGACCGCGCCCAGTCCGAGCGCCCCACCGAGCAGCTGGGCGAGCACGAAGGCGGGAGCGCTCGACGGCGCGATGCCGGCGAAGGTGTCGGTGACGGTTCGGGCGAGGGTGACGGCCGGGTTGGCGAACGACGTCGAGCTGGTGAACCAGTACGCGGCCGTGATGTAGGCACCGACGGCGTACGCGACGCGGCTGTTGTCGGCGCCCCGCAGCGTGCCGAAGACGACGAGCACCAGGCCCATGGTGGCGACGACCTCGCCGAGCCACAGCCCTGAACCGGAGCGGACGTGCTGGGAGACGGCCACGGCGGGCAGCTCGAACATGAGGTTCGCGACGACGGCGCCGATGAGCCCGCCGACCACCTGGGCGGCGACGAGGGTGGCGGCCGTGCGGGTGGAGAGGGTCCCCAGCGCCCGCTCGAGCACCGTCACGACGGGGTTGAACGAGGCCGACACCGGGTGCAGCGCGAGGATCAGCGCGACGAGGACGGCCCCCGTCGCGAGCGAGTTCTCGAGCAGCTGCAGGCCGACGTTCCCCGGGGAGAGACGGCTCGCCGCGATGCCCGAGCCGATGACGGTGGCGACGAGGAACGCGGTGCCGACCAGCTCGGCCGCCGCCTTCTGGCGCAGCCTCACGACGCGGTGTCGGAGATCAGCGTCGCCAAGGAGGACATCGCGGCCGGGTTGGAGCGGTAGTAGACCCAGACCCCCCGCTTCTCCCGGTCGAGCAGGCCCGCCTCGTGGAGCACCTTGAGGTGGTGGCTGATCGTCGGCTGCGACAGCTCGAAAGCGTCGTTGAGATCGCACACGCAGGCCTCGCCACCCTCGTGCGAGGCGACCAGCGAGAGCAGCCGGAGGCGTACGGGGTCGGCGAGCGCCTTGAGCAGCGGCGCGATCCGCTCGGCGGCCTCCTGGTCCAGGGGCTCGCGGCTGAGCGGCGAGCAGCAGGCGACCGCCTCGACCGGCGTGAGGGTCAACATCGAAGAGTTCGACACGCGTCGATATTGACAGAAGTCGATGTCTTGGTGCAACCTCGGTCTGTCGTCACATCGACAACCATCAATGTCTAGGAGATGACCGCATGAAGCGCATCCAGCTCGCCATCAACGTCGACGACCTCCAGTCGTCGATCGACTTCTACTCCACGCTCTTCGACGCCCAGCCGGCCAAGGTCCGCCCCGGCTATGCCAACTTCTCCATCGCACAGCCGCCGCTCAAGCTCGTCCTCATCGAGCAGCCGGGGCAGGGAGGCAGCCTCAACCACCTCGGCGTGGAGGTCGGCGACGTCGACACGGTCGACGCCGAGCAGACGCGACTCGCGCAGCGGGGCCTGGCGACCCTCGACGAGCGAGGCACGACGTGCTGCTACGCCAAGCAGGACAAGTTCTGGGTCGAGGGGACGCCGGACGGTGAGCGCTGGGAGGTCTACACCGTGCTCGCCGACAGTGCGACCTTCAGCGAGCCGGCCGAGGCGAACACCTGCTGCGGCACCTCGACGCAGGCGCAGGCCGCCCCGACCGTCTCCGCCTGCTGCTAGCGGCGCGCCTGTTCGGCGACGCACTGGTTGGGTACCTCCCCCGAGACGGACCAGCTCACCAGGAGGCCCAGTGTCGATCGAACCGAGTCGCGAGTCAGCCCCCACCCACGTCGATCAGCTCGTCCTCGTGCGCCACGGCGAGAGCGTCGGCAACCTCGCGGACGCCGACGCCCGACGTCGAGGGCTCGGTCGCCTCGACCTCGACACGCGCGACCCGGACACCCCGCTGTCAGACCAGGGCAGGCAGCAGGCCGGCGTCCTGGCCCGGGCCGTCGCCGCACTCGACCCGGACGAGCAGCCCGAGGTGGTGCTGAGCTCGCCGTACGCGCGGGCCGCGCAGACGGCCCACGTGGTCACGGAGCGACTCCGCCTGCGGCCCACGCTGGACGAACGACTGCGTGAACGGGACCTCGGCGTCTTCGACGGGCTCACGGGGGCCGGCATCCGCGAGTCCTATCCCGATGAGGCGGAGCGGCGTGCCCGGCTCGGCAAGTTCTACTACCGCCCTCCCGGCGGGGAGAGCTGGACCGACGTCGCCCTCCGGGTGCGACACGTCCTCGTCGACCTCGCCGCCGTGTACGCCGGTCGCCGGGTCTGGGTGTTCACGCACCAGGCCGTCATCATGAGCTTCCGGTTCGTGCTCGAAGGGCTCGACGAGCAGCGCCTGCTCGAGCTCGACCGGGACGAGCCCCTCGGGAACTGCTCGCTGACGCGCTACCGCCGCGGCGCCGAGGGCCCGCTCGAGCTGGTGTCCTTCGCCGACACCTCGCACCTCGAGGACTCCGAGACCGAGGAGACCCACGAGACGGCCGCGTCCGAGGTGGGGTGACGACGATGCCTGCTGACACCCCGCGCGACGTCGACGCCGAGCTGCTGCGCGAGTGGCCGCTCCCGGCGTCCGACGGCGACAAGTCCGACCGGGGCACGGTGCTCGTCGTCGGTGGGTGCCGCCAGACACCCGGCGCCGTCGTCCTCGCCGCCGAGGCGGCGCTGCGGGTCGGTGCCGGCAAGGTGCAGGTCGCGACGGCCGCGGACGCGGCTCCCGCCCTGTCGGTGCTCGTTCCCGAGGCGTACGTCGAGGCGTTGCCCGTCCTCGCGTCGGGTGACCTCGCTGCGGCGGGCGCCGAACGCATCCTCGAGCTCGCCGAGGCGGTCGACGTGGTACTGCTCGGGCCCGGGCTGAGCGACCCCGAGTGCGCCCGGATGCTGCTCGAACGGGTGGTGCCTCACCTCGACGCAGCAGTCGTCATCGACGCTCTCGGGACGGCATACCTCACGGGCAACCTCGAAGGCGTGCGCCACCTCCGGGGACGGATCCTCCTCACCCCCAACGCAACCGAGCTGGCCGAGACGCTCCAGATGCCTGAGTCGGAGGTCGCCGCAGACCCTCTCGGCGCTGTGCGCAGGCTGTCCGAAGAGACCGGTTCCGTGGTGCTCGGTGGGGGAGAGGAGTCGTGCATCGCCACGCCGCACGGCGATTCGTGGCGTCACGACGGCGGTGCCCCCGGTCTCGCCACCGCAGGCTCGGGCGACGTCAAGGCAGGTGTCGTGGCCGGTCTCATGGCGCGGGGCGCCCCGCCCGAGCAGGCGGCGGTCTGGGGCACGTGGACGCACGGACGTGCCGGCGAGGTGCTCGACGACGAGATGCCGGGCTTCCTCGCCCGCGACCTGTGCCAGCGGATCCCCCGTGAGCTCGCTGCGGTGGAGCGTTCGTCGGGCGGGTGACCCGGCCGGCGCGGGTACGTCCCTGTCATGATCGACACCGTCATCCTCGACGTCGACGGCACGCTCGTCGACAGCAACTACCACCATGCCCTCGCGTGGTCGCGGGCGTTCCGGCGGCACGGCCACGACGTCGAGCTGTGGCGCATCCACCGGGCCATAGGGATGGGCGGCGACAAGCTCGTGGCGCACGTGGCCGGCGACGACGTCGAGCAGTCCGAGGGCGACGCGCTCCGCGAGGACTGGACCCGTGAGTTCGACGGGCTGATCGGCGAGGTGCGCCCCTTCGCGGGCAGCCGACCGTTGCTCGAGTCGGTCAAGGAGATGGGTCTGCACCTCGTGCTGGCGAGCTCGGGACAGCCGAAGCACGTGCAGACCTTTCTCGATCTCGTCGGTGGGCGGTCGCTGGCGGACGCGTGGACGACGTCCGACGACGTCGAGGAGAGCAAGCCGGCGGCCGACCTGCTGGCCGTCGCCCTGGAGAAGGGGGGTGGCCGTCGCGGTGTCATGGTGGGTGACGCGACGTGGGACGCCGAGGCGGCCGTGAACGGTGGCCTGCCGGCCATCGGCCTGCTCACGGGTGGCTTCGCGGAGGCCGAGCTGCGTGAGGCGGGAGCCGTCCATGTGTATGCCGGCCCGTCCGAGCTGAGGTCCGCCCTGAGCGACGGTCTGCTCGACGGACTCGGGGACTGACGAGCGCCACGAACGGCACGTGAGGATGCGCGCACGCGCAGTCCGATGTGTGACCTTCGGATCGAGTAGCATCCGAAACCTGGGCACGAGGAGCGACGAGTCGCATCTCGGAACGGGACTTTCAAGAACGAGAGCACCCGGGACCCGCGGAGGTACTCGTGATGGACGCGCTCGAGGCTGCGACCACGACCAAGGACTCTCGGACGCCGACGCACGGCGCACGGTCCCTCGACGACACACTGACCGATGTGCTGGCCTCTGCCACCCGCTCGGTCCCGCTCCTGCAGCACGCCGGAGCCCTCGTCGGCCGTGCCCCCGACTTCCTCGCGACGGCCACCTCGGACACCGTCATCGCCGCGGTGCACGGCCTCCACGGGCCGCTGGTGGAGGGGCCGTGCGTCGAGGCCATCGAGACCGGCCTGACCGTGGTCAGCGATTCGCTCTCCGCCGAGCGGCGCTGGCCTCGCTGGAGGGAAGCCGCGGTCGCGACGGGCCTCCAGGCGAGCGTCGCCGTCCCCCTCGTGTGGGACGGCCGGCCGATCGGGGCGCTCGGCCTCTACTGGGAGAGACCTCAACGGCTCGACACCGCCACCCTCGACCTTGCCGAGACGTGGGGACTCACCGCGTCGTCCATCGTGGGCTGGGCCCGCTCCGCGCAGGAGCTGCAGCGAGCCCTCGCGACCCGGCAGATGATCGGCCAGGCGGTCGGGGTGCTGATGGAGCGTCACGGCCTGAGCAGCGAAGCGGCGTTCAGCTACCTGCGCCGCAACTCGCAGAACGCGAACATCAAGCTCCGCGACGTGGCAGCGACGTTCCTCGAGACGGGGCAGCTGCCGCAGCCGCCCAGATCGGCCAGGGACGAGCCGGCCGCCTGATTCGCCGCTGGGCGGGGCGGGTGGACGGTGAAGCCGCCACCCCGGGGCCGCGCTGTTGGAGCCCGAGGGTGACACTTCATGCTCCCGTATGCCGTCCGGGCAGGGAACCGTCCTGTCGACCCTTGTCGCCAGGTCCGGTCAGCGTGGTGTCGTCATGACCTCGGCGCCGTCGTCGGTGATGGCGATGGTGTGCTCGCTGTGGGCGGTGCGGCAGCCGGTGGCACTGCGCAGGGTCCACCCGTCGGGGTCGGTGACGAGCTCTGCCGTGTCGGCCATCACCCAGGGCTCGAGCGCGAGCAGGAGGCCGGGGCGCAGGGTGTAGCCGCGGCCCGGCCGGCCGTTGTTGGGCACGTGCGGGTCCTGGTGCATCGTCGAGCCGACACCGTGCCCGCCGAACTGGGTGTTGACGGTGTAGCCGTCGCCCTCGAGCACCGTGCCGATGGCGTGGGAGAGGTCGCCGATGCACGTCCCGGGCCCGGCCGCGGCGATGGCGGCGGCGAGGGCGCGCTCGGTGGCGTCGATGAGCGCCACGCTCTCGGCCGGCCGGGCCTCACCGACGACGAAGCTGATGGCGGAGTCGGCGACGACCCCGTCCAACGAGACGGCGAGGTCGAGCGACAGCAGGTCGCCGTCGGCGAGTGCGTAGTCGTGGGGGAGGCCGTGCAGCACGGCGTCGTTGACGGACGTGCAGATGTGGTGCCCGAAGGGGCCGCGTCCGAACGACGGCGCGTAGTCCACGTAGCAGGACTCGGCCCCCGCCTCCTCGATCATGGCCTTGGTCCACCGGTCGATGTCGAGCAGGTTCGTGCCGACCGCGACGCGGCCGCGCACCGACTGGAGGATGTGCCCGACGAGGGCTCCCGTCTCTCGGGCGCGGGCCAGCTGCCCGGGGTGGAGGAGCTCGATCATCTCGGGGGGCCTTCCTGCGCCTGCTCTGTCGGGTCGTGCGACCGGGCGGTCACGGGGTCAGGTCTAGCACGCCTGGGTGCTGCCGCCAGACGTCTCGCGACAGCTGCTCGGGGTAGGGCACGTCCGCGGGCACCACGTCGAAGACGTGCGTCGTCCCGGAGGCGTATGCCGGCCAGCCCGGGTCGCCGTGGAGCGCGAAGCGCGTCCACGCCCCGCGCATCTGGGCGGACAGGTCGACCGCCTCCGCGGTCACGGTCCCGATGAGCATCGCCGGCTGGCCGGCCGTCAGGTTGCCGAAGACGAGCGGCACGTCGAGTCCGTGGCACGCGCCGAGGCTCCCGCCCATCCCGGGGGCCGGCCAGGTGAGCTCGTAGAGCCAGGCGGTGCCTCCCGCGCGCAGCTGTGCCTCGGCGAGGTGGAGCGACGGCATACGGAAGAGCCAGTCGGAACGCACGACCTCGTCGAGCTGCTCGGGGTCGGTCAGGGAGGCGCGGTAACGACCGGCGTCGGGGGCGAGGACCTCCGCCGTGCGGTCCGCCTCACGCGGCGTGATCGTGCCGGTACGACCGGTGACCAGCGACAGCAGGCGCTGCTCGTCGCGCGTGTGGCCGACGACGAGGGGGACATCGCCACTGAGGCCCTCCCACGGGGTCGTCGGCAGGACGTCGCCGTCGATGACAGGGGCGAAGAGGACGCGAGCGTGGGCGGCCGGCCCCCACCGCTGCGCGTACCCCACCTCGTCGGCAGACACGGCGTCGGCCACCGCATCGGCGGCGAGCGGCAGCAGGTGCGGGTCGATGTCGGGGAGCTCGGCCACGTCGACGCCGAGCTCGGCGGCGCACGCGCGGGTGACGTCGGCCGCGAGGGCCGGGGTGAAGAACGTGCCCGGCACGCTCTGCGCAATCGCCCGGTGGAAGAGACCCTTCGCTCGCGGCATGGCAAGCAGGGCCGCGACCGAGCCGGCGCCCGCCGACTGGCCGAAGACGGTCACGCGAGTCGGGTCACCCCCGAACTGCTCGATGTCGTCCTGCACCCACCGGAGCGCGGCCACCTGGTCGAGCAGGCCACGGTTGTCGGGCCTGCCGTCCACGTGCCCGAAGCCCTCGAGACCGACGCGGTAGTTGAAGGTCACGACGACCACGCCGGCCCGGGCCAGTGTCGAGCCGTCGTACTCGGGCAGGCCGGACGTGCCGAACGCGTACGCCCCGCCCTGCACCCACACCATCACGGGTGCTCTGCCGCGGATGTCGCCGGACCACACGTTGACGGTCAGCCACTCGCCGACGCCCCGGTGCGCGCCAGCGGCGGCGTCCATGCCGAACGCCGCCGACTGCGGGGGAGGGGGCCCGAACGACAAGCACTCGCGGACCCCGTGCCACGGCTCCACCGGACCCGGCTCGTCGAGGCGCACGGGCAGAGACGCATAGGGGATCCCGCGGAAGACCGTGAGGCCGTCCTCCATCGTTCCTCGGGCTACCCCGCCGGTCACCCGGATGTCGACGTGCACGTCTCATCGTCGTGGCTCAGCCACCTGAGCGCCATCGGGTTCGGCCCGGCGCATGCTGGAGGGGCCTGCCGCGGGCAGGCCCCTCCAGAGCTCCGTGCCGTCAGCCGGTGGCCGTCGCGGCCATGGCCGCAGCCTGGCCGGCCAGTGCTCGCGCTCGCGCGTCGGCCGCGCGGATCAGGGCCATGAGGCGGCTGCAGTCCTCTTGCAGGGCCCCGGGCTCACCTGCGGCAGAAGGGTGCTCGTCACGCGTGGACTCCGCGGGACGCTCCGACGTCGACGCGTCGAGGACGTGGTGCAGGCGCACCACCGCGGCGACGAGGTCACGCAACCGGTCGTCCTGCTCCGAGGTCGCCGCCAGCAACCGCCGGAACACCGCCCGCAACCGCGGACCCGGGTCACACCCCAGCTCGGCCGCGAACACCGTGCGACACGTCTCGTACTCCCGCACCGCGTCCGTGTGCTCACCCCGACGCTCCAACGTCTCCAGCAGCACCAGCCACGCCGACTCCAGCAACCGGTCCCGCCCGATCGCCGCCCGCGCCCACACCTGCGCGTGCCCCAGGTCACCGGCCTCCAACGCCGCCCGCGCCCCGTCCGCCAACGCCCGCAGCACCCGCGCCTCGTGCGCCTGCACCGCCTCCTGCAACCACGGCAGGTCCGCCTCGTCCGGCAGCAACGGCCGCGCCACCAACGCCAACGCCTGCGCGTACACCCCCACCGCCGCCGCCCCCGACAGCTCCTGCGCCCGCGCCACCAACCGCGCGAACTCGATCACGTCCACCGTCAACCCCTGCGCCCGCGCCGCGACGTCCCACCGGTACCCGCCCGGCACCGTCACGATCGGCGCCACCCGGGCACCCGCACCCCCAGCGCCCTCAGCACCCCCAGCGCCCTCGGCGCTTTCGACACCCGGGGCCCCGGCCAGCCGCTTGCGCAGCAGGCTCACGTACGCCTCCAACGTGCCCAACGCCCCCGCCGGAGGCGTGTCCCCCCACAGGTACTCGATGATCCGACCCTTCGAGACCGGGTCACCACCCTCGAGCAGCAGCGCCAGCAACACGTGCCGCGCCTTCGCACCCCCCAGGTCCCGCGGACCCAACGCTCCCGGCCCGTGCCCCACCACGAGCCCGCCACACAACCGCACCACCGGTACGCCGACGACATCCTTCATCTCTGATCCCCCCATTGCTGATCCCCTTGCAGCCATGGTGCGCGGGCTCGCGTTGGCTGGGGGCAGATTGAGAGCGAAGGGTGACCCCTAGTTTTTGGGCACTCGTTTTCCGGACGAGATCGCGAATCACGTGGTAGCGCAGCTGAACTCGCGCGGCATAAGGGGACGAAGTGGGCGATCCGGACAGGCTGAAGGGCCCTCGCCTGGACGAGGACCCTTCGGCCTTACTGGTGCGGCTGGCGCACGCCCGGCTTGGTCTCGCTACTTGACCACGGTCAGGTTCGTCGCCGCCGGGGTTGGAGCCAGGTGGTCGGCGTCGCCACCCCACGTGGCAGTCACTCTCCAACTCCCCTCCTTGCCGGGTGCCTTCGTCGTCACGGTCCATGTCCCGTTAGCGGCAACGGTGGCGGAGGCGGTGAGCGCTCGCTGGCCTGTCGCCGAGACGGTGATGGTGATCCGTGCTCCGGAGTGGGTCGGCGCGAGCGTCCCGCTGTAGGTGACGTTCCGGCCACGGCTCACCGTCGACGGGTTGGGTGCGTTGAGGCTGAGCACTGCCCGCACCTGGACCCTCTGGGCGGCGCTGGACGACGCCTGGAACGACGCGTCACCTGGGAAGACGGCGCGGTAGTCGACGGTCGCGGTCGGGCTCACTCCGGTCACGCTGTACCTGCCGTCCAGACCGGTGACTGCCGACTTGCCCGTCACACCGACCCACGTGCTCGAACCGAGCGCCCGGGACTGCACCGCGACGGTCCTGCCCGAGATGGGGCCACCGGCGCTGGTCAGCACGCCCGAGAGCGTGGTCGTCCCGGTTGGTCCGAACGTCACGATCGCCGGCGACGGCGTTCCCAGGGTGAGGCCCGTGGTGGGCAGCCCGATCGTGAAGTTGGCACTCACGACGTCTCCGATGTTTCCGGCGGTGTCGATAGCCCGGGCCTTCAGCGTGAGGGTGCGGGGGACCGAAACCGGCCCGGTGTACTTCGTGCCAGCCGCCGTCGGGGTCGAGCCGTCGGTCGTGTAGTAGATCGAGGCGTTGGCGTCGTTGCTGGTGATGGTGACCGACTGGGCGGCCGCGAAGGTGCCACCGTTGGGGTTCATCGTCACCGTCGGCGCGATCGTGTCGATCAGGTACGTCTCCGTCACCACGGGCGAGCTGATGCCGTTGGCGATCGCCACGAACTTCAGCACCGTGGTCCCCTCGTTCGCGATCGTGATCGGCCCGGCGTACTGCGTGCTCGCAGCCGTCGGCGTGCTGCCGTCAGTGGTGTAGAAGATCGGCGCCGCCGCGTCGGTGCTGCTCAGCGTCACCTGCTGCGCCGTGGTGTAGGTGCCGCCCACCGGCGACGCCGTCGCCTGCAGTGCGGCGATCTTGCCCTGAACGACGAACTGGTCGGTCTGACCAACGACCGTCGGCGTCGTGAGCGCAGCCCCGGACGCGTCCGTCACCTGCTCGATGCGGAACGTGTTCCTCCCGTACGGGCTTCCGGTGACGGTGTGTGGTGTGGCCCCGTCGCCGACGTAGCCTGCCGGGGCGTCGGTCCCGGTCCACCGGAGGAACGGCCCGACGGGCGCTCGCAGCACCTGTGAGAAGTCGCACGGCGCCGCGAGGCAGCCGCTGTCGTCGGTGCTGCTGATGACGCCAGCCGCGTCCGCGGTCAGCTCCAGCTCGCCATAGGGGTGGAGGACCTTGTACGTCGCGCCGGGCACCAGGTTGTCCGCGCGGACCCGAATCCTCGAGAACGCGATCTGCTGGTTCGGCTGGACGTCCAGGGTCGCGAACGCCGCCTCGGTGGCGAGTGTCAGCCGGGCCCTTCCGGCTCCGACCGCGAAGTCGGCACCGCCGGACCACCAGAACGACTCGTCGGGGAAGTTGTCCGGGAACGAGAGCGGTGCGGTCGGGTCGGGAAGGTCGCCGACGACCGGACACAGCGGGTCGTCGAGACACAGCTGCAGCTTGACGGGCGGCAGGGTGCTCGAACCGTAGTCCTCGAACCAGGCCGGATAGCCGTTCGTGGGGCTCACCGGCCCGACGGCCTTGAGGTTGTGGATGTCGTAGACGAACGTCGCCACCGGGCCGAGGGCACCGAGGGCGTCCACGGCAGCAGTCTTGACCGTCGTCGGGCGGCCCACCTGCACGGCAGCGCCGAAGTTGGTAGTCGTGCCGAGCGGGTTGCCCGACGCGTCGAGCTTGGGCGTCGTCCCGTCCGTCGTGTACCAGACGGCGGAACCAGTGCTGCTCGTCAAGGTGACCGCCTGCAGGCCCTGGAACGGTCCGTTCGCCGGGTCAGGAGAGGCCGAGACAGTGGGCGAGGTGCCCGAGACCGCGTACTCCTCGGTGTAGATCTGCGAGGTGCTGTGGCTGGTCAGGTCGACGGCCATGAACTTCAGAGTGGTCCGACCTTCGGCCACGTGCACGAGCGCCTTGGCGTTGACGTCACCGGTCGCAGGCACAAACTCCTGGCCGTTGGTCACGACGCCCGTCGCCGGGTCGACGGCCGGGTTGCTCCCGTCGGTCGTCCACACGATCTTGGCCTCGGCAGGGAACGACGCCTGGATCGCGACGTCCTGCGGCTTCGAGTAGAGCGCTCCGCCGGGCGATGCGGTGGCCCGCAGCTGGGCCAACCGGCCCTGGACGGTGAACAGGTCGGTCTCGACCCGGTCGATGCCGGGTCCACCGATGTTCGGCCCCTCGACGCGGAAGAAGTTCGTCCCGTGCGGGCTGCCGACGACCTGGTGCTCGACGAGCGGGTTGCCGACATAGCCGACCGGCGCCGCGGGAGCGATGGAGGGGTCCCACCGCAGGAACGGTCCGATGCGTCCGTCAAGCGACTCCTTCCAGGTGCAGGGGGCGGCCAGGCACCCGACGTCCTCGGTGCTCCGGGCACGGCCCCTGTCGTCCGCGGTTACGACGTCGACGCCGTAGGGCGATGTCACCGTGTACTTCGCACCCGGGACCACGTCGTCCAGCCGAATGCGCAGGCGGGCGAACGAGATCTGCTCGCCGGGCACGACCGTGCCGGCTCCGCCGAACGCGGCCTCCTGGGCGAGGACGAGCAGGCTGCTCGGACCGCCAGGGACGGCGATGGCCGCTTCACCCGACCACCAGAACGACTCGTCGGGGAAGTTGTCCGGGTAGGATAGCGGCTTGCTCGGGTCGGGCAGGTCGCCGACGACCGGGCACAGCGGGTCGTCGAGGCACAGCTCGAGCCGGTTCGGCGCGAGGGAGCTGCTCGTGCCGCCCTTGTCGCCGTACCAGAACGGGTAGCCCGTGGCGGCGTCGACCGGGCCGACCGACCCGAGCGCGCCCGGCGGACGGTTCGCGGGGACGTCGATGAGGTACGACTCCGTCTTGACGGTGGACTGGCCCGCGGCGCCGGCGACGACGAACTTCAAGGTCGTGTCACCGGTCAGATGGATCGGGTCGTTGGTGTAGAGCGTGCCGTTGTCGGCTCCCGTCACCGCACCCGTCGAGCTGCGGCGCACCAGGGGATCGAGGCCGGCAGTGTTGTAGAAGATCTGCGCCTCCGGGTCGGTGGCACTGAGGCGCACGTCGACGGCCGTCGTGTACGACCCGCCGGCCGGTGACGCCGACACGTCGGGCGCGCTGATGACGTAGTCACGACTCACCACAGGGGAGACGTTGCCGGCCGCGTCGACGGCGATTGCCTTGACGAACGTGTGGGCGCCGTCAGCGTTGCCGTTCACTGGCACGGGGCCGGTGTACAGGGTGCTGGATGGCGTCGGGTCCGCAGGCGCAGCCCCTGTGCCGATCGTGTAGTGAATCTTGGCTGCCGCGTCCTTGGCATCCGTGGCTGCCATGGTGGCGAGCTGCGCGGACGCGTAGGTGCCGCTTGCCGGGTCGACTGTGACGCTCGGCGCCACGTTGTCGATGACGTACGTGAAGGCGCTGGGCGCCGAAGGCTGGCCCGTGACCGGGTCGGTGACAGCAACCCCACCGACGGCGTTGACCGCCTTGATCGTCGTGTCTGCGGTCACCGCGATGGGCGCTGAGTAGGCGGAGGCGCTACCGACGACATTGCCGGAAGCGTCCGTCGGGGAACTGCCGTCCGTCGTGTAGCGGATCGTGGCGCCGGGCTCCGAGGCCTGGAGCACGACCGACTGGGCGGTCTTGTAAGAGCCGGGTGCAGGGGTGGCGAGGACTCGAGGGCGTGCGATCTTGCCCTGCACGGCGAAGGTCTCGGCGTGCGTGATGGTCTGTGGCGTCGCGAGGTCCGTGCGGACGACGTCGACGAAGTTGCGCCCGATGGGGCTGCCGACGACCTTGTGCTCCGAGAGGCCGTCACCGATGAAGCCCTGCGGAGCGGCAGGGGCGACCGACGGGTCCCACGTGAGGAACGCGTCGCCTACGCCGCCGTCACCGGAGTCCGCCAACCCACTGAAGGCGCCGCACGGCACCGTCAGGCAGCCGATGTCCTGCGTGAAGTTGATCTCCTTGCCGGCATCGCTCACGGCCGCGACGGTGAACGTCTTCGAGCCGTAGGGGTAGTCGACACGGTAGGTGCCCGCGGACGGTACGTCGAGTCGGATCCGGATGCGGTTGAAGGCGATCTCCTGACCGGGCCCGTCGGCGGCGAACGCGGCCTCGGTGGCCATCTCGACCAGACCGGGCGTGTTGCCGCCCAGGGTGGCAGTTGCGTTGAACCAGAACGCCTCGCCCCCCGGTGGCACGAGACCCGCCGAGGTGCCGAGGCACGAAGGGTCGTCGAGGCAGAGGTCGAGCCGGTCGGATCCGGCGGCGACCCACAGGGGGAATCGCGTGGAGCTGTCGACCGGGCCGGCAGAGAGTGTTGCTGCTCCCGCGGGTGGTGCGGCGACCCCGATCAGCGGCAGGGCGAGGGCCAGTGCAGCGACCGTGAGCCGCTTGGCGTTACCCCTCCACCCAGCCTTTCGTGTGGCTTGGCCGTTCATGTGGCGCTCCTTCTCCGGGCCGCGTGCAGCGGGCATACGAGTCACAGCAGCAGGTTGGGTGCCATCGGTTGGGGAAACCTTGAGAGTGAGCAGACCCTCTCTTTACCGTTCCTTGCGCTCTGCGAGCCGAGACGGCCTGGCTCCGGGAACGCGAAGGCCGGCCACTGGTGGAACCAGTGACCGGCCGTTCGGGAGATGCGGGGCTCAGGCGACGACGCCGAAACCGCCCGTCCACGAGATCTTCTCGCCGGCGGCGAGGCTGATCTGCAGGAAGCCCAGGGCCTCGAGCTCGCGGGCGCGCGCCAGCGAGCCGGCGTCGACGGCCTTGAGACCACCGGCCGCGATGGCGCCGGCGAGCTCCGACTTCGCCTCGGCGTCGTCACCGGCGAGGAGCACCGTCGTCGTGTTCGGTCCGACGGTGCCCGCGGCCAGGGTGCCGGCGAACGTGGTGTTGAACGCCTTGACGACCTTCGACTCGGGCAGCTGCTTGGCGATCTCGGCCGCGGCCGAGCCGTCGGCGGGGACGACGAGCGAGTCGAACGTCTCGAAGTTCACCGGGTTGGTGATGTCGACGACGACCTTGCCGGCGAGGCTGTCGCGACGCTCGGCGACGATCGACGGGACGGCGCCGTAGGGGACCGCCAGCACGACGACGTCGCCGTTGACCGCGGTGGCGGCGTCGGCCTCGCCGAGCAGCTGCACGGAGTGCCCGCCCTTGCCGAAGACGCCCGCGATGGCCTGCCCCATGTTGCCGGTTCCGATGATGGTGATGCGTGCCACGTTGTCCTCCACAGACTGAGTTGTTGATTGATGCTTCAACTAATATGACAGAGAATTATTGATGTGTCAACCAATGGGTCGACGGGTGCCCGGTCGGGAGGGGTGTCGAAGTCTCCGCGAGTCTGGGAGCCTCGTGAGGGGTAGGTCCGCACGCTCAGGCAGCTCGCTCCCCACCGATCCCACTGCACACCAGGAGGACGCATGCCCACGTACGAGGTCGGCTACTTCGTCGGCAGCCTGTCATCGACGTCGCTGAACCGGACCCTGAGCAAGGCGCTCATCCGGCTCGCACCGAAAGACCTGAGCTTCACCGAGATCCCGATCGGCAACCTGCCGCTCTACAGCCCCGACTTCGACTCGGACTACCCGGCGGAGCCGAAGGCGCTCAAGGAGGCCATCGCCCGCTCTCAGGCCGTCCTGTTCGTCACGCCGGAGTACAACCGCTCCATCCCCGGCGCGCTCAAGAACGCGATCGACTGGGCCTCGCGGCCCTGGGGTCAGAACTCGTTCGACCACATCCCGGCGGCGGTGATCGGCGCCTCTCCCGGCCAGATCGGCACGGCGCTGGCCCAGCAGAGCCTGCGCGGGGTGCTCAGCTTCTGCAACGCCCGGCAGATGACCGCCCCCGAGGCGTACGTGACCCTGCGGCCGGGTCTGGTCACCGACGACGGGGAGGTCACCGACGAGTCGACGGCCGACTTCCTGTCCGGCTTCATGCAGGAGTTCCGCGACCACGTCGAGCGGGTCCTCACGGTGCTCCCGCGCCCGTGACGGTTCGCGCACCTCGAAGCGGCCGGCATTGCCTGCAGGTGGTGCCGGCCGGATGATGGGAGGGCGAAGGGAGTCGCAGAGGGACGAGGAGGTCCGGTCATGACCGTCGAGCTGCACCCACTCGATCGGGAGGCTCCGTCCCTGGAGTCGATGACGGTCCGCGAGCTCATCGCGGAGCTGGCCCGGCTGCAGGACATGGTCGACCGCGACGCGGCGTCGAACGGCTATCGCCCGATCCCCGGTCAGATGCACCGGCGGGCCGAGCTGCAGCGTCGCGAGCGCCGCATCACGCGCGAGCTCGACCGGCGGTACGCCGCCGGGATCGCAGGGACGGGCCCGTAGCGCGGGGACCTGGCGCCGGCACGGTTCGACAAGCCGTTGCCGCCGTGACGCGAGTGGAGAAGTGTGGGGCCATGATCTCCGCGCTGCGCAAGGGACGGGTCGACAGGTTGCGCATCGTGGTGGCGTGCGCTCGTTCGCTCGACGACGTGCCCCACGACGTCTACCTGCTCGACCTGCTCCCCACCACGGAGGCGGTGGCGGACAGTCGCTTCGACGAGGTGCCCTACCTCGAGTGCCTGGAGCCGGTGCTGGGCGGGGCGAGCGCCGCGCTGCCCTGGGTCGTCGAGGTGTCGCGTACGCACCGGGCCGACCGTGACGGCCTGGGGCAGGCGCAGCTGTCGGTGCTTCTCGCCGTGGGCAGTCCGCCGGCCGACGGCACACCCGCACGCGACCTGACCCCCCTCGTGGCAGAGGCGTTCTCGCGCATGGTCGGCCGGTTCGCGCCCGACGCGCCGGCTCCCGACCGCGCCGACGCGCTGAGCGCCGCGACGTCGGCCGTCGCTCACGCCTACTCCGACGTCGACCCGGAGGCCCTGTCGCTGACCGACGAGGAGCACCACGCGGCCGAGGGCTGCTGGACGGTAGGGCTCGCCGTTCCCGGGGCGACCCGCTTCCGAGTGCAGCTCGGTCTGGCGCCGGGCCTGCCGGCGTCCACGCACGTCCACCGGGCGGCGATGGCGGAGGTCGTCGACTCCGTGGGCGCGTAGATGTTCGCATAGCGAACGCTTGTGCAGAATGCGAACACTCTGCTACGGTCGGCCCCACGCAGACGAGGAGGTCGACATGAGTGAGACGGTGATCGAGGGTCGCGAGGCCGGTGAGGCGGTGCCCGACCGCGACTCCCAGGCGGCGGTCAGCGCCGAGATCGCGGCCGCGCAGGCCGACGACGAGTCGCAGGGGATCGCCCGCATCCAGCCGCGCCTCGACTTCCCCGCCTACCGCAGCGCCGCGCTGCGCCACCCGACGAAGGAACCGCGGCACGCAGACCCCGAGGGCATCGAGCTCGTGGCGCCGGTCTTCGGGCATCGTGACGTCGACCCGCTCGAGGCCGACCTCACCATCCAGCGCGGGGGCGAGCCGATCGGCGAGCGCATCCGCATCGCGGGCCGGGTGCTCGACGGTGACGGCCGCCCCGTCCGCGGTCAGCTCGTCGAGGTGTGGCAGGCCAACGCGGCCGGCCGCTACATCCACAAGCGCGACCAGCACCCCGCGCCGGTCGACCCGAACTTCACCGGCGTGGGCCGTGCCATCACCGGCGACGACGGCTCCTACTCGTTCGTCACGATCAAGCCCGGCCCCTACCCGTGGCGCAACCACCGCAACGCCTGGCGGCCGGCACACGTGCACTTCTCGCTCTTCGGCACCGAGTTCACCCAGCGACTCGTAACGCAGATGTACTTCCCGGGCGACCCCCTCTTCGCGCTCGACCCGATCTACCAGGCCATCACCAGTCAGCAGGCGCGCGACCGGCTCGTGGCCACGTACGACCACGACACCTCGGAGCACGAGTGGCTGCTCGGCTACCGCTGGGACATCGTCCTGACCGGCACCCACGCGACCCCCATGGAGGAGGGCGAGCATGTCTGAGACACCGGCGAACTCGCGGTATGCCGCCGCGGCCGGCCTGGCACCCACGCCGGGCCAGACGGTCGGGCCCTTCTACCACTACGCCCTGCCCTTCGCGGACGGCGAGCACCTCGTTCCCGCAGGCACGCCGGGGTCGGTGCGGCTGCACGGCACCGTCACCGACGGCCACGGCGCACCGGTGCCCGACGCGCTCCTCGAGATCTGGCAGCCCGACGCCGACGGCCGCGTCGTGCGCGAGCCGGGCTCGCTGCGCCGCGACCCCGGCGTGTTCACCGGCTTCGGCCGCACCCAGACGTGGCGCGACGGCGGCTACTCGTTCACCACGGTCGAGCCGGGAGCCACCTCCGCGGGCTCCGCGCCGTTCATCGCGATGACGGTGTTCGCCCGAGGGCTGCTCAACCGACTCTTCACGCGCGTCTACCTCCCCGAGCCGGCAGCGGCCCTGGAGTCGGACGCCCTCCTCTCCTCGCTCGACCAGGCCGACCGCGACACCCTCGTGGCGGTCCGGGAGGGCGACGGGTCGCTGCGCTTCGACGTGCGGCTGCAGGGGGAGCGCGAGACCGTCTTCCTGCGCTACCCGAGGCACGAGGTGTGAGCGGGCTGCTCGAGCCCGGCGCCCCTCGCGCCGCCGGCCTCACCGACGACCGGGCTGTGCTCCAGGCGATGCTCGACGTCGAGTCGGCGTGGGTGCGCGTCCAGCGATCCCTCGGCCTCGTCGACGACGACGTGGTGGCGGTCGTGGCCGAGGCCTGCGACGCTGCGGGCCACGACGTCGAGGGCATCGGAACTGCTGCCGAGGGTGGCGGCAACCCCGTCATCCCGATGCTCGCCTCGCTGCGCGAGCGCGTGGGCGACGCCGCAGCCGCGGTGCACCGCGGGCTCACGAGCCAGGACGTCGTTGACAGCGCACTCATGCTTCTCGTCGCCCGGGCGGCCGAGCAGCTGTCCCAGCACCTGGCAGACGCCGCCGACGCCGCGGCGCGCCTCGCGGTCGAGCACCGCGACACCGTGCAGGTCGCGCGCACGCTCGCACAGCCTGCCCTGCCGACCACCTTCGGGCTCAAGGCCGCCGGCTGGCTCGGTGCGCTCGACGACGTCGCCGACGAGCTCGCCGGTCTCCGGCGCACGCTGCCGGTCCAGTGCGGCGGCGCGGCCGGAACGCTTGCCGCCGTCGAGGCTCTCGTGCCCGGCCGTTCGGCCGAGGCGGCTGGGCTGCTGGCCGACGAGCTCGGCCTCGCCGACCCCGGGAGGCCGTGGCACACCGACCGCGGTCCGATGACCCGGGTGGGCGACTGCCTCGTGCGCGCCGCCGATGCCATGGGCAAGGTGGCCATCGACGTGGTCACGCTGTCGCGCGCCGAGATCGCCGAGGTGCACGAGCCGTCCGACGACGGGCGCGGCGGCTCCTCCACGCTGCCGCAGAAGCGGAACCCCGTGCTCTCGGTGCTCGTGCGGTCGGTCGCCATCGAGGCACCCCACCTCGGGGCGACGCTCCACAGCGCGGCCGGCCTCGCGGTCGACGAGCGGCCCGACGGCGCCTGGCACGCCGAGTGGGGAGCGTTGCTGCGCCTGCTCCGCCGCGTCGTCGTCGCGGCCTCCCAGACCCGAGAGCTGCTCACCGGCCTCGAGGTCGATGCCGACGCCATGCGGCGCAACGCCGACGCGGTCGGCCCGGCCCTTGTCGCCGAGAGGCTCCTGCGCGAGGTCGCGCGACTGCCCGGCGGTGCCTCCGCCGTCAGCGCGCTCCGGCCCGCCCTCGTCGGCGGCGCGCGGGCGAAGCACCTGATGCCGATCCTGCGGGCCTACCTGCCCGAGCAGGTGCTGTCCGACGACGCCGTCGCCGACCTTCTCGACCCCGCCCACTACGTCGGCGCCGCCGGCGACCTCGTCGACCGTGCCGTCGCGCGGCACCTGCGCGACGACCGCACGACCACCCTCAGCACCGACCACGGGGGAGCCCAATGACCATCCCGACCATCCCGATCGCCCTGACCCAGCTGCGCCGGCCCGAGCGGCCGGCGGGCCTCCTCGTCGTCGGACCCTCGCTCGGCACCGCCGTTGCGCCGCTCTGGGCGGCCTGCGTCGCCGAGCTGCCCGACGACCTCGCCGTCGTCGGCTGGGACCTGCCCGGCCACGGCGCCAGCCCCGCGCATGACCAGCCCTTCAGCGTGCAGGACCTCGCCAACGCCGTCGCCGATGCGACCGAGGACGTCCGCGCCACGGCCCGGCGACCCGTTGCGTATGCCGGCGTGTCCCTCGGGGGGGCCGTCGCCCTCGCCCTCGCGATCGACCACGCCGACGCCTTTGCGGGGGTCGTGAGCATCGCCTCGGGCGCGAAGATCGGTGAGGCCGACGGTTGGCACGAGCGCGCCGACCTCGTGCGCCGGGCCGGCACCCCGGTCATGGTCGAGGGCTCGGCGAAGCGGTGGTTCGCGCCGGGATTCATCGAGCGCGAGCCTGCCTGCGCCACCGACCTGCTCACCTCGCTCCAGCACGCCGACAGCGCCAGCTACGCGCGGTGCTGCGAGGCCCTCGCGGCTTTCGACGTGCGCGACGACCTCGAGGGCGTCGCCGTGCCGGTGCTGGCCCTCGCCGGCGAGCTCGACGAGGTTGCCCCGCCGCCGATGTCCGAGCTCGTGGCCGACCGCTCCGGCGGCTCCTGGGGCGTCCTCGCGGGCGCGGCCCACCTGCCTCCGGCCGAGCAGCCGAAGGCGACGGCGCACCGGATCGCGGACTTCCTCGACACGCTGCGGTCAGGAGGCATGGCATGAGTGACGACAGCCGCTCGCGCACGGCGGGCCAGGCGCACGCCGAGGGCATGGCCGTGCGACGCGAGGTGCTCTCCGACGCGCACGTCGACCGCGCGCAGGCAGGCACCACCGCGTTCACCGAGCCCTTCCAGGACCTCATCACCCGCTACGCGTGGGGTGAGATCTGGACCCGTCCGGGCCTCGACCGCCGCACCCGCAGCGCGATCACCCTGACCGCCCTGGTCGCCCGCGACCACTGGGACGAGTTCGCCATGCACGTGCGCGCGGCCCGACGCAACGGGCTCAGCGTCGACGAGATCCAGGAGGTGCTGCTCCAGGCGGCGATCTACCTCGGGGTCCCGTCGGCCAACCACGCGTTCGCCGTCGCCGGGCAGGCGCTCGCCGAGTACGAGAAGGACCCCACCAACGACCGTGACCGCGAGGGCGGTCCAGGAGCAGGAGACCGGTGATGACCACCGCCGCATACGTCTACGACGCCGTCCGCACCCCCTTCGGCCGCTTCGGCGGTCAGCTCGCCGGCACCCGACCCGACGACCTCGCAGCCCACGTCGTCAGGCAGCTCGTGAGCCGCGCGCCGGGCCTGGCCGACGGGAGCTTCGGCGAGCAGGTCGACGACGTCGTCCTCGGCAACGCCAACGGCGCCGGCGAGGAGAACCGCAACGTGGCGCGCATGGCCACCCTCCTCGCGGGCCTGCCGACGAGCATCCCCGGCTCGACCGTCAACCGCCTGTGCGGGTCGAGCCTCGACGCTGCGATGGTCGCGTCACGCTCGATCGAGACGGGCGACGCCGAGATCGTCATCAGCGGAGGCGTGGAGTCCATGAGCCGTGCCCCCTGGGTGCTTCCCAAGACCGAGAAGCCTTATCCCGCAGGCGACCTCGCGCTGGCCTCGACGACGCTCGGATGGCGCCTCGTCAACCCGGCGATGCCCGCCGACTGGACCGTCTCGCTCGGTGAGGCGACCGAGCAGCTCCGGGAGAAGTACGGCGTCACCCGCGAGCGGCAGGATGCCTTCGCCGCCCGGTCGCACCGTCTCGCCGACCAGGCCTGGGCCGACGGCTGGTACGACGACCTCGTCGTCCCGGTCCCGGGCGTCGACCTCGCCCGCGACGAGTCGATCCGGCCCGACACGACGGAGGAGCGCCTCGCCGGGCTGCGCACGTCGTTCCGCAAGGAGGGCGGCACCGTCACCGCCGGCAACGCCTCGCCGCTCAACGACGGCGCCTCGGCCGTGCTGCTCGGCAGCGAGGGCGCCCACGACGAGATCGGACTCGACCCGCTCGCTCGCGTCGCCGGGCGCGGCGCGAGCGCCCTCGAACCGCAGTACTTCGGCTACGCGCCCGTCGAGGCGGCCAACGCGGCCCTCGCGCGCGCCGGCATCGGCTGGGACGACGTCTCCGCCGTCGAGCTCAACGAGGCCTTCGCCGCCCAGTCGCTCGCCTGCCTCGACGCGTGGCCGATCGACCCCGAGATCGTCAACCGGCACGGCGGCGCCATCGCCATCGGCCACCCGCTCGGCGCCTCCGGTGGTCGCATCCTCGGCACCCTCGCGCGCGACCTCGAGCGCACCGGGGGCCGCTGGGGCGTTGCCTGCATCTGCATCGGCGTCGGGCAGGGCCTCGCCGTCGTGCTCGAGAACGTCAGCGCAGGAGTTACGTCGTGACCACACGGCATACGCAAGAGTCATCGAACACAAGGGAACTGACATGGTGACCATCACCCAGAGCGCGCTCGACGCGGTCGCCGACATCCCCGACGGGGCCACGGTTCTCATCGGCGGCTTCGGCCCGGCAGGGCAGCCCGTCGAGCTCATCGAGGCCCTCGTCGAGAGCGGCACGCGCGACCTCACCGTCGTCAACAACAACGCCGGCAACGGCGACGTCGGCCTCGCTGCGCTGATCGGCGCCGGGCGCGTGCGCAAGGTCATCTGCTCCTTCCCGCGACAGCACGACAGCCACCAGTTCGACGCGAAGTACCGCGCCGGCGAGATCGAGCTCGAGCTCGTGCCCCAGGGCAACCTCGCCGAGCGCATCCGCGCCGCCGGTGCCGGCATCGGGGCCTTCTTCACGCCCACGGGCTATGGCACGCCGCTCGCCGAGGGCAAGGAGGTGCGCGAGATCGACGGACGGCACTACGTGCTCGAGCTTCCCATCCGGGCCGACTACGCCCTCGTCAAGGCGCACCGGGCCGACGGCGTCGGCAACCTCACCTACCGCAAGACCGCCCGCAACTTCGGGCCGATCATGGCCGCGGCTGCCAAGACGACCATCGTCCAGGTGCACGAGGTGGTCCCGACCGGCGCCATGGACCCCGAGGTCGTCGTCACCCCGGGCATCTACGTCGACCGCGTCGTCGTCGTGCCGACCGCCGCGACCCCCCGACCGGAGGAGGACCAGTGAGCTCCCTGCAGACCCCGTCGACCCTCATCGAGGGCCCGACCCGGCTGGGCAAGGCCGAGCTGGCTGCCCTCGTCGCCGCCGACATCCCCGACGGCGCCTTCGTCAACCTCGGCATCGGCCAGCCCACCCTGGTGTCCAACTACCTCGCCCCCGACAGCGGCGTCACGCTGCACACCGAGAACGGCATGCTCGGCATGGGGCCCGAGGCGCACGGCGACGACGTCGACCCCGACCTCATCAACGCCGGCAAGATCCCGGTGACCGAGCTGCCCGGTGCCTCGTACTTCCACCACGCCGACTCGTTCGCCATGATGCGCGGCGGGCACCTCGACATCTGCGTCCTCGGGGCCTACCAGGTGTCGGCCCGCGGTGACCTCGCCAACTGGCACACGGGCGAGCCCGGCGCCATCCCGGCCGTCGGCGGCGCCATGGACCTCGCCATCGGGGCGAAGGACACGTTCGTCATGATGACGCTGACGACGCGCGACGGTCAGAGCAAGCTCGTCGAGGCGTGCACCTACCCGCTCACCGGGGTGGGCTGCGTCAGCCGCATCTACACCGACGTCGCGGTCTTCCTCATCGACCGCGAGGGTGGTGACGGCAGCGTCCTCGTGCGCGAGACGCACGGCACGACCTTCGAGGAGCTCGAGGCCCTCGTCCCGGTGCCGCTGCGGCGCGCCTGAGCGTGGCAGTGAATCGCTCTGTGACACAGTCGAGCCGGGAGGAGGCCCATGTCCGAGTCAGCCCCCGGCGGTGAGATGGTGCGCTCGGTCGCCAAGACGCTCGACGTCATCCGCGCCTTCGATGCAGAGCACCGCGACCTCACCCTGAGCGACGTCGCCCGCCGCACCGGGCAGACCAGGGCCAGCGCGCGCCGCTTCCTGCTCTCGCTCGAGTCCCTGGGTTTCGTGCGCAGCGACGGACAGCTGTTCTCGCTGACGCCGCGTGTCCTGTCGCTCGGCCACGCGTTCCTGTCGTCGCTCAGGCTGCCCGACGTCGCCGAGCCGCACCTCAAGAACCTCACGGCGCAGCTGGGCGAGTCGACCTCGGCCTCCGTCTTCGACGGCGACGACATCGTCTACGTCGCGCGGGTGCAGGCCCGCCGCATCATGGCCGTCGAGATCCGCGTCGGCACACGGTTCCCCGCGTACGCCACCTCGATGGGTCGCGCGATGCTGGCCTTCGCGCCCGCGAACGCCCTCGAGGCATACCTGGGCCGGGTGCGTCTCGAGCCCCTGACTCCGCGAACCGTGTCCGACCCGGCGGCTCTGCGTGCCGAGCTGGAACGCGTCCGCGAGCGAGGCTGGGCGGTCGTCGACCAGGAGCTCGAGATCGGCCTGCGCTCGCTGGCCGCACCCGTCTTCAACCCCCGGGGCGAGGCGATCGCCGCCATCAACGTGTCGACGACCAGCGCCTCGTCGGGGCGGTTCGTCGACGACGAGCTCGCCCGGTTGCTCGTCGACACGGCGGGTGCCATCGGCGACGACCTGCGCCTCGCCCGCCCCGAGATGGCCGACGAGCCGCAGCGGTGGGGTTCCCCGCGCCTCGACGGCTGACCGGGCGCACACGCGCCCCCCGTTCGATGTCTCCCGTTCGATGTGTTCGGCGGTCACGAGAGACCGTCGAACACATCGAACCGGGGGCTGATCAGGCGTCTCGGGCCAGCCGTGTGAGTCGGGCGATCGCGAGCTCATAGCCCTGCGTGCCACAGCCGACGATGACGCCGTCGACGACGTCGGAGAGGTAGGAGTGCCCGCGGAACGCCTCGCGCCGGTGGACGTTGCTGATGTGCACCTCGATGACGGGAGCCGTCACCACGGCCAAGGCGTCGCGGATCGCCACCGACGTGTGCGTGTAGGCCGCGGCGTTGACGACGAGGCCGGCGGTGGAGTGACGCAGCTCCTGGATGGCGTCGACGAGCTCGCCCTCGTGGTTGCTCTGGCGGAAGTCGAGCTCGAACCCGGCCGCTTCGGCCGCGCGCCGGCACCTCTCCCGGACGTCGTCGAGCGTCTCGTGGCCGTAGACCTCCGGTTGGCGCTCACCGAGCAGGTTGAGGTTGGGGCCGTTGAGCACGGCGATGCGCTGGTGTGAGGTCATCTGACGGGTCCTTCGTTCGGGGCGGGTGGGGGAGTGGTGGGCGCCGGGCCGGTCGAGCCGCGGACGACGAGCTGCGTCGGCGCGACGATGTCGGCGGGGGCGTCGTTCTCCTTCCGGGCCTGCTCGCGCACGAGCGCGACGAGCAGGTCGACGGCAGAGCGCCCGGCCTGCTCGGTGCGGTCGCTCAGGGTCGTGAGCGGGGGGTCGCAGAAGTCGGCGCCGAAGATGTCGTCGAAGCCGACGATGCTGACGTCGCCCGGCACGGAGACGCCGCGGGCCTTCATCCGCTTGAGGGCTCCGATGGCCATGAGGTCGTTGTGCGCGATGACGGCCGTGGCGCCGTCGGCCAGTGCGGCCTCGCCGGCGAGCAGGCCGCCCTCGACGGAGGGATGGTAAGGGCCGAGCCGCCGCACCTTGAGGCCGTGCTTCTTTGCAGCAGAGGAGATTCCGGCCCATCGTTGACGTCCCAGCCATGACTCGGGCGGCCCTGCCAGGAAGATCGCGCGGCGGTGACCGAGGGCCACGAGGTGCTCGACGATCTGGCGCGTTCCGCCCTGCTGGTCGGGGCTCACGCTCGTCACCCCCGGCACCCGCCGGTTGACGAGGACGACGGGCATCGCCGCGTCGAACTGGAGGACCTTCGCGTCGGGGAGCCGGCTCGAGCCGAGGAGGAAGCCGTCGACACCGGGGGCGAGCCGCTCGACCATCCGGGCCTCGGCGCGGGCGTTCTCCTCGCTGTCGCCGATGACGAGGATGTGCCCGGTGGCCTCGGCCTGCCGCTCGGCGCCGCGGATGAGCCCGGAGAAGTACGGGTTGGTGATGTCGGGCAGGACGAGGGCGAGGGTGGCCGTGCGTCCGGTGCCCAGGGCGCGAGCGGCCGGGCTCGCGCGGTAGCCGAGACGGGCCGCCACCTGCTGCACGTGCTCCCGGGTCACGACGTTGACGCGGTCGGGGTTCGTCAGCGCGCGCGACACGGTCGAGGCGGCGACCCCGGCCTCGCGGGCCACGTCGGTGATGGTCACGGCGTAAGGGCGTCTCGTGGACGGCATGTGGCAAATTTTGGCAAACGTTTGCCAGTCATTGCAAGCCGTCTCTACCGTCGAGACAGCCCACCGACGAACACCGCCGTTCTCGTCAGCACCACGTGCAAGCCCGTCAGGGCGACGAGGTGGCCCACACAGGAGGATCGACAATGACGCCAGTCCCCAGCCCCGAAGGCCCCGAGTCCGTGGCCGAGCCCACCCCGACCACGCACGAGCCGGCGCGCACCCCGAAGAAAGCGGCCATCGCCGCCTGGGTCGGCAGCGCGCTCGAGTACTACGACTTCGTCATCTACGGGACGGCGGCCTCGCTGATCTTCCCCAAGATCTTCTTCCCCGAGGGCAACACGGCTGCGGCGACCGTCGCCTCCCTCGCGACCTTCGGCGTCGGCTACGTCGCGCGTCCCGTCGGGTCGTTCCTGCTCGGCCACGTGGGAGACAAGCTCGGCCGCAAGAAGGTGCTCATCTTCACGCTCCTGCTCATGGGCGTCTCGACCTTCCTCGTCGGGTGCCTGCCCACCTACCAGAGCGTCGGCATGCTCGCGCCGGTCCTGCTCGTCGTCCTGCGCCTGCTCCAGGGCCTCTCGGCAGCGGGGGAGCAGGCCGGGGCCAACTCCATGTCGTTCGAGCACGCCCCCGACCACCGCCGCGGCTTCTTCACGAGCTGGACGCTGAGCGGCACCCAGGGTGGTCAGGTGCTCGCCCCGGCCGTCTTCCTCCCGCTCGCGGCTCTCCTCCCCGAGGACCAGCTGCTGTCGTGGGGCTGGCGCGTCCCCTTCTTCCTCAGCGCCGTCGTGGTCGTCGTCGGCTTCGTCATCCGCCGCACGCTCGACGAGACCCCGGCCTTCGAGTCGGAGGTCGAGTCGCGGCCGGCCCCGCGCACCCCGCTCTCGGTCCTGCTGCGCGACCACTGGCGTGCGGTGCTGCGCGTGATGTTCGCGGCGTTCGTCGCCATGGTGAACACGCTCTACACCGTCTTCGCCCTGGCCTTCGCGACGAAGGACGCCTACGGCGTCGGCTTCAGCTCCACCTTCATGCTGTGGGTCGCGATCATCTCCAACCTCGTGGCGATCGCCGTGATCCCGTTCTGGGGCAGCGTCTCCGACCGGGTGGGCCGCAAGCCGGTCTTCCTCGGCGGCCTCGCGGGCTCCGCAGTGCTCTCCGCGGCCTACGTCGCCGTCATCGCCAGTGGCAACCAGGCGCTCACCGCGGTCGTCGGCGTCCTGCTCGCCGGCATCGTCTACAGCGCGACGAACGCCGTCTGGCCGTCGACGTACGCCGAGTACTTCCCGACCAGCGTCCGACTGTCGGGCATGGCCATCGGCACCCAGTTCGGCTTCGCGCTCGCCGGTTTCACGCCGACCATCGCCGCAGCGCTCCTCGGCGACACCGGCGACGGCTGGCCCAAGGTTGCCGCCTTCGCCGTCGTCGCCTGCGCCATCTCGGCCGTCGCCGTCGCCACCGGCCCGCGGGGCACCCACAAGGTGCCGACGAACGAGCTCGGACGCGCCACCGTCCGCGCCTCGGCGCCCGTGCGCACCACCGCCGTCACCCGCGAGGCGACGCGCTAGAGCGGTCGACAGCAGCCCACACGACCAACCAGGGAGAGAGTGCAGATCATGACGTCACAGCAGCGCCGGAGGTCCTTCGCCATCGGGCTCCTCGGAGAGCACATCGGCAGCTCGCTCGCCGCGCCGCTCCAGGAGGAGGAGGCGGCGGCCGCGGGTCACGCGCTGGCCTACCGGCTCGTCGACGCGGCCGAGCTGGGTCTCGGCCCGGGCGATGCCGCCGACGTGCTGCGCTGGGCGGTGCGCCTCGGCTTCGACGGGCTCAACGTCACGCACCCGTTCAAGAACGTCGTGCTCGACCTCGTCGACGAGGTCTCTCCCGAGGCCGCCGCCCTCGGCGCCGTCAACACCGTCGTCATCCGGGACGGCCGCACGACGGGGCACAACACCGACTGGGTCGGCTTCGCCTCCGCCCTCTCGACGACGCTGCCACAGGCCGCCGGGCAGGACGCCCTCCTGCTCGGCGCCGGGGGAGCCGGCGTCGCCGTCGGCTACGGGGCGCTGCGCGCCGGGGTGCGGCAGCTGCTCGTCTCCGACACGTCGCCCGAGCGGGCCCGGGCCGTCGTCGACCGGCTCGAGGCCGCCGTCGGCCCCGGTCGGGCCCGCGTGCACCTCGACGTCGCCTCCGCCCTCGAGCAGGTCGGCGGCCTCATCCAGGCCACGCCGGTCGGCATGTCGAGCTCACCGGGTATGCCGCTCGACCCCGCCCTGCTCCGGCCGAGCCAGTGGGTGGCCGAGATCATCTACTTCCCGCTCGAGACCGAGCTCGTCCACGCGGCACGGGCGATCGGGTGCGCCACGATGACCGGCGGCGCGATGGCCATCCACCAGCACGCGACGGCATACGGCCTCTTCACGGGGGAGCGCGCGAACGTGGAGCGCATGACCGAGCACTTCACCCGGCTCACCGGGCTGCAGGTGCTCGGCGTCGACCCGGTGACCGAGACGACCACCGTCGCCAGTCGAGCGGTGTGAGGAGCACTGATGCGCAAGGGAATCGCAACCGTCTCGATCAGCGGCAGCCTGGACGTCAAGCTCGAGGCCATCGCCGCGGCGCGCTTCGACTCGGTGGAGCTCTTCGACGCCGACGTCGTGTCGTCGCCGCTCGGGCCGGAGGCGATCGCCCGACGGTGCGCCGACCTCGGCCTCGACATCGACCTCTTCCAGCCGCTGCGTGACCTCGTCGGCCTCACCCCCGACGTCTTCACCGACCGGCTGCGCTTCGCCCGCGCCAAGTTCGAGCTGATGGAAAGGCTCGGTGCGACCCGTGCCCTCGTGTGCTCCGCCGTGCACCCGGCCTCCGTCGACGACCCCGACCTCACGGCCGAGCAGCTCGGCGCGGTCGGTGCCGTCGCCGCCGAGCACGGCTTCACGCTGGCCTACGAGGCACTGGCCTGGGGCACCCACGTCAACCGGTTCGGTCAGGCGCGGCACATCGTCGAGAAGGCCGACCTCGCCAACGTCGGGGTCGCCGTCGACACCTTCCACCTGCTCGCGCGCGGCGACGGGCCCGAGGCGCTCGCGGGCCTCGCCGGGGACCGCATCGCCTTCGTCCAGATCGCCGACGCGCACGGCCTCAGCATGGACGTCCTCGAGTGGAGCCGGCACCACCGCTGCTTCCCGGGCCAGGGGGTGCTCGACGTCGAGGGGGTCGTCGGCGCCTGCGTCGAGGCCGGCTACCGCGGCCCGCTCTCGCTCGAGGTCTTCAGCGACATCGTGCGCGAGGCCGACCCCCGCGACACGGCGCGCGACGCGATGCGGTCGCTGCTGCACCTCGAGGAGCAACTGCGTCGCAGGTGGGACGGCGTCGACGCGCCAGAGGGGTCGGACCGCGGGCGGCGACCGCGTGTCGAGCTGTTCGACCCGCCGCCGGCACCGACCGCGCCCACCGTGGACGTCGTGGAGCTGGCGGTCGCACCCGGCGACTCCCGCACGCTCGGCTTCTTCACGAGCCTGGGCTTCACGGCCGACGAGGGCGGCGCCGACACGCCCGGCGCGCCGGACCGCACCGTCCTGCGCAACGGCGAGGCGGTGGTCGTCCTCGACGCGCGCTCCGACCTCGAGCTGCGCCGCTCCGCGGCGGCCCAGCGTCCGCACGTCGCGGCGGTCGGCGTCAGCGGTGACGCCGAGTCCGACCTGCCGGCCCGCGCCCAGGCGCTGCACTGGCCCGTCGTCGAGGCCACGGAGGGCGGTCGGCGGGTGCGGGCCACCCGCAGCCCGGCCGGCGTCGAGGTGCACCTCGACGGCCAGCCGCTCGCAGCCTCCCCGCTCGCCGACGGCGGCTGGGGAGGGCTCGACCACATCGGCTTCGCGATCGACACCGACCGTTCCGACGCCGAGGTCTCCTTCCATCGCACGCTGCTCGGCCTGAGGCCCGGACCCGTCAGCGAGTTCATCGACCCCGCCGGCCGCCTGCGCAGTCGCGTCCTCCAGCCCGAGGCGGGCTCGCTGCGGGTGGTGCTCAACATCGCGGTGCGGGCCCCCGGGGTGCCCACGTGGACGGGGGTCAACCAGCTGGCGTACGCGTGCACCGACCTGCTCGACCGCGCCGAGGTGCTGCGTGGGGCGGGGATGCGGCTCCTGCCGGTGCCGGACGCGTACTACGACGACCTCGCCGCACGGCTCGACCCCGACCCGGCGCTCGTCTCGCGCCTGCGCCGGCTCGGCGTGCTCTATGACCGCGACGACGCGGGGGGCGAGCTCTTCCACATCTACACCCCGCTCGTCGCCGGCCGCTTCTACGTCGAGCTGCTCGAGCGTCGCGGTGGCTACCGCCGGTTCGGGGCGGCGAACACGCCCGTCCGCCTCGCCTCCCAGGCGGCGACCCCGTGGCTGTGAGGCCGGCTGCAAGAAAAGTGCTGAGGTGTCCGACCGCTGGGCCGGACTCGACAGGCGCTGAGGTAAGCCTTACCTTATCGACGTGATCATCTGTCAGTGCGCGGCCGTGAGCGACGGCGACGTCGTGCGTGCCGTCGAAGCGGGAGCCCACAACCTCTCGTACGTCTGCCAGACCACCGGTGCCGGCCAGGACTGTGGCTCGTGCGTCTTCTCTGTGCGGCGGGTCATCTGCCAGCATGAGCAGGCCCAGCGAGACACATTCCTGGAGGTGGAAGGTGCAGCCAGCTAGCCCTCGCGTCACGGAGCTCCTCAACGACGCCCTGACCTTCGAGCTGACGGTCACGAACACGTACTTCCTGCATGCCCGCATGCTCGACAACTGGGGTTTTCCCAAGCTCGGCAAGGTCTTCTACGACCTGTCGATCGACGAGATGCGCGATGCCGACGACCTCATCAACCGGATCCTCATGTTCGACGGTCACCCCAACGTGCAGAAGCTGGGTGCCATCCACATCGGCGAGACGCCGGAGGAGATGCTGGCGCTCGGCCTCGAGAGCGAGAAGGCGGCCGTGGCCCAGTTCAACGCCGCGGCCAAGGAGTGCCACGAGCTCGGCGACCACGGCACCGCGAGCGTCTTCGAGGAGATGGTCCGCGACGAGGAGCGCCACGCGGACTGGTTCGAGACCCAGGTCGACGCACTCGGCCGCCTGGGCGCGGCGGCGTACCTGTCGCAGCACCTGACCGCCGGTGAGGGGCCCGAGTGACCCCAGGGGTGATGGACGGCGCGTGACCCGGCTGTGACCCGGTTGCGACCCGGTTGTGGCCCGGCCCCCTGCGCCCCTCCACGAACGCCTGGGGCCGGGCGACCGCAATGGCCCGAGCCGGGCGGATCGGTCACCGGCGGCGCCAGGTCCCCTGCGCCGGACGCCGTGGTCGCTCCCCCCGGAGCAACCACGTGACCTCCGCCCGGTCGTCGAGTCACACGGAACCGTCGACCGGCAGGGCAAGCATCACCCATCCGCTCGCGGCGGAGGATCGGCCGGCGGCGGACAGAGGCCATCCCCCTTCGGGGGAGAAGCCCTCCCCGGGATCGGGAGAAAACGGGCCGTCGGCGGACTAGCCTTGGCACCGTGCCGCTCAGCGACCCCGTAGTGCGCGCCCTGCGCCACGCCGACCAGAAGATGCACGAGGTGGGGCGCGGCGACGTCTTCGGCGTCTACGACGCGTGCCGGGCCGCGGTGTCGGCGATCGCACCCGTGGACGACTTCTACATCGCCCTCGTCAAGGACCGCGACCGACGCATCTCCTACCCCTACCTGTTCAGCAACGGCCACTACCTCGAGACGGGCAGCCTGACCTACGGCCCGGGTGGGGTGGTCGCCTGGATCGCGGCGTCGCACAAGCCGTACCGCTACCGCGATGACGACGGGGCGCTGCTCAACCGTGGCGTGCGGTTCGGCGACGACGAGCTCTCGGCGGATGCCGCGATCGTCCCGATGATCGGCGAGGACGGGCTCGTCGGCATCATCGGCGCCCTGAGCGACACGCCCTCGGTCTTCACCGACGAGGTGGTCACCGCGATGACGTGGCTCGCGGGTGTCGTGCTCGACCGGGTGCAGGCCGCCGATCCCGGACGCCGCCTCGACCTCAGCCTCGTCTACCCCGAGCTGGAGGACGACGGCCGGGCCGGCGCCCTCCTGGCGGTCAACCGCACGTCGTCGGCGCTGACCGGAATGGCCACCGAGATCGACGAGCTGCGCGACGAGCTCGACGCACTGACGGCGGACGGCACGCTCGACGAGCGGCTCGCAGCGCTGAGCCGGCGCTGCTTCGAGGTGCAGGCCGCCATCATCACGCGGGTGGGCCAGCACGCCTCCGTCGACGGCCCCGGTGAGGCACGCCCCGACCCGCTCGAGGGTCTCTCACCGCGCGAGCGCGACGTCGTCGCCCTCGTGACGAGCCGCACCGGAGACCCGGGCAACGCCGGCATCGCCCGCGCCCTCGACATCGGCACCGCCACGGTCAAGACGCACATCTCGTCGGCGCTGGGCAAGCTCGGGCTGCAGCACCGCAGCGAGCTGCGGTGGCTCGTCCACGGCGGCCCGGGGCCCGCCGGGCTGACGGAGGACTGACCGCAGGCTGACCGCCGACCGACCGCGGGCCGACCGGACCACGCGTCCCCGGCCGTATGCCGTCCCGCAGGGTCGTACTGGCGCGCGCGGCGGCATACGGCTCGAGTCTCAGGCGGTGCCTGAGCGCAGCAGGTCGAGCAGGGAGCGCGCCTCGTCGGCGCAGGCCGCGCAGCCGAGCAGGTGGTGCTCCATCGCGGCGTCGTGGTGGTGCGGGTCGGCGAGGACCGCCTCGACGTGGACGTCCATGCGCTCGAAGCACTCGTCGCACGACAGCCAGGGCGTCGTGTCGACCAGCAGCGCGTCGACGGCACGGGGTGGCAGCGGCGAACGGGGTCGGGGGGTGGTCATCGGGCGCCTCCGGTGGGGGAGAGGTAGCCCCGCTCCGTGAGCTCGGCGCGGAGCCGGCGGCGGGCCTCGTGCAGGGTCTTGTAGAGGGCGCCCCGGTTGGTGCCGAGCCGCTCGGCCAGCACGTCGATGGGCACCTCGTCGACGAGCAGGGCCACCGCGATGCGGCGCTGGTAGGGCGTCAGCGCGGTGCTCATCGCGCGGGCGAGCGCGCTCGCGAGGTCGGCGGCCTCGGCGGAGTGCTCGGCGTCGTCGTGGTCGGAGGCGGGGATCGTGCCGAGGTCGAGGTCGCGCAGCTCCACCTCGCGGCGCCGCCACTGGAGGCGTCGCACGTCGGACGAGGCCTGCAGGATCGCGAACTTGAAGGCCCACGTGGTGAACCGGCTGCGGCCCTCGAAGCTGTGCAGCTTGCCGAGCAGGGCGGTCATGGCCTCGTCGGCGGCCTGCTGCACGACGACCTCGACCGCGGCTGGGGAGTCGTCGGGCAGGGCGTGACGCAGGCGCCAGACCTGGTGGGCTGCCGCCCGCACCATGAGCTGGTGCAGCAGCCGCAGTGCGTGCTGCTGCTCCGGGCCGGGTGTCGAGAGCGCCACGACCCAGTCGACAGGTTCGGTGCGTGCCGACCCGGCGAGCCCGCCCGGGGGGACCGGGCGGGTCGTCGTGCCCGGTCCGCCGCCGGGTGGGGGGAGGTCGTCCCGGCTCAGGGCGGTCACCGGGACCCCCGGGGGTCGTCGGTGGGGGCGAGGATGCGGGCGGCGAGCTCGGGCGGGCAGCCGGCGTCGACGAGCTGGAGCAGCGCGTGCAGGTCGACCCGCTGGCGCGCCAGCGCCTCCGCGAGAGCGGCCGGGAAGCCGGCCTCGCGCAGCCGGCACACGCGCCACGCGACGACGTCGAGCGGCGGCCCGGGCGAGAGGCACGGCGCCCTGTGGCTGGTCTGCTGGATGGTCATGCCTCGTTGGCTGCAGGCAGCCGTCCCGGTCTTACCCGGCCCGCGCGGCAGGGCGTGGCCACGGTCGGAGCGTCTGCTCCCGCCGGTAAGACGCGTGCCCGTCCGTGCCGCCAACACGGTGCAAGCCTCCCACCGCTGCCTGCCCGCGTCACGGGCTGCCGCCACGGGAGGACGACCTGGAGACCGACCCTGGAGGTCAGCATGGCCACGACCCTCAGCCCCACAGGGGCCCCGACATCCCACGCGCGCAGCGACGCGACGTACCAGGCGTACGCCGTGCTGCGCGCCGCCTTCACGGTCGCACCGATCGTGTTCGGCCTCGACAAGTTCACCAACCTGCTGGTGCAGTGGGACCGCTACCTCGCGCCCGTGCTGTCGGACCCGCTGCCCGTCACGCCGCACCAGGCCATGTATGCCGTCGGCGTCATCGAGGTCGTCGCGGGGATCGTCGTGTTCCTGCACCCGCGCCTCGGTGCTGTCGTGGTCGCGGCCTGGCTCGCCGGCATCATCGTCAACCTGCTGCTCGTCCCGGGCTTCTACGACGTCGCCCTGCGCGACTTCGGGCTGCTGCTGGCAGCGGTCGCCCTGCAGCGCCTCGCCACGCGCTTCGACCCGCGGCCCACCCTCTGGCCGCTGCGCCGCTCGTAGGCCGCCGAGCAGGTGGTCGAGCGCGCCCCGTCGGGCCGGACGGCATTCGCCCGTCCCGACGGGGGCGCCCGCGCCGTCGGGTCTGCTCCCGGCCGGACGGCCGGACGGGACCGCTCTCAGGCGCTGGTCGGGTGCGGGAAGACGAGCGGCTCGCCGAGCAGCTGGAGGCTGACGACGGTGCCGGCCGGCGGCACGTCCTGCCCGCGCACCCGGGCCCGCACGATTGCGGGTGGGCCGGCGGGGTCGCCGTCGCGCGCTTCGGTGCCGAGGTCGAGGTCGATGAGGGCGTCGTGTCCGAAGTAGGTCGACGAGAGCACGGTGGCGGGACGGCCGGAGCCCTGGGCCACGAGCGCGATCTGCTCGGGACGCAGCAGCACGTCGACGGGTCCGTCGGGCACGTGCTCCACCGAGACGACCCCGAGCGCGTGGCGCACGGTTCCGGCGTCGGCCCGGCCGGCGAGCGTCACCGCGTCGCCGAGGAACCCGGCCGACCGGGTGTCGGCGGGACGGTCGTAGACGTCGGCCGGCGAGCCCACCTGCGAGAAGCGCCCGTCGTGCATGATCGCGACCTGGTCGGCCATCGACAGCGCCTCGGACTGGTCGTGGGTGACGAGGATCGACGTGACGCCTTGGCGGCGCAGCACGTCGGCGACGGCCTCGCGCGTCGAGGTGCGCAGCGCCGCGTCGAGCGACGAGAAGGGCTCGTCGAGCAGCAGCACCTTGGGCCGGCGCGCGAGAGCACGGGCGAGCGCGACGCGCTGCTGCTGGCCACCCGAGAGCTGGTCGGGCCGGCGGTCGGCGAGGCTCACGTCGAGCCCGACGAGACGCAGCAGCTCGCCCAGGCGCGCCGTGTCGCGACGGGCCGCACGGTCGAGGCCGTAGACGACGTTGGCCCCGACGCTGAGGTGCGGGAAGAGGTTGCCCTCCTGCGCGACGTAGCCCACGCCGCGTCGCTCGGGGGCCCGCCACAGGCCCGGCCCGACGACGACGTCGTCGCCGAGGGCGACCGAACCGCTGTCGGGCGCCTGGAAGCCGGCGATGACGCGCAGCAGCGTCGTCTTGCCGCAGCCCGACGGGCCGAGGATGACCGTCGTGGACGCCTCGGGCACGTGCAGGTCGATGCCCCGCAGCACGGGCTGGCCGTTGTGGGATGCCGTGACATCGGTGATGCGGACCTCGCTCACGTCGCGGTCACCTCCTCCGTTCGTCGCATGAGCAGATAGGTCACCGGCGCCGACAGGATGACGAGGGCGGCGGCGTACGGAGCAGCGGCAGCGTAGTCGAGCGACTCGCTCGCGGCCCAGAAGGCCGTGGCCAGGGTGCGCGTGCCCGTGGGGGCGAGCAGCAGCGTTGCGGTCAGCTCCGTGGAGACCGCGATGAAGACGAGGGCGAAACCGGCCAGCGTGCCGCGCAGCACAAGCGGCAGCTGGACCCGCAGGAACGCGCGAACCGGGTTGTCACCGAGGGCCCGCGCCGCGTCGCCCAGCTCGGGCGGCAGGTGGGCGAGGGCCGCGCGGATCGAGACCATGGCGCGCGGGACGAAGAGGACGGCATACGCCAGGACGAGCAGCGCCGACGTCTGGTAGACGGACGGCAGGTAGCGCACGGCCAGCCCGACGAGGGCGAGCGCGACGACGACACCGGGCAGTGACGAGGCGAGGTAGGTGGAGCGCTCGACGGCCACCGCGACCCACCGGTCGAAGCGGTCGGTCGCCCGCACGACGAGCCACGCAACCGGGAAGGCGGCCACGGTCGTCAGCACCGCGGCGGTGGCTGCGAGGCGCAGGCTGCTCCACACCGGGCCGAGCAGGTCGCCGGCCGACAGGGAGTCGGCGCCCATGACGAGCCACCTGCCGATGCTGCCGACCGGCACCACGATGGCGAGCAGCACCAGCAGCCCGATGCCGCCGAGGGCCACCGGCGTCAGGCGGCCGAGGCGAACCGGCGTGGGTCGCTGCGGGGTGCCGCGGCCGAGTCGCGCGTGCCGGGCGCGCCCGCGGCTCACGAGGTCGATGGTGAGGAAGGCGAGGCAGAGGGCCAGCAGCGCCGAGGCCAGCACGCTGCCCGCCGCGTCGTCGAAGGCCACCTGGTACTGGTCGAGGATCGCCGTCGTGAACGTCGGGAAGCGCACGAGCGCGAGCACCCCGAACTCGGCGAGCAGGTGCAGGGCGACGAGCAGGGCGCCGCCCATGAGGGCCGGGCGCAGCTGCGGCAGCGTCGCGCGCAGGAACGCCCGCCACGGGCCGAGGCCGAGAGAGCGGGCCGTGTCCTCGAGGCTGCGGTCGAGCCCGCGCAGGACCGCAGCGACGGGGAGGAAGACGAAAGGGAAGTACGAGAGAGAGGTGACGAGCACCGCGCCCGTCAGGCCGTTGAGGTCGGGTCGGATCGACACCCACGCGTACGCGTTGACGAAGGCCGGGACCGCCAGCGGGCACACGAGCACGACCCGCCACAGACCCGCCAACGGCAGGTCGGTGCGCTCGACGAGCCACGCCGCGGCCACCCCGAGCACGACGGTGATCGACACCGTCAGCACGACAAGCGACAGCGTGTTGCCGAGGAGCTCACCCACCCGCGGGCGCCACAGCAGCTGGGCCGCCTTCTCGGGGCCGACGGCGAGGGCCTTGGTGACGATGACGACGAGCGGCGTGCAGCAGACGAGCGCGACCAGCCCGGCCACGAGCCGGGACGCCACGGAGCCCGGTCGCCAGTGGCGACCGGGCCTGCGGGTGGAGCTGCGTCCGAGCACGTGGGCACTCACGTCAGAGGATGCCCGCCTCGGTCATCATCGAGATGACCTCGGGACCGTTGAGCGTGTAGGGGTCGACGGGCGGGGCCTCGAGCGAGGCGAGCTTGGGCAGGGCCGGGTCGGACTCGACACCCGTGCCGACGGCGTACTCCTTGGCGTCGCTGGACGCGAGGATGCCCTGCCCCTCCTTGCCCGTGACGAAGGCGAGGAACTTCTGCGCGTCGGCCGCGTGCTTGCTCGACGCGAGCACGCCGCCGCCCGAGAGGCTGACGAAGGCGCCGGGGTCCTGGTTCTTGAAGTAGTGCAGCTTCGTGTTGCCGCTGCCGTCCTTGCTGAGCGCCTGGTCGCGGTACCAGTAGTAGTGGTACATGATGCCGACCGGCACCTCGCCGGCGTTGACGGCCTTCATGACGGCGATGTTGTTGTTGTAGATCTTGGCGCCGTCCTTGAGCCCCTTGAGCCAGGCCGCCGTCTTGTCCTTGCCCTCGAGGGCGGCGATGGCCGAGACGATCGCCTGGAAGTCGGCGCCGCCCGCGGCCGCGCCCCAGCGGCCCGACCACTCCGGCTTCTGGAGGTCCATGATCGACGTGGGCAGCTGTGCTTCGGAGATCTTGCTGGGGTTGTAGACGAGCACGGTCGAGCGGGCCGCGATGCCGACCCACTTGCCGGTCGACGGCGCGTACTCCTTGCCGACCTGGCCCAGCGTCGCAGGCGTGACCGGCGCCAGCAGGTTCGCGTTCTGCACGGTGGTCATGGCCGGGGAGTTCTCGGTGAGGAAGACGTCGGCGGGGGAGCGCTGGCCCTCCTGCACGAGCTGGGCCGCCATGGCCGAGTCGCCGCCGTAGCGGATCTGTACGTCGACGCCCGTCTTCTCCTTGAACGCCTTGGCCCATGCGTCGGTGAGGTTCTCGTGCTGGGCGCTGTAGATCGTCAGCTTGCCCGGGTCGAGCTCCTCGCCCGCCTCGAGGCTGCTGCCGCAGGCGGACAGGGCGAGCATGGCTGCGGCGCCCAGTCCGGCGACGAGAGCGGTGCGTCGGGTGGTCACGGGTCCTCCATCGGGTCGCCGAGACCGGAGGCGCGCGGGGCGGCGTCGACACGGACGCCCGGTCTCGGGGGTGTCGGTCGCGTCGACGGCCGACGTGTTCGCTTAGGTTCGCCTTACCTTATTCAATCAGCCGTCATCGTCCCAATCGGCCCGTTCGGTGAGACGCGCCGAGCGGGCCCGTCCGGGTGGGACGACCCTCGCGAGGGCCGCGGCGAGCACCGTAGGTTGGCGACATGACGACGGTTCCCACGCGCACCCTCAACGACGGCACGTCGATCCCGGCGATCGGCTTCGGCACCTACCCGCTCACGGGCGAGGACGGCATCCGCGCGATGGTGTCGGCCGTCGAGGCCGGGTACCGGCTGCTCGACACGGCCGTGAACTACGGCAACGAGGCCGAGGTCGGCGAGGCGATCCGCCGCTCGGGGATCGCGCGCGAGGACCTCGTCGTGCAGAGCAAGGTGCCCGGGCGCGACCACGCCTTCGACAAGGCCGTCGCCTCGGTCGAGGGCACGCTCGAGCGGCTCGGCATCGACCAGCTCGACGTCGCCCTCATCCACTGGCCCAACCCGAGCGTCGGCCTCTACGTCGACGCCTACCGCGCCCTCGTCGAGTGCCGCGAGCGGGGCCTCGTGCGGTCGGTCGGCGTCAGCAACTTCACCGAGAAGCACCTCACTGAGATCATCGACGCCACCGGTGTCGTGCCGGTCGTCAACCAGGTGGAGCTGCACCCGCTCTTCCCGCAGGAGGAGCTGAGGGCCGTGCACGACCGCCTCGGGATCCGCACCGAGAGCTGGAGTCCTCTGGGCAAGCGCAACGCCCCGTTCGGCGCCGACCCCGTCGCGGCCGCAGCAGAGGCGCACGGCGTCACCCCGGCGCAGGCGATCCTGCGGTGGCAGGTGCAGCTCGGTGCGTTGCCGCTGCCCAAGTCGGCAGACCCCGAGCGGCAGCGGACCAACCTCGACGTCTTCGGCTTCGAGCTCGACGACGCCGAGATGGCCGCGATCTCGGCCCTGGGCCGCAAGGACGGTCGGCTCTTCGGGGGTGACCCCGACACGCACGAGGAGATGTGAGGAGCGCGGCCCCCACCCGTACGTCCCCCCGTGGGGCTACCACGTCACGGGCTACTGCGCGCCGAGCTCCCGGTGGGGCCGGCCCGACGACTTCCGCTACCTCCCGCCGGCTTGGGCAGGCGGGACCGCTCGGGCCGTGCGAGGCTTGCCCGGGTCGCCCGGCCGGGGCGCGCCGGAGTCACGACGAATGGGGGACTGGATGAGGGCCGACCACTACGACAGCTTCGCCCGGAGCTACGCGACGGCGAACGAGGCGGGCCTCTTCAACAACTACTACGCGCGACCGGCGATGATCCAGCTCGCCGGCGACGTGCGCGGTCGCCGGGTGCTCGACGCAGGGTGCGGTTCCGGTCCACTCTTCGACGACCTCCGTGCACGAGGTGCCGACGTGTCGGGCTTCGACTCCAGCGTCGCCATGCTCGAGCTGGCACGCGAACGACTCGGGGACGACGCCGAACTGCGGGTGGCCGATCTCAGCGAGCCGCTCCCGTACGCCGACGGTGAGTTCGACGACGTCGTCGTCTCACTCGTCCTGCACTACCTCGAGGACTGGACCGAGCCGCTCGCCGAGCTGCGCCGCATCCTCAAGCCGGGCGGGCGGCTCCTCCTGTCGGTCAACCACCCTCGCATTCTCGAGTCGAGCGCGCCCGAGGCCGACTACTTCGCCGTCACGAAGTACTCCGAGGAGTACACGTTCGGCGACCAGCAGGCCGTGCTGACCTACTGGCACCGGCCCCTGCACGCCATGTCCGACGCGTTCACCGGGGCGGGCTTCCGCATCGCGCGGATCAGCGAGCCCCCCTTTTCGCCGGACACGCCCCGTGAGCTGCTGCCGCCGGACCTCGGCGACCGGACCGCCTTCATCTGCTTCATCTTCTTCGTGCTCGAAGCACACTGAGACGGGCTCTGCCGGGTGCGTCAGCCGGGGTCGGTGGAACCCGTCTCGACGACACGGGCGGCGAGCACGTGCACCTTGACGTTCTGGGCCATGCTCGCCCGGCGCAGCAGGTCGAAGGCCTGGTCGCGGGTCAGCTTGCGCAGCGCCATGAGGACCCCGATGGCGGCGCCGATCTCGCGGCTGTGCCCCAGTGCGGTCTCGAGCTGGGAGGCCTTCGTCTCGGCAGTGTCGAGCCGCTCCAGGGCCTCGAGGAGGTACGCCTCGACGGGCGTCAGCCGTGACGCGCCCGGTGACGTCGCGAAGACGGCGTCGACGTGGGCGGTCACCTCGGCTCGATCGGGAACGACGGACTCGGGTCCTTCGCCCATCGCAGACCCGCGGGACGCACCGGCGGTCTCGTGCGGCTCCATCAGCTGACTTCCTACGAGATCCCCGTCGCCGGCCAGGGCTAGACCGCAACAGGTGAGCATCCAGCCTAGGGGACCGAGGGCCCCTCATGAGAAACAGCGAGGTAGGCAGTCGGCTCCGCACCCGCCTGCGCGCACAGAGCGAGGCGGCACCCGCTCGGGGGATCGGGTGCCGCCTCAGCCGTTCCATCGCGGCACGCGCAGGATCGTTACACGGCGGTGACCTCGAGGCCGGCCGAGAGGTCACGCGACCGTCTGCGCCGGGTGGGCCGAGCCGTCGTCAGCGACCAGACTCGTCGCGGTGCTGCGCGCCGTACACCGCTGCCTGGGTGCGTCGTTCGAATCCCAGCTTGGCGAGCAGGCCCGAGACGTAGTTCTTCACGGTCTTCTCGGCCAGGTAGAGCCGCTCGCCGATCTGGCGGTTCGTCAGTCCCTCTGCGATGAGGGTGAGGATCTCCTGCTCGCGGTCGGTGAGCGCGGCCACATGGTGCGGCGGGCCGGACTGCGCGCCCGAGCCGGTTCCTGCACCGGTCTCGGCCTCGGGGCGGCGCAAGCGGTCGAGGAGACGCTCGACGAGTGTCGGGTCGATGAGCGAGTGACCTGCCGCGACGTGCGCCACCGCCTCGGTCAGCGACGTGCCGCGGATCTGCTTGAGCAGGTAGCCGGACGCGCCCGCCATCACGGCAGCGAACAGCGCGTCGTCGTCGTCGTACGAGGTGAGGATGAGACACCGCGTGCCAGGGCTGCTGACCTGGACCTCGCGACAGACGTCGATGCCGTTGCCGTCGGGCAGGCGGGCGTCGAGGAGCGCGACGTCGGGAGCGAGGAGCGGGATGCGCCGCAGGGCCTCGGCGGCCGTGCCGGCCTCACCGACGACCGTGAAGCCGTGGTGCGACTCGAGCAGGTCGACGAGCCCGCGGCGCACGATCTCGTGGTCGTCGAGCAGGAAGACCGTGACGGGATCGTGGCCGGGCGCGCCGGTCGCGCCGGTCGCGGGCTGTCGCGTCACAGGTCCAGCCGGGCCGTCCATGTCAGCACCGTCGTCCTCTCGTCGGATAGCAGGGAGCAGGTGCCGCCGCGGGCCACCGCCCGGCTCGTGAGGTTGGCGAGTCCGCGATGCCGAGGCGGCGCCGGCTCACCCACGGCAGTCAGGTCCTCCCCGGGCCGCCGAGTCACGTCGCTGCCCATCGGCCGCTCGCCCATCGGCCGCTCGCCCATCGGCCGCTCGCCCCTCGCAGCGGTCCGACCGCACGGCCCGTCGTCGGTGACCTCGACGGAGAGAGTCCCGTCGGCCACCGCTACGCGGACGTCGACCGCCTGTGCTCCGGCGTGCTTGACGACGTTGGTCAGGGCCTCGCGCAGCACCGCCGTCACGTCGTGCAGCAGGCTGGCTTCGAGCACGCTCGACACGGGTCCGTCGAGGCGCAGCGAGGGCTCGAACCCGAGGGGTGCGGCCGCTGCGGAGACGACCTCGCGCAGGCGCGCCCGCGAGGCGGTGATGCCGGTCGGTTCCTGGAGTTCGAAGATGGACGCCCGGATCTGCCGGATCGTCTCGTCGAGGTCCTCGACGGCCCGACCCAGGATCTCGCGCACGGCGGGCGCGTCGGAGGCGGCGCCGTGCGCCCCGTCGCTGCGCTCGGCCACCGAGTCGAGGGTGAGGCCGATGGCGAAGATCCGCTGGATGACGTGGTCGTGCAGGTCCCGGGCGATCCGGTGCCGGTCCTCGAGGATGGCGACCCGTTCCTCGTCCGCGCGACGGTCGGCGAGCTCCAGGGCCACGGCTGCGTGCGTGGCGAGCTGCTCGGCCATCTCGACGTCCGCGGCGCTGAAGGCGGCTCGACCGGGGCGTCGCGTCACGACGACGGCGCCGCGCACGCCCGCGTCGCCGACGAGCGGGCACGCCATCGCCGCCCCCTCGGAGCCGTCCTGGTCGCCGTCGACGCCGGAACCTGCCTCGGCCTCACCGGGGGCCGGGGCGGTCACCACGGCCCGGCGCTCGCGCATGGCCCTTCCGGCGAGCGACGACGAGGCGGCGTACGAGGTGCCGACGCGGGTCTCGGCGCCGGCTCCCCGCGCGACCTCGACGACGAGCTCGACGAGCTCGACGACGGGTTCGCCCACGGGCGCGGCGACGGGCTCAGCGGCATACGGCGGCCGCGAGGGTGCACGAGCCGACGACGACGTGCCGGCTCCGTCCCCGGGCGGCCGTCGGGCGGGCAGGTCGATCGTGGCCGCGTCGGCATCCGCGAGCCGCAGCACGGCATCGGCGATGCGCACGAGCACCGCCTCGCCGAGCCGGGGGCGGAGCAGGTCGCGGCTGATCTCCGCCGAGGCGCGCAGCCACTCCTGCCGGCGCCGCGACTCCTCGTAGAGCCGGGCGTTCTCGATGGCGATGCCGGCGCTCGCGGCGAGGGCGACGACGAGGTCCTCGTCGTCGGAGCTGAAGTCGGCACCGTCGAACCGGTCGGCCAGGTAGAGGTTGCCGTAGACCTGCCCGCGTGAGCGCACCGGCACCCCGAGGAACGTCCGCATCGGCGGGTGTCCAGGCGGGAAACCGCTCGCGCGGGGGTCGGCGGAGATCGAGTGCAGCCGGATCGGGGCCGCCTCGTCGATGACGGCCCCGAGGACGCCCACGCCGGTGGGTAGGTGCCCGACCCGCTCGACGGTGGAAGGGTCCATCCCGGAGTGCACGAACTGCTCGAGCCGGCCGTCGGCTCCGATGACCCCCAGCGCCGCGTAGTCCGCGCCGGAGACCGTTCTCGCGGCCTCGACGATGCGCCGCAGGACGGCGGGCAGCGCCAGCTCGGACACCACGGACCGGTTGGCGGCGAGCAGGCCGCGGAGGCGGTCCTCCGACGAGTGCGGGCCGGTCGGCCCGGGCGTGACGGTCTCGACCATCAGGAGGCCGCCGTCCACCGGCGCCGTGGGCAGCACGACCCGCTCGTGCGGGTGGTTCTCGCCGGCGCCGGCCTCATGCACCAAGGCTAGGACCGAGCTCCCGCGGGCGTGGGCCTTTGCTGGCGCCCGCGCGCACGGCGGCCGGCAGCGTCATCGGCCGGCCGAAGGCGGCCGACGGGCCCCGAACGTGCGCCCGGTGAGACGCTCCACCTCGATGCCGATGAAGAGGTTGCGGGTGCCGGCCGCCCACGGCTCGGCACCGTCGACGGTCCACAGGTGGGTGAGCAGCGCGGGGGACGCCACGGCCTGGGCGCGCCCGCGCGCGATGACGCTCCACCCGGACTGGGCCCGCTCGTCGAGCTCGTCGACCTCGAAGACGACCTGGGCGGGACGCACCAGCTCCGACAGGACGCCGAAGGGCGACGTGCGGAACACGATGAGGTCGGCGACGAAGGCGTAGCTGACGGGGAAGATCTGCGGGCCGTCCCCGGCCGTCCAGCCGATGCGGCCGATGCTGCGTGACTCCAGGAGCGCCTGGCAGTCGGCGGGGCTGAGGTCGGTGCTGGCTGGTCGTCGGCCGGACCGCCTGGCCGGCGGCCCGCCTCGTCCCTGGGTGACGGGGTGCTGGGTCATGGTCATCTCAGCTCCTTCCGGGTCTGGCCTGGGCGGCGCGGCGCTCGCCGGCGTGCAGCGGTCGGCCCCCGCCGACCGGGCGGCCGAGCTCGACGGCGGATGCCGCCCGCGGCTCGGGGGTCACGGCCTTGAGCAGCGCCTTGCAGCGCACGAGCTCGGCCCGGAGGCGCACGAGCTCGGCCCGCAGCTCGAGGAAGCGGACGAGGTGGTCGGCGATGCTCTGCCCCCAGGCCTCGACCGCCCGGAAGTCCGCGCACCATGTCATGGGGATCGTCGCCTGTCCCAGCTGGGCGGCACGGCCGGCGGCAGCGGTCTCGTGCTCCCGTACGCCCGGGGTGGCGGCGGCGCCGGCCTGACCGGCGGCATACGGCGGGGTCCCCTCCGCCCCGCCGCTGACGCGCGGCCACGCCGTGTCGCTGTGGTGGGTGACGTGCAGATGGTCCACGACCACGACGAGGTCGAAGCCCCGCTCGGTGGTGGTCTTCGCGACGCACGGCCGGCAGGTGACCTGGTGCCCGGCCCGCGCGAGCCCCGTCGCGATCGTCTCGGCGACGGCCTCGTCGATGCCCGCGATCATGAGCTGCACGGAGGCGGCGTCGGTGTCGTCGTGGGGGTCCCGGTCTTCGGGCACCCCGCCGGCTGCCGGAGGCGGCGGGGTCGAGTACGTGATGAGGACGGTGCACATGGGCTCTCCCGGTCGGTGTGGGGCGCCGGGCCTGACGCCTCCTCGATGGTGCGACGTGAGCAGGGCCCCGCGACACGGACGAAGGTCGCAGCGGTTCGGGCCGAAGGTCCCGACCCGGACAGGTCGGAAGCACCTGTCTCGGGACACCTCGGCCGCCGCACGATGGAGCAGGAGGTGAGCGACGTGGCCGGGACCACCTGGCAGGCAGGGATCGACGGCACACGGCCCGTCACGTGGGCCGCAGTGGTGGGGAACGGCACGTGAACCCGTCCGCGAGGACGGGCCGGACCGTCGTGGGCGCGGACCGCTCGGGGGAACGGGGGATCAGCCGGTTCGCGTGGCACTGGGCCTTTGTCGAGGCACGTGCCCGGAGCTGCCGACAGGAACGGTCACGTTGCGCCACCTCCGTCCACAGGCGAGGACCCCGGGGAGGGTAGGTCGCCTGAGGTCAGTTCACGACCGGCCCCGCGGAGGGGGATCTCCCCGGGGCCGGTCCTGTCGTCCCGGTCGGTCAGGAGGCCACGGCGTCGCGGTGCCGGTCGAGGTAGCGCATGACGGGCGTCGCGAGGACGCCGTGCACCATGACCGAGACGAGGATGGTGAACGCCGTCGTCGACCACAGCCACCGCTCCTCGGGGAAGGAGTGCTCACCGGCCGCGAACGCGAGGTAGTAGAGCGAGCCGACCCCGCGGACGCCGAAGAAGGCGGTGGCGAGTGCCTCGTGCCGGCCGAGGCCGCCGGGGAGGTCGCTGCCGCGGGCCCGCACCCGCAGGCTGACCCAGCCGGCGAGCGGGCGCAGCACGAAGACGAGCGACAGGGCGATGAGCACGCCTCGCCAGTCGAGCTCGTCGAGGACTCCCTTGGTCATGGCCATGCCGAGCATGAGCAGGATGATGAGCGTGAGCAGCCGCTCGAGGCGCTGCACCACCTCGTGCATCGAGCGGTGGTAGTGGTGGTTGCGCTCGGCCGCCCGCAGCGTCAGCCCGCAGGCGAAGACCGAGACGAAGCCGTAGCCGCCGACGAGCTGGCTCACGCCGTAGGTCATGACGAGGGCGGCGAGCGCGAGCAGGGGCTCACCCTGCTCGGCGAGACGGAGTGAGCGTCGCGGCGACCGGAAGGCGATGCGGGCGAGGCCCCAGCCGACTGCGACACCCACGATGACGCCGACGACGACCTTGCCCACGAGGTCCCACGCGAACCAGCCGGCGACCCATGAGCCGGCGCTCCCGGCCGACGCGAGCAGCACGGCGGCGGTGACGAACGGGAACGCCAGGCCGTCGTTGAGCCCGGCCTCGGAGGTGAGTGAGAAGCGGACGTCGTCCTTCTCGTCGACGGGTTCGCCGAGCGCCTCGTCGTCGGAGTCGTCCGTCTCGTCGGTCTCGACTCGAGGGCCCTCGACCTGGACGTCGCTCGCCAGCACCGGGTCGGTGGGCGACAGCGCGGCACCGAGCAGCAGGGCTGCCGCGGGCGCGAGGCCGACCCACCAGCCGAGCAGGGCAACCGACGCGATCGTCAGGGGCATCGCGATCGCGAGCAGCCGCCACGTCGACGACCACGACGCCCATGCCGACCGACGGCGCCACTCGAAGGACCGGTCGATCGCGAGACCGACGCCCATGAGCGCCACGAGGATGGTGAACTCCGTGATGCGCTCGACCTGGGCCCTGATGACGAGGGGGTCGAGGCGCATCCCCTCGGGCAGCGGCAGCAGGCCGATGCCCATCCCCAGGACGAGGAGCACCATCGCGGCCGAGACGGCATAGCGGTCGAGCACGGTGGGGAGGACAGCTGCGAGGAACATCGCCGCGCCGGCGATGAGGTAGATCAGGTTGATCGACATGGCGACGGCACGGCAGACACGCTGGGCTCCTCGAAGTGGTGACCCGATGCACCTACCCGTCGCGGCGGCTCGACCATCGCCGGCGTGACAGCGCTGCCCTCAGATCCCGGGGTCCTGGCCTTCCGCGACGACGAGCAGCCACCGGTACCCGTACGGCTCGATGTCGAGCTCGACGGCTCCGCCCGCCCCGACCTCGGTCTCACGGCGCTCGTCGAGGACGTCGATGAGCCGGGACCCCGGCGCCACGTCGGGCAGGGTCAGGGGGACCACGGCGCCGTCCGGGCCGAAGTTGTGGAGACCGGCCATGGCCCAGTCGTCCGTGCGGCTCAGGTGGGCCAGGGTCGAGGCCACCGGGTGCTCGAGCACCTCCACCGCGGCCCAGCCGCTCTGCGGCAGCTGCCGGTAGCGCCGCACCAGCCCGCGGATGAACCACCACAGCGACCCGGCGTCGCGGCGCTGGTCGGCGACGTTGACGTGGTCCGGGCCGAAGAGGCCGTCGGGCATGGGGCGGGTGAGCCGGCGGGCGGGGGCCGTGGAGAACCCGCCGCTCGGTCCCCTGTTCCACTGCATCGGACTGCGCACCGCGAGACGGCCGGGGATGTCGAGGTTCTCGCCCATACCGATCTCCTCGCCGTAGAAGAGCACGGGGGTCCCGGGCAGCGAGAACATCAGCGAGTAGACGAGGCGCAGGCGCCGCTCGTCGCCACCGACCATCGGGGGCAGCCGCCGTCGCAGCCCGCGGTCGTAGAGCTGCATGCCGGGGTCGGGCCCGAAGGCGTCGAAGACCTCGCGGCGCTCGGACGTGGTCAGCTTGTCGAGGGTGAGCTCGTCGTGGTTGCGCACGAAGCTGGCCCACTGGCTCGTCACGTCGAGAGCCGGTCGCTCGCGCAGCGCGTCCGCGAGCGGGGCCGCCTCGCCGCGGGCCAGCGAGAGGTACATCCGCTGCATCCCGATGAAGTCGAACTGCATGTTGAGCCCGTCGCCGTCGTCGCCGCCGAAGAAGCGCCGCTGCTCCGGGTAGGGCAGGTTCACCTCGCCGAGCAGCACCGCGTCGCCCGCCCGTCGGGTCACGAAGGAGCGCACGTCGCCGAGGTAGCGGTCGGGGTTGAAGGCCTCCTGGTCGGCGTCGTCGACGCCCGGCACACCGTCGCGCGCGAAGAGGAAGGGCACCGCGTCCACGCGGAAGCCGGACACCCCGAGCTCGAGCCAGAAGCCGAGGGTGCGCGAGATCTCTTCCTGCACAGCCGGATTGGCGACGTTGAGGTCGGGCTGGTGCTTGTAGAAGTGGTGGAGGTAGTAGTCGCCGGTCTTCTCGTCGCGTTCCCAGATGCTGTCCTCCTGGTCGGGGAAGACGACGTCCTTCTTGCTCGACCTCGGCTTGGTGCGGCTCCAGACGTAGTAGTCGCGGTAGGGGTCCTCGCGGCTGCGGCGCGCCGACCTGAACCACGGGTGCTTGTCGGACGTGTGGTTCATGACGAAGTCGACGATGACCCGTATGCCGTGGGCCCGGGCCGTGCGGACGAGCTCGACGAAGTCGCCCAGCGTGCCCAGCCTCGGGTCGACCCCGAAGAAGTCGGTGATGTCGTAGCCGTCGTCCTTGCGGGCGGTCGGATAGAAGGGCATGAGCCAGAGGCAGGTGACGCCGAGGTCGGCGAGGTACTCGATGTGGTCGGTCATGCCGCGCAGGTCGCCCACGCCGTCGCCGTCGGAGTCGTGGAAGGTCTCGACGTCGGCGCAGTAGAGGACGGCGTTCTTCCACCAGAGGTCGCCGGTGTCGCTGACCCTCATCGCGATGCCCCCTGCCTGACCTCGAGGCTGGGAACCGCGGTCGGCGCAGGCCTGCTCGGCTCCAGCTGCGGCAGCACGTGCTCGGCAAAGGCGTCGATGAACGGCGCCTGGTGCTGGCCGACGAAGTGGAGGTAGAGCTCGTCCCAGCCCATCTCGACGTACTCGTGAAGCCACTGTGCGTGCTGGGCGAGGTCGGCCGAGACGAGCACCGACTCGCGCACCTTCTCGGGCGGCACGAGCTCGCCGATGAGGTCGAAGGCCTCGACGCTCTCGGTGTCCCAGGCGACCGGTGGTCCCAGCACGTTGCTGCGCCACTGGTCGTGGGCGGTGGAGAGGGCCTCGTCCTCCGTGGGCGCCCAGCTGAGGTGGATCTGGAGGCGCGCTGGGCCTCGGCCACCGGCGTCCCGGTAGGCGGCGAGCACCCGTCGCAGGGTGTCGCTCGGCTGGTTGACGGTGATGAGGCCGTCGGCCCAGGCAGCGTGTCGGGCCGCCGTCTCGGGCGTGACCGCCGGGCCCACGAGGTCTGGCACCGGATCGGGCAGGGTCCACAGGCGGCCGCGGTTCACCGTCACCAGCCCGTCGTGGCTCACCTCCTCGCCGTGCAGCAGCCGCCGGATGACATCGACGCACTCGACGAGCCGGGCGTCGCGGACCTCCTTGCGGGGCCACTCGGCTCCGGTGACCCGCTCGTTGGCGGCCTCGCCCGAGCCGAGGGCCGCCCAGAATCGGCCGGGGAACATCTGCCCGAGGGTCGCGATCGACTGTGCCACGACGGCCGGGTGGTAGCGCTGCCCGGGTGCGTTGACCACCCCAAATGGGAGGGCCGTGGTGGCGAGGGCCGCGCCGAGCCAGCTCCACGCGTAGCCGGACTCGCCCTGCCGGGTGCTCCAGGGCACGAGGTGGTCCGACGACATGCCGGCCGTGAACCCGGCGGCCTCGGCCGCCTGGACGTCGCGCAGCAGCTGCGCCGGGGCGATCTGCTCGTGCGAGCAGTGGAATCCGATGACCGTCATGCCTACCCACGCAACCGCACCTCGGCCCCGTCGTCAACGGTCGAGCCGTGGGTGCGCTTGTGCGAGTTAGGGTCTCGTCGAAACGGGTATGTCCGGAGGTTCATCGCGGCAGGCCACGCCAGACCGCGACCGCCCCGTCGTCGGCCAGGCTGTCGATCACGGCGGTCCGCAGCAGCGTGTGGCCGGTGGCGTTCGGGTGGTCGCCGTCCCCGAGCAGGTCGCCGGTCGGGTCACGCTCGCCCGACTCGCCCTTGAGCGGCGTGTAGGCGTCGACGTAGACCGCGCCGGTGCCCGCCGCCACCTGCGCGACGGTCGAGTTGACGAGGCGCGTGAGCGCGTCGCTGCCGAGCACGAAGTCGGAGCCGAGGGCGCGGCCGACGGCGCCGTCGAGCGTCACGTTCCAGTAGCCGAGCACCGCGATGCGCAGGTCGGGACGGGTGTCGACCAGCCTCACGCCGTGCATGATCCGGGTCAGCCCGTCGCGCAGGCCGGCGAGCGTCGCCGACCAGCAGTCGGAGGTGGCCGCGGGCAGGCACGCCTTGTCGGCCACGCCGCCGAGGTCGAAGTCGTTGGCGCCCACCTGCACCATGACGAGGTCGGCGCCGGCCAGGTGCTCCCGCGTCGGGAAGGTGAGCAGGTCGTCGGCGACGTCGGTCGTCGTCCAGCCGCCGGTCGCGTCGTTGTGCACCACCCAGGGCCGCTGCGTGAGGCGTTCCAGCTGGGTGCCGACCTGCTCGACGTAGCCGGTGCAGCCGCACGTGTCGGCGGACGGCACGGAGTCGCCGAGACCGACGACCGTCAGCGGTCCCGGTGGCGTGGGGGAGGGGCGAGAGCTGGCGTATGCCGTCCCGCCGGCCCCGCCGGCCCCGCCGGCCCCGCCGGACGCACCCGTCGCGCTCGCCCTCGCGCCCACGCCGGCGGCGCCCGAGCCGGGCCCGGGTCCCGTGCCGGGCACGACGCCGGTGACGACCAGCGCGACGAGGACGACGAGCCCGAGGACGGCTGCGACGACGTGGTGCGAGCGGGGGCTGCCCGTCCGGGCCGACCACCGAGCCGACCGTTCCGCGGACGCACCTGACGGCATACGCGACCGCTTGTCAGGCACGGAAGCCCGGCAGCGTCTGGGCCAGCCACGTGAGGGCGGCGGGGATGAACGGGCTGAACACGCCGTCGCGGTGGCCTCCGTGGGCGAGCACGGTGCCGGCGACGTCGAGCGGCGCGCGGGCTGCGCTGAGGAAGCTCGAGGTGCTCGGGTAGGAGAGCTGGTCCTCGCGCGACGTGAGCACCCACATCGCCAGGGGTGGGGGATCGGTCCGCGCCATGGCGACGAGGTCGTAGGCGCGCTGGGTGCGGCTCGTCAGGGGGTCGTAGGCGCGCGAGAAGTCGGGCCGGAAGTAGCCCAGCAGCACGATGGCCGCGCCGAAGACGTCGGGATGGCGCATCGAGACCGAGGCGGCGCACCACGCCCCGTAGGAGTAGCCGATGGTCGCCCAACCGGATCGCGCCCGTTCGACCCGGAAGTGGCGGACCGTCCAGGCGGGGATGTCGCGGGCGAGCCACGTGTCGGTCTGCGGCTGGCCCGGCGCGCCGTCGACGCACTCGGTGTCGAGCCCGGCGGGGGTGTCGATGCGGGGCACGACGACGATGGACGGGGCCATCCGGTGCTCGAGGGTGAGCGTGTCGATGTCGGAGAGGAAGCCGAGCCGGAGGAAGCTCTTCGGGCCGCTGGGAAAGCCGTGCAGGCCGACGATGACGGGGTAGGTGCGACTCGATCGGGGGTCGTAGCCGACGGGGAGGTGGACGTACACCTGGCCCTCGGCGTGAGAGCGCCCGGCGACGACGGTGTAGGTCTGCAGCCGGGAACCGGGCTGGGGCAGCGGTGGCAGGGTCACGGGCGTCGTCACCCCGCGCAGACCCGGTCCCTTCACCGATGCCACGACCGCCTCGCGCGGCGTGCCGCCGTGGTGCACGTCCAGGGCCGGCGACCGGCTCCCGAAGAGGTCGCCCCAGCTCGAGTAGAAGAAGTACTGGTCGTTGAGGGCCGCGCCGCACAGGGCGACGACGAGCACGTTGAGCAGCAGCACCTGGGCGGCGCGCACTGCCAGCCGGACCGGCGGACGCCCGATGTGGGGGACACCGGCGACGACCAGTCCGAAGAGTGCCAGTGCCAGCACGGCGAGGACGACGACGAGGCTCGTGTCGGTCAGCTCCACGAGGGACTCCGGTGGTCCGCCAGGGGCCGGATGAAGGGGAAGGTGAGGATCGAGCGGATCGGGGTGTTGGTCAGCAGCATGACGAGCCGGTCGACGCCGATGCCGAGCCCCCCGCTGGGTGGCATCCCGAGCTCGAGGGCGAGCAGGAAGTCCTCGTCGACCTCCATCGCCTCGGGGTCGCCGGCAGCGGCCCTGAGGGACTGCTCGGTCAGCCGGGCTCGCTGGTCGACGGGGTCGGTGAGCTCGCTGTAGGCCGTGCCGATCTCCATGCCGGCGACGACGAGGTCCCAGCGCTCGGCCAGTCCCGGCTCGGAGCGGTGAGGGTGAGCGAGCGGTGAGGTCTCGACCGGGAAGTCCGTGTAGAACGTCGGCCGCACCGTGCGGGGCTCGACGAGCGTCGCGTAGAGCTCCTCGAGGACGGCGCCCGCACCCATGTCGGGGCGCAGCCGGACGCCGTGCACGTCGGCGAGCCGGAGCAGCTCGTCCATGTCGGTCTCCAGCGAGACCGGCCGCCCGACGGCCTCGGAGACGGCGGTCAGCACGGGCACGACCCGCCAGGGCCCGCTCACGTCGACGAGCTCGGCGGAGCCTGGGCCCGTGCGCAGCTCGTCGGCTCGCGGAAGGGGCAGGGCCTCGCGGCCGTGGAGGGTCCGGGCCGCCTCCTTGACGAGCCGTTCCGTGAGGCGGCGCATCGTGGTGTAGTCGGCGTGCGGCCGGTAGACCTCGAGGGAGGTGAACTCGGGGTTGTGCGTCGCGTCGGCCCCCTCGTTGCGGAAGTTGCGGCCCAGCTCGAAGACGGGCCCGAGCCCCGCGACGAGCAGCCGCTTGAGGTAGAGCTCGGGGGCGATGCGCAGCGAGAGGTCGACGCCGTACGCGTTGATGAACGTCCGGAAGGGACGCGCGGTCGCGCCGCCGTGCACCGTGTGGAGCATCGGCGTCTCCACCTCCAGGAAGCCGTCGCCGCTGAGCGTGCGGCGGAGCGACCCGACGACGGCCGACCGCTGGCGGAGCAGATCGAGCCCTTCGGGGTGCGTGAGCAGGTCGATCGACCGCTGGCGCGCGCGGGCGGTCGGGTCGTCGAACGAGCGGAACGGCACGGGGTGCAGGGACTTCGCCTCCATGCGCCAGCCGTCGGCGAGCAGGCTGGGGGTGCCGGCTCGCGACCGCCCGGTGACCCCGTCGACGCGCACGAGGTCGCCGACGTCGACGACCGCCGTGAGCTGGTCGAGACAGCGACGGCCGATGACCGCCGCATCGAGCAGGACCTGGAGCTCGTCCCGGCCCTCGACGAGGCGGAGGAAGACCACGCCGCCGTGGTCGCGCAGGTCACGCACCCGGCCCACCACCGAGAGCCGGGTCGGTTGCTGCCAGGCGCCGGGTGGCAGGGCGCCGACGGACGTGGTGGGGCCGGCCGCCGCGACCGGGTAGGCGTCCAGCCCGGCGGCACGCATCCGGTCGAGGGTCGCCGCGCGGTGCCGGAACTGGTCGGTGCGTCGGGGGCCCAACGCGGCGGGGTCCGGCGCAAGGGTCTCGGCGGCGACCTCGTCCAGCTCGGCGAGGTGCTCGGGGTCCAGTGAGCCGCCGGTGCCTCGAGGGCCCGGCCACGGCACGAAGCCCTCGACGGCCGCGGCCGCCACGGCGACCTGCGGCAGCGACACCGCGTCGTCGTAGCAGAGGAAACGGGGCTCCCACGCGGGCTCGAACTTCTCGTTGGACCGGTAGAGACGCTCGAGCTGCCAGAAGCGGTCGAGCCGTCCCAGCACCGAGGCGCCGACCCGGGTGAGGGAGCCCGAGCCGAGGCGCTCGGCGTCCTCGAAGACGGCGCGGAACATGCAGAAGTTGAGCGAGACCCGCCGCAGCCCGAGCTGCGACGCCCGGTCGAGCAGCTCGCTCACCATGAGCTCGGTGACACCGTTCGGGGCCTCGGGTGACCGCCGCATGACGTCGAGCGAGACGCCGCGGCGGCCCCACGGCACGAGGCCGAGCACGCCGACGAGCGCCGGGCCCGCCTGCCCGGCCAGGTGGGCCGTCACGAGCAGGACGTCCCCATCGGACGGGTCACCCTGGCGACCGAGGGCCATCGAGAAGCCGCGCTCGGTCTCACCGTGGCGCCAGTCGTCGACGCGCGCGACCACGTGGGCCAGCTCGTCCCGCGCCAGGTCGCGCTGGCGACGCACCTGCACGGTGACCCCCGCCCGGGCCGCGCGCGTCGCGGCGTGACGGACCGGGGACAGGGAGGCCCGGCGCAGGTCGAACCGGGCCGGGTCGAGCACCGCCTCGTCGCCGAGCCGCAGCACACGCATCCCGCCCGATGCGGCATACGCCCGTGCGCCGCGCTCGCTCGTGCCCAGCACCGCCGGGACCCAGCCGAACTCGCGCGCCTCGGCGCGCCAGGCCTCGATCGCCGCGCGCCAGCTGTCCGGGTGCCCGACGGGGTCGGACGAGGCCAGCGACACACCCGCGAGCACCCGGTAGGTCACCGCCGCTCGGCCGTCGGGCGAGAAGACGGAGGCCTTGTCGCGGCGCGTGGCGAAGTAGCCGAGCGAGTCGTCGGCGCCGTGCCGCGCGAGCAGGCGCCGGAGGGCGATCTCGCGGTCGGGCGACCACCGGCTGCCTGGTCTGGCCGACGCCAGGAACAGGGCGACGGTCGTGAGGATGGTGAGGCCGGCGCAGGCCGCCACGGCCTCGACGACCCATTCGGGCACGCCGACGAGGGCGCGGCGCGTCACCCCGCCGAAGGCGGCGAGCACGGTGCCGACGATGGCATCGACCTCGGAGCGGGGTGCTCCGACCACTCCGAGCAGGGCCCACGCCAGAGCGACCGTGACGGCGCTGCCCACCACCAGCGCCGCCAGGGCCACCCACCACGACCCACGCTGCAGCCGGCCGGTGAACGCCTCACGGATGCGGCGCAGCCACCAGAGGGCGGCGACGGCCACGACCATCGAGGCGATGTCGAGGCCCCTGCCCAGGTCGCCGCGGCTCTCCCACATCCGGACGAGCGGGAGGCGGGCGGCAGGCACGAGCGCGACCACCCCGACGTAGAGGCCGAGCACCTGGAAGAGGGCGACAAGCCAGAGCCCGATTCGTTTGCGTCCCAGAAGGGCTCGCGTGACCAGCGCGAGCACCACGACGGAGACGAAGGTGCGTGCCACGGGGACGTTGAACAGGCCGAAGAGGTCCTCGCCGGCCACCGGTCCGGGGCGGCGGCGGGCCACGAGGGTCAGCACCAGGGCGACGAGCGTGGCTGCCGCGTGGACGGCGGTGAGCAGGCGTGCGGAACGGTGGGGAGCCGGCGGCCCCGACTGACGGGTGCCCATGCGGCCGAGGATCCCGTGCCCGGCTCCGCGCTCGCTGGACGGTCGCTGGACGTCTCCTGTGCGACGCGCGGCGTGCAGCAAACGCTCAGGTTGCTCGGGTGCGGTGGTGGGTATCGCCAAGGAGCGGACCCGTGTTCTCGCACGGGACGGCCTCGGCAGCGACGGTGAAGGAGTTCCCATGCCCGGTGGCAAGCGCGTCAACGGCCTCGGCGCGGTCGCGGGAGGTCTGGGAGCCGGCATCGTCGCGCTCGGCTCGTGGGACCTCCTGCAGAAGAAGCACACGATCCTGCGCCGATACCCGGTCATCGGGCACCTGCGCTACCTCCTCGAGGGGATCCGGCCCGAGCTGCAGCAGTACTTCATCGAGCGCGACTGGGACGGCAGGCCGTTCGACCGTGACACGCGCTCGGTCATCTACGAGCGGGCCAAGGGCATCCACGGGGAGAGGCCCTTCGGCACCGAGCTCGACGTCAACGAGGTCGGCTACGAGTACCTCGTCCACTCCGTGGCCCCGACCGACCCGCCGGAGCACCCGGCCCGTGTCGTGGTGGGCGGTCCCGACTGCTCGAAGCCGTACGCCATGGCGTTGCTCAACGTGTCGGCGATGAGCTTCGGGGCCCTGTCGGCCAACGCGATCCGTGCCCTCAACAAGGGCGCCGCACTAGGTGGTTTCGCGCACGACACCGGCGAGGGCGGTCTCTCGCCCTACCACCTCGAGAACGGTGGAGACATCGTCTGGGAGATCGGCACCGGCTACTTCGGGGCTCGCACGAAGGACGGCGACTTCGACCCGGACTCCTTCCGCGAGAAGGCTGCCCACGACGCCGTCAAGTGCGTCTCGCTCAAGCTGAGCCAGGGCGCGAAGCCCGGCATCGGCGGCGTGCTGCCTGCCGCGAAGGTGACGAAGGAGATCGCCGACATCCGGCAGGTGCCGCAGGGGGAGAAGTGTGTCAGCCCGTCGTCGCACCGCGTCTTCCACACACCCGTCGAGCTCGTCGAGTTCATCGGCCGGATGCGTGAGCTCGCGGGCGGCAAGCCCACCGGCTTCAAGCTGTGCGTCGGCTCGCGCGTCGACGTGCTCTCGATCTGCAAGGCGATGCTCGAGGTCGGTACGGCGCCGGACTTCATCGTCGTCGACGGCTCCGAGGGAGGCACAGGCGCGGCTCCGCTGGAGTTCGAGGACCACGTCGGCATGCCGCTCACGCACGGCCTCATGACGCTGCACAACGCCCTCGTCGGCGTCGGACTGCGCGACCGCATCCGGATCGGCGCGAGCGGCAAGGTCGCTGCGGGCAACGACATCGTCAAGCGGCTGGTCCAGGGCGCGGACTACACGAACGCCGCCCGCGCGATGATGATGGCGGCCGGCTGCATCCAGGCCCAGCGCTGCCACACCGACAAGTGCCCGAGTGGTGTCGCCACCCAGAACGCCCGCCGCGCAAGGGCGCTCGACGTCGGCGACAAGAGCGTGCGCGTCCAGCGCTACCAGGAGGCCACGGTCGCCTCGGCCACGAAGATCATGGCCGCCATGGGGGTCACCGACCCGTCGCAGCTGAACCCGCACCACCTGCGCCGCAACGTCAGCGCGACGACGACACTCTCGTACGCCGAGCTCTACGAGTGGCTCGAGCCGGGGCAGCTGCTCGCCGAACCGCCACGGGACTGGGCCGCCGACTGGAGCGTCGCCACGCCCGACCGTTTCGCGCCGCACGCCTCACCGAGCCACCTCTGAGGAAGGACCCTCATGACCACTGTCGCCGAGCACATCGTCACCGCCCTCGCGGACGCCGGCGTGCGCCAGGTCTGGGGCGTCGTCGGAGACGCCCTCAACCCGCTCACCGACGCCATTCGCCGGGACGACCGGGTCGAGTGGATCGGGGTGCGCCACGAGGAGGTCGCCGCCTTCGCGGTCAGCGCCCAGGCCCAGCTCACGGGCACCATCGGCGTGTGCATGGGCACCGTCGGGCCGGGATCGATCCACCTGCTCAACGGGCTCTACGACGCGAAGAAGTCGCACGCGCCGGTGCTGGCGATCTGCGGACAGGTGCCCAGCCCCGAGATCGGCACCGACTTCTTCCAGGAGGTCGACAACGACACGCTCTTCGCCGACGTGAGCGTGTGGGCCCACACCCTCAGCGCCCCGGCGCAGCTGCCGCACCTGCTCGAGCAGGCCGTCAACGCCGCGTACGCGCAGCGCGGGGTCGCGGTGCTCACGGTGCCGGGGGACGTCGGCGACCTCGACGTGCCGAAGCACGCGACGACGCCCGTCTTCGCGCCCACGCCCGTGGCGGCCGCCGCGCCCGCCGACGCCGTACGCGGTGTCGCGGACCTGCTCGGCGGCGACGGCGCCGTCACCCTGCTCGTCGGGTCCGGTGCCCGGGAGGCTCGCGCACAGGTGCTCGAGCTGGCCGACGTGCTCGCCGCGCCGATGGTGCTCACCCTCAAGGCGAAGGAGGGGCTGGAGCGCGACAACCCCTTCGAGGTGGGCCAGTCGGGCCTCATCGGCAACCCGGCCGCCGCCAAGGCGATGGACTCCTGCGACGTGCTCGTCCTGCTCGGCACCGACTTCCCCTACCGCGACTGGTACCCGACCGGGAAGGTCGTGGTCCAGGTCGACTCGCGTGGTGAGCACATCGGTCGCCGCACCCCGGTCGGCCACGCGCTCGTCGGAGACGCGAAGGCGACGCTCGAGGCGCTGCTCCCGTTGCTGTCGCGACGCGACGACCGGGCGCACCTCGACACGGCGGTGAAGGCGTACCGCTCCTGGCACGAGCGGCAGCGGGCGCTGCTCGACCCCGACCACGACTCCTCCCTGCTCGGCCGGGCCAGGGCGGTGTTCGACAACCCCGACGTGCGGATCCGCCCCGAGGCGCTGGCCGCGGCCGTCGACCGACTGGCGCCGGACACGACGATCTTCACGAGCGACACCGGGATGTCGACCGCGTGGCTCTCCCGCTTCGTCACGATGCGCGGCACCCGGCGGCTCGTCGGCTCCTACAACCTCGGCTCGATGGCCAACGCCCTGCCGATGGCGCTCGGCGCGCAGGCCCTGGACCGCAGCCGGCCCGTCGTCTCGTTCTCGGGTGACGGCGGGCTCATGATGCTGCTCGGCGACCTGCGCACGGCGGTGACGCACGAGCTGCCCGTCAAGGTCGTCGTGTTCGACAACGGCCGCCTCGGCATGGTCAAGCTCGAGCAGGAGCAGGGCGGGCTGCCCGAGTTCGGCACCGAGCTCGACAACCCCGACCTCGCCGCCGTCGCCACGGCCATGGGTCTCGCCGCTCGACGGGTCACCGACGCCGACGAGCTCGACGACGCGGTGGGGTGGGCGCTGGCGACCGCCGGCCCGGTGCTGCTCGACGTCGTGACCAACCCCGACGAGGTGGCGGTGCCGCCCAAGCCGACGCTCGCGCAGGGCTGGGGCTTCGCGATCGCGAAGTCGCGCGAGGCCCTCGAGAGCCGCTGACCGGGCGCCGGGCGTGTGCCGTCTCTTCGGTCTCACCGCGGGGCGCACCCGCGTCCGTGCCACCTTCTGGCTGCTCGACGCCCCGGACAGCCTGTCCGCGCAGTCGCACGCCAACCCCGACGGGACGGGACTCGGCACCTTCGACGAGCAGGGGCGCGCTGTCGTCGAGAAGCAGGCGCTCGCGGCGTGGGACGACACCGCCTTCGCCCGTGAGGCGCGTGCCCGCACGAGCGCGACGTTCGTGGCCCACGTGCGCCACTCCTCGGGTGCCGCGGTGCGTCCCGAGAACACCCACCCGTTCGAGCTGGACGGCCGGCTCTTCGCGCACAACGGCGTCGTCGAGGGGCTCGACGTGTTGGACCGGCACCTCGGCGACGACCGGCGACGGGTCCTGGGCGACACCGACTCGGAGCGGCTCTTCGCCCTCGTCACGCGCGAGACCGAGGCTGCCGGTGGCGACGTCGCGGCGGGCGTGACCGCGGCGCTGCGATGGGTCGCGGCAGAGCTGCCCGTGTATGCCGTCAACGTCGTCCTGACGATGCCGCACCGTCTGTGGGCGGTGCGCTACCCGGCCACGCACGCGCTGTGGGTGCTCGAACGCCACGAGCCGCGGGGTCGGCTCGACCACCGGTCGGCCGCCGGCACCCGCGTCGTGTCCCACGAGCTGTCGGACGCCCCTGCCGTCGTCGTGGCGAGCGAGCGCCTCGACGACGACGACCGGTGGCGCATGCTCGAGCCCGGGGTGCTGCTCAGCGTGGACGAGCACCTCGGCGTGACCGAGCTGCCCGTCATCGACGACGAGCCGCGGCACGCGCTGACCCTGCAGGACCTCGGTGCGGCAGCCGCGTCCCAACGTCCGACGGGTGGGTGACCGAACCGTCCGGTGGGGGTCGGTCAGCAGCCCGCGACGACGCGCCCCACGAGGTCGGTCCAGGCGGCGAGGATGCGCTCGCGGCTGACGCCGGCCTCGAGCTGCTGGCCCACGATCGTCACGTCGAGCGGGGCGAGCAGGGCCATGGCGAGCAGTGGGAGGTCGCCGGTCACGCCGAGCTCGGTGAGCAGGTGACGCACGTGCACGGTCCAGAACGCGACGGCGGGACCGGAGCGCCCGTGTCGGCCGGCCGCGGCGACCATGAGGTCGGCGCTCGTGATGGTGCGGTCGAGACGGGAGGCGCCGAAGGCGAGCAGCCGCTCGAGAGGAGGGGCGCCCGGGCCGAGCGGAGGCGGGCCCGAGATGACCCGGCCCTGCCAGCGTGCCTCGGCGTGGTCGAGCAGGGCCGTCATCAGGCCGGCGCGGCTGCCGAAACGGCGGAAGACCGTGCCCTTGCCCACCCCGGCCTCGGCGGCGACGGCATCCATCGTCACGGCCTCGACCCCGTCGCGGTCGACGAGCCGATGGGCGGCGTCGAGGAGCAGCTCGCGGTTGCGCGCTGCGTCGCGTCGCTCGGGACGCTCCGGATGGGCGTGCAGGTCGAACGTGGTTCGCTCGACCGACGGCTCCGTGGACACGGACGTGATCCTAGGCGGGTGGCTGCAGGGCGGGCTCGGAATAGAAGCGGACCACAGTCCGTTTAGGTGTCCATGACTTCCACGCCCAGCCCCAGCACCCCCACCCGCGTCGCCGTCCTCGTCGGCAGCCTTCGCGCCGACTCCGTGAACCGCCGCATCGCCGAGAGCCTGCGCGACCAGGCGCCCGCGGGCGTCGAGGTCGAGATCGTCGACGGTCTCGCCGCGCTGCCGTTCTACAACGAGGACGTCGACGGCGAGAACGTCCCGGACGCGGCGGCCGCGCTGCGTGCGACCGTCGCCGGCGCCGACCGCGTGCTCGCGGTGACGCCCGAGTACAACGGCACCATGCCGGCCGTGCTCAACAACGCCATCGACTGGCTCTCGCGTCCCTTCGGCCAGGGTGCCATCGCCGGCAAGCCCTTCGCCGTCATCGGCGCGACGCCGACGCCCTACGGCGGCAAGTGGGCCCACGAGGACGCGCGTCGCTCGGCCGGCATCGCGGGTGCCGTCGTGCTCGACGAGGTCGTCGTCTCGCAGTCGACCATCGACACCGACGTGCTCGGCGACCCGCAGGTCTTCGGCCGTCTGCGCGACGCGCTCGGCGCTCTCGTCGAGCACCAGGTCGAGGCCGCCTGAGCCTCCGCCCTCGGTACCCCTCGACTCTCCGCCGTCGCTCTGACGCAGCAGGGCCCCGCCGAAACCGGCGGGGCCCTGCTGTCGTCAGCCCGGCGGGGTGGTGGCGGCGATGACGCGGGTCAGCGCCCCGTGCAGCGCCTCCAGCTCGGCGAGGTCCATGCCCAGCGTCTCGACGATCTGGGGTGGCACCTGAAGGGCCTTGGTGCGCAGCCTGCGTCCGCGCTGCGTGAGGGCGATGGCGAGGGCCCGGTCGTCCTCCGGGTGGCGGTCGCGGGTGACGAGCCCGGCGGCCTCGAGCCGTTTGAGCAGCGGTGACAGGGTGGCGGGCTCGAGGCTGAGCAGGCGGCTGATCTCGCGGAGCGTCAGTGGCGACCGCTCCCAGAGCGCGAGCATCACGAGGTACTGCGGGTGGGTCAGTCCGAGCGGTTCGAGCACCGGGCGGTAGAGGCCGATGACGTTCCGGGTGGCGACGGCGAGGGCGAAGCACACCTGCTGGTCCAGGCGCAGGAGGTCATCGGGTGGACCGTCGGTCGGCTGTGCGAGGTCGTCGCGTCGGGTGGCGGTGGGCGGGGTCATCTCACCTCGTCGTCGGAGCGGTACGCGTTTGCCTGTACACTAACAGTTAGCACACTAACTATGGAGGCAGCGCGTGGCGCGTTCGAAGTCCAAGGGACTGTCCGTCGGATACCGCATCGGCTACCGGCTGCGCATGATCGGCCTGACGATCTTCGGCCCGGCCCAGCTGGGCGAGGGCAACGACCCCAAGACCCGCCTCGCGCGTGAGCGTGAGGCCCGGGTGACGGCGGCCGAGGCCGCCCGCGAGCAGCGCTGACCGCCGACGCCTCACGACGGCGCCGACCTCCGAGCGCCGAGATGCACCCGCGGAAGCGGTTCCGCGCATGGGCTCCTCGCCGGCCCCCTACGGGAGTACCGTCGAGAGCATCGGACCGCTTCCGGGAGGTGCCATGGGTGATCGCGTAGGAATCTTCGTCCTGTTCGGTGTCATCGTCATCCTCGTCATCGGCTTCATCATGGTCGAGCCGCGACGCGCCGGTCGCAAGGGTGACTCGATGGACTCCATGAACTCGCATCGCGACCGCACGGAGCAGGAACGTCGCGACCACCCCGAGGGCGCGGAACGCTCGCACCTCGTGGGCAACCCGCCGGTCGACACGATCAGCCCCGAGGGCTGGGGCGTGGCGACACCCGGCGAGGGGGCCGAGCCCGAGGAGCTGCCCGAGGACGTGCACCCCGAGCTGCACCAGGACCGCTCGCACCGACGCCGCCACTAGCCGCGGCGCGCGGCGAACGCCCGGCCACGCGGCCGCGGCGCCTGCTCGTCGAGCCCGGGTGGGGCCCCTTGCCAGACTGGGCCCATGACGGACGTGACGGCGGAGAAGAACTGGGCCGGCAACCACACCTACCGTTCGCGCATCGAGCGAGTGCGCTCGGTCGAGCACCTCCAGGAGCTCGTCGCCGCGGCGCCGCGCGTGCGTGCCCTGGGGTCGCGCCACTCGTTCACCGACCTCACCGACATCACCGACGTCGACGACGGGGTGCTGGTGTCGCTGACCGACCTGCCGACCACGGTGGAGGTCGACCCGGCGACCCGCACGGCCCGCGTGACCGGGCGGGCGGCATACGGCGACGTCGCCACGCAGCTTCATGCGGCGGGCTGGGCGCTCGGCAACCTCGCATCGCTGCCCCACATCTCGGTGGCCGGTGCAGTCGCGACCGGCACCCACGGGTCCGGCATCGAGAACGGTTCTCTCGCAACGGCGGTCGCGTCCATCGACATCGTCGGGCCCGACGGCGAGGTGCGCACCGTCAGCCGCGGCGACGCCGACCACCCGGGCAGCATCGTGTCGCTTGGCGCCCTCGGGGTGGTCACCGCACTCACCCTCGACATCGAGCCCACCTACGACGTGCGCCAGGACGTCTACACCGGACTGGGCTGGGAGTCACTCGTGGAGAACATCGAAGAGGTCACCCGAAGTGCCTACAGCGTCAGCCTGTTCACGCGGTGGACCGACGCCGGCATCGAGCAGGTCTGGCGCAAGAGCCGGGTCGACGAGGCGCCGCTCGACCTGCACGGGGCGCAGCCGGCCGCGCGCACGCTGCACATGCTGGAGGGGGCGCCCACCGAGTCCGTCACCGAGCAGGGCGGCGTGTTCGGCCCGTGGCTCCACCGGCTGCCGCACTTCCGCATGGAGTTCACGCCGAGCCGCGGCGAGGAGCTGCAGAGCGAGTACCTGCTGCCCCGCGCCGAGGCCCTGGCCGCGGTCGAGCGGCTGCGTGCGCTGGGCCCGCGCCTGGCGCAGGTGCTGCAGGTGTGCGAGCTGCGCACCGTCGCCGCCGACGAGCACTGGCTGAGCAGCTCCTACGGTCACGACGTGCTCGGGGTGCACTTCACGTGGGTGCGCGACGAGGAGCGGGTGTATGCCGTCCTGCCCGCGATCGAGGAGGCGCTGCTGCCGTTGGGTGCGCGCCCGCACTGGGGCAAGTGCTTCGTCGCGGGGTCCGACGCCATCGCACCGCTCTACCCGCGGATGGGCGACTTCCGCGCCCTGCGCGACCGGGTCGACCCCGAGCGCGTCTTCGGCAACGCCTGGCTCGACCGCGTCATCGGCTGACGGTCAGGACAGCACCCCTTCGCGCAGCGCGCCCGCGAACGACGTGATCTCGCCGAGCGCGCCGACGAGGCAGGCCTGGTAGGCGTGGTAGACGTCCGGGCGTCCTTGCCACACAACGCTCGACGGGACGAGCTCGGGTGACAGCTCGTGCCTCCACGACCCCTGCTCACCGTCGACGAACCAGCGCTGCGCGTGCTGCCACCAGCGGTCGTACCACGCGGCATACGTCGGGTCTCCCGTGGCGAGGTCGAGCGTGCGGGCAGCCCCGATGGCCTCGGCGACGACCCAGTGCAGACGGTCACGCACGACCGGGTGGCCCTCGAAGTCCGTGGTGTAGACGAAGCCCTCGTTGCCGTCGACGTGCCAGCCCTCGTGCACCGCGACGTCGAAGAGCGAGCGGGCGTCGTCGAGCAGCCACGGCGGCGCCTCGGCGCCCAGGGCGCGACGCAGGTGCAGCGCCAGCCGTGCCCACTCGAGCAGGTGGCCGGGGGTGACGCCGAAGGGACGGAACTTGTCGGTCGCGCGCTCGCGGTTGTAGTCGGGACGCGGCTTCCAGGTCGAGTCGAAGTGCTCGGGCAGCCGGTAGTTCCACGACCGAGCGAAGCCGTGCACGACGTTCTCGGTGATGCGCAGCGCATGGCCGAGCCACCGTGGGTCGCGCGTCACGTCCCAGGCCGCGAGCAGCGCCTCCAAGGAGTGCATGTTCGCGTTGACCCCGCGGTAGTCCTCGAGCTCGGTCCACGTGCGGTCCCACACGTCGACGGCGAGGCCGTCGGACTCGCGCCAGAAGCGCTGCTCGAACGTCTGCAGGGCGGTGTCGAGCAGGTCGTCCGCGCCGGGGCGGCGCGCCGCCGACGCGCTGGTCGCGGCGAGCACGACGAACGCGTGCTCGTAGGCACGCTTGTCGGAGATGTCGGGTGAGCCGTCGCGGTGCACCGAGGCGAACCAGCCGCCGTGCTCGGCGTCGTGCAGCAGTCCGCCCTCCGTGAACGTCGCGACGCCGTGGTCGACGAGCTCTGCCGACCCGGAGTCGCCCTCGAGCACCGCGAGCGCGGCCACGTGCGTCATCCGTGCCGTGATCCACAGCTCGACGCCCTTGTCGGGGTCGAGGTCGCCGTCGTCGGTGAGCCAGCCGAAGCCGCCGGCGGGGTTCTGGGCGCGCCGCACGAGGGTGCGCATGCGACGTCGCTGCTCGTCGAGCCAGTCGAGGTGGTCGGCGGGCGGGGGAGGGGCATCGGCCATGGACCCAGTCTGCCGAGAACCGGGCTCGGGCGCTGCAGGTCCCGCCAACGAGCCGGGCGTGGCGTCGCGTGCCGTCGCGTGCCGTCGCGTGCCGTCGTGCTGTCCGGCGTGGTGTCGGGACGGGACGGGACGGGTGGCCGCGTGGGGTCAGAAGTCGCCGGCGCCGCGCCGCAGGCGCGTCAGCACGTCGACGAGGGCGTGGACGTCGCGGGCCCCGAGGTCGGGCTGCTCGAACACCTCGGTGTTGAGCGCCTTGGTCGCGCGCTCGGCGAGCTCGCGGCCCGACGGCGTCAGGGAGACGAGCATGGCGCGGCGGTCCTCGGGGTGGGTCGAGCGCGTCACCAGGCCGGCATCCTCGAGCCGGTCGACGGCGTTCGTCACGCTCGTGGGGTGCACCTGCAGGCGGCTGCCGATGACCTTCATCGGCAGCGACCCCCGCTTGCTGAACCACAGCAGCATGAGCACCTCGTAGCGGGCGAAGGTCACGCCGAGCGGCTTGAGGGTCGCCTCGACCCGCGCGAGGACGATCTGGTGCGCGCGCATGAGCGAGGTGATCGCGGCCATGCCGTCGGCGGCGGCGTCCCAGCCCTGCTCGAGCCACTGCTCGCGGGCGCGCGCGATCGGGTCGAAGCCCAGGCCGGGGACGGCACTCGTCGAGTCCGCAGTCATGGCGCCATCGTAGGTCGCAGACGCGTTGACGTCCATTAGTAGGAAGTCCTACTATTTTTGCATGTCCGACGCAGCGAAGCGCGATCTCCACCACCCGTCTCACCACGTCCGCCTCGTCACGGCGAGCAGCCTCTTCGACGGGCACGACGCGTCGATCAACATCATGCGGCGCATCATGCAGACGCAGGGCGCCGAGGTGATCCACCTGGGGCACAACCGCTCGGTCCAGGAGGTTGTCGACGCGGCGATCGAGGAGGACGTGCAGGGCGTCGCCGTCAGCTCCTACCAGGGCGGTCACGTCGAGTACTTCGAGTACCTCGTGCAGCTGCTCAAGGAGAACGGCGCCGACCACATCCGCGTCGTCGGCGGCGGTGGCGGCGTCATCGTGCCCGACGAGATCGCGCGCCTGCGCGAGTCGGGCGTCACGATCTTCAGTCCCGAGGACGGCCAGCGGCTCGGCCTCGCCGGCATGATCAACCGCGTCGTCGCCGACTGCGACTTCGACCCGTGGGAGATCGGGTCGCCCTCCCTCGAGGCGCTCCTCGCCGGCGACCGCTCGGCCGTGGCGCGCGCCATCACCGGCGCGCAGGAGGGTGAGCTCGACGAGGCCATCCTCACCGGCATCCGCGATGCAGCCGGCCGCCGACGCGTGCCGGTGCTCGGCATCACCGGCACGGGCGGCTCCGGCAAGTCGAGCCTCACCGACGAGATCGTGCGCCGCCTGCGCCTCGACCAGCAGGACAAGCTGCGCGTCGCGGTGCTCGCCATCGACCCCACCCGCTCCCGCGGTGGCGGCGCCCTGCTCGGTGACCGCATCCGCATGAGCTCGCTCGACGGCGACCGCGTCTTCTTCCGCAGCCTCGCCACCCGCGGCGAGTCCCAGGTGCCGGCGCACCTCGACGACGTGCTCGACGTCGTGCGCGCGGCGGGCTTCGACCTCGTCATCCTCGAGACGCCCGGCATCGGCCAGGGTGACGCGGCGGTCGTGCGCTACTCCGACATCTCGCTCTACGTGATGACGCCCGAGTTCGGCGCGAGCAGCCAGCTCGAGAAGATCGACATGCTCGACCAGGCCGACGTCGTCGCCATCAACAAGTTCGAGCGCCGCGGCGCCGAGGACGCCCTGCGCGACGTCGGCCGCCAGATGGTGCGCAACCGCGAGGCCTTCGGCAAGAGCCCCGCCGACATGCCCGTCTTCGGCACCAGCGCCGCCACCTTCAACGACGACGGCGTCACCGCGCTCTACCAGCAGCTGCGGACCCTCCTCTCCGAGAAGGGGATGCCGGTCGAGGAGGGTGTGCTGCCCCAAGTCACGACCAAGCAGTCCACGCGCATCGCGACCATCGTCCCCGCCGCCCGAGTGCGCTACCTCGCCGAGATCAGCGACACCGTCCGCGGCTACCACGACAAGACCCGCACGTATGCCGCCGCGGCCAGTCGCGTGCAGCGCCTCGAGTCGGTGCGCGACGAGCTCACCGACGCGGGCTCGCCCGCCGACGGCGTCGAGGAGCTGCTCGACGGCGCCCGCAAGGCCGTCCCCACAGAGGTGTCCGACGCGCTCGCCGCGTGGCCGTCGGTCGTCGAGTCCTACTCGGGCGACGAGCAGGTCGTCACCATCCGCGACAAGGAGATCCGCAACGCCCTCACGCGAGAGTCGCTGTCGGGCAACAAGATCCCCCGAGTCGCGCTCCCGCGCTACCGCGACCACGGCGAGCTCGTCAGCTTCCTGCGGCGCGAGAACCTGCCCGGCTACTACCCCTTCACCGCCGGTGTCTTCCCCTTCAAGCGCGAGGGCGAGGACCCCGCCCGCATGTTCGCCGGCGAGGGCGACCCGTTCCGCACCAACCGCCGCTTCAAGCTGCTCTCCGAGGGCCAGCCGGCCACGCGCCTGTCGACGGCCTTCGACTCGGTGACCCTCTACGGCCGCGACCCCGACCCGCGACCCGACGTCTACGGCAAGGTCGGCACGTCCGGAGTCTCGATCGCGACGCTCGACGACATGAAGGCGCTCTACGACGGCTTCGACCTCGTCTCGCCCACGACGTCCGTCTCGATGACCATCAACGGTCCCGCGCCGACGATCCTCGCCTTCTTCCTCAACACCGCGATCGACCAGCAGGTCGACGCGTTCCGGGAGCGGGAGGGGCGCGAGCCGAGCGACGACGAGCGTGCCGAGCTCACGGCATACGCCCTCGCGAACGTGCGCGGCACGGTGCAGGCCGACATCCTCAAGGAGGACCAGGGCCAGAACACCTGCATCTTCAGCACCGAGTTCAGCCTGAAGATGATGGCCGACATCCAGGAGTGGTTCATCGAGCGGAAGGTCCGCAACTTCTACTCGGTGTCGATCTCGGGCTACCACATCGCCGAGGCCGGGGCGAACCCCATCAGCCAGCTCGCGTTCACCCTCGCCAACGGCTTCACGTACGTCGAGAGCTACCTCGCGCGGGGCATGAAGATCGACGACTTCGCGCCCAACCTCAGCTTCTTCTTCAGCAACGGCATGGATCCCGAGTACTCCGTCCTCGGCCGCGTCGCGCGCCGCATCTGGGCCGTGGCGATGAAGGAGAAGTACGGCGCGAACGACCGCAGCCAGAAGCTCAAGTACCACGTCCAGACGTCGGGCCGCTCCCTGCACGCGCAGGAGATGGACTTCAACGACATCCGCACGACGCTGCAGGCACTCATCGCGATCTACGACAACGCGAACTCCTTGCACACCAACGCTTTCGACGAGGCCGTCACGACGCCGTCCGAGGAGTCGGTGCGTCGGGCGCTCGCGATCCAGCTCATCATCAACCGCGAGTGGGGCCTCGCGATGAACGAGAACCCGCTGCAGGGCTCGTTCGTCATCGACGAGCTCACCGACCTCGTCGAAGCGGCGGTGCTCAAGGAGTTCGACCGCATCACCGAGCGCGGCGGCGTGCTCGGCGCGATGGAGACCGGCTACCAGCGCGGCCGCATCCAGGACGAGTCGATGCTCTACGAGCACCGCAAGCACGACGGCAGCCTGCCGATCATCGGCGTCAACACCTTCCGCAACCCGCACGAGGGGGAGGAGCCCCGCAAGGTCGTGCTGGCCCGCGGCACCGAGGACGAGAAGCAGAGCCAGCTCTCCCGGGTCCGCGCGTTCCGCGCGGAGCACGAGGTCGAGGCGAAGGCTGCGCTCGAGGAGCTCAAGGCGGTCGCCATCGAGGGCGGCAACGTCTTCGAGGTGCTCATGCGGGCGGCCCGGGTCTGCTCGCTCCAGCAGGTCACCGAGGCCTTCTTCGAGGTCGGCGGCCAGTACCGCCGCAACGTCTGAGGGACCGTGCGCGAGCTCCTCGACGACCTGGCGTGTGCCGTGTCGTTCGCGACGCCGCCCCGCCGCCTCGTGTCGCTGGTCCCGTCGATCACGGAGGCTCTGGCGGTGACGTGCCCGGAGCGGCTGGTCGGGGCGACCGACTGGTGCACCCACCCGCACGACCTCGCGGTGCAACGGGTCCGGGGCACCAAGAACCCCGACCGGGCGACGATCGCAGCACTGGAGCCCGACCTCGTCGTCGCCAACAAGGAGGAGAACCGCGAGCTCGACGTCCAGAGGATGCGGGCTGACGGCATACCCGTGTGGGTGACCGACATCGAGACGGTGCCGGCGGCGCTCGACTCGCTGGAGCGCCTCTTCGTGGACGTGCTCGACGTCGGCACGCCGGGCTGGTTGTCGGCCGCACGACGCGAGTGGGACGGACCCGTGCCCGAGACGAGCCTCGACGTGGCGGTGGCGATCTGGCGCGACCCGTGGATGGCCGTCGGTCGCGACACCTTCACCGGCGACGTCGTGGCCCGGCTGGGCTGGCGCAACGTGCTGGCCGACTCACCCGAGCGCTACCCCCACGTCGACCTGGCCGAGCTCGACCGCGACGGCGTCACCGTCCTGCTCCCCGACGAGCCCTACGTGTTCACGGCGCACGACGGTCCCGAGGCGTTCACGACGGCGCGCACCTCGCTCGTCAGCGGCCGGCTGCTCACGTGGTACGGCCCGTCACTCGTCGGCGCACGCGACGGCCTGGCGGCCGCCGTCGCCACCTGAGAGGCCAGTCCTGGTTGCTCAGGTGTCGTCGGCGGAGACGAGGAGTCCTTCGCGCATGAGCCGGCGGGCCAGCTCGAGTCCGACCATGTCGGCCCGGAGCACGCCGCCGCCCACGAGCGCCACGAACGTGCCGACGTCGTGTGGCTCGACCGCTCGGGCGCCGAGGCGGCTGCGCAGCGTCACCGAGCCGTGCTCGTCGGGGACGAGGCGCGCGTCGACGTGGGCGCGCAGCCGCAGGCACGTGCCCGGCTCGAGCGCGTAGGCGGCGGTCAGCTGGGCGAGGGGCTGGATCGGCGCCGGTCGCTGGGCGCCGCGCACCCGTGACTCTAGCGCGTCGACCACGGCTGCTGCGTCGAGCGTCTGGAGCTCTCGGACGAGGCTCTCGCGCACGAGGTCGATGTCCGACCCGAGGGAGTCGCGGTCGAAGCCCGACGGGGTGACGCCGAGGGAGGCGCGAACCCGCTCGTCGCGGCTCGCGGACTCGAGGGCCAGCCGCACCAGCTCGTCGGCGAGGTGACGTCGCGTCCACACGTGGACCCCCAGCGTCAGGTGGGTGCTCACGCCGCCGAGGGCGGTGGCCGAATGGATCCAGCCGCGGGGGAGGTAGAGCACGTCGCCCGGACGCAGGGTGAACTCGAGCTCCGGCTCGGCGCGTCCGGCCTCCTCGACGGCGGCGCGGTGGTCGGTCCACGGCTCGTCGCGCAGCGGTGACGGGTGCACGGGAGCGCGCAGACGCCAGCGCTTCTCGCCTGCCATCTGCAGCACGAAGACGTCGTGCACGTCGTAGTGGTCGCTGAAGCCGGTGCTCTGGCTCGGGGTGACGTACGCGTTGGCCTGGACCGGGTGCCCGAGCTCCTCGGCGAGCAGCTGGGTGAAGTCGATGAGCGGCCCCCACGTGCGGTGCAGGCCCTGCAGGACGATGGTCGACCCGTCGCCGAAGAGGCGCAGCAGCTTGTCGTCACTGACCTGGTCGGCGACCGTCGCGCCGACGCCGCCGCCCTGGGTGAACTCGCGGTCGCCGAGGGTGCGGCCGTCGCGGGCGACCCGGAGGAAGGGCGCGCGCAGGCCGCGGCGGGACACGAGCTCGTCGACCGCGTCCTCGTCGAAGAGGTCGGCCAGACCGCCGGGCAGGTCAGCAGAGGTCGTGACGAGCGGGCGGCGCGACCAGTGCTCCCGGGCGAAGGTCTCGGGGTCGACCGGGACCAGTCGCCGCAGAGCCGAGTGCCCGCCCCGTGCGGCGGACACCCGGCTCGTCGTGGCAGCAGTCATCAGGCCCCGCCGTCGGCACCACCGTCGTGGCTGCTCGTGTCGGCTCCGCCGTCAGCGGGTCCCTCGGTGTCGGCCCCGCCGTCGGCGCCGCCGTCGTGAGAGCCGGTGTCGGCGCCGCCGTCCGCCGGGCCCTCGCCCGTGGAGCCGGCGTCCGAGCCCATGCCGGAACCGAGGTCGGACTCGGTGTCTGATCCGAGCGCGGTGTCGGCTCCGCCGTCGGCACCACCGTCATGGCTGGTGGTGTCGGCTCCGCCGTCAGCCGGCCCCTCGGTCGTCGGGTCGTCGCTCACCGGGTCCAGCGGGTTGTCGCTCATCGCTTCTCCTCTAGCTGATTCCAGGCGGCGCCGGACGACGCCGTCGCCTCAGCACCTACCCACTCCCGTTCGCTCTGGCACGACGCCCTCGCGCGTGTTCTGATCGGGCCATGGCGATCAGCAAGGGAGACACCGTCCACTGGAACACCTCGCAGGGCCGGACGACCGGCACGGCGGTCGAGCGGCGCGTCAAGGAGTTCACGTTCGACGGGCAGAAGTTCAAGGCGAGCGAGGACGACCCGTACTGGATCGTCGAGTCCGAGAAGACGGGCGCGCGGGCCGCGCACAAGCAGTCGACGCTCGAGGCCGGCTGACCGGAGGCCGGCTGCGGCCGGGCGACCGCGTTCCCCGACCGCGTAGCCCGACCGTGGGCCCTCTCGCGACGTCAGGTGAGGTGGTCGAAGTCGCCGCGGGTCCACGCGGCGTGCCGGTCGGCCGAGAACCGCACCACGGCCTTGGCGTCCTGCGGCACCACGGCCCCGAAGTTGTTGTAGAGCCGGTCGTAGTGCAGCCCCTCGAGCTGACCTGCGACACGCTGGACCACGTTGCCCGACAGGGGAATCCGATTGGGATAACTGCGCAGGAAGCTGACCGACCTCCGGTCCGGGTTGGGGAAGACGGCGTCGCCCGCGAGCAGCACGCCACGCCCCTCCGCGCCGGCCTGCCACTCGACCACGGCCTGGCCGCGGAAGTGCCCACCGACGCGGTGGAGGGTCAGCCCGGGTGCGACCTCGCGAGACTCGTTGTAGAGCTCGACGAGCCGGTCCTTGCGCCGCACCCACTCGGCGTCGCGGTCGGCGACGAGCACCGGCACGCCGCCCAGGGCCCGGGCCCATTCCGTCTGCACGCCGTACATGTGGGGGTGGCTCGCCGCCACGGCCAGCGTCGGACCGAGCGACTGCACGAGCTCCACGGCGGCGTCGTCGACGTAGCCGACGCAGTCGAAGAGCAGGAGGCCCTCGGGGGTGCGCACGACCATCGTCTGCTGGCCGATGCCGACCTCGGGATCGGCACGAAGCCCCCACAGGTCGGGCTCGACGGGGGCGACGGTGATGCGGGTCCCGGCCTCGCGCAGCTCGTCGAGGGTCGTCCACCGCTGCCCCGTGGCGGGCACCCACTGCCGGTCGTCCTCGCACACCTCGCACTCGGGTGGAGGCTGCGTCAGGTCGTCGGTCTCCACGGCGCAGGTCGCACAGATCCAGATCACGCGACCAGCCTGCCCGTCCGCGCCGCGCCGCACCAGCGGGTTTGCGGGAGGATGCACGCGTGATCCTGCACCTGCGCGCCGCCGTCGAGCAGCTGTATGCCGCCCTGCCGTCCCGCTTCACGCCGCTGCGGTCCGAGCTGGTGGCCGTGGCGAAGCAGGCCGGCGACAAGGAGCTGGCCACCTCGATCGGGGCCCTGCGCAAGCCGACGGTCGCAGCGTGGGCGGTCAACCACTTCGTGCGCGAGCACGCCGACGAGCTCGAGGACTTCCGTGAGTTCGCCGAGCTGCTCCGCGAGGCCCAGCGCAGTCTCGACGCCGACCAGCTGCGCCTGCTCGGTCGGGAGCGGTCGAGGCGCGTCGACGCCCTGGCCGACCGCATCGCCGAGACGTCGGCCGAGGCCGGTCAGAAGCTCGGTGCCGGGGTGGCGCAGGAGGTGCGCGACACCCTGACCGCCCTCATCGCCGACGAGGACGCGGAGGCCTCGGTGCTCACCGGCTCGCTGGTGCGCGCCCTCAGCTACTCGGGCTTCGGCTCCGTCGACGTGGAGGACGTCGTGGCGCTCGGGACCGACGGCGGCGAGGACGGGACCCGCCGGCCGTCGCTGTCGGTGCTGCGCGGGGGCGCGGGCGCCGCAGCGGGGGACGGCGCGGACGACGAGGGCGACGAGGGCGACGAGGGCGACGAGGCCGTCGACCTCGAGGAGCGGCGCAGGGCCAAGCGAGCTGCGGCGCGGGCCCGGCTGCAGGCGGCGCTCGAGACGGCCCGGTCCGAGCTGCGCAACGCCGACCGGCAGGTGGCGGTGCTGACGGCCCGCCACGAGGAGGTGACCGAGGGAATCGCCGACCTCGAGCGGCGGCTGGCGACGGCCCGGGGCCGGCTCGAGAAGGTCACCGCCGAGCTCGACGAGGCGACCGGCGTACGCGATCGGCGCGAGCAGGAGGAGGAGTCGGCGCAGCAGGCGCTCGCCGACCACGACGCCGAGGGCTGACCCCGCGAGCGCGCGCCGCGAGCACCCCGACGGCGTCGGGCGGGCAGGTCCCGCGCACGGGCACCGCCCGATTTCGTATCCGTGGCCGCGACCGTGTAGTCTCGCCGTCGCACAGCAGGTCGAAGCGGGCCCGTTCTCGTGACGGTTCCACAGCGTCGGCCGTGCCCCAATAGCTCAGTCGGCAGAGCGTTTCCATGGTAAGGAAAAGGTCTAGGGTTCGATTCCCTATTGGGGCTCTGGGCCGCCGGTCCCGGCCATCTCGCGGCATCGCGAGGAGGCCGGGGCGGCAGCCCATGGCGGGGTAGCTCAGCTGGTTAGAGCGCACGACTCATAATCGTGAGGTCGCGGGATCGAGCCCCGCTCCCGCTACCACTTCCGCGCGCACCGACGTCGATTTCTCCAATCGCCGGGGTGTCGCGTAACCTAGGACGTCGCGCCTGCGTGTCACCCGGGAGCCCGGAACGCGTGACGCGCCGCGCGACACCCGTCGCAAGACGACAGAAGACCCCGTACGTTCCCGAAAGAGCAGGTTGCCGTGGCCAGCAAGAGCACCGACGTCCGTCCCAAGATCACGATGGCGTGCGTGGACTGCAAGGACCGCAACTACATCACGAAGAAGAACCGTCGGAACAACCCCGACCGTCTCGCGATGAACAAGTTCTGCCCGAAGTGTGGCAAGCACACGGAGCACCGCGAGACCCGCTGACCCCAGCGCTCGACGTCAACGCTCCCTCGGCCACCGGCCGGGGGAGCGTCGTCGTTCCCGGCCGGTCCGGCGCCGCTGACGGCCGGGTCGAGACGCCCCGAGCCGCTGACCCCGGCGGTCGGTAGGGTGCCCGTATGCCGGTGAACGCAGACTTCCAGGGCCGGGTCTACCCGCCCACCGAGACCTACCGGGTCAGTGCCGCCAAGATCCGCGAGTTCGCCGAGGCGGTCGGCTCGGCCGACCCCGTGCACGTCGACGCCGAGGTCGCCCGGGCCCGCGGCTACGCCGACGTCATCGCACCGCCGACGTTCGCCGTCCTCATCGCCCAGCAGTGCGACGCACAGCTGATCCGCGACCCCGAGGCCGGCATCGACTTCTCCAGGGTGGTGCACGGCGAGCAGCGCTTCACCCACCACCGCCCGCTCACGGCCGGTGACGCCGTCATCGGCACACTCCACGTCGACGCGGTGCGCGAGGCGGGCGGGCACGCCATGGTGACCACCCGCACCGAGCTCGCCACCGAGGCGGGCGAGCCGGTCTGCACGGCCACGTCGACGATCGTCATCCGAGGAGGCGAGTGATGAGCACCCAGCCGCGTGACCACACGACCGTGCGGGCGTTCGACAGCGTCTCCGTCGGTGACGCCCTGCCGCCGCAGACCGTCCACGTCGACCGCGCCCGCCTCGTCCAGTACGCCGGGGCGTCCCTCGACCGCAACCGCATCCACTGGGACGAGCCCTTCGCGAAGAAGGTCGGCCTGCCCGACGTCATCGCGCACGGCATGTTCACGATGGGTTCGGCCGTCACCCTGGTCACCGACTGGGTGGGCGACGCCGGCCGCGTCGTCGAGTACGGCGTGCGGTTCACGCGCCCGGTGGTGGTGCCCTACGACACGGGCGCCGACATCGAGGTCTCCGGCGTCGTCAAGTCGGCCGACCCCGAGACGAAGCAGGTCACGGTCGAGCTGACCGCGACCGCCGCGGGCGAGAAGGTCCTGGGCCGGGCCCTGGCCGTCGCACGGCTCGACTGAACAGGGGCCAGCGCGTGCGCGAGGATCACGACGTCCCTTTGTCGACCCTGACGACGATGCGCGTCGGCGGCCCGGCCGCCCGGCTCGTCACGGTCGAGACCACCGACGAGCTCGTCGACGCCGTTCGTGAGGTCGACGACGCCGACGAGCCGCTGCTCGTCCTCTCGGGGGGCTCGAACCTCGTCGTCCCCGACGACGGCTTCCAGGGCACCGTCGTGCACATCGTCACGAGCGGCGTCACGCCCGAGTCCGCCGACTCCTGCGGTGGAGCCATGGTGCGCGTCGCGGCGGGCGAGGTCTGGGACGACGTCGTCGAGCGAGCGGTCGCGGAGGGCTGGGCGGGCGTCGAGGCGCTCAGCGGCATCCCGGGCCGCACGGGCGCCACGCCGATCCAGAACGTCGGTGCCTACGGCCAGGACGTGTCGCAGACGGTCGCCCAGGTGCGCACGTGGGATCGCCGGGAGCAGACCGTGCGCACCTTCATGAACGCCGACTGCGCCTTCACCTACCGGCACTCGCTCTTCAAGGGAAACGCCCGCTACGTCGTGCTCGACGTGCTCTTCCAGTTCGAGGTGGCCGACCTCAGCCGTCCCGTCGCGTATGCCGCCCTGGCGAAGGGCCTCGACGTCCCGCTCGGCACGCGGGTGCCGCTCCAGGACGCCCGCGAGGCGGTGCTCGAGCAGCGCCGCTCCCGTGGCATGGTGCTCGACGACGCCGACCCCGACACGTGGTCGTGCGGGTCCTTCTTCACCAACCCGATCCTCAGCCGGCAGCAGTTCGACGACCTCGTCGAGCGGGTGGGGGAGCGGCTCGGCTGGGAGGGCCCGACACCTCCGCGGTTCGCCGAGCCCGACGGCCGGGTCAAGACGAGCGCGGCGTGGCTCATCGAGCACGCCGGGTTCGGCAAGGGCTTCGGTCTGCCCGCTCCGGCGGCGCTGTCGACGAAGCACACGCTGGCGGTCACCAACCGCGGTGGCGCCACGGCGGGCGACGTCGTGGCGCTCGCGCGCCAGGTGCGCGACGGCGTGCGTGACGCCTTCGGGGTCTCCCTGGTCAACGAGCCCGTGCTGCTCGGCGAGACCCTCTAGCGGCGGCTACTTCGTCCGCGACTACCTCGTCCGCGACTACCTCGTCCGCGACTACTTCGTCAGGACGGCGGTGAAGGTCTTGGCCGGCAGCTTCTTGCCGGTCGTGCTGACCTGGTACGCCGGGCGGTTGAAGCCGAGCTTGAGCGCGCTCGTCGTGCCGCGGTCGACCTTGAAGAACACCCAGCCAGAGGTCGTTGCCGCACGCTGAGCTGCCTTCAGCGGTGTGGCCCTCCAACGGGATGCAAACTCATTGGTCGGGGTGACCGTTTGCTTGGGGCTCGACGTGACGAGCGTAAACATCTGCGGGTCGATGGTCGCCGAGTAGCGCGAGCCTGCCGTCGCAGACAGTCGCACGCCGACGATCTCGAACTGCGCCGCGCCGATCGGCTGTCCAGTCGGCCAGCTGAGATGGCGGGCCACGCGAACCGCGGTGATCGTGTGTCCGAGGTCGGGGTCCTTGATCACGGCCTTCACGGTCGCGTACGACGTGCGCTCGTTCGGAACGCCCGCGGACTCGGTTGGCGAGGCGGAGGTCGTCGGCCCCGTCGTCCTGGTCGTCTCGGGCGTTGTCGCCGACGACGCGGTCGCGCCGGCGGGCGCGGTCGCGCGGGCGGGCGCGGTCGGGTCGGCGGTCACGGGGGACTCACCGCTGCAAGCCGCCAGGGCGACGACGGGGGCGACGAGACCGACGACGGCGAGTCGTCGGAGGTGGGCGCCGGAGGCGGTCGAGGGGCGGGCGAGGGCGGCGGCAGGAGTCTTCATGTCCGCACCAGCATGACCGGGCGCACCGACCCTGAGCAAACTCGGTGCACCGGCGCGGACTCCGACATCCACCTGCACATGGGGTGCTTTGCCCCGGTGTGCCCCACTCCTCGGTGTGGCCCGAGTCACGGTGTCCGTCGCTCAGGCACGCTCGGCGGCCAGCCCCCGGTAGCCGGTGCCGGCCGGGTCGGTCTCCTGCCCGGGCTGCGCGAGCCACTCGTCCACCTCGGCGAGGGCGGCCGCGCGGAGTCGGGACGGCATGCGGCTGCCCTCGAGCGAGCCCCGGGCCAGGCCGGCCAGCCCGTCGTCGTCGAAGCCGAGGACGCGGGCGGCGGCGTACTGCGCCGCGAGGCGGGAGCCGAAGAGGAGGGGATCGTCGGCGCCGAGCGCCACCGGGATCCCCGAGTCGACGATGCGGCGCAGCGGCACCTCGGAGGGGTCGGCGTAGACGCCGAGGGCGACGTTGCTGCCCGGGCACACCTCGAGCGTGACGCCGGCCTCGGCGACGGCGTCGAGCACCTGCGGGTCCTCGACGCTGCGCACGCCGTGCCCGATGCGGTCGGGATCGAGGTGCTCCAGCGTCTCCATCACCGACTGGGCGCCGAGCAGCTCACCCCCGTGCGGCACGAGCGCGAGCCCGGCCTTGCGGGCGATGGCGAAGGCCGGGGCGAAGTCGGCCACGAGCCCGCGCCGTTCGTCGTTCGAGAGTCCGAAGCCGACGACGTCGCCGGCCTCCTCGCCGGCGTGGTGGGCGGCCAGTCTGGCGAGGGTGCGCGCCTCCAGCGGGTGGCGCATGCGGCTCGCGGCGACGACGACACCGACGCCGATGCGGCCCTCCGACGAGACGGCACGCGCCTCGTCGAGGACGATCTCCAGGGCCGGCGTGATGCCGCCCACGAAGGGTGCGTACGACGTCGGGTCGACCTGGATCTCCAGCCAGCGGGAGCCCTCGGCGGCGTCGTCCTCGGCCGCCTCGCGCACGATGCGACGCATGTCGGCCTCGGTGCGCACGCAGGCACGTGCGGCGTCGTAGAGACGCTGGAAGCGGAACCAGCCGCGCTCGTCGGTGGCGCGGGCCAGCCGCGGTGGCCACCCCTTCACCAGAGCGTCGGGCAGCCGGATGCCGTGTTGCGCCGCGAGGTCGCGCACGGTTCCGATGCGCATGGAGCCGGTGAAGTGCAGGTGCAGGTGGGCCTTGGGGAGGGTCTCCACCGCACGCGTCATGCGGGCAAGTGTGTCACCCGGCGCTCGCGCCGGACCGGCCGGCCGCGCCCGCCGGCCCGCCCGGCCGGCTACCCGGCATACGGGACAGGGGAGAGCCGCTCAGCGCTCGTCGGGCTCGTCGGCGATCTCGTCGACGACGTGCATCGCAGCCTCCTCGGCCGAGGCGCCGGCGCCGTCGACGCCGACATCGCTGGCCCACGCCTGCTTCTCGTCGTCGTCGTGGGCGCCCTCGTCGTCGGCGACGAGACGTCCGGCGCGCGCGTCGCCGACCTCGTTGTCACCGAGCCAGTCGTCCTCGGCGTCGATCGAGTCGGGGTCGTCGCCGCCGATGCGGTCGTCGTCGAGGCCGCTCTCGTTGTCGGGCCGACCGTAGGCGGAGCTCGGGTCGGGCTCCTCCTGGAGGATGCGCTCGTCGATCGTCTCGTCGATCGACTCCTCGTACGCCGTCGTGCCATGCGCGGTGACGCCCTGCGGCCGGTCGTTGGGGGAGTAGCCGCGGTCGAGGACGTCCTCCAGCTCACCGTCCTCGAGGGTGTCCTCGGGCTGGAGCTGGTCCTCGTCGTCGACGCTGTAGCTGGTGAGGTCGTCGTCGATGTTCTCGTTGTCTTCGCTCATCGGGCGGCTCCTTCGGTGGCGGACTCGGTCGTCGACGCTGCGGCGTCGCTCACGTCCCCTACCCCGGCGGACCGGTCGGCGGTCACCTTCTCGGCGGCGGCGAGGGCGACGCAGGTGGCGACGCCGGCCATGGCGGTGCGCACCTCGTCGAGCACGGGGAAGGTGGGGGCGAGCCGGATGTTGCGGTCGCGCGGGTCGCGCCCGAGCGGGAAGGACGCGCCTGCCGGCGTGAGGGCGATGCCGGCCTCCTTGGCCAGGGCCACGACCCGCGACGCCGTGCCGTCGAGCACGTCGAGGTTGACGAAGTAGCCACCGGTCGGGCGGGTCCACTCCGCCACCTCGAGGCCCTCCAGGCCTTCGGTCAGCGCCTGGTCGACGGCCGCGAACTTGGGCGCGATGATGTCGCGGTGGCCGCGCATGTGGGCCCGCACGCCGTCGGCGTCCTTGAAGAACTCGACGTGCCGCAGGTGGTTGACCTTGTCGGGCCCGATCGAGCTCATCGACAGGTGCCCCAGGTACCACTTCACGTTGGCCTCGCTGGCCGCGAGCACGGCGACGCCGGCGCCGGCGAACGTGATCTTCGACGTCGAGGCGAACATGATCGGGCGGTTCGGGTGTCCCGACGCCGCGGCGAGCGTGAGGATGTCGGCGCTCTTGGCCTCGTCCTCGGTGAGGTGGTGGAAGGCGTAGGCGTTGTCCCAGAAGATCGTGAAGTCGGGGGCCGCGGCGGGCATCGCCGCGAGGCGGGCCGCGACCTCCTGCGACACGACGGCGCCCGACGGGTTGGCGTAGGTCGGCACGATCCAGATGCCCTTGATGCTCGGGTCGTCCTTGACGAGCGCCTCGACCGCGGCGACGTCGGGGCCGTCGTCGTGCATGTCGACGGTGACCATCTCGATGCCGAACGAGGCGAGCATCGAGAAGTGGCGGTCGTAGCCCGGGACCGGGCAGACGAAGCGGACCTTCTCCTCCTCCGACCACGGCCGAGGGGAGTCGACGCCGCCGAAGAGCAGGAAGTCGACGATCGTGGAGTACATCATCGTCAGGCTCGAGTTGCCGCCCGCGACGACCTGCGACGGCTCCACCCAGAGCAGCTCGGCGAACATCTCGCGCAGCTCGGCCAGGCCCTCGAGGCCGCCGTAGTTGCGCACGTCGACGCCGGCACGGTCCTTCGTCGTCGACGGCAGCGTCAGCAGGTCGTTCGAGAGGTCGAGCTGCGCGGCCGACGGCTTGCCCCGCGTGAGGTCGAGCTTGAGCCCGCGGGCCTTGAGGGCCGCGTAGGCTTCACGCTGCTCGGCGAGGAAGCCGGCCAGGTCGTCGTCGGACAGGGACGCGAGGGCGGTGCGCGGGTTCGTCACCTTCCCGATCCTGCCACTCGGGTGTGCTCGCGAGCAGCCCGGTCCGTATGCCGGGTGGTGCCCGGGTCGTCCCGGGACAGTGCACGGACGGTGCACGGATACTGCACGGGTGGTGCGCTCGCCAGGGGGTCGGGCGCGCCGATCGGGCCCGGGCGCGGCTCGGTTGGCTTTGCACTCGGATCGTCCCGTATGATCGACCCTCGGACGGCTTCGCTGGCCATGCTGACGCATGCCGTCCCGCCGCGACCGCCCCAACGGTCACGGCGAAGGGCAATAGCTCAATTGGTAGAGCACTGGTCTCCAAAACCAGCGGTTGGGGGTTCGAGTCCCTCTTGCCCTGCGCATCCCAGTGATGTGGTCGTCGTGCAAGGCGGCACGCGGCTCTCGCCCCGACGTGGACACCCCACGAGCCGGGGCGCTGTCGCGGGCCGAAACCCAGGCAGAAAGAAGGAATCGTGACGGAGACGAGCGCCAAGCGCGGGTCCGGCCGGGCTGACAAGGCCCGTGGCGGCAACCCGGTGTCGCGGTTCCTCGGCGCGATCAGCCTCTTCGTTCGCCAGATCCTCGACGAGCTGCGCAAGGTCGTGCGGCCCACGGGCCCCGAGCTCGTGCGCTACACCACCGTCGTGGTCGTGTTCGTCGTGATCATGATGGCCCTCGTGTCGGGGCTCGACTTCGGTCTGAGCAAGCTGATCTCGTGGGCCCTCACCGGCGCGACGATCTGACGCGCGGGCGCCTCGCCGGCGCCCCGGGATGTCACCGCCAGCCGCCACCGGCTGGTCCACGAGCAAGGAAGTAGGTCAGAGCGTGTCCGAGCAGTTCGCCCACGAGGGCGCCCCGAACGGCGAGAGCACCGGGACCGATGTCGTCGACCCCACGGACCTGTCCGACGAGCTCTCGGCCTCCGACGTCGCCCCGGGTGCTGAGGACGCCGAGGCCACCGACGAGACCGCAGTCGAGACCACCGACGAGGCCGCTGAGACCACCGACGCCGACGAGTCCGACGAGACCGTGGACGCCGACGAGACCGAGGACGCCGACGAGGCCGAGGACGCCGACGCCCCCGTCGCCACCGGCAGCGGCGACCCGGTCGCCGACTTCAAGGCCGACCTGCGCAGCCGCTTCGGCGACTGGTTCGTCATCCACTCCTACGCGGGCTACGAGAACCGCGTGAAGGCGAACCTCGAGACGCGCATCCAGACCCTCAACATGGAGGACTTCATCTTCGAGATCGAGGTCCCCATGGAGGAGGTCACCGAGATCAAGAACGGCCAGAAGAAGCAGGTCCGTCGCGTCCGGATGCCCGGGTACGTCCTCGTCCGCATGGACCTCACCGACGAGAGCTGGGGCGCCGTGCGCCACACGCCGGGTGTGACCGGCTTCGTCGGCAACGCGCACCAGCCCGTGCCGCTGTCGATCGACGAGGTCTTCACGATGCTCGCCCCGACCTTCGAGGCCGCCGCCTCCGCCGAGGGCACGGCCGGCGCGAAATCCAGCGCCCCGAAGGACGTCCGCGTCGTCGACTTCGAGGTCGGCGAGTCGGTCACCGTCATGGAGGGGCCCTTCGAGACCCTTCCCGCCACCATCTCCGAGATCAACACCGACACGCAGAAGCTCAAGGTGCTCGTCTCGATCTTCGGCCGGGAGACCCCGGTCGAGCTCTCCTTCGCCCAGGTCGCCAAGATCTGAGCAAGGTCCCACCACGTTCGGTGCGGCACACCGCACCGGCATGCAACCGGGTCATCGCCCACGGCGTCGGCCCACAACGAAGAAGGTAGGCACCCATGCCCCCCAAGAAGAAGGTCTCCGGCTTCATCAAGCTGCAGATCCAGGCCGGTCAGGCCACCCCCGCCCCGCCCGTCGGCCCGGCCCTCGGCCAGCACGGCGTCAACATCATGGAGTTCGTCAAGGCGTACAACGCCGCGACGGAGTCCCAGCGCGGCAACGTCATCCCGGTCGAGATCACGGTCTACGAGGACCGCTCGTTCACCTTCGTGACGAAGACCCCGCCGGCCGCCGAGCTCATCAAGAAGGCTGCCGGCGTCGCCAAGGGCTCGGGTGAGCCGCACAAGACCAAGGTCGCCAAGCTCTCGCGCGACCAGGTCCTCGAGATCGCCCGCCAGAAGATGGAAGACCTCAACGCCAACGACGAGGAGATGGCGGCGCGCATCATCGCCGGCACCGCTCGCTCGATGGGCATCGACACCGAGCTCTGAGCCCAGCTCTCAGCTCGATCGTCACCCCGGCCGCACGGCATACGGACCGTGTGCCGTCGGCCACGTGGGAGGGCCAGCGCTGGCCCGCACCACGACTCCACGAAATCCACGCAAGGAGCAGTTCCATGAAGCGCAGCAAGAACTACCGCGCAGCCGCCGAGCTCGTCCAGCCCGGCAAGGTCTACGCCCCGCTCGAGGCCGTCCGCGTCGCCAAGCAGACCGCGAAGGCCAAGTACGACGAGACCGTCGAGGTCGCGATGCGCCTCGGCGTCGACCCGCGCAAGGCCGACCAGGCTGTCCGCGGCACGGTCAACCTGCCGCACGGCACGGGCAAGACCGCCCGCGTCCTCGTCTTCGCCAACGGCGACAAGGCCGAGGCCGCCCGTGAGGCCGGCGCCGACCACGTCGGCTCCGACGACCTGCTCGAGAAGGTCCAGGGCGGCTGGCTCGACTTCGACGCCGTCGTCGCGACCCCTGACCTCATGGGCAAGGTCGGTCGACTCGGCAAGGTGCTCGGCCCGCGTGGCCTCATGCCGAACCCGAAGACCGGCACCGTGACGATGGACGTCGCCAAGGCCGTCGCCGACATCAAGGGCGGCAAGATCGAGTTCCGCGTCGACAAGCACGCGAACCTCCACTTCATCATCGGCAAGGCGTCCTTCGACGAGGCCAAGCTCGTCGAGAACTACGCCGCTGCCCTCGAGGAGATCCTGCGTCTCAAGCCGGCCAGCTCCAAGGGCCGCTACATCGAGAAGGCCACCGTCTCCACGACGATGGGCCCGGGCATCCCGCTCGACTTCTCCAAGACGCGCAACCTCCTCGTCGAGGAGGAGCAGGCCTGATCGCCTGACCCGACGCACCGAGAGCCCGTCACCCTCTGGGGTGGCGGGCTCTCGCGTTCCCCCATCGATAGAACGCTCCGTCACCGCGCCGAGCACGGGCCATCCCTGTCAGCCCGATCGAGAGAACGCTCCGTCACCGCGCCGCGCACGGGAGCGCCCCCGTCAGCCCGATCGAGAGAACACTCCGTCACCTCGGATCGGTGGGGTGCTCGACGCGATCCGCGGGGTTTGCGCGGGTACGGTCGAAAGATGAGTCGTCTCAGCGCACGCACCACGACACGTTCCCGATGGGTCCTCGGCGCTCTCGTCGTCGGCCTCCCGCTCTCGCTGCTCCCCACGACCGCGGGAGCCCAGCCCACGGTGGCGCCGTCACCGCAGCGCGACAGGGGCTGGCACGGCCAGCCGACGACGCTGCCCAAGGCGCCGGTCATGGTCGGGTCCGGCGGGGCGGTCAGCTCCGTCGACCGCGACGCCTCGCAGGTCGGCATCGACGTGCTGGCACGGGGCGGCAACGCCGCCGACGCCGCCGTCGCGACAGCCGCCGCACTCGGCGTCACGGAGCCCTACAGCGCCGGCATCGGCGGCGGCGGGTTCCTCGTCTACTACGACTCCCGTTCGAAGAAGGTGTCGACCATCGACGGGCGCGAGACGGCTCCGGCGACGTTCACCGACAAGACGTTCACCGACCCCGCGACGGGCAATGCGCTCGACTTCCCGACGGTGGTCAGCTCCGGCCTGTCAGTGGGTGTCCCGGGCACGCCGGCCCTCTGGGCCAAGGCTCTGCGCGACCACGGCACGCTCTCGCTCAACGCCGCGCTCAAGCCGGCCGAGCGGCTCGCGGCGCAGGGCTTCGTCGTCGACCAGACCTTCCGCGACCAGACCGCGCAGAACGCCGACCGCTTCCGCAAGTTCCCCGAGACCCAGCGGGTCTTCCTGCCGGGCAACCAGCCGCCGGTCGTGGGCTCCGTGTTCCGCAACCCCGACATGGCCAAGGCCTACCGCGCGCTGCGCACGCGGGGCACCGACGTGCTCTACCGCGGGCGCCTGGGTGAGGCGATCGTCCGAGAGTCGAACGCGCCGCACACGGCGCCGGGCGTGAGCGTCATGGGCGGGCAGCTGACGTTGCGCGACCTCGCCTCCTACCGGGCGCTGACCAAGGCGCCGATCCACTCGCAGTACAAGGGGTTCGACGTCTACGGGATGCCGGTCCCCAGCTCGGGTGGCATCGCCGTCGCCGAGATCCTCAACCTCATGACGGCTTACGAGCAGCGCACCGGCGTGACGACGCGCGACGTCGACCAGGTGCAGTACCTCCACCGCTTCTCCGAGGCGTCGGCCACGGCCTTCGCCGACCGCAACCGCTACGTCGGCGACGTGCCGGGCGTCCCCGTCGGTGAGCTGACGAGCACCGGCTTCGCCGGCGAGCGCGCCTGCCTCTTCGACCCGGCCAAGGCCTACTCGCCGCGGCCCATCCCGCCGGGCGTCCCTGACGGCTCATACACCTCGTGCGCCACCGCACCTGTGTCGGCACAGCCCAGCGAGGGGCAGTCGACCACGCACCTGACCGTGGCAGACCGGTGGGGCAACGTCGCCTCCTACACCCTCACCATCGAGCAGACGGGTGGCTCGGGCATCACGGTGCCGGGCTATGGCTTCCTGCTCAACAACGAGCTGACCGACTTCAACTTCGCCCCGACCCAGGGCGACGCGCCCGACCCGAACCTCCCGGGCCCCGGCAAGCGGCCGCGCTCGTCGATGAGCCCGACGATCCTGCTTCAGGACGGCAAGCCGTTCCTCGCCGTCGGCTCTCCGGGTGGGGCCACCATCATCACCTCGGTGTCGCAGACGATCCTCGGCTACCTCGACCGTGGGCTGCCGCTGGTCGACGCCATCGCGGCGCCGCGCCTCAGCTCGCGCAACGGCAGCACCGAGGGCGCAGAACCGGCGATCCTCGACGGGCCCACCGGTGCCGCCCTGACCGCGCTCGGCCACAAGCTCGCATCGGCCGGCACACCGAACGAGATCGGTGCGGTCACGGCGATCCGCAGCCTCGACGGCGGTCTGTTCGAGGCGGCCGCCGAGACGGTGCGCCGCGGCGGTGGCTCGGCGATGGTCGTGCACCCTCGCTGATCCTTGCAGCATGCCGACCGAGGCCGTCCCTAGGGCGGCCTCGGTCGTCTCTCGGCCGCCCCGTGTCTGACAAAGCAGGCGCCTACCACATTCCCACCATTCGACGCATAACGTCTCACGTGGTCGAGTCGTTGATCCATGTACATCGGTCAGGGGATCGATGGCGGGGCATCGATGACAGGAGCACGTCAGATGAACAGGAAACTCACCGCAGTCCTTGCCGCGGCGGCCATCTCAGGCATGGCCGCACCGGTCGCTGCCACACCGGCAGCCGCAGCCGCACTTCCCCAGGTCGCCTTCACCGCGCAGGCGTTCGGGACTCAGCTCACTGCCGGCGGTGTCGTCCGCTCCGGCCCGAGCGCCCTGAGTTCCATAGGGTGCACGACCGTTGCGCCGAAGGGCACCTCGGGCAGCATCGCGTCGGCCACTCTCCCCGTCGCCGGTTCGACCGGGGCCGTCACGACGTCCGCACGTTCGGCACAAACCCTGACGAGCAGGTCGAGCACATCGACGTCGCGCGTCGCGGGGGTGAACCTGCTCGGGGGCCTCGTGCGGGCCGACGCCCTGTCCACGACGAGCACGGCCTCGGTCGACACGGCCTCGAAGTACACCGGCCGCAACGCGGCGGTGCTCAGCAACCTAGTCATCTCCGGACGGCGCGTGAGCGCGAGCACGGGGCCCAACACCCGCATCCGGTTCGGGCAGGTGGGCAAGGTCCCGTTCGCTACGGCTATCGTCAACAAGCAGGAGCGGGTCACCTCCAACGGCGAGCTCCGGGTCGCGACGGCCGCCGTCACCGTGCTCATCGACAGCAGCAACCCACTCGGGCTGCCGGTGGGCTCGCGCATCGACGTCGCCCAGTCGAAGGCCTACCTCTCGGCGCCCCTGAGGGGACTGGTCGGCGGCAAGGGCTACGCCACGTCGGTGACGGCCCTCGACGGGCGGGTACTGTCCTCGCCCACTGCACTCGTCTACCCGCGATGCTCGACGGGTGACGCGGCGAGCAGCGTCGCCCACGTCTCGGTGCCGGGGCTGCTCACGTCCGGCACGACGCAGACGACGACGCGGTCCGCGACCTCGTCGAGCAGCAGGTCCGTAACGGTGAAAAATGCCATCGCGTCGCCAAACGTGCTGCTGGGCGTCATCACCGCCTCGGCCGTCACCGCCGACACCTCCGTCGCCCAGTCGGGCGTTCTGGCCCCGACGGCGCGCGACTCGTCGCGGTTCGTCGGCCTCAAGGTGGCAGGGTTCCCGACCATCAGCGACACCGTCCGACCCAACACGGTCGTGACCATCCCGTCGCTCGGTACGGTGACCTTCCACAAGGTCACGAGGACATCCAGCTCGCTCGAGGTCATCATGCTCGAGGTCGTGCTCAACAGGGCGGTCGGTGGGCTGCCGACGGGGTCGGTCGTCAGGATCGGCTACTCGAACAGCAAATTGGCCTGAGCCTCTACCGGCTCACCGTATCGCGTTGGGCCCAGTCCGGTTCCCGCGTAGCTTCCATCCACGCGCGCTCACCGGGCTGGTTCGGAGTGGAGCACGCACGCCGCCCGTCAGGCGGGCTTCGCGGTGGGCCAGGGCCAGGCGGTGCAGCCCTTGAGGCCGTAGGTCTGCTGCATCATCACGGGCGCGACCTTGCCCGGTCCGCCGCAGTACGCGTGGGCGTGGCCGATGCCGTGACCTACCTCGTGGTTGACGAGGTAGGTGCGGTAGCCGGCGATGTCGGTGCCGTACGCGTCGGCGCCGAGCACCCACCGGCGCAGGTTGAGCACGACGCGTCCCGTGTTGTGGCAGCTCACCTGGCCGCGGGTCTGGAGCGGCGCGCACAGCTTGTCGGTGGTGTTCGGGCTGGCGAGAGTGATCCGCAGGTCGATGCCTGCCCCCTTCGAGGCTGCGGCGGGGGAGACGTTGACGAACCGGACGCCATCCTTGGCCTGCCACCCCCGGGGGTCGGTCAGGACGGTGCCGACCACAGTGGCCAGCTGCTCGCCGGACACGTCGAGGCCGCCCTCGAGCTCGACCGTGTAGCGCACCGCACGTCCGCCCGACGGGGCCGGGCGTACGGCCTTGGCCGGCACGGCCACGACCGTGAAGCGCCCGGTGCCCGACTCGATGACCGCGCCCTTCGCGTCCTTGCCGTCGTTCGCGGCGCCGGCGCTCGAGCCGGCGGCCGCCTTCGCAGCCGCACCCGTGGTGGCCGCCCTGGTGGCAGACGCGCCGGCACCGGCCGCCTCTTCGCCCAACGACCCAGCTTGTGAGTCGACCTGCGCGTCGGGCACACGTTCGACCTGGTCGACGGCGACGGCCGGGGCGAACCCCGCGGCCAGGGCCACCCGGTCGACGCTGAAGAGCCCGGCCGGCGTCACCGGCTCGCGGGCTCCCGCGCCCGTCACCGACCAGACGTCCGCGGCGACGCAGAGCATGACGGCCAGACCCGCCCACGTGCGTCGTCGGCGGATCGCCTGCCGTTGACGGGGGGTGGGGCGGCGTTCCACGCTGCCTCGCGCCATACGGGTCACGCTAGGTCACCTACCCGCGTATTGCGAGCAGCGCACCCGTGACGCGCGGGCGGCCGAGCACGTGCGGCCCCGATTTGGTCGGGACGGGGGACTGCCCGTACTCTGGTCCACGACCAATGACCGCCGGTTGGAGGGCGTGGGCAACCACGATCTCTCGAAGGTCCCGCACGATGCGGGCAGCCAGCGCAGGACACTCAGCCTCACGGCATACGTCGAGTATGCCGCTTCGAGCCCCGAGCGCCCTGCGCCGGGGCTCTTCTCGTGCAGGCCCTCCGGGCCCCTTCGCCGGCGTCACCACGCAAGGGAAGGAGGCCCAGATGGCGAACGCCGAGAAGAGCGCAGCCATTGCCGAGATCGCGGACAAGTTCCGCGAGTCCGGTGCGGCCGTTCTCACCGAGTACCGCGGCCTGACCGTGAAGCAGCTCTCCGAGCTGCGCAACTCGATCCGAGAGCACGCCACCTACGCCGTGGTCAAGAACACGCTCACGGAGCTCGCCGCGAAGGAGGCCGGGATCTCGGCCTTCGACGGCCACCTCCAGGGCCCGTCGGCCATCGCCTTCGTCACCGGTGACCCGGTCGAGGCGGCCAAGGGTCTGCGTGACTTCGCCAAGGCACACCCCCTCCTCGTGATCAAGGCCGGCGTCCTCGACGGCAAGGCCTTGTCCCCCGAGGAGATCACGAAGCTCGCGGACCTCGAGTCCCGCGAGGTTCTGCTGGCCAAGCTTGCGGGTGCCATGAAGGGCTCCCTCAACAAGGCCGCCTACCTCTTCGTCGCTCCTCTGTCGCAGACGGCCCGCGTGGTCGACGCCCTGCGCCAGAAGGTCGAGGCGCAGGGTCCCGCCACGCCGGCTGCCGCCGACGAGGCTCCCGCCACGGAGGCTCCGGCCGCCGAGGCAACCACCGACGTCGCCGAGGGTGGCGACGAGAGCTGATCGCGCACCTGCGCACCAGCTCGATTCAACAACACGCCACTCACGGCAATATCTAGGAAGGAAGCCACCATGGCGAAGCTCAGCACCGACGAGCTCCTTGACGCTTTCAAGGAGATGACCCTCATCGAGCTCTCCGAGTTCGTGAAGCAGTTCGAGGAGACCTTCGAGGTCACCGCTGCTGCCCCCGTTGCCGCCGCCCCCGCGGCTGCCGGTGGCGGCGCTGCCGCCGTCGAGGAGGAGGAGAAGGACTCGTTCGACGTCGTTCTCACCGCCGCCGGCGACAAGAAGATCCAGGTCATCAAGGAGGTCCGCGCGCTCACGAGCCTCGGCCTCAAGGAGGCCAAGGACCTCGTCGACGGCGCCCCCAAGCCCGTTCTCGAGGGTGTCGACAAGGCTGCGGCCGAGAAGGCCAAGGAGCAGCTCGAGGGCGCCGGCGCCACCGTCGAGCTCAAGTGATCTGACCCGGCCCGGCCGGGATCACTGCTCTACCGCGAAGGCGGGTCCGACCACTGGTCGGGCCCGCCTTTCGCTTGCTCTGCCGCGGGCGTCGGCTGGCTGGGCGCGGGCCGTGGCGGCGCTCGCGGCGTGGAGCGTCGGCGGCCGTCCCAGCCCACCCGTTCCTTGCGTATGCCCGGTGGCCGCCGCCGATGCCGCGCCCACCGCCGCGCCCTGCTCCCCACGTGGCGGCCCCGCGGTCAGGCGGTGTGGGTCAGGGCGTCCATGAGTGCGGCGAGGACGAGGGCGACACGGTCGGGGCGGGCGTTGTGGCCCATGAGACCGATGCGCCAGACCGTGGAGGCGAACTCGCCGACGCCGGCTCCGATCTCGAGGTTGTGCCGCTCGAGCAGGTAGCCGCGAACGGCCGCCGAGTCGACCCCGTCGGGCACCCGCACCGTCGTCAGCTCCGGCAGGCGTGAGCCCTCCTGCGCGAACAGCTCGAGACCCATCTCCTCGAGACCGTCCTGCAGGAGACGGCCGGCCTCGGCGTGACGGTCCCACACCTCCTCGAGCCCCTCGTCGGCGACGCGGCGCAGCCCGGCGTGCAGGCTCGCGACCATCGCCGTCGGGGCGGTGTGGTGGTAGGTGCGCTTGCCCGCGCCGGAGGCCTCTCCGACGTAGCCGCCGAGCAGCCCGAGGTCGAGGTACCACGACGACGGCTTCTCGACGCGGCGCTCGAACGCGCGGTCGCTGATCGTGAAGGGGGCGAGGCCGGGGGCGACGCCGAGGCACTTCTGGGTGCCGGCGTAGCCGATGTCGACGCCCCAGTCGTCAGCGCGCAGCTCGATGCCGCCGATGCTCGTCACGGCGTCGACGAGGAGCAGGGCGTCGCCCTTGACCGCGCCGAGCGCGGCGATGTCGGAGCGGACGCCGGTCGAGGTCTCGGCGTGCACGGCGGCGATGATCTTCGGCGACGGGTGGGCGGCGGCGACGCGCTCGGCGTCGACGGGGGTACCCCACGCGTGGTCGACCCGGACGACCTCGGCGCCGTGCCGACCGGCCACGTCGACCATGCGCTCACCGAAGAGCCCGTTGACGGCGACGACGACGACGTCGCCGGGGGAGACGGTGTTGACGAAGGCGGCCTCCATGCCGGCCGAGCCCGTGGCCGAGAGCGGGAGCGTACGACGGTTGTCGGTGCCCCAGACGTACCTGAGCAGGTCGCACGTCTCGTCCATCACCGCGAGGAAGTCGGGGTCGAGGTGGCCGAGCAGGGGCGCCGCGAGCGCGAGGGTGGCCTCGGGGTAGGGGTTGCAGGGGCCCGGCCCGAAGAGGTGGCGCTCGGCGACGGGGCGGGGCGAGGTGGTGGGGGGCCTGGTCGTCATCAGAATGCGGCTCCGGGGTTGAGGATGCCCTGCGGGTCGAGGGCGTTCTTGATGCGGTGGGTGAGGGCCATGACGTCAGGGCCGAGCTGCTCGGGCAGGGCCGCGCGCTTGAGGCGGCCGACCCCGTGCTCGCCGGTGATCGTGCCGCCGAGGCTGATCGCGAGGCTCATCACCTCGGAGAAGGCCAGGGCCGCCCGATCCTTGGCGTCGGGGTCGGCCGGCGGGTGCACGACGATCGGGTGCGTGTTGCCGTCGCCGGCGTGGGCGACGACCGGGATCTCGACCTCGCGCCGTCTTGCGATCGCCGCGATGCCGGTAAGCAGCTCGGGCAGGCGGGGCACGGGCACGCCGACGTCCTCGAGCATGATGGCGCCGCGCCGCTCGATGGCGACGATCGCCGACCGGCGTGCGGCGACGAACATCTCGCCCTCGTCGGCGTCGGTCGTGGTGAAGCACTCGCGGGCGCCGCCGGCGGAGCAGATGCGCTCCATCTCGGCAATCTCCTCACCGCGCGCCGCACCCGGCGCATCGGACTGCGCGAGCAGCATCGCACCGGCGCTGCGGTCGAGGCCCATGCTGCGGTGGTCCTCGACGGCGTTGATCGAGGCCTGGTCCATGAGCTCCATCATCGAGGCCCGCATGCTGGCGCCGATGGCGACGACGACGCGTGCGGCCGCCTCGACGTCGTCGAAGGTGGCGACGAGCGTGGCGGGTGGTGCCTGCGCGGGGACGAGCCGCAGGGTCGCGCGGGTCACGACGCCCAGGGTGCCCTCGCTCCCCACGAAGAGCTTGACGAGCGAGAGGCCGGCGCTGTCCTTGACCCGCTGGCCGCCCAGCCGCACGAGCGTTCCGTCAGCGAGCACGACGTCCAGGCCGAGCACGTAGTCTGTGGTGACGCCGTACTTCACGCAGCACAGGCCACCCGCGTTCGTCGCGACGTTGCCGCCGATCGAGCAGATCTCGAAGGAGGACGGGTCGGGTGGGTACCACAGGCCGTGCTGCGCCGCAGCCCGCTTGACCTCGGCGTTGAGGGCCCCCGGCTCGACGACGGCCGTCCGCGTCGTCGGGTCGATCTCGACGGCGCGCATCCGCTCGAGGCTCAGCACGATGCAGCCGTCGACGGCGTTGGCGCCACCCGACAGGCCGCTGCCCGCGCCGCGGGGCACCACGGGTATGCCGTGTGCGCCGGCCCAGCGCACCGTCGCCTGCACGTCGGCCGCCGATGTGGCCCGCACCACCGCGAGCGGTGTGCCTGCCCCGGCGTCGGCCGTGTAGTCGAAGCGGTAGGCGGCGGTGCTGTCGGGCTCGGTCAGCAGCGCGCCCGGAGCCAGCGTCGCGGCGAGGTCGTCGAGGGCGGGCAGGTCGGGAGCGTCCTTGCTCACTGTCGTCACCCACCCACCGTAACCACGAGCGGGCCGCCCGGGCCGCAGTGGATCGGGCCGGCCATGCGCACCCGGAGGCGCGCGCAGTCCCTGTCCTCCACCAGCGGCAGGTCAGGCACGACCGGCCCCTCGCCACCTTGACGCATCGACACCCCGGATGCGCCGCACCGACGCCCGCAGGATTCTGCTGCGCTGCCGGGTAGGTTTGCCCGCATGGGATGGCTGTCGCGCACGTTCAGGTCTGGCGATGACACCTCGGCGTCCGCGCCGGCTGCGCCGCGGGAGCACCCCGATTCCGCTGCCGGCCAGTCGGGTCCGCCCGTCCCCCTCGCGCCCCACCCCGTGCCTGACGGCCCGGCCGCCGGCGCCGGGGCCGGGGCCGCTCCGACGCCCGACCCGGTGCCGGCACCGGCACCCAACCGGTCCTCCACGGCGGCCGGCCGCTACGGCCCGCTGGTGAGCGTCACCCACTTCGACACGGCTCCGCCCGAGCTCGAGTGGCAGCTGCCCCTCAACGGCGAGCTCTACCGGCTCATGCCCGGCTCCGACCGACCCGACTACTCGCTCTTCGTGCTCGAGAGGCCCGTGCACTTCTACCCGGGCGACGGCTTCGACGTAGGACGGGTCGAGCCGGAGCAGCGGGTCGAGGACCGCAAGGGCCGGCCCATGGTGCGGGTCCACGCGATGCTGCTCTGCGCCCGCTTCGTCGGGCAGCAGCTGCACCCGGGCATGAAGGACCTCGCGGTCAACCTCGCGTACGTCATCGACAACTCGCTCGCGCGCGACGCCGAGGTCGACTTCGGCAAGATCGAGTTCGCGGCCGTCGGTTTCCTCAGCGAAGGACACTCCACCCGGCCCGGCGACGCCGCCACACGGCATACGGCGACGGGTGCGAGCGACGACAGGGGCGTCGGCGCCGTGCTCGACGAGGTCGGGGCCGTGCTCCGCCAGGGCATCGAGGCCCAGCGCGGCACGTCCGTGCAGCGCCTGACCGCAGCCCTGACCCTCGACGCCGACCACCGCCTGACCGGCCTGTCCGGCAACGCGGACGGCCAGGCCCCGGTGCCCACTCCCGACACCTTCACCCGGCTGGCCGACGTGCTGGCGCGCCTAGGCCACCAGGGCGGCACGGGTGGGCCGGGCGTCGCGGCGTTCACGGTGCGCGTCGAGGGCGACACGGTGAGCCACGAGGTGACCGCCACCCGCTGACGTCAGGCGCGGGCGGCCTCGTGGTAGCCGCGCACCTGTGCGGGGTCGACGAGCCGGCCGACGCTGATCTCCCAGACCGAGCCGTCGAAGCTCTCGAAGACGAGCAGCAGGTCGTCGCCGTGGGTGAACTCGACGAAGTCGCACGTCCCGCGTGTGCCGGTGCCGGTGTCGCCCTCGGCGGTGTAGGTCAGCGAGCCGGACTCGAGGAGGGTCCAGTGGCGGCCGTCGAGCGTCATCCCGGCGAGGTCGGGGTCGCCGAAGAGGTCGCCACGCAGGCGCCAGTGGATGATCGAGGTGGCACCGCGCGGTCGCAGAGACACCCACTCGCGGGGCCCGGACGCGGTGATGCAGTGCTCGCCCCAGACGATGCCGTCGAGGTCGAAGCGCAGGCTGCCGACGACGCGGTGGCGCGTGCCCTCGACCTCGAGCACGGCGCCGGGACCCACCTGCGACTCGCGCAGCTCCGCTCGCATGCACCCCTCCTCCGTGACGGTGCACACAGGGTAACCACCGCCGACGCGCCGCAGGGGCAAACCGAACTCGCGCGTAACTTCCGCCCGCCCCCCTCGTTTCCCCCGTAGCCGAGTCGAGACGGCAAGAGAGATATAGGTGGATGCCACATGGGTGTGGAGATCGCGGTCACCGGGCTGACCAAGACCTTCGGGTCGCAGACGATCTGGCGGGACGTGACCCTCACGCTTCCCGCGGGTGAGATCTCGGTCATGCTGGGCCCCTCGGGCACCGGCAAGTCCGTCTTCCTCAAGACGCTCGTCGGGCTGCTCAAGCCCGACACAGGCTCGATCGTCATCAACGGCCGCGACCTGACGCGGCTGCGCGAGCACGACCTCTACGAGGTGCGCAAGCTCTTCGGAGTGCTCTTCCAGGACGGCGCGCTCTTCGGGTCGATGAACCTCTACGACAACATCGCGTTCCCCCTCCGCGAGCACACGAAGAAGACCGAGGCGGAGATCAAGCGGATCGTCGGCGAGAAGATCGACCTGGTCGGCCTGCAGGGCGCCGAGGGCAAGCTGCCCGGCGAGATCTCCGGCGGCATGCGCAAGCGCGCGGGCCTCGCCCGGGCCCTGGTGCTCGACCCCGAGATCATCCTCTTCGACGAGCCCGACTCGGGCCTCGACCCGGTGCGCACCGCGTACCTCAACCAGCTCATCGTCGACCTCAACGCGCAGATCGAGGCGACCTTCCTCATCGTCACGCACGACATCAACACCGCCCGCACGGTGCCCGACAACATCGGGCTGCTCTACCACCGGCACCTGGCGATGTTCGGCCCGCGCGAGATGCTGCTCAGCTCCGAGGAGCCGGTCGTGCGCCAGTTCCTCAACGCCCAGCGCGTCGGGCCCATCGGCATGTCCGAGGAGAAGGACGCCGACGAGCTGGCGGCCGAGTCCGGCCAGGAGCTGCCGCCCCTGCCGCCGATCGCGCTCCAGCTGCCGACGAGCGACGGCTCCGTGCGGCGCACGGCGCGCCCCGCGGGTGAGTGGTGCCGCCAGAACGGCGTCACCCCGCCGCCCGGGTCGTTCGAGACCTCGACCGTCGCCGCCGGCGCCATCGCGTCGCCGTCGCCGTCGCCGTCGCCGGCTGCCGCCACCCCGGGCCCGTATGCCGGCTCGCCCGCGTTCGCGGGGGAGGTGGGCTGACGTGGCCGCACCCCTCACCGGCGCGCTGCGCCAGTCGGGCTCGCTCTTCGCGCTCGCGCTCGACGTGTTCCGGGCGCTGCCCAAGCGCCCGTTCCAGGTCAAGGAGTTCATCCAGCAGGCGTGGTTCATCGCGAGCGTCACGATCCTGCCGACCGCGCTCGTGTCGATCCCGTTCGGTGCGGTCATCGCGCTGCAGCTCGGCACCCTGACCCGTCAGCTCGGCGCGCAGTCCTACACCGGCGCCGCGAGCGTGCTCGCGGTGCTGCGCGAGGCCAGCCCGATCGTCACCGCCTTGCTGATCGCCGGGGCCGGCGGCTCGGCCATCTGCGCCGACCTCGGCTCGCGCAAGATCCGCGAGGAGATCGACGCGATGGAGGTGCTCGGCATCAGCCCGATCCAGCGCCTCGTCGTGCCGCGCGTGCTCGCCTCGATGCTCGTCGCGGTGCTGCTCAACGGCCTCGTGTCGGTCGTCGGCGTCGTCGGCGGCTACGTCTTCAACGTCATCGTCCAGGGCGGCACGCCCGGCGCGTACATCGCGAGCTTCACCGCGTTGGCCCAGCTGCCCGACCTCTGGACCGCCGAGATCAAGGCGCTCGTCTTCGGGGCGATCGCGGCGGTGGTCGCGGCCTACAAGGGCCTGGGCGCCGGAGGTGGCCCGAAGGGGGTCGGCGACGCTGTCAACCAGAGCGTCGTCATCACCTTCATGCTCCTGTTCGTCGTCAACTTCGTCATCACGGCCGTGTACTTCCAGGTCGTCCCGCAGAAGATCTGAGAACCGACCATGGCGACCAAGACCCGGACCCGTCCCTCGCGCGCGCAGGGCTCGCAGAGCGCGGAGCGCCTGCTCCAGCTGGCCGGCGGCCCCTCCCGCGCGCTCGACTCGCTCGGCGAGCAGATGCGCTTCTACGTGCGCTCCCTCGCGTGGAGCGGGCGCACGCTGCGCCGCTACAAGAAGGAGGTCGTGCGCCTCCTCGCCGAGGTGTCGCTCGGCACCGGCGCGCTGTCGGTCATCGGCGGCACCGTCGGCGTCATCGCCTTCCTCGCCTTCTTCACCGGCACCGAGGTCGGCCTCCAGGGCTACTCCTCGCTCGACCAGCTCGGCACGGGCGCCTTCACCGGCTTCTTCTCGGCCTACCTCAACACCCGAGAGATCGCGCCGCTCGTCGCGGGCCTGGCGCTCGCCGCCACGGTCGGCTGCGGCTTCACGGCCCAGCTCGGCGCGATGCGCATCTCCGAGGAGGTCGACGCGCTCGAGGTGATGGGCATCCCGTCGCTGCCGTTCCTCGTCACCACCCGCATGATCGCCGGCTTCATCGCCGTGATCCCGCTCTACGTGCTCGGGCTGCTCAGCTCGTACGCGGCGACGCGGTTCATCTCCACCGCCTACTTCGGGCAGTCCGAGGGCACCTACGACCACTACTTCCACCTGTTCCTGCCACCGGGCGACGTCTTCTGGTCGTTCGCCAAGGTCATGGTGTTCGCGGTCGTGATCATCCTCATCCACTGCTACTACGGCTACACCGCATCGGGCGGCCCGGCCGGCGTGGGGGTCGCGGTCGGCACCGCGGTGCGCACCTCGATCGTCGCCATCAACATCGTCGACTTCTTCCTGTCGCTCGCCATCTGGGGCGCGACCACGAGTGTTCGGATCGCCGGATGAGTGCCACCAAGACCGCCGCGCCCGACGACGTCAGCACCGACTCGACGCCGGGCCCCATCACCCAGCACACGCGAAAGCGACTGGGGCAGAAGGGCTACGGCCTGGTGTTCCTCGTGGTGCTGGCCCTGCTGCTCGGACTCAGCATCGCGTCGTTCCAGAAGCGGTTCACGCCCGTCGTCATGGTGACGCTCGAGACGAACCGCCTCGGCAGCCAGATGCAGGAGAGCTCGGACGTCAAGCTGCGCGGCCTGCTCGTCGGCGAGGTGCGCACGGTCGAGGCGACGCCCACCGGTGCCCGCCTCCAGCTGGCGCTGCAGCCCGACGACGTGGCGAAGATCCCCTCCAACGTCACCGCCCGGCTGCTGCCCAAGACGCTCTTCGGCGAGCGCTACGTCGACCTCGTCACGGCGGGTCCGAGCCAGCGGTCGATCCGGGCCGGCGACGTCATCCCGCAGGACCGCAGCAAGGTCGCCATCGAGCTCGAGACCGTCTTCGACAATCTCTACCCCCTGCTGCGCACGGTGCAGCCCGCCAAGCTGGCGACGACGCTGAACGCCCTGTCGACGACGCTCGACGGTCGCGGCGACCAGATCGGCCGCAACTTCGTGCTCGTCGACCGCTACCTCAAGGCGCTCAACCCCAGCATGCCGACGATCCAGAAGGACATCTCCCTGCTCGCCGACACCGCAGACCTCTACAACGGGGTCGCCCCCGACTTCTTCCGCCTGACCGAGTCGCTGCGCGTCACGAACCGCACCATCGTCGAGAAGGACCAGCAGCTGGCCGCCTTCCTCGTCGGCACCGCTGGCTTCGCCAACCAGGCGGCCGGGTTCCTCCGCGACAACGAGGAGCGCATCATCCAGGTCGGGCAGGTGAGCCGGCCGACGCTCGCCGTCCTCGCCGAGTACTCGCCGATCTACCCCTGCGTCGCCTCGGGCATGGTCAACTGGCTGCCGCGGGCCAACCAGGCGTTCTCGGGAGGCACCTTCCACATCACGCTCGAGGTCGTGAAGCCGCGCAAGGCCTACCAGCCCGGGGAGGAGCCCAGCTGGGGCGACAAGCGCGGGCCGCGCTGCTACGGGCTGCCGAGCCCCGACGGGTCGCAGTCGAACCCCTTCGCCGGCAACCACTTCGACGACGGCACGAAGCCGGCGAGCGAGGCCTTCTCCGGCGTGCCGCAGGCCCTGCTGGGCGACGCCTCGGCCGACTCGGGAACGGCGGGCACGGTCGACGAGCAGCGCGTCGTGAGTGCGCTCTTCGCCGGCGACGGCCGCCACGGCAGCGGCGGCACCCCTGACGGTTCGGACGGCATACGCACGCTGCTCGCCGGACCGATGATGCGCGGAACGGTGGTGAGCACCCGATGAAGGTCAAAGGCTCCCTCGTCAAGCTCATCCTCTTCGCGGCCGTCACCCTGTTCGCGACCAGCATCCTCGCCCTGACGATCGCCAACATCCAGCTCGGCTCGAAGGCGACCTACACGGCCCTCGTCAGCGACGCCACCGGCGTCATCGCGGGCCAGGACGTCCGCATCGCCGGCGTACGCGTGGGGGAGGTGACCGACGTGCGGGTCGCGCCCGGCGCCGGCTCCGACCACGCGAACGCAGCGATCGAGTTCTCGGTGCTCAAGAGCTCGGTGCTCACCCAGGGCACCGAGGTGACGGTCAAGTACCGCAACCTCGTCGGCCAGCGCTACCTCGCGCTGACGCAGGGCGCCGGCAACCCGGCCGCGCTCACTGACGGTGCGACGATCCCGCTCTCCCGGACCCACCCGGCACTGGACCTCACCGTCCTCTTCAACGGCTTCAAGCCGCTGTTCGCGGCGCTCTCGCCGAGCGACGTCAACGAGCTCTCGGGCCTGCTCATCCAGACCCTCCAGGGCGAGGGCGGCGACATCAACAGCCTGCTCGCCAAGACCGCGAGCCTCACCTCGACGATCGCCGACCGCGACGCCGTCATCGGCCGCACCATCGACAACCTCAACACGGTGCTGGGCACGGTCGACGCCCACGACCAGCAGCTGCTCTCGCTCATCGACCAGCTGCAGCGCTTCACCAGCGGGCTCGCGGCCGACCGCGAGACGATCGGTCGCTCGCTGTCGGGCATCAACACGCTCTCCGCCGAAACGGCCGACCTTCTGGTGTCGACGCGGCCGCTCATCAAGGACGACGTCGCCCAGCTGCGCACGCTCGCCACGACGCTCAACAAGCCGGCCAACGTCAAGCAGTTCGAGGACTTCATCTCGAGCGCGACGCAGCGCATCACGACCCTGACGCGCACGGCCACCTACGGCTCGTGGTTCAACTTCTACCTGTGCCGGTTCGACACCAAGAGCCCCCTGCTGCCCGGTGTCTCGCCCACCTACTCCGTCGCGTCCGCGAGGTGCAACTCATGAGCACGCCCTTCCGCGAGCGCAACCCCGTGCCGATCGGCGCCGCCGGTCTGGCGATCCTCGGGCTGCTGCTCTTCCTCGCGTTCAACGCCTCGAACCTGCCCTTCATCGGCGGCGGCACCTCGTACAGTGCGGCCTTCACCGAGGCGGGCGGCATCCGGCCCGACGACGACGTGCGCATCGCGGGCGTCAAGGTCGGCAAGGTCACCGGGGTCGACCTGGAAGACGGCCACGTCCGCGTCGACTTCACCGTCACCGAGGACGCCTCCTTCGGCACCCGCACCGGGGCCTCCATCCGGATGAAGACGATCCTCGGGGAGAAGTACGTCGCGCTCGACCCCAAGGGCGACGGGCAGCTCGACGCCGACAGCCAGATCCCGGTGTCGCGCACGGTCAGCTCCTACGACGTCATCAACGCCTTCCAGGACCTCACGACCACGACCGAGCGCATCGACACCGGCCAGCTGGCCCAGTCGCTGTCGGTCATCGCGACCGAGTTCAAGGACAGCCCGCAGTACGTCCGCTCCACGCTCGACGGGCTGTCGCGCCTGTCCCGCACCGTCGCGAGCCGCGACGCCGAGCTCGGGTCGCTGCTGCAGCGCGCCAACAGCGTCACCGGTCTCGTGCGCAGCCGCAACCAGCAGGTCGGCACGCTCATCAAGGATGCCGACCTGCTCATGGTCGAGCTGGTGAAGCGTCGCGACGACATCCGCACGCTGTTCCGCAACACGTCGGCGCTCGCCACGCAGCTGACCGGCCTGGCCCGCGACAACAGGGCCCAGCTGAAGCCCGCGCTCGCCGAGCTCGACAAGACCCTCGCGCTGCTCCAGAAGCACGACACCGACCTCCAGAAGACGATCCGCGCCATGGCACCCTTCACCCGCGTCTACGCCAACACCCTCGGCACCGGCCGCTGGTTCGACACCTGGGTGTCCAACCTCGTCGTGCCGGTCGGCAGCCCCGGCCTCGCACTGCCCGGCACGCAGCTGCCCGACCTGCTCCTGCCGGGCCTCACGGGAGGTGCTCGCTGATGGTCACCGAGACCCGCAGCCGTATGCCGTTCGGCCGGTTCCACGGGCCTGCGACCGTGCTCGGCAAGGTCGTCACCGGCCTCGTGGTCGTCGCCCTCGTCGCGGCCGCGTTCCTCTTCTGGCCGCGGCAGCAGCAGACGACCGTCAGCGCCGACTTCACCCGGGCCGTCGGGCTCTACCCCGGCTCCGACGTACGCATCCTCGGCGTCAGGGTCGGCCAGGTCGACGCGGTGGTGCCCGAGGGCGACCACGTGCACGTCACGTTCAGCTACGACGAGAAGTACCGCGTGCCCGCGACGGCGAAGGCCGCCATCGTGGCCCCGTCGCTCGTCTCCGACCGCTACGTCCAGCTGCTCCCCGTCTACGAGGCCGGCCCGGCGCTCGCCGCGGGCACGCGCATCCCGGTCTCGCGCACGGCTGTCCCGGTCGAGCTCGACCGGGTGTCGCAGAGCCTCGACGACCTCATGGTCGCGCTCGGTCCCGACGGCGCCAACAAGGACGGCGCCCTCAACCAGCTGCTCCAGACCTCCGCCGCGAACCTCGACGGCAACGGCGACAAGCTGAACTCGACGGTGCGCGACCTGTCGACGGCCCTGTCGACCCTCTCGGGCAGCCGCGACGACCTCTTCGGAACGGTGAAGAACCTCCAGTCCTTCACCTCGATGCTCGCCACGAACAACGCGCAGGTGCGTCGGCTCAACAGCGACCTCGCCACCGTGGCGGTGCAGCTGAGCGAGGAGCGCGAGAACCTCAAGGCGACGCTCAGCAGCCTGGGGGTCGCGGTCGACGAGGTGTCCGGGTTCGTGTCCGACAACCGGTCCCTGCTCAAGAGCAACCTCGACCGTGCCGTCACCGTGACGGGCGCGTTCGCGAAGAACCGCCAGGCCCTGGCCCAGGTGCTCGAGAACGCCCCGGTGGCCCTGTCGAACCTGCAGAACGCCTACCACCCCGAGACGGGCACGCTCGACACGCGGAACAACGCCAAGGGCTTCGACGACCCGCTCCTGCTCGTCTGCTCGATCCTCACCGGACCCACCAACACCGGCAACACGCGCCTGTGCGACTCGTTGAAGAAGGCCGTGGTGCCCAAGCTGCCCCAGCTCCCCTCGCTGCCGAACGGCGCTGCGCTGCAAGGCAGCCCGCAGCCCGGCGGGCTGGTCAACCTGCGCGGTGCCGACCCGACCCTCGGCGGACTCCTCGGAGGTTCCCGATGACGTATGCCGTCCGCTCCCGCTCACGTGCCGCGCTAGCCGCGGTGGTGCTCGGCGCCCTGGCCCTCGGTGGCTGCAGCGCCTACGACCTGCCGCTCCCGGGCGGCGCCGGCACCGGCGACAACTCGTACACGGTCTCGGCCGAGTTCGCCGACGTTCTCGACCTCGTGCCGCAGTCGTCCGTCAAGGTCAACCAGGTGACGGTCGGCTCGGTCGAGGACATCCAGGTCACCGGGTGGACCGCGACGGTCCGCCTCCGCCTGCCCGCGACCGTGGTGCTGCCCGACAACGCCACGGCGGAGCTGAAGCAGACCTCCCTGCTCGGCGAGAAGTACGTCGCGCTCGCCGCCCCCACCGACGCGAAGCCGCAGGGCCGTCTCGGCGAGGGTGACCGCATCCCGCTGGCCCGCACGAGCCGCAACCCCGAGGTCGAGGAGGTCCTCGGCGCGATGTCGCTGCTGCTCAACGGTGGCGGCGTGGCGCAGCTGAAGACCATCGAGGTCGAGCTGAACAACGCGCTGCGCGGTCGCACCGGCGACGTCAAGGACCTCGTCGGCCAGCTGAACACGTTCGTCGGCGGGCTCGACGCCCAGAAGGGCGAGATCGTCCGCGCCATCGACAGCATCGACCGGCTCTCCGGCACCCTGGCCAAGAACCAGGAGAAGATCGCCAAGGCCCTCGACGAGCTGCCGAAGGGTCTCAAGATCCTCGCCGACCAGCGCCGCCAGCTCACCGCGATGCTCACGGCCCTGCGCGACCTCGGCGAGGTCGGCACCCGCGTCATCCGCGGGTCGCGAGCCGACCTCGAGGCCAACCTGCGGGCCGTCAGCCCGATCCTGCGCCAGCTCAACAAGGCCGGAGACGACCTGCCCAAGAGCTTCCAGCTGCTGCTGACCTATCCGTTCCCCAACAACGCCCAGAACACCATCAAGGGTGACTTCACCAACCTCTGGGCCACCCTCGACACCAACGTCGACACGATCGCCGGCAACCTCGGGGTCGGCAGGCTGCCCAACCTGCCCGCCGTCCCGGGCGTGCCGCTGCCGTCGGTGCCGCTGCCGTCGGTGCCGCGCCCGAGCATCCCGGTGCCGTCCGCGCCCGGACTGCCCACCGGCATACCCACGACTCTGCCCGGTGGCCTGCTCGGTGCGCCGCAGGGCAGCGCCCAGGCCGACCAGGCCTCGTGGTCTGCCCTCTTCCCCACGGGAGGCTCCCGATGATCACCCGCACCGTGCGGCTCCAGCTCGCCGCGTTCGCCCTGCTCTCGGTGGTCCTCGTCGCCGTCCTCTCCGCGAACTACGTCGGGCTGACCGACAAGATCGCCGGCGGCAGCTACGTCGTGTCCGCCGACCTGGCCCAGTCGGGCGGCATCTTCGTCGGGGCAGAGGTCACCTACCGCGGCGTCACGGTCGGCAAGGTCGAGACGATGCGTCTCTCGGGTGACGGTGTCGTCGTCGACGCACGGCTCGACCGCGGCACCGAGGTGCCGAAGGATGCGAGGGCCGTCGTCGAGAACCGTTCCGCGGTGGGGGAGCAGTATCTCGACCTGCAGCCGCGCACGTCGAGCGCGCCCTACCTCGCGGCCGGCGACGTGATCCCACGCGACCGCACGGCGTTCCCCATCCGCATCGACCAGCTGCTCCAGCACGTCGACAACACCGTCGCATCCGTGCCCAAGGACGCGCTCGTCACCACCGTCGACGAGCTGGCCGAGGCCTTCAAGGGCGGCGGCGCCGACCTGCAGCGGCTCATCGACTCGGGCAACGCCCTGACCGCGGCCGCCTCCGAGGCCCTGCCCGAGACGACGAAGCTCATCGACGACGGACGCATCGTCCTCGACACCCAGGTGAAGTCGGGCAAGGACATCCGCACCAGCGTCTCCGGCTTCGCCGACGTGGCCGACGCCCTGCGTCAGGCCGATCCCGACCTGCGCGTCGTGCTCGACCGTGGCGCCGTCGCCGCCAAGGAGCTCGACGCGCTCATCGCCGAGAACAAGCAGAGCCTCGCGGCGCTCATCGCCAACTTCATCACGGTCGGCAACGTGACCACGGCGCGCCTCGACGGCATCGAGCAGCTCCTCGTCACCTACCCCGACGTCGTCAACGGCGGCTTCACCGTCGTGCCGGGCGACGGCACCGCCCACTTCGGGCTCGTGCTCAACGCCGACGACCCCAAGGCGTGCACGGCGGGCTACGAGGGCACGAAGAAGGTCGACCCGCACCGCACCGCCGGTCTGCCGCCGGTCAACCTCGATGCGCACTGCGCCGCCTCGCGGGGTTCCGGCGTCAACGTGCGAGGGGCGCAGAACGCGCCCAAACCCTCCCGTTCCGGGCAGGGCGGCCAGAGCTACCCGATGGCGTTCGGTCCCACTCCCGTGACTCTGGGCAACCCGGCCGTGACCTCGGGCAGCCCTGCGTCGTTGTCAGTCCAGTCGCCGGTCGTCCCGGCCGGTGGCGACGCACGGACCGACAACGGCACGAGCTGGCTCTGGATGATGCAGGAGGCGCTCCGCTGAGCCGGTGACGGAAGGAATCCCCTCGATGACGATGGCCCCCACCCGCTCGACCTCCCCTGCGGAGACCGAGCTCCCCAACCGGTCACCCCAACCCGACGGCCCGGCTGCCGGCGACACCCGCGGCTCCAGCGACACCGTGGCCGAGCGCGACACCGCCGCTCCCGGCCGCGACGACGCGCCACGTGCGGGCCTCAGGGGTGTCCGCACGTGGCGACCCACCTCACGACTGCTCTGGGCACTCGCGGCGGTGCTGCTCCTCGCGGCGGTGGCCGTGGCGGCGACGCTCGGCCGCTCGGCCTGGCAGGCCCAGCGCGCCGCGGACGCCCGCGACACGGCGCTCGCGGCGGGCCGCCAGATCGCGGTCAACTTCGTGACGATGAACGCCTCGACGTTCGACGCCGACACCAAGCGTGTCCTCGCCGACTCCACGGGCTCGTTCCAGAAGGAGTACAGCGCGACGTTGGCCCAGCTGAAGCCGGTCGTGACAGCCAACAAGACCGTCTCGACCGTCGAGCGGGCCGAGGCCTCGCTCGTCTCGGGCGACGCCGACTCGGCCAAGGTCATCGTCGGCGTGGTCGCGCCCACGACCAACGCCTCGACCCCCAAGGCCGAGAAGAAGACCTACCGGCTCCGGCTCGACCTCGTGAAGGTCGGCGACTCGTGGAAGGTGAGCTCCCTTGACTTCGTCAGCTGACCCCCGACGCCCTGCCGCAGCAGCCGCAGGCTCGCGTCGTCGTGTCGCCGGTGCCCGACGGCGCGGCCGCGACACCGCGACCGGCACCCTCGTGCTCGACCGACCCACCGACCTCGAGCCCGACACCGATCTCGAGGCCGACACCGCTGAGGCCGACACCGACGTCGAGCGCGACGCCCAGCTCGCCCGTGGCACCGACCTCGTCGAGACCGACGACGCGTCGGCTCACGCCACGGTCGCCGCTGACGCGATCGCCGACCCTGCCGCGAACGCCGACCCTGCCGACCGGCGCACCCGTCGCGGCCCGCTGTGGGCGTCTGCCATCGGCGCCGCAGTGGCTCTCGCCCTGCTCGTCACCGCACTGGTCTACGGCCTGCGGCCGACCGTGTCCGACGGCGACCGCACGGCAGCGGTCAGCTCGGCCCGCACCACCCTCGAGAGCCTGCTCAGCTACAGCGGCTCGACGTTCGACAAGCACGTCGGCGAGGTGTCCCCGCAGCTGACGGCACCCTTCAAGGACCAGTTCACCAAGGTCGCCGCCAGCGACATCAAGCCCATGGCCGTCAAGAACGAGGCGACCGTGCAGGCCAAGGTCTACGAGGCCGGCGTCATGGACACCACGGGCGACGGCGGCGAGGGCACCACGGTGCGCGTCATGGCCTTCGTCAACCAGGCCACGACCACCAAGGCGCAGCAGGCCCCGGCGATCGACCAGAACCGGGTCATCGCCACGATGCGGAAGGTCGGCGACCGCTGGCTCGTGAGCGAGCTCTCTGCGTTCTGACCGTCAGCTCCAGGCCGGCTCCCGACCAGGGGGAACCTGGGGGAAGGTCCCGGGCGTCGACCCCGACGTCCGGGACCGAGGCGCCACCTCGGCGCGGGTCGGAGCGACTCCCGGCGCTGCGGCATACTGCCTGCTGTGAAGCTGATCCAGGCCGATGGCGTCCCTGTGTCCCTTGCCCGCGTCGACCAGCCGGAGGCCGCCCCCGTGCGGGTGGGCGTCGTCCAGCACGAGTGGGTCGACGACCCCGGAGCGCTCGTCGCGACCCTGCGTGACGGCATCCGCGCCGCCGCCGAGGCGGGCGCCACCATCGTCTTCCTGCCCGAGCTGACCCTGTCGCGCTACCCGGCCGACACCCTGCCCGAGGGCACACCCTCCGCCATCGCCGAGGACCTCGAGTCGGGGCCCACCGTCACCTTCGCGCGCGACGCGGCCCGCGACTTCGGCGTCCACGTCCACGCCTCCCTGTACGAGCGCGCCGACGCCGGTGACGGGCTCGGTTTCAACACCGCCGTGGTCGTCGCCCCGAGCGGCGAGCTGGTCGCCCGCACCCGCAAGACGCACATCCCGGTGACGGCCGGCTACTACGAGGACAAGTACTTCCGCCCCGGTCCCCCCGAAGACGCGTATCCCGTTGTGTCCCTGCAGGACCCGTCGGTGCGGCTCGGCCTGCCGACGTGTTGGGACGAGTGGTTCCCCGAGGTCGCACGGCTCTACTCCCTCGGCGGCGCCGAGGTGCTCTGCTACCCGACGGCCATCGGGTCCGAGCCCGACCACCCCGAGTTCGACACGCAGCCGCTGTGGCAGCAGGTCATCGTCGGCAACGGCATCGCGAACGGCCTCTTCATGGTCGTCCCCAACCGCTTCGGCACCGAAGGCCTCATCACCTTCTACGGCAGCTCGTTCATCTCCGACCCGTACGGCCGCATCCTCGTGCAGGCCCCGCGCGACGAGGCGGCAGTGCTGGTCGCCGACCTCGACCTCGCCCAGCGTCGTGACTGGCTCGAGCTGTTCCCGTTCCTCGAGACCCGCCGACCCGACTCTTATGCCGCCCTGACCGCCCCCGTGCGCACCGAGCACCGTCGCGAGGTGGCCCGGTGACCGACGCCGTCGAGGCCTCGGCGTCGGGGTCGGCACCGGTGTCGGGGTCGGTGTCAGGCGAGGTGGCAGGCGCCACGGCGCCGGGCTGGCGCATGCCCTCCGAGACCGCCCCCCACGACTGCACGTGGATGGCGTGGCCGAGCCAGGGCTACACGCTCGGTGACACGGCGGAAGAGGCGACGAAGGCGCGGCGCACGTGGGCCGCGGTCGCCAACGCCGTCGCCGAGTTCGAGCCGGTGCGCATGGTCGTCGTGCCCGACGACCTCGCCGTGGCGCGCGAGCACCTGAACCCCGACGTCGAGCTGGTCCCGGCCGAGCTCGACGACGCGTGGATGCGCGACATCGGCCCCACCTTCGTGCATTCGGCCGACGGTTCCCGGCTCGGGGCGGTCGACTGGGTGTTCAACGGCTGGGGTGCGCAGTCCTGGGCCCGCTGGGAGCACGACGCGCGCGTCGGCTCGTTCGTCGCCGGCCTGAGCGGCGCCGAGGTGGTCGGCTCGACCCTGGTCAACGAGGGCGGCGGCATCCACGTCGACGGCCTCGGCACCGTGCTGCTCACCGAGACCGTGCAGCTCGACCCGGGCCGCAACCCCGGCCTGACCCGTGCCGACGTCGAGGCCGAGCTCGCCCGCACCATCGGCGCCACGGCCTGCATCTGGCTGCCCCGCGGCCTGACCCGCGACTACGACGAGTTCGGCACCCGCGGCCACGTCGACATCGTCGCGGCGATCCCGAGCCCGGGCGTCGTCCTGCTCCACGAGCAGCAGGACGAGAGTCACCCCGACCACGCCGTCTCGCGCGAGCTGCGGGCCCTGCTCGAGGACGCCCGAGACGCCCGGGGCGAGCGCTTCGAGGTGGTCGGGGTGCCGGCGCCGCGCACCCTCGCCGACGACGAGGGGCCCGTGGACTGGAGCTACCTCAACCACCTCGTCGTCAACGACGGCGTCATCGCGTGCACGTTCGGCGACCCGCAGGACGAGGCGTCGCTGGCGGTGCTCGCCGAGGCCTACCCGGGCCGGCGGGTCGTCGGTGTCGACGCCCGCCCGCTCTTCGACCGCGGCGGCGGCATCCACTGCATCACCCAGCAACAGCCGTCACTCTGACGTCGAGTGCTCACTTCCGGACGTCCCTGCCCGAGGCGACGGCCCCCGGGAGGGCCCGGAAGTGAGCACTCGACGGGACGCTCAGGCCTGGGGGAGGCGTTTGTGGATGTCCTCGCTCATGCGCACGACCGACAGGTAGAACTCGAGCGTCATGCGGATCACCGCGAGGTAGATGACCAGGAAGATCGGTCCGAGGACGAGCACCGACAGGCCGCTGCCGAAGCCGCGCAGGAAGCTCGCGAAGAGCAGCACCAGCCAGGTGGCCACGAGCGCCACGGTCGCGAGCAGGTAGACGAACCGCACGAGGATCGGCGTCACGAAGTTGGTGAAGCTGAAGTCGAACAGGGCGCTGAAGAACCCGGCGCCCTCGCGGGCCGAGTTGGGCAGGCTCGACATCCCGGACGGCCCGGACGGCCCGGACGGCCCGGACGGCCCGGACGGGCCGGACGGGCCGGTCTGGCCGGTCGAGTAGTCGGTCGGGGCGCTCGAGTAGTCGGAGGGCGGGGGAGGGGGCGGCGGGGTGCTGCCGCTGCCGGTTGGGGACGTCTCGGGCTGGCCGGGCTGGCCGGGCTGGCCGGGCTGGCCGGACGGCAGCGGCGTGGTCGGGTCGCCGGCGGGGCGGTTGAAGGACGGCTGCTCGGGCGGGTTCTGGTCGGACAAGGCTTCCCTCTCGGAGGTGGCGTCTACGGAACTGGCTGCCCCGCCCATGCTAGGTGCCGACCGTGCTGCAGCAGGGGCCGCGACGCGCCTCCGAGACGCCTCCGAGGCGGCTCCGAGGCGCCTACGACGCGCCTACGACGTGGGAGGGTCTTGACGTCAGGGCCTCGCCGGGCCATATTCGTCGCGTTCGCATCGCGAGCTCCCGGTCCGGGAGGCGTAGCAGGTCACGCCGAGGGCGTCCGGTCGTTCGAGACCGGACCGTACCTCGGCCGACGATCTCCGCCTCTTGACCCGGCTGGACACTCCTGCCCTTCGACGGTAGGCTAAGCCTTTGCGCTGCCCATGCCCACCTTTCGCGACCTCGGTCAGGCCATTCACCATGCCACACGGCATCCGGCCCGACCATCGGACCCGCGAGCGGAGCCATGCGGCAACGCGGATCTGAAGATTCGAAAAAGGCCCGTGGAAGGACCCTCCTTGGCTGCCTCGCGTACTGCGACGAACATGTCCACCGCACAGACCCCTTCGGGGCGTCTGTCCTTCGCGAAGATTCGCGAACCACTCGAGGTCCCCGACCTCCTGGCGCTTCAGACGGAGAGCTTCGACTGGCTGCTCGGCAACGAGCGCTGGCAGGCTCGCGTCGCCGCGGCCAAGGCCGAGGGGCGCACCGACGTCCCGGACCGGTCCGGGCTCGAGGAGATCTTCGAGGAGATCTCCCCGATCGAGGACTTCAGCGGCTCGATGTCGCTGTCGTTCCGCGACCACCGCTTCGAGGAGACCCGCAAGACGATCGAGTCGTGCAAGGAGCGCGACCAGACGTACGACGCACCCCTCTTCGTCACCGCCGAGTTCATGAACGCCCAGACGGGCGAGATCAAGAGCCAGACGGTGTTCATGGGTGACTTCCCGCTCATGACCGAGCGCGGCACCTTCATCATCAACGGCACCGAGCGTGTCGTCGTCTCGCAGCTCGTCCGCAGCCCGGGCGTCTACTTCGAGCGCACCCCCGACAAGACGTCCGACAAGGACATCTACACGGCGAAGATCATCCCGAGCCGTGGTGCCTGGCTCGAGTTCGAGATCGACAAGCGCGACATGGTCGGCGTCCGCGTCGACCGCAAGCGCAAGCAGTCCGTCACGGTGCTGCTCAAGGCCCTCGGCTGGACCGAGGCGCAGATCCTCGAGGAGTTCGGCGAGTTCGAGTCGATGCGCCTCACCCTGGAGAAGGACCACACCCAGGGCCAGGACGACGCGCTGCTCGACATCTACCGCAAGCTGCGCCCGGGCGAGCCGCCGACGAAGGAGGCCGCGCAGACGCTGCTCGACAACCTCTACTTCAACGGCAAGCGCTACGACCTCGCCAAGGTCGGCCGCTACAAGGTCAACAAGAAGCTCGGCCTCGACGGCTCGATCAACGACTCGACGCTGTCGATCGACGACATCGTCAAGACGATCAAGTTCATCGTCACGCTGCACGACGGCCAGGACTCGATGAAGGGCGTCAAGAACGGCGAGGAGATCGACGTCCGCGTCGAGGTCGACGACATCGACCACTTCGGCAACCGTCGCCTGCGCTCCGTCGGCGAGCTCATCCAGAACCAGGTCCGCACCGGCCTGTCCCGCATGGAGCGCGTCGTCCGCGAGCGCATGACCACGCAGGACGTCGAGGCGATCACCCCGCAGACCCTGATCAACATCCGCCCCGTGGTGGCGTCGATCAAGGAGTTCTTCGGCACCTCGCAGCTCTCGCAGTTCATGGACCAGAACAACCCGCTCGCGGGTCTGACGCACAAGCGTCGCCTCTCCGCGCTCGGCCCGGGTGGTATCTCCCGCGACCGTGCCCAGATGGAGGTCCGTGACGTCCACCCGTCGCACTACGGCCGCATGTGCCCGATCGAGACGCCGGAAGGCCCGAACATCGGCCTCATCGGCTCGCTCGCGTCCTACGGTCGCATCAACGCGTTCGGCTTCATCGAGACGCCGTACCGCAAGGTCGTCGACGGCCACGTCACCGACGACGTCGACTACCTGTCGGCCGACGAGGAGGACCGCTTCGTCGTCGCCCAGGCCAACGCGCCGCTCGACAAGCAGAACAACTTCACCGAGGACCGCGTGCTCGTGCGCACCAAGGGTGGAGAGGTCGAGCTCGTCCCCGGCGACGAGGTCGACTACATGGACGTCTCGCCGCGCCAGATGGTGTCGGCCGCGACCGCGATGATCCCGTTCCTCGAGCACGACGACGCCAACCGTGCCCTCATGGGCGCCAACATGCAGCGTCAGGCCGTCCCGCTCGTCAAGAGCGAGGCGCCGATCGTCGGCACCGGCATGGAGTTCCGCGCCGCCCTCGACTCGGGCGACGTCGTCCGCGCCGAGAAGGCCGGTGTCGTGCAGGAGGTGTCGGCTGACCTGGTCACCGTCGCCAACGACGACGGCACCTACCAGACCTACCGCATCGCCAAGTTCGCGCGCTCCAACCAGGGCACGAGCTACAACCAGGTCGTCGTCGTCAACGAGGGCGACCGTCTCGAGGCCGGCGGCGTCATCGCCGACGGTCCCGCGACCGACGGTGGCGAGATGGCGCTCGGGCGCAACCTGCTCGTGGCGTTCATGTCGTGGGAGGGCCACAACTACGAGGACGCGATCATCCTCAGCCAGCGTCTCGTCCAGGACGACGTCCTCTCCTCGATCCACATCGAGGAGCACGAGGTCGACGCCCGCGACACGAAGCTCGGCCCCGAGGAGATCACCCGGGACATCCCGAACGTCTCCGAGGAGGTCCTCGCCGACCTCGACGAGCGCGGCATCATCCGCGTCGGCGCCGAGGTGCGCGACGGCGACCTGCTCGTCGGCAAGGTCACGCCCAAGGGTGAGACCGAGCTGACCCCGGAGGAGCGCCTGCTGCGCGCCATCTTCGGTGAGAAGGCGCGCGAGGTCCGCGACACGAGCCTCAAGGTGCCCCACGGCGAGACCGGCACGGTCATCGGCGTCAAGGAGTTCCGCGCCGACATGGGCGACGACCTGCCGCCCGGCGTCAACCAGCTCGTGCGCGTCTACGTGGCCAACAAGCGCAAGATCACCGACGGTGACAAGCTCGCCGGCCGCCACGGCAACAAGGGCGTCATCTCGAAGATCCTCCCGGTCGAGGACATGCCGTTCCTCGAGGACGGCACGCCGGTCGACGTCGTGCTCAACCCGCACGGTGTTCCGCGTCGTATGAACCTCGGCCAGATCCTCGAGCTGCACCTCGGCTGGGCCGCCTCGCGCGGCTGGAAGATCGAGGGCAGCCCGGAGTGGGCCAAGGAGATCGCGCCCGACGCGCACGAGGCCCCCGCGGGCACGCGCGTGGCGACGCCGGTCTTCGACGGTGCGTCCGAGGACGTCGTCACCGGTCTGCTCGACTCGACGCTCAAGACGCGCGACGGGGTCCGCCTCATCGACGCGTCGGGCAAGACGCGCCTCTTCGACGGCCGCTCCGGCGAGCCGTTCCCCGAGCCCGTCGCGGTCGGCTACATGTACATCCTCAAGCTGCACCACCTCGTCGACGACAAGATCCACGCTCGCTCGACGGGCCCCTACTCGATGATCACCCAGCAGCCGCTCGGCGGTAAGGCCCAGTTCGGTGGCCAGCGCTTCGGTGAGATGGAGGTCTGGGCCCTCGAGGCGTACGGCGCCGCCTACACGCTCCAGGAGCTGCTGACGATCAAGTCCGACGACGTCCCCGGCCGCGTGAAGGTCTACGAGGCGATCGTCAAGGGCGAGAACATCCCCGACTCGGGCATCCCGGAGTCCTTCAAGGTCCTCCTCAAGGAGATGCAGTCGCTGTGTCTCAACGTCGAGGTCCTGAGCTCCGACGGCACGACGATCGAGATGAAGGAGTCCGACGAGGAGGTCTTCCGCGCGGCGGAGGAGCTCGGCATCGACCTGAGCCGGCGCGAGCCGTCCAGCGTCGAAGAGGTCTGAGAAAGGCCACCACACGACTGACGGTGCGTATGCCGTCCGGCCCGCCGAGCGGCATACGCACCCCACGTCTTCGAATCCCACTCAGACCAAAGACTTAACGAGAGTTACGAGAGAAGGAACCACGTGCTCGACGTCAACTTCTTCGACGAGCTGCGCATCGGCCTCGCCACCGCGGAATCCATCCGCCAGTGGAGCCACGGCGAGGTCAAGAAGCCCGAGACCATCAACTACCGCACGCTGAAGCCCGAGAAGGAGGGCCTCTTCTGCGAGCGCATCTTCGGCCCCACCCGGGACTGGGAGTGCAACTGCGGCAAGTACAAGCGTGTCCGCTTCAAGGGCATCATCTGTGAGCGCTGTGGCGTCGAGGTCACGCGCGCCAAGGTGCGTCGTGAGCGGATGGGCCACATCGAGCTCGCCGCCCCCGTCACCCACATCTGGTACTTCAAGGGCGTCCCGAGCCGCCTCGGCTACCTGCTCGACCTCGCCCCGAAGGACCTCGAGAAGGTCATCTACTTCGCGGCGTACATGATCACGTCCGTCGACGAGGAGCAGCGTCACGCCGACCTGCCCTCGCTCGAGGCGCAGATCCAGGTCGAGAAGAAGGAGATCGAGAACCGCCGCGACGCCGACGTCGAGGCCCGCGCGCAGCTGCTCGAGCGCAACGTCGCCGAGCTCGAGGCCGAGGGTGCCAAGGCCGACGCGAAGCGCAAGGTCCGCGACCAGGCCGAGCGCGAGATGAACAACATCCGCAAGCGTGCCGACCAGCAGGTCGAGCGCCTCGAGCAGGTCTGGGACCGCTTCAAGAACCTCAAGGTCCAGGACCTCGAGGGCGACGAGATCCTCTACCGCGAGATGCGTGACCGCTTCGGTCTGTACTTCGAGGGCGGCATGGGCGCCGCGGCGATCCAGAAGCGCCTCGAGTCCTTCGACCTCGAGGCCGAGGCCGAGCTCCTCCAGGAGATCATCGCCACCGGCAAGGGCCAGAAGAAGACCCGCGCCATCAAGCGCCTCAAGGTCGTCACCGCGTTCCAGACGACGACGAACCACCCGTCGGGCATGGTCCTCGACGCGATCCCGGTCATCCCGCCGGACCTGCGCCCGATGGTGCAGCTCGACGGTGGCCGCTTCGCGACCTCGGACCTCAACGACCTCTACCGTCGCGTCATCAACCGCAACAACCGCCTGAAGCGCCTGCTCGACCTCGGTGCGCCCGAGATCATCGTCAACAACGAGAAGCGCATGCTCCAGGAGGCCGTCGACAGCCTCTTCGACAACGGCCGTCGTGGTCGCCCGGTCACGGGCCCCGGCAACCGTCCGCTCAAGTCGCTGTCCGACATGCTCAAGGGCAAGCAGGGTCGTTTCCGCCAGAACCTGCTCGGCAAGCGCGTCGACTACTCCGGCCGTTCGGTCATCGTCGTCGGCCCGCAGCTGAAGCTGCACCAGTGCGGTCTGCCCAAGCAGATGGCCCTCGAGCTGTTCAAGCCGTTCGTGATGAAGCGCCTGGTCGACCTCGACCACGCGCAGAACATCAAGTCGGCCAAGCGCATGGTCGAGCGTGCCCGCCCGGTCGTGTGGGATGTCCTCGAAGAGGTCATCACCGAGCACCCGGTGCTGCTCAACCGTGCACCCACGCTGCACCGTCTCGGCATCCAGGCGTTCGAGCCGCAGCTCGTCGAGGGCAAGGCCATCCAGATCCACCCGCTCGTCTGCTCGGCCTTCAACGCCGACTTCGACGGTGACCAGATGGCCGTCCACGTGCCGCTGTCGGCGGAGGCGCAGGCCGAGGCCCGCATCCTCATGCTGTCGAGCAACAACATCCTGAAGCCGGCCGACGGTCGCCCCGTCACCATGCCGACCCAGGACATGATCACCGGCATCTACCACCTGACCGACGCCGTCGACGGTGGCGGTCTCGGTGCGGGCCGTGCGTTCACGTCGCCCTCGGAGGCCCGCATGGCCTTCGACCGTGGCGAGATCCAGATCGGCTCGGCGATCAAGCTGCGCCTCACCGACGCGGTGCCCCCGGCCGGCTTCGAGCTGCCCGAGGGTGTCGAGCCCGGCGAGGACGGCCTCGTGCCGGTGCTGACCCTCGACACGACGCTCGGCCGCGCGATCTTCAACGACACGCTGCCCGTCGACTACCCGTTCGAGAACCGGGCCGTCGACCGCAAGCGCCTGTCGGCGATCGTCAACGACCTCGCGGAGCGCTACTCCAAGGTCCAGGTCGCCGCGTCCCTCGACGCCCTCAAGGAGGCCGGTTTCCACTGGTCGACCCGCTCGGGCTGCACCGTCTCCATCGCCGACGTCACGACGCCGGACAACAAGGCGGAGATCCTCGAGGGCTACGAGACGAAGGCCGCGAAGGTCCAGACCCAGTACGAGCGTGGTCTGATCACCGACGACGAGCGCCGTCAGGAGCTCGTCGAGATCTGGACGCAGGCGTCCAACCAGGTCGCCAAGGAGATGGAGACCAACTTCCCGCGCACGAACCCCATCTACCGGATGGTGTCCTCGGGTGCTGGTGGTAACTGGTTCCAGATCCGTCAGATCGCCGGCATGCGTGGCCTCATGGCCAACCCGAAGGGCGAGATCATCCCGCGCCCGATCAAGGCGAACTTCCGTGAGGGCCTCACGGTGCTCGAGTTCTTCATCTCGACGCACGGTGCCCGTAAGGGTCTGGCCGACACGGCTCTTCGTACCGCCGACTCCGGCTACCTCACGCGTCGTCTCGTCGACGTGTCGCAGGACGTCATCATCCGTGAGGACGACTGTGGCACCGAGCGCGGCCTGAAGCTGCCGATCGCGCAGGTCAACGAGGTCACCGGCACGCGCGCGCCGAGCGAGGTCGTCGAGGCCTCGGTCTACGCCCGCACGCTCGCCGAGGACGTCACCGACAAGGACGGCACCGTCCTCGCGGAGGCCGGCATCGACCTCGGTGACGTCGTCATCGACGCGCTCTACGCCGCGGGCGTCGACGAGGTCCGGGTCCGCTCGGTCCTCACCTGCGACAGCCGCGTCGGCACGTGCGCGAAGTGCTACGGCCGTTCGCTCGCGACCGGCAAGCTCGTCGACATCGGCGAGGCCGTCGGCATCATCGCGGCCCAGTCGATCGGTGAGCCCGGCACGCAGCTGACGATGCGTACCTTCCACACCGGTGGTGCGGCCGCGGCCGACGACATCACCCAGGGTCTGCCGCGTGTCGTCGAGCTCTTCGAGGCCCGCACGCCCAAGGGTGTCGCCCCGATCGCCGAGGCCACCGGCCGCGTCGAGATCGAGGACACCGACAAGGCGCGCCGCGTCCTGCTCACGCCCGACGACGGCTCCGAGCAGCACGCGTACCCCGTGAGCAAGCGTTCGCGCCTGCTCGTGAGCGACGGCGACCACGTCGAGGTCGGCACCAAGCTGGTCCAGGGCGCGATCGACCCCAAGCAGGTCCTTCGCATCCTCGGCCCGCGCGCGGCGCAGAAGCACCTGGTGGACGAGGTCCAGCACGTGTACCGCCAGCAGGGTGTGTCGATCCACGACAAGCACATCGAGGTCATCGTGCGCCAGATGCTGCGTCGCGTGACGATCATCGAGGCCGGCGACGCCGACCTGCTGCCCGGCGAGCTCGCCGAGCGTGGTCGCTTCGAGGAGGAGAACCGCAAGGTCATGGCCGAGGGTGGCCGCCCGGCTGCCGGACGTCCCGAGCTCATGGGCATCACCAAGGCCTCGCTCGCGACCGAGTCGTGGCTGTCGGCCGCGTCCTTCCAGGAGACGACCCGCGTGCTCACGCAGGCCGCCATGGAGGCCAAGTCCGACCCGCTGCTCGGCCTCAAGGAGAACGTCATCCTCGGAAAGCTCATCCCTGCCGGCACGGGCCTGCCCCGCTACCGGAACATCAAGGTCGAGCCCACCGAGGAGGCCAAGGCCGCGATGTACTCGCTGCCGAACTACGACGCCTACGACTACGCAGGCTTCGGTTCGGGTTCGGGCGAGGCCATCCGTCTCGACGACGAGGCTCTCGGTCTCGACCAGTTCTGACCGGTCTCCCGGGGCACACGCCCCGACCACGTATGCCGCTGGGCCGGCTCCCCGTCAGGGGAGCCGGCCCTCGGCGTCTGCGGGGAGCTGCCGGCCGGCGCCCCTCCCCAAAACGGACAAATCGGACTAGCCTCGCTCGGGAGGTGGTCGGACGGCGGCGCTCGGGGCCGTCGGCGGCACCCGTCGGGAGGTCGTCATGGTCCGTACTCCACGAGCGTCCAAGATCGTGCGCGGCCCCCGCGGCCCACGCACGCAACCCGTCCGCTGGCCCTTCCTCCTGGCGGTCGTCATGCTGGCCGTCGCCGCGGTCCTCTCGTCGGCTCCGCGCGGCAGCGGCGCGACCGTCTACGACACCCGCGACGCCGCGCTGCGTCGCGAGATCAGCAGGGTCTTCGCCGACTCCCGGGTCACCGCCTCGACGGCGAGGGTGGGGGCCGTCGTCAGGGACGCCTCGACCCGCACGAACATCTACCTGCGCGGCTCGGACACCCCGCTCGCGCCGGCGTCGACCCAGAAGACCTTCACCGCTGCAGCGGCGCTCACCCGCCTCGGCGCCGGCTACCGCTGGCCCACGGATGTCTACGCCGGCGCGCCCGTCGGGGCCGGGGGAGTGGTGTCGGGCCGCCTCTACCTGCGCGGGAGCGGCGACCCCACGCTGCGCGAGCAGGACCTCACCGCGCTCGCCTCCGCGTTGAGGTCGCGCGGCGTCACGCGCATCGCCGGCGACGTCGTCGCCGACGCCTCCGCGTTCGACGAGGTGCGCTACAACCCGTACTGGTCCTCGTCGTACGCGTCGTCGTACTACGCCGCACAGGTGTCGGCGCTGACGCTGTCGCCGAACACCGACTACGACGCCGGCACCATCATCGTCACCGCGACCCCCGGCACCTCGACGACGGCCGTGCCGCGCCTCACGGTGACGCCGGCCTCCGCGGCCTCGCACGTGCGCCTCGTCAACCGGGCGCGCACCTCGGCAGCCGGCACCGCCACGACGATCGCGGTGACCCGCGCCGCGGGCACCAACACCATCACCGTGAGCGGTCAGGTGCCGGTGCGGCACGCGGCCACCCGCAAGTGGGTGACGGTGAACGACCCCGCCCTCATGACCGCACGCGCCCTGCGGGCTCGTCTGCTCGCGGCGGGCATCCGGGTCGACGGCACCGCCGTGCGCGGCACGACCCCCAGGGCGCGCACCCTCCTCGCCCGGCACTCCTCGATGACGCTGGGGCAGCTGCTCGTGCCCTTCCTCAAGCTGAGCAACAACTCCCACGCCGAGGCCATCACCAAGACCCTCGGTGCGCGGACGGGCCGGCCCGGCAGCTGGGCCGACGGCACGGCCGCGCTCCGGGCGTATGCCGTGTCGATCGGCATCCCGGTGACGGGGCTCCGCTTCGTCGACGGCTCGGGGCTGGCCCGCGCCAACCGGCTCACCCCGAACCAGCTCGCCATGCTGCTCGACAAGGCCCAGCGCGCGCCCTGGTGGGCGACCTTCCGGGCGGCGCTTCCGGTCGCCGGCGTCGACCCCGTGCGCTGGCAGGGCGGCACGCTCGCCTCACGGATGCGCGGCACCGCCGCGGCCGGCAACCTGCGCGCCAAGAACGGCAGCCTCACGGGCGTCACGTCGCTCGCCGGCTACGTGTCGGGCGCCGACGGGCGCCGCTACGTCTTCGTGATGATGAGCAACTTCTCGGGCACCTCGCCCCGTCCTGTCGAGGACCGTCTCGGGGTGCTGCTCGCCCGGTGGCGCATGACCAACCGCTGACCCGTCGCACGCAGCCGCATCGATAGGGTGGGTGCATGACCGAGCCCACGGCCGACGTGCCGCACGCGCCCGAGCCCGCCGAGCCCGCAGAGACGACGGAGACGACGGAGACGACGGGGGCGCCCGGCGGCCCCGACGGTCCGACGCCCACGATCATCGTGCTCACCGAGGAGGCCCTCAAGCCGGCCGACGTCGCCAAGATCATCGGCCTGCACGAGGACGACCGGCCCACCTACCGCGTGCTCGTGCCCGCCGACACCCAGCGCAACCTGCTCAGCTCCTTCCTCAACCACCTCAGCCTCTTCGAGATGCGCGAGGCCCTCGAGGCGCTGCGCCCCGTCGACCGCACCGGCGCCCACGCCGACGCCGACACCGCGCTGTCGACGACCCTGGCCGAGTTCGAGCGCCGCGACGTCGACGCCACCGGTGAGATCACCTCCGACGACCCCATGCCGACCCTCGTCGAGGAGGTCGCCAGGCTGGGGGCCCGCGAGGTCGTCGTCGTCACCGAGCCGCACGCCGTCGAGGACACCTTCCACCGCGACTGGGCCTCCCGGGCTCGCGAGGCGCTCGGCGTGCCGGTGCTGCACATGTACGCCGGCGACTGGCGACTCGGCTGAGCCCACCCCGCGACGGCGCCGGGTGCGCCCGGCTCCACGCGGCGGCATACCGCATCGGGAGGCGCGGAGCCGGTTCAACCGATTTGGTCGGCGTGCCGCACCCCGGTACGCTTGAACACTGTGTCTGAGGCATGCACTCAGGCATGCGCGATGACGGCCCCGGTGCCCTGTCCACCCGCACGCAGCGGATGCGACACCACTTGGGTCCAGAGCACACCTTCCGCCGGGCAACCCGTCCCTTCCGAGCGCCGTGAGGCCATGGCAGGAGCGGGAAGTGCAGGGGGAAGAACCGGTTCCGACACACCCGACCTCGGGGGTCGAGGAACCGAACAGCCAAGGAGCCGTCCTCCGGGACGGCCGACAACGAGCAACGTTATGGAGTAACCAGGTTGCCTACCATCAACCAGCTGGTCCGCAAGGGCCGCCAGGACAAGGCCAGCAAGGCCAAGACCCCGGCGCTCAAGGGCTCGCCCCAGCGCCGCGGTGTGTGCACCCGCGTGTACACCACCACCCCCAAGAAGCCGAACTCTGCCCTCCGCAAGGTCGCCCGCGTGCGCCTCAGCTCGGGCATCGAGGTCACGGCCTACATCCCCGGCGTCGGCCACAACCTGCAGGAGCACTCGATCGTGCTCGTGCGCGGTGGCCGAGTGAAGGACCTCCCGGGTGTGCGTTACAAGATCGTCCGCGGCACGCTCGACACCCAGGGTGTCAAGAACCGCAAGCAGGCTCGTAGCCGTTACGGCGCGAAGAAGGAGAAGAGCTGATGCCTCGTAAGGGACCCGCTCCGAAGCGCCCGCTCGTCGTCGACCCGGTCTACGCCAGCCCGCTCGTCACGCAGCTCGTCAACAAGATCCTCCTCGACGGCAAGAAGTCGATCGCCGAGACGATCGTCTACGGCGCCCTCGAGGGCTGCCGCCAGAAGACCGGCACCGACCCCGTCGCCACGCTCAAGCGTGCGCTCGACAACGTCAAGCCGGCCATGGAGGTCAAGAGCCGTCGCGTCGGTGGCGCGACCTACCAGGTGCCGATCGAGGTCAAGCCGGGCCGCAGCACGACGCTGGCCCTGCGCTGGCTCGTCGGCTACTCCCGTCAGCGTCGCGAGAAGACGATGACCGAGCGCCTGATGAACGAGATTCTCGACGCGAGCAACGGCCTCGGTGCCGCGGTCAAGCGTCGCGAGGACACCCACAAGATGGCCGAGTCCAACAAGGCCTTCGCGCACTACCGCTGGTGACAGCGGTCCCGGCCGTATGCCGCCCGGCCCGCTGGGCGGCATACGGCTCGGGCCACGCCCGCCCCTCACGGACGACCGTGACGGCCCGGGCCCCGAGATTTCACTCCACGACGAATGAGACGAGAAACCTGACGTGGCACTCGACGTCCTGACGGACCTCAAGAAGGTCCGCAACATCGGCATCATGGCGCACATCGACGCAGGCAAGACCACGGTGACGGAGCGCATCCTCTTCTACACCGGTGTCAACCACAAGATCGGTGAGACCCACGACGGTGCGTCGACCACCGACTGGATGGAGCAGGAGAAGGAACGCGGCATCACGATCACGTCTGCCGCCGTGACCTCCTTCTGGGAGGGCACCCAGATCAACATCATCGACACCCCCGGACACGTGGACTTCACGGTCGAGGTCGAGCGCTCGCTGCGCGTCCTCGACGGTGCCGTCGCGGTGTTCGACGGCAAGGAGGGTGTCGAGCCGCAGTCCGAGACGGTGTGGCGCCAGGCCGACAAGTACAACGTGCCGCGCATCTGCTTCGTCAACAAGATGGACAAGCTCGGCGCGGACTTCTACTTCACCGTGCAGACGATCAAGGACCGCCTCGGTGCGGAGCCGCTCGTCATGCAGCTGCCGATCGGTGCCGAGAACGACTTCCTCGGCGTCATCGACCTCATCTACATGCGTGCCCTCGTGTGGCCCGGCGACGCCAAGGGCGACGTGACCATGGGTGCCAAGTACGAGATCGCCGAGATCCCGGCGGACCTCCAGGCCAAGGCCGAGGAGTACCGCATGGCTCTCGTCGAGCGCGTGGCCGAGGCCGACGACGACCTCATGGAGAAGTACCTCGGCGGCGAGGAGCTCACCGTCGACGAGCTCAAGGCGGGCATCCGCAAGCTCACCGTCAACTCCGAGATCTACCCGGTGTTCTGCGGCTCCGCCTTCAAGAACCGCGGTGTGCAGCCGATGCTCGACGCCGTCGTGGACTACCTCCCGTCGCCGATCGACGTGCCGGCCATGGTCGGTCACAAGCCCGGCGACGAGAGCGTCGAGCTGACGCGTGAGCCCAGCAAGGACGCCCCGTTCTCGGCGCTCGCCTTCAAGGTCGCCGCGCACCCGTTCTTCGGCACGCTCACCTTCATCCGCGTGTACTCCGGGCGCATCGCCGCCGGCTCGCAGGTCATCAACACGACCAAGGGCAAGAAGGAGCGCATCGGCAAGCTCTTCCAGATGCACGCCAACAAGGAGAACCCGGTCGACGAGGCCCTCGCCGGCCACATCTACGCCGCGATCGGCCTGAAGGACACCACGACGGGCGACACGCTCAGCGACCCGAACGAGCAGATCGTGCTCGAGTCGATGACGTTCCCCGACCCGGTCATCCAGGTCGCCATCGAGCCGAAGACGAAGGGTGACCAGGAGAAGCTCTCCACGGCCATCCAGAAGCTCTCCGCCGAGGACCCCACCTTCCAGGTGCACCTCGACGAGGACACCGGCCAGACGATCATCGCCGGCATGGGCGAGCTCCACCTCGACATCCTCGTCGACCGCATGAAGCGCGAGTTCAAGGTCGAGGCCAACGTCGGCAAGCCGCAGGTGGCCTACCGCGAGACGATCCGCCGCGCCGTCGAGAAGTACGACTACACGCACAAGAAGCAGACCGGTGGCTCCGGCCAGTTCGCGAAGGTCCAGGTGTCCTTCGAGCCCCTGGGCGAGACCGAGGACGGCTCGATGTACGAGTTCGTCAACGCCGTCACCGGTGGCCGCGTCCCGCGTGAGTACATCCCGTCGGTCGACGCCGGCATCCAGGACGCCATGCAGTACGGCGTGCTCGCCGGCTACCCGCTCGTCGGGATCAAGGCCACCCTCATCGACGGTGGCTACCACGACGTCGACTCCTCGGAGATGGCGTTCAAGATCGCCGGCTCGATGGTCCTCAAGGAGGCCATCAAGAAGGCGGACCCGGTCCTGCTCGAGCCGATGATGGCCGTCGAGGTGCGCACGCCCGAGGACTACATGGGCGACGTCATCGGCGACATCAACTCTCGCCGTGGCCAGATCCAGGGCATGGAGGACATCAGCGGCGCCAAGGTCGTCAAGGGCCTCGTCCCGCTGTCCGAGATGTTCGGCTACGTCGGAGACCTGCGCTCCAAGACGCAGGGCCGTGCGAGCTTCTCCATGGAGTTCGACTCCTACGCAGAGGTCCCCAAGGCTGTCGCCGAGGAGATCATCAAGAAGACCCGCGGGGAGTGACTGCGGGCCATCCCGTAGTCTCTTCCATCGGAAACCACCCCACAGCGCCACGTCCTGCCCTGGTCGTACGGCGTAACACTAGAAAGTCCTGAGGAGGACCACAGTGGCGAAGGCAAAGTTCGAGCGGACCAAGCCGCACGTCAACATCGGCACCATCGGTCACATCGACCACGGCAAGACGACGCTGACGGCTGCGATTTCCAAGGTTCTGCACGACAAGTACCCGGACCTGAACCCCCAGTTCGCGTTCGAGGACATCGACAAGGCTCCCGAGGAGCGCCAGCGCGGTATCACCATCTCGATCGCGCACATCGAGTACCAGACGGAGGGTCGTCACTACGCCCACGTCGACTGCCCGGGTCACGCTGACTACGTGAAGAACATGATCACGGGTGCGGCCCAGATGGACGGCGCCATCCTGGTGGTCGCTGCCACCGACGGCCCCATGCCGCAGACGAAGGAGCACGTCCTGCTCGCCAAGCAGGTCGGCGTCCCCTACATCGTCGTGGCGCTCAACAAGGCCGACATGGTCGACGACGAGGAGATCCTCGAGCTCGTCGAGATGGAGGTCCGTGAGCTCCTCTCCGGCTACGAGTTCCCCGGCGACGACCTGCCGGTCGTCAAGGTCTCGGCGCTCAAGGCCCTCGAGGGCGACGCCGAGTGGGGTCAGTCGGTTCTCGACCTCATGGACGCCGTGGACACCTACATCCCGGAGCCCGAGCGCGACATCGACAAGCCGTTCCTCATGCCCGTCGAGGACGTCTTTACGATCACCGGTCGTGGCACGGTCGTCACCGGCCGCATCGAGCGCGGTGTCCTCAAGGTCAACGAGGACGTCGAGATCGTCGGCATCCACACCGGCCCGGCCACGAAGACCACGGTCACCGGTGTCGAGATGTTCCGCAAGCTGCTCGACGAGGGTCGCGCCGGTGAGAACGTCGGCCTGCTCCTTCGTGGTGTCAAGCGCGAGGACGTCGAGCGCGGCCAGGTCGTCGTCAAGCCCGGCTCGATCACGCCCCACACCGAGTTCGAGGCTCAGGTCTACATCCTGGGCAAGGACGAGGGTGGCCGTCACACGCCGTTCTACGACAACTACCGTCCGCAGTTCTACTTCCGTACCACGGACGTGACCGGCGTCGTGCACCTCCCCGAGGGCACCGAGATGGTCATGCCCGGCGACAACACCGACATGTCGGTCGAGCTCATCCAGCCGATCGCCATGGAGGAGGGCCTCAACTTCGCCATCCGCGAGGGCGGCCGCACGGTTGGCGCCGGCAAGGTCACGAAGATCAACAAGTGACCTGACGCTGCCTCCGCAGCACAGATCCACCGCAGTACGCGTAGGGCCCGTTCCGCTTCGGCGGGGCGGGCCCTTCCGCGTACCTCCCGCGACTGACGTCTCGCGCTCCCGTCGTAGCCGGCCCGCGGCCGCGCGATGCGCGGCGTGGCTCGCGTCACCCGACAGTCAGTCGGCGTCGAGGAGGGTCAGGGCCCGGCCGACGGTCTTGATGGTGTCGGTGGTGATGGGGTCGAGGACGAGCTGGACGTGGACGGCTCCGGCCTCGGCCATGGCGTGGAGGTGCTCGGCCACGGCGCCGGGGTCGCCCGCGACGGGGCTCACCGCGGCGGCATACGCGGAGTCGCCCATGACCCGCCCGGTGCCTCCCTCGAGCTGGACGTAGACGGCGGCAGTGGCGCCGACCTCGTTCGGGGCGCGGCCGGCCTCGGCGGCTGCAGAGTCGACGCGCTCACGGAGCCGGGCGAACTCGTCGGGGGAGTTGCCGTAGTCGCTCCACCACGTGTTCCACAGGTCCACGTGGGGCAGCGCGATGCGCAGCATCCGCGGGCCGGTCGAACCCAGCATGAGCGGCGGTCCGCCGGGCCTCGCCGGCGGCGGGTCGAGCACGCAGTCGGTCAGGTCGTGGAACCGGCCGTGGTGGTCGATGCGACCCTCGCGCAGGAGGGTCCGGATCACGGTGAAGGCCTCCTCGAAGCGCGAGCTGCGCTGGTCGAAGGGGAAGCCGTAGGCGGCGTACTCGCGCTCGTTCCAGCCCGCGCCGAGGCCGAGGACCAGGCGGCCGCCGGAGATGCCGTCGACGGTGGCGGCCATCTTGGCGAGCATCGCCGGGGCGTGGAAGGCCGTCGAGGCGACGAAGGGGCCGAGCTCCACGCGTGACGTCACGGCGGCGACGGCGGCGAGCGAGGTCCAGACCTCCCACGGGCCGCGCGTCACTCCGCCGGGCAGGTCGTAGAGCAGGTGGTCGCCGAGCCACAGCGAGTCGAGGCCGACGTCCTCGGCGGTGCGCGCCATGGTGAGCAGCTCGGGCCAGCCGACCCGCCGCTCGACCTCGGGCAGCTGGACGCCAACCTTCAGCGGCCGGCTCATGGTTGCTACTGGCCGAGGGCGACGAGGACGACGGTGTCTGAGTCGGCCGCGAGGTAGGCGGTGGCCCGGAAGGAGCCCTGGGCGAAGAGGGCGTCGAGCGCCTTCGAGGTCAGCAGCCGGCCGGACGGCACGGCCGAGCGCACGCCGCCCTCGACCTCGGGGGTCACGGCGGTCGGTTGGGGAGCGGCTGCGCGCAGGGTGGCGGCGGTCTCGGGCGTCACCTCCACCACGGCGTCGATCCAGTAGGTGGAGGGACCGGGCGCGTCCCCACCGAGCGTGCCCGACATCCACGTCGCAGAGACCGGCTGGCCCAGGGCGCTGAAGCGCTTCGTCAACGGCTCGAGGTCGGTGCGCACCTCACCGGTGCCGGTCTTGGTGCCAGGGGCGGCGCTGCTCACGGTGCTCCTCGTGCGGTCGGTGGACGGGTCGGGCTGGGTGCTGCACGCTCCGGCTGCGGTCAGGGTCAGCAGGGCGGCGGCGGTCGCCAGGGCGCGGCGGCGGTGGCTCATCGGCTGCTTCCTCGTTCGTCGGCTCGGTCCTCGCGACCGAACCCCGGCGTGCGCTCGACGTCGCCCGTGCCCACGTCGATGGTGGGCGGCGGCGAGCCGACCGGCCACGTGATCGTACGCGTGACGTCACCGCTCGACGGGAACGGCTTGGCCCAGCCGATCTCGGTGAAGCGGCCGTTCTCGTTGTCGCCCGCGCCGCTCGCGATGTCGGACTGGTCGGGGTTGAAGTTGTAGTAGTCCTCGGCGTGGACGGTCACCTGCATGGAGACCTGGCCGTTCTCGACGGTGACGTCGGCGCTGCTCCACTGCTGGTAGCCGCCGATCGTCTTCTGCCAGTTCTCGGTCTCGGGGTAGGCGGTGGCCGGGTGGGCCTCGCCCGTCGTGCTGAAGTGGGTGTTGCCGCCCCGAACCATCTCGTCGACGGCAGCCGCGGTGCGCGCCACCTCCTCGTTGACGTTCGCCGCGATCGACGGGTCCTCCTTCACGCCCTCCTCGTAGTCGAAGCGCACCGGCTCGCCGTCGTTGTCCCAGTAGTGGGCGTACATCGCCGTCGCGTCGTCGAGGTCCGACTTGAGGGCCCGGCCCGCCTCGAGCTTCGCCATCCACTCGAGCTTGGCGAGGTGGTCGTGCCAGTTCGACTCCTTGGAGTCGTACGCGAAGCCCTCGTCCCACTCGATGTCGGGCCTGTCGGGCTCGCCGAAGTCGTAGCCGTCGACGGGTCCACCGACGCCGGTGGTGGCGGGCCCCGGGGGAGTGGTGGGAGTGGGAGCGGGGCCGGGCGACGGCGAGGGCGTGGTCCCGCCGAAGGACATCGGCACGGAACCGCCCAGCGGGCTGCCTCCACCGGCGCCGTTCGCCGCACCCGGTCCGCTGCCGCCCTCGCCGCTCGTGCCGCGCTGCCGGGCGGCGTTCTCGCGCAGCTTTGCGCCGAGACCTGTCAGGGCGTGCTCGAGGGCGTCGATGCCGGGGGCGGACGAGCGCCAGTCGCCCCGGAAGGAGTCGAAGTCGCCGCCGCCCCAGGCGGAGCCGAGGGATCCGACGGCGTGGTCGACGGCGGACCGGGCCGCACGGCAGTCGCCGGCGAAACGGTCGAGCCGGCCGGCGGAGCGCTCGAGGGCGTCGGGGTCGGCGCCCTTCCTGTACACGACCACGGCTGTGCCCTCCCCGAGCATCGGTGACGCGACCGGGGCGCGGCCGCTGCTGACGACCCTAGGCAGCCTGCCGACCGTCGGCCAATGGGGAGCACTCCCCGACGTCCGCGCGACGTCGAGGGCCCGGCCGGCTCAGGCGCCCGCGCGCCTCCAGAACCGCGGGGTCACCTCGGGCAGGGCCGCCCCGAGCCAGGCGAGGTTCGTCGACGAGTCGGGGCAGCGCGGCGTCGGGCATCGAGCGATCCTCGCAACCCGGGGCGCGCGGCGCTCGACGGGCACCGGTGGATAGGGTCGGGAGCCATGGCGCACTCGTTCGACACCGACACCGAAGCCCAGGGGCTCATCGACTACGTCGACGCCAGCCCGACGCCGTTCCACGCGTGCGAGCAGGCGGCCCGGAGGCTCTCGGCGGAGGGCTTCTCCGAGGTCGACGAGCGTGCCGCGTGGCCGACCGAGCCCGGCCGCCACTACCTCGTGCGTGGGGGCTCGCTCATCGCCTGGGACACCACGGGTGCCCACGGCGCCGGCGCCGGTCCCGCGGCGGGCTTCCGCGTCGTCGGCGCGCACACCGACAGCCCCAACCTGCGCATCAAGCCGAACCCCGACCACAGCCGGGCCGGCTGGCAGCTGCTCGGCGTCGAGCCATACGGCGGCCTCATCCTCAGCTCGTGGCTCGACCGCGACCTCGGCCTCGCCGGCCGGGTCGCCGTGCGGGGCCGCGACGGCGTCGAGTCGCGCACCTTCCACGGCCATGACGCGCTGCTCCGCGTCGCCCAGCTCGCGATCCACCTCGACCGCACCCAGAACGAGGCCCTCAGCCTCAACAAGCAGGCGCACATGGAGCCGCTGTGGGGCGTCGGCGACGAGCCCGGCGACTTCGTGGGCTACCTCGCCGAGCAGGTCGGCGTCGACCGCGAGGACGTCCTGTCGTGGGACGTCATGACCCACCCGGTCCAGCCGTCGACGCGCCTCGGCCGCTCGCGCGAGCTCATCGCGGCGCCCCGCCTCGACAACCTCGCCACCTCGTATGCCGGCGTGCGGGCCCTGCTCGACGCCGTGGCCACCGAGCCCACCCACGTGCCGGTGCTCGTCCTCTTCGACCACGAGGAGATCGGCAGCACGTCCGAGCGCGGCGCCACCTCGACCCTGCTGCCGTCGGTGCTCGAGCGCATCGTCGCGGCCGGCGGCGGCACCCGCGACGACTACTGGCGCGCCCTCGCCTCCACCGTCATCGCCTCGGGCGACATGGGCCACGCGACCCACCCCAACTACGCCGAGCGGCACGAGCCGATGCACACGATCAGGGTCAACGGCGGCCCGGTGCTCAAGGTCAACACCAACCTGCGCTACGCCACCGACTCGGTCGGCGCGGCGGCGTTCCGGCTGGCCTGCGAGCAGGCCGGGGTGCCGATGCAGACGTTCGTCACGCGCAGCGACCTGCCCTGCGGCTCGACGGTCGGACCGGTCACCTCGTCCCTCACCGGCGCCACGACCGTCGACTTCGGGGCGGCGGCCCTGTCGATGCACAGCACCCGTGAGCTGATGGGTGCCGACGACCCGGCCATGTATGCCGGCGCGCTGAGCGCCTTCCTCGCCCCCGCCTGAGAGCCGACCGGCACCACGCGCGCTCACCCGCCCGGGTGGCGGGACGGCATACGGCCGGCGGGACGGCATACGGCCGGCGGGTGGACGGGCGTGGGAGGATGGGCCCGTGGACGCCCCAGCGCTCGACGTGCCCGACCGGCCGACGCTCGTCTACGACGCGGACTGCGGCTTCTGCACGCGCAGCGCCCTCTTCGCCAAGCGCTGGGTCGACCGACGCGACCGCTTCGCGGTGCGACCGTGGCAGGAGCTCGACCTCGCGTCCGTCGGCCTCTCGGCGGAGGACTGCGACGAGGCGGCCCAGTTCGTGACCGCCGACGGCTCGATCCGCTCGGGACACCGGGCCATCGCGAGCGCGGCCACCCACGGGGCGCCGGCCTGGCGACCGGTCGGCTACCTGCTCATGGCTCCGGGCATCTCACGGGTGGCCTCCCGAGCGTACGGCTGGGTCGCCGAGCACCGTCACCGGCTGCCGGGAGGCACGCCGGCGTGCTCGCGGCCGGCGTCGACGGCTGGGGAGTGACCCCGAGGGTCCTGCGTGCATGGCTCGGTCGGCACGCCCGACGCGCCACGGACCCCTGGCCTGCGACGACGCCCGTCCTCGATTTGATAGTGCGTCGCCGCCTCTGGCACACTGTTCAGGTTGCTTGACGCGCGTCGCTGACCCATGTCGGTGCCGCCGCCCCTTGAGAGCCTCCTGACGGGGACTCGCCCGGACTCCTCTCGGAGGCCCGAGGGAAGCGCAAGCCACCCGGTTCGGCCGGGCAATCCACACCGGAAGTAGCACGGAAGTGCGTCACTTTCGCCGCGAAGCGGGCGCGACACGCCCGACCTCGGGGGTCGGATGCCAAGGGAACCGGAAGTCAGAAGCGAGAGAGAGACGTTCATCAGATGGCGGGACAGAAGATCCGCATCCGGCTGAAGTCGTACGACCACGAGGTCATCGACAACTCGGCCCGGAAGATCGTTGACACAGTGACGCGCGCCGGCGCGACCGTGGTGGGCCCCGTCCCGCTGCCGACGGAGAAGAACGTCTTCGTCGTCATCCGGTCGCCGCACAAGTACAAGGACAGCCGCGAGCACTTCGAGATGCGCACGCACAAGCGCCTCATCGACATCATCGACCCGACGCCCAAGGCCGTCGACTCGCTGATGCGTCTCGACCTGCCGGCGGACGTCAACATCGAGATCAAGCTCTGAGGCGGTTGCTGACATGACTGTTGCTCAGAAGAACGTCAAGGGCGTGCTCGGCGAGAAGCTCGGCATGACCCAGGTGTGGGACGCCGACAACAAGCTCGTCCCCGTGACCGTCGTCAAGGCCGGCCCCTGCGTCGTCACGCAGGTGCGCGCCGACGAGACCGACGGCTACTCCGCGGTCCAGATCGCCTTCGGCGCGATCGACCCGCGCAAGGTGAACAAGCCGATGTCGGGCCACTTCGAGAAGGCCGGCGTCACGCCGCGCCGTCACCTCGTCGAGCTCCGCACGAGCGACGCCGCCGACTACGAGCTCGGCCAGGAGATCACGGCCGAGTCCTTCGAGGCGGGCCAGCGCGTCGACGCGACCGGCACGACCAAGGGCAAGGGCTTCGCGGGTGTCATGAAGCGTCACGGCTTCGCCGGCGTCTCGTCCTCGCACGGTGCCCACCGCAACCACCGCAAGCCGGGCTCCATCGGCGGCTGCTCGACCCCGGGCCGTGTCTTCAAGGGCATGCGCATGGCCGGTCGCATGGGTGGCGTTCGCCAGACGACCCAGAACCTCCAGATCCACGCCGTTGACGCCGAGAAGGGCCTGCTGCTCATCAAGGGTGCCGTTCCCGGCCCCCGCGGTGGCATCGTCCTGATCCGCACGGCTGCGAAGGGTGCATGATCGACATGGCAACCAAGACCCCGAACCTGCCCGCCGAGATCTTCGACGTGCAGACGAACGTCCCGCTGATCCACCAGGTCGTGGTGGCCCAGCTCGCGGCCGCTCGTCAGGGCACGCACTCCACGAAGACCCGCGGCGAGGTCCGCGGCGGTGGCCGCAAGCCGTACCGCCAGAAGGGCACCGGCCGCGCCCGTCAGGGCTCGACCCGCGCCCCGCAGTTCGCCGGCGGTGGCACCGTCCACGGCCCGCAGCCGCGTGACTACGCGCAGCGCACCCCCAAGAAGATGAAGGCCGCCGCCCTGCGTGGCGCCCTGTCCGACCGGGCCCGCTTCGACCGCATCCACGTCGTCGACGCCATCGTCTCGGGCGACGTGCCCTCGGCGAAGGACGCCGCCGCGCTGCTCGCCGGCCTGACCGAGCGTCCCAACCTGCTCGTCGTGCTCGAGCGCACCGACGAGGTGTCGTTCAAGTCGGTCCGCAACCTGCAGAACGTCCACGTCCTGGTCGCCGACCAGCTCAACACGTACGACGTCCTGTGCGCCGACGACATCGTCTTCACCCAGGCTGCCCTCGACGCGTTCGTGGCCGGTCCCGTGAAGGCCGACAAGGCCGACAAGGAGGCCGCCAAGTGAGCATCCACGCCAAGGACCCCCGCGACATCCTGATCGCGCCGGTCGTCTCCGAGAAGTCGTACGGGCTGCTCGACGAGGGCAAGTACACCTTCATCGTCGACCCGCGTGCGAACAAGACGGAGATCAAGATCGCCATCGAGCAGATCTTCAACGTCAAGGTCGACAAGGTCCACACCCTGAACCGCCAGGGCAAGACCCGTCGCACCCGATTCGGCCTCGGCAAGCGCAAGGACACCAAGCGTGCGATCGTCTCCCTCCGCGAGGGCTCGATCGACATCTTCGGTGCGGGCGCCTGAGATCGACGAAAAGGACTGAAACCACATGGGTATCCGTAAGTACAAGCCGACCACACCGGGCCGTCGCGGCTCGTCGGTCGCCGACTTCGTCGAGATCACGCGCTCCACGCCGGAGAAGTCGCTCGTGCGCCCCCTGTCGAAGACGGGTGGCCGCAACAACGCCGGCCGCATCACGACCCGTCACATCGGTGGCGGCCACAAGCGCGCCTACCGCGTCATCGACTTCCGTCGCCACGACAAGGACGGCGTGCCGGCCAAGGTCGCTCACATCGAGTACGACCCCAACCGCACCGCGCGCATCGCGCTCGTCCAGTACTCCGACGGCGAGAAGCGCTACATCCTCGCGCCGAACAAGCTCAAGCAGGGCGACCCGATCGAGAACGGCCCCGCGGCCGACATCAAGCCGGGCAACAGCCTCCCGCTGCGCAACATCCCGGTCGGTACGGTCGTCCACGCGATCGAGCTGAAGCCGGGTGGCGGCGCCAAGATCGCCCGCTCCGCGGGTGCTCGCGTGCAGCTCGTCGCCAAGGACGGCCCCTACGCCCAGCTGCGTATGCCGTCCGGTGAGATCCGCAACGTCGACGCGCGCTGCCGCGCGACCGTCGGCGAGGTGGGCAACGCCGAGCAGAGCAACATCAACTGGGGCAAGGCCGGCCGCATGCGCTGGAAGGGCAAGCGCCCGACCGTCCGTGGTGTCGCGATGAACCCGGTCGACCACCCGCACGGTGGTGGTGAGGGCAAGACGTCCGGTGGACGTCACCCCGTCTCCCCGTGGGGTCAGGCCGAGGGCCGCACCCGCAAGGGACACAAGGAAAGCGACAAGCTCATCGTGCGTCGCCGTCGTACTGGCAAGAAGCGCTGATAAGGAGCCTTTGGAATGCCTCGTAGCCTGAAGAAGGGCCCCTTCATCGACGACCACCTTCAGAAGAAGGTGGACGCCCAGAACGAAGCGGGCACGAAGAACGTCATCAAGACCTGGTCGCGTCGTTCGGTCATCAGCCCGGACATGCTCGGTCACACCTTCGCCGTCCACGACGGCCGCAAGCACGTCCCGGTGTTCGTCACCGAGTCGATGGTCGGCCACAAGCTCGGCGAGTTCGCACCGACCCGCACGTTCAAGGGTCACGTGAAGGACGACAAGAAGGGTCGTCGTCGCTGATGGCCATCGAATCCAAGGAAGAAGTCATGGAAGCCAAGGCCTCGGCGCGGCACGTCCGTGTCAGCCCGCAGAAGGCTCGCCGTGTCGTGGACCTGATCCGCGGCAAGGCGGCCACCGACGCCGTCACCACGCTGACGTTCGCCCCGCAGTCGGCCTCCGACCCGGTCAAGAAGGTGCTCGAGAGCGCCATCGCCAACGCCCGCGTCAAGGCCGACCGCGAGTCGGTCGCCTTCGACGAGCGCAACCTGGTCATCACGGCCGCGTTCGTCGACGAGGGCCCGACGATGAAGCGTTTCCGTCCGCGTGCCCAGGGCCGCGCCGGTCGCATCAACAAGCGCACGAGCCACATCACCGTGGTCGTCGCGCAGCCGGAGAACACGAAGGGAGCCCGCTGATGGGTCAGAAGGTCAACCCCCACGGCTTCCGTCTCGGCATCACGACGGACCACAAGAGCCGTTGGTTCGCCGACTCGACGAAGTCGGGTCAGCGCTACCGCGACTACGTCAAGGAAGATGTCGCCATCCGTCGCCTGATGGAGAAGGGCATGGAGCGCGCCGGTATCGCCTCGGTCGAGATCGAGCGCACCCGCGACCGCGTCCGCGTCGACATCCACACGGCCCGCCCGGGCATCGTCATCGGCCGCCGCGGCGCCGAGGCCGACCGCATCCGTGGCGAGCTCGAGAAGCTCACGGGCAAGCAGGTCCAACTGAACATCCTCGAGGTCAAGAACCCCGAGATCGTCTCCCAGCTGGTCGCCCAGGGCATCGCCGAGCAGCTCTCGGCCCGTGTCGCCTTCCGTCGCGCCATGCGCAAGGGCATGCAGTCCGCCCAGCGCGCCGGCGCCAAGGGCATCCGCGTGCAGGTCTCGGGCCGCCTCAACGGCGCCGAGATGAGCCGCACCGAGTTCTACCGCGAGGGTCGCGTCCCGCTGCACACGCTGCGTGCGCAGATCGACTACGGCTTCTACGAGGCCCGCACGACCTTCGGCCGCATCGGCGTCAAGGTCTGGATCTACAAGGGCGACATGACGGCGAAGGAGCTCGCGGCCCAGCAGGCCGCCGCCCCGCGCCCGTCGCGCGGCCCGCGTCGTGACGGCGGCGACCGCCCGAACCGCGCCCGTCGTGGTGACCGCAACGAGACCGCCGCTGCTCCGGCAGTGAACGAGACCGCTGCTGCCGAGGCCCCCGCCGCGGCGAGCACCGAGAATGAGCAGGCCTGACCCATGTTGATTCCCCGTCGAGTCAAGCACCGCAAGCAGCACCACCCGAACCGCCACGGCGCGGCCAAGGGTGGGACGACGATCGCCTTCGGCGACTACGGCATCCAGGCCCTCGAGCCCGCCTACGTCACCAACCGGCAGATCGAGTCCGCTCGTATCGCGATGACCCGTTACATGAAGCGTGGCGGAAAGGTGTGGATCAACATCTACCCCGACCGTCCGCTCACCAAGAAGCCCGCCGAGACCCGCATGGGTTCCGGTAAGGGTTCGCCGGAGTGGTGGATCGCCAACGTCAAGCCGGGCCGCGTCATGTTCGAGATCTCGGGCGTGGCCGAGCCGGTGGCGCGCGAGGCCATGCGTCTCGCGATGCACAAGCTCCCCATGAAGTGCCGCTTCGTTCAGCGTGAGGGTGGTGACATCTGATGGCAGTCGGAACCAAGGACCTGGCTCCCGAGCAGCTGCGTGGTCTCGACGACACCAAGCTGGCGGACGAGCTGAAGAAGGCCAAGGAAGAGCTGTTCAACCTGCGTTTCCAGTCGGCCACCGGTCAGCTGGACAACCACGGCCGTCTGCGCGCCGTCAAGAAGGACATCGCACGGATCTACACCGAGATGCGTGAGCGTGAGCTCGGCATCGGCTCGGCCCCCGCCGCCCCCAAGGCGGAGGAGAAGGCCGACAAGGCGGAGAAGAAGGCCGCCAAGGCTGACAAGGCCGAGAAGGCTGACAAGGCCGAGAAGAAGGCCAAGAAGGCTGACAAGGCGCAGGAGGCTGACGCATGAGCGAGCAGGAGAAGGTCGTGAGCGACCAGGCGAACGAGCGCAACTACCGCAAGACCCGTCAGGGCTACGTGGTGAGCGACAAGATGGACAAGACCGTCGTCGTCGAGGTCGAGGACCGCGTCAAGCACGCCCTCTACAGCAAGGTCATCCGCCGCACCAACAAGGTCAAGGCGCACGACGAGCAGAACGCAGCCGGCGTCGGCGACCGCGTGCTGATCATGGAGACGCGCCCGCTCTCCGCGACGAAGCGCTGGCGCATCGTCGAGATCCTCGAGAAGGCCAAGTAAGCCACCCCCCATTTCCGTTCGGCAAGGCTCATCCGGGCAACCGGTGAGAACCAGCACGACGACAGGAGTTAGAAGTGATTCAGCAGGAGTCGCGGCTGCGCGTCGCCGACAACACCGGTGCCAAGGAGCTCCTTTGCATCCGTGTTCTCGGTGGCTCGGGCCGTCGGTACGCCGGCATCGGCGACACGATCGTCGCCACCGTCAAGGACGCGATCCCTGGCGGCAACGTGAAGAAGGGTGACGTCGTCAAGGCCGTCATCGTCCGCACCGTCAAGGAGCGTCGCCGTGCCGACGGTTCCTACATCAAGTTCGACGAGAACGCTGCGGTGATCCTCAAGACCGACGGTGACCCCCGTGGTACCCGCATCTTCGGCCCGGTGGGCCGCGAGCTTCGCGAGAAGAAGTTCATGAAGATCATCTCGCTCGCGCCGGAGGTGCTGTGAACATGGCGAACAAGCCGACCAAGATGAAGATCAAGAAGGGTGACCTCGTCCAGGTCATCTCCGGCCGCAGCCAGAAGAACGGCGGCGACCGGGGCAAGCAGGGCAAGGTCATCGCGGTCTTCCCGGGGAACCAGCGCGTGCTGGTCGAGGGCATCAACCGGGTCACCAAGCACGTCAAGGCGGGCGCGACCGCCCGTGGCACGCGCACCGGTGGCCTGACGCACACCGAGGCCGCGATCCACGTGAGCAACGTCGCGATCGTCGACCCCGAGTCGAAGAAGCCGACCCGCATCAAGACGCGTGTCGAGTCCGTCGAGCGGAACGGTCGCCAGAAGGCGGCCCGCGTCCGTGTCGCGGTCAAGTCGGACAAGGACCTCTGAGAATGACTGAGACCAGCACCAAGCCGCGCCTCAAGCAGCGCTACCAGGACGAGATCAAGGGCTCCCTGCAGGAGCAGTTCGGCCACGCCAACGTCATGCAGGTCCCCGGCGTCGTCAAGGTCGTCGTCAACATGGGTGTCGGCGACGCGGCCAAGGACAGCAAGCTGATCGAGGGCGCCGTGCGCGACCTCACGGCCATCACCGGCCAGAAGCCGGTCGTGACCAAGGCTCGCAAGTCCATCGCCCAGTTCAAGCTGCGTGAGGGCATGCCGATCGGCGCCCACACGACGCTGCGTGGCGACCGCATGTGGGAGTTCCTCGACCGCCTCGTCACGATCGCCCTGCCGCGCATCCGTGACTTCCGTGGCCTCTCGCCGAAGCAGTTCGACGGCCACGGCAACTACACGTTCGGTCTGACCGAGCAGTCGATGTTCCACGAGATCGACCAGGACAAGATCGACCGCGTGCGAGGCATGGACATCACCGTGGTCACCACGGCGACCAACGATGACGAGGGTCGCGCGCTGCTCAAGCAGCTCGGCTTCCCCTTCAAGGAGAACTGACATGGCCAAGACCGCGCTCGTTAACAAGGCGAACCGGAAGCCGAAGTTCAAGGTCCGCGCGTACACCCGCTGCCAGAAGTGCGGTCGCCCGCACTCGGTGTACCGCAAGTTCGGCCTCTGCCGCATCTGCCTTCGCGAGATGGCTCACGCGGGCGAGCTGCCGGGCGTGACCAAGAGCTCCTGGTAACCGGCTCCCGAGCCCAGCACCACCCAGACCAACACACCTCTGACACCGTAGGTCGACCACCCGGCACATGCCGGCGGCAGATGCCGAGGTCGAAACCCCGGTGAGGAAGGGCGGAGAGCCCACCATGACCATGACTGACCCGATTGCGGACATGCTGACCCGCGTCCGGAACGCCAACTCGGCGCACCACGACGTCGTCTCCATGCCGTACTCGAAGCTGAAGAAGAACATCGCCGAGATCCTCCAGGCCGAGGGCTACATCGCCTCCTGGAAGATCGAGGAGGCCGAGGTCGGCCAGACGCTGACCATCGACCTCAAGTACGGCCCCAACCGCGAGCGCTCCATCGCCGGAGTGCGCCGCGTGAGCAAGCCCGGTCTGCGCGTCTACGCCAAGTCGACGAACCTGCCCAAGGTTCTCGGCGGGCTCGGCGTCGCGATCCTGTCGACCTCGACGGGACTGCTGACCGACAAGCAGGCACACGAGAAGGGCGTGGGTGGGGAAGTCCTCGCCTACGTCTGGTAAGGAGACGAAGACATGTCGCGAATCGGACGACTTCCCGTCTCCATCCCCTCGGGTGTGGACGTCAACGTCAGCGGCCAGGACGTCACGGTCAAGGGCCCCAAGGGTGAGCTCTCCCTGACCGTCGTTCAGCCGATCACCGTCGAGCTGGCCGAGGGCAACCTCGAGGTCAAGCGCCCCGACGACGAGCGTGACTCGCGCTCGCGTCACGGCCTGACCCGCTCGCTCATCAACAACATGGTCCTCGGTGTCACCGAGGGCTACGAGAAGAAGATGGAGATCCACGGCACGGGTTACCGTGTCGCCGCGAAGGGCTCGGACCTCGAGTTCTCGCTCGGATACTCGCACCCGATCCTCATCCAGGCTCCCGCCGGCATCAACTTCGCCGTCGAGAACCCGACCCGCTTCTCGGTGCAGGGCATCGACAAGCAGCTCGTCGGTGAGGTCGCGGCCAACATCCGCAAGCTGCGCAAGCCCGACCCGTACAAGGGCAAGGGCGTTCGCTACGCGGGCGAGCAGATCCGTCGCAAGGTCGGAAAGGCCGGTAAGTAAGCCATGGCAATGATCATCAAGCGCGGCAAGTCCAAGGCTGCCGCTCGCATCCGTCGCCAGGTCCGCGGTCGCAAGAAGATCAGCGGCACCACCGCCCGTCCCCGCCTCGTCGTGTCGCGTTCGAGCCGTCACCTCTTCGTCCAGGTCGTCGACGACACGGTCGGCAAGACCGTGGCCTCGGCCTCGACGATGGAGGCCGACCTGCGCGCGTTCGAGGGTGACAAGACCGCCAAGGCCAAGAAGGTCGGCGAGCTCGTCGCCTCGCGTGCCAAGGACGCCGGTATCGAGGCCGTCGTGTTCGACCGAGGTGGCAACAAGTACCACGGCCGCGTCGCCGCGATCGCCGAGGGCGCCCGTGAAGGTGGGCTGTCCCTGTGACCAAGCACTTCGTGACCGCAATTGTTGAGATGAGGAACATCTGATGCCCGGACAGCAGCGTCGAGGCACCGGCCCCGCCGGTGGCGGCGAGCGCACCGAGCGCGGAGACCGCCGCGACAACCGCGGTGGCCGCGACAACCGCGACAGCCGTGACGACAAGAACCAGTACGTCGAGCGCGTCGTGACCATCAACCGTGTCGCCAAGGTCGTCAAGGGTGGTCGTCGCTTCAGCTTCACCGCCCTCGTCGTCGTCGGCGACGGTGACGGCACCGTGGGTGTCGGCTACGGCAAGGCCAAGGAAGTTCCCGCGGCCATCGCCAAGGGTGTCGAGGAGGCCAAGAAGAACTTCTTCAAGGTCCCGCGCATCCAGGGCACCATCCCGCACCCCGTCCAGGGTGAGGCGGCCGCTGGTGTCGTCATGCTCCGCCCCGCCGCCCCCGGTACCGGTGTCATCGCCGGTGGCCCGGTGCGTGCGGTGCTCGAGTGCGCCGGCATCCACGACGTCCTCAGCAAGTCGCTGGGCTCCGACAACGCCATCAACATCGTGCACGCGACGGCCCAGGCCCTGCGTGACCTCGAGCGCCCCGAGTCGGTCGCTGCCCGTCGTGGCAAGACCCTCGAGGAGGTCGCTCCGGCGGCCATGCTCAGGGCCCGTGCGGCCGGCCTCGCCGAGGCCCAGGCTGCGAAGGCTGGTGCGTGATGGCTCGTCTCAAGGTGACCCAGACCCGTTCCGAGATCGGTGGCAAGCAGAACCAGCGTGACACGCTGCGCAGCCTCGGTCTGAAGCGCATTGGCGACGTCGTCGTCAAGGAGGACCGTCCCGAGATCCGCGGGATGGTCAAGACGGTGACGCACCTCGTGACCGTCGAGGAGGTTGACTGACCATGGCCGACAACGCCAAGAAGTCGGGCGAGTCCGCCCTCAAGGTCCACCACCTGCGTCCGGCCCCCGGAGCCAAGACCGCCAAGACCCGCGTCGGTCGTGGTGAGGGCTCCAAGGGCAAGACCGCCGGTCGTGGCACCAAGGGCACCAAGGCCCGCTACCAGGTCCCGGAGCGTTTCGAGGGCGGCTCGATGCCGATGCACATGCGCCTTCCGAAGCTCCGCGGCTTCAAGAACCCGTTCCGCACCGAGTACCAGGTCGTGAACCTGGACCGCCTGCAGCTCCTCTTCCCCGAGGGCGGCCAGGTGTCGGTCGAGGACCTCGTCGCCAAGGGTGCCGTCCGCGACGGCTTCCCGGTGAAGGTGCTCGGGACGGGCGAGATCTCCGTCAAGGTCGAGGTCGAGGCGCACAAGTTCTCGGCGTCCGCCAAGGAGAAGATCGAGGCCGCCGGCGGCACGGTCACCGCCATCGCAGGCTGAGTGACCGGTCCAGCGTGACCCCCACACACCTCGTGTGAGCAGCGCCCCGAGCGCCAGCCGCGCGCCGACGTGACGTCGGTTACCGCGGTCGGAGGCTCGGGGCGCTGCGCCTTTGCGTTAACCTTCCACGGATTGCATGAATGACGCCGCGCCACCGCGCGGCCCCCAGGAGGACCCAGTGCTCGCCGCCTTCGCACGCGCGTTCCGTACCCCGGACCTGCGCAAGAAGCTGCTTTTCACGCTCGGCATCATCGTGCTGTTCCGGCTCGGCTCGCACGTGCCGACGCCCGGTGTCAGCTACAGCCTCGTGCAGAACTGTCTCGAGGCCAACAAGGGCCAGTCGGGTGACCAGAGCGGGTTCCTCAACCTCGCCAACCTCTTCAGCGGCGGTGCGCTGCTCCAGCTGTCGGTGTTCGCGCTCGGGATCATGCCGTACATCACGGCGAGCATCATCATCCAGCTGCTCACGGTGGTCATCCCGCGCTTCGAGGCGCTCAAGGAGGAGGGCCAGTCGGGTCAGACCAAGCTGACCCAGTACACCCGCTACCTGACGATCGGCCTCGCGATCCTCCAGTCGGCGACCCTCGTCACCTTCGCGCGCAACCCCTCGAGCCTGTTCGGCGGGTCGTGCAGCTCGATCATGACCGACCAGTCGATGGTCACCATCGTCATCATGGTGCTCACCATGACGGCCGGCACCGGCCTGATCATGTGGTTCGGCGAGCTCATCACCGACAAGGGTGTTGGCAACGGCATGTCCCTGATGATCTTCACGTCGATCGCCGCCGGCTTCCCCGCCTCGCTCTGGGGCATCCGCGAGAACAAGGGCTGGGGCACCTTCCTCGGCATCATCGTCCTCGGCATCTTCGTCATCGCCGCGGTCGTCTTCGTCGAGCAGTCGCAGCGCCGCATCCCCGTCCAGTACGCCAAGCGCATGGTCGGCCGGCGCATGTACGGCGGCACGTCCACGTACATCCCGCTCAAGGTCAACATGGCCGGCGTCATCCCGGTCATCTTCGCCAGCTCGCTGCTCGCCCTGCCGGGCCTCATCGCGCAGTTCAACACGCGCGCCGACGGCAACAACCCCGACTGGGTGACGTGGGTGCAGTCGAACCTGGTCCGCGGTGACCACCCCATCTACATGGCGATCTACGTCGCCCTCATCCTCTTCTTCACGTTCTTCTACGTCTCGATCACGTTCAACCCGACCGAGGTCGCCGAGAACATGAAGAAGTACGGCGGCTTCATCCCGGGTATCCGGGCCGGGCGACCCACGGCCGAGTACCTCAACTACGTCCTGACCCGAATCACCGTACCGGGTGCCATCTACCTCGCGATCGTCTCGCTCATCCCGCTCGTGGCCCTCGTGCTCGTCGGCGCCAACCAGAACTTCCCGTTCGGCGGCACGTCGATCCTCATCGTCGTGGGTGTGGGCCTCGAGACGGTCAAGCAGATCGAGGCGCAGCTGCAGCAGCGTCACTACGAAGGGTTCCTCCGTTAAATGCGACTGATCATCCTCGGCCCGCCCGGCGCCGGTAAGGGCACCCAGGCGGCGCGGATCGCCGACCGCCTCGGCATCCCGGCCATCTCGACCGGCGACATCTTCCGCGCCAACATCAAGGACCAGACCCCGCTGGGTGTCAAGGTCGACGAGATCATCAAGTCGGGTGGCTACGTCTCCGACGACATCACCAACGAGATCGTCGAGGACCGCCTCTCCTGGGACGACGCCACCCACGGCTTCCTCCTCGACGGCTATCCGCGCACGTCGGGCCAGGTCGACGCGCTCGACGCGATGCTCGCGCGCCACGGTCACGCCCTCGACGCGGTCCTCGAGCTCGAGGTCGACGAGGACGCCATCGTCGAGCGCCTGCTCAAGCGGGCGCAGACCGAGGGTCGCGCCGACGACACCGAGGACGTCATCCGTGAGCGCCAGGCGATCTACCGCAAGGAGACCGCCCCGCTGGCGCACCACTACGACCAGGTCGGCCTCCTCGTGAAGGTCGACGGCATGGGCGAGGTCGACGAGGTCACCGACCGCGTCATCGCCGCCCTGCCCCAGCACGCCTGATGTTCGGACGCCGCACCCGGCTCCAGGGCCGCACCGACGAGCAGCTCCTCCTCATGCGCGAGGCGGGGCTGCTCGTCGGGCGCACCCTCGAGATGCTTGCGGGCGAGGTGCGCCCCGGCGTCACCACGCTCGAGCTCGACCGCCTCGCCGAGGACTTCATCCGCAGCCACGGCGGCATCCCGAACTTCCAGCTCGTGCCGGGCTACAGCCACACGCTGTGCACGAGCGTCAACGACGAGGTCGTCCACGGCATCCCGGGCACGCGCGTGCTGGAGGCGGGCGACATCGTCTCGATCGACTGCGGCGCCGAGGTCAAGGGCTGGAACGGCGACGCGGCGTTCACCGCGGTCGTCGGCGGCCCCGAGGCCGGGCGTCCCGAGGACCTCGCCCTCATCGCCGCGACCGAGGCCAGCCTGTATGCCGGCATCGCCGCGATGCAGGTCGGTGGCCGGCTGTACGCGGTGGGCGACGCCGTCGAGGCGAGCATCGAGAGTGCCGCCGACCGCGACGGTCGCGTCTACGGCGTCATCGACGAGTACGTCGGCCACGGCATCGGCACCCAGATGCACATGGACCCGCAGATCCCGAACTACGCCGTGCGAGAGACGGGCCCGAAGCTCGTCGACGGCTTCACCGGCGCCATCGAGCCGATGATCACGCTCGGGTCCACCGACACCAAGGTGCTCTCCGACGACTGGACCGTCGTCACCGCGGACGGGTCGCGGGCTGCGCACGCCGAGCACTCGGTCGCCGTCCGTGAGGACGGGCTCTGGATCCTCACGGCCATCGACGGTGGCAAGGCTGCCCTCGAGTCGGTCGGGGCGGCATACGCACCCCTCGACGTCTCGGTCTGAGCACCGGACCGTCGGGCTCACCGAGCGACACGGCATCCACCGGCCCCACACGGCACCGGCTCCGCGTAGCCTCACGCTCGTGACCCTTCCCCGCAGCACCCCGTCGGCGCAGGGCGTCGACGCCACCGGAATCCTCGACCTCGTCGACAGCGTGGAGCGAGAGCACCTCGGCCTCCACAGCCTCATGGTCGTGCGCCACGGGCACGTCGTCGCCGAGGGCTGGTGGAGGCCGTATGCCGCCGACCGCGTCCACCTCGCGTACTCCCTCTCGAAGACGGTGACGGCCACGGCCGTCGGCTTCCTCGTGCAGGAGGGCCGGCTGGCGCTCGACGACCGGGTGCTCGACCACTTCCCGGACCTCGACCGCGACGCCGTCGCGCCCGGCTGGGACGACGTGCGGGTGCGTCACTGCCTGTCGATGACGGTGGGCCACGAGGAGGACGCCTGGTCGCACGTGTTCGACCGGATGAGCGGCAACGACTTCGACACCACGGGCGACTGGGTGCCGCGCGTCTTCGCGACCACGCCGACGCAACCGCCCGGCAGCGTCTTCGCGTACAACCAGGTCGCGACGTACGTGCTCGCGCTCATCGTGCGTCGGCTCACCGGCGACGGGATCTCCGAGTACCTCCACCCGCGGCTGCTCGTGCCGCTCGGGGTGCAGGAGCTCATCCCGTGGCACCGCGACCCGACCGGGCGCGAGCTCGGCTTCACCGGCTCGCACCTGACCACCGAGACGATCGCCTCGATCGCGCAGCTCTACCTCGACAGGGGTGTCTGGCAGGGGCGCCGGCTGCTCTCGGAGAAGTGGGTCGAGGAGGCCACCCGCGCGTTCGGTCCGCTCAACGAGGACCCCGGCGCCGACGAGGACTGGCGGCGCGGCTACGGCTACTCGTTCTGGATGCAGCGCTTCGGGTTCCGCGGCGACGGCGCCTACGGCCAGTTCCTCGTCGTGCTGCCCGACCACGACACCGTCGTGGCCGTGACGGCCGAGCAGGAGCGCATGCAGTCGACGCTCGACGCGCTGTGGCGCCACCTCGTGCCCGCGATCGGCGGGGCGGGGTCCCAGGCGGCCGACGCCGCGTTGGCCGAGCGGCTGGCCGGGTTGCAGATCCCGGCGCTGACGGGCGAGGCGCTGGGGCCTGACTACGCGGAGTTCAACCGCTCGAGCGCCTCGGACCTGGCCTCCGACTACACCGCCGTGTCGGTCACCCGCGAGGGCCCCGGCCACGTGCTGGGGCTCAGCCGCAAGGGTGAGTGGGTGCGCGTGCCGGTCGCCCACGGAGCCTGGCGTGAGGGCGAGATGGTCGCCGGGGGAGCGCGGCTGCCCGTCGTGTCGAGCGGTGGGTGGGTCGACGAGGACACCTTCCGGGCCGAGGTCATCGCGATCGAGACGCCTCATCGCTTCCGCGTCGAGGCCCGGCTGCGGAGCGCCGACGCGGACCTGACCTGGCGCATGGTGCCGCTCACCGGCTACGACCCGATGTGGCTCTCGACGCGCTGGACCTGACCCGAGCCGTCCAGCCCGTGGCAGTGACGACTGTCGGTGCGCGGGTGAAGAATCGAGGGCGCTGTGCGGGATGAGCAGAAGGGGGCCCACCGTGGCCAGTGACGGAGGCACGACGAGGACGACCGGGCCGACCGGCGAGGTGGGTGACACCGCGCCCCCCGGTGGCGTGCCGGCCGACCACAACCCGTGGCCGGCCTTGTGGGCCATGGTCATCGGCTTCTTCATGATCCTCGTCGACTCGACCATCGTCTCGGTCGCGACCCCCGCGATCCTGCGCGGCCTCGACACCGACGTCAACAGCGTCATCTGGGTCACCAGTGCCTACCTGCTCGCGTACGCCACGCCGCTGCTCATCACCGGACGGCTCGGCGACCGCTACGGTCCCAAGAACGTCTATCTCGCCGGGCTCACCATCTTCACCCTGGCCTCGCTCTGGTGCGGCCTCACCGGCACCATCACGGGCCTCATCGTCGCCAGGGTGGTGCAGGGGCTCGGCGCCTCGATGCTGACGCCGCAGACGATGGCCGTCATCACCCGCACGTTCCCGGCGGCCTCTCGCGGGCAGGCCATGGCCCTGTGGGGTGCGACCGCCGGTGTCGCGATCCTCGTCGGCCCGGTCGTCGGCGGCCTGCTCGTCGACGGCCCCGGCTGGGAGTGGATCTTCTTCATCAACGTGCCCGTCGGCATCATCGCCTTCGTTCTGGCGGCCCGGCTGGTCCCGAGGCTGGGCACCCATAGCCACGCCTTCGACTGGCTCGGGGTCGCGCTGTCGGCGGTCGGCATGTTCCTCATCGTGTTCGGGGTCCAGGAGGGCGAGACCTACGACTGGGGCACGATCAGCGGCGTCGTCTCGGTGCCGCTGCTCATCGGGGTCGGCATCGTCGTCTTCGCGCTCTTCCTGGTCTGGCAGTCCCGCAACACGAACGAGCCCCTGGTGCCCCTCGGCCTCTTCCGCGACCGCAACTTCTCCGTCTCCAACATCGGCATCACGACCGTGGGTTTCGCGATCACGGCGATGGCCTTCCCGTTCATGCTCTACGCGCAGGCGGTCCGCGGCCTCAGCCCGACGTCGTCCGCGTTGCTGCTCGCTCCGATGGCGGTCATCTCCGGGGCGCTCGCCCCCGTCGGCGGCCGGCTCACCGACAAGGTGCACCCGAAGCTGCTCGCCCCCATCGGTCTCGGGCTCACCTCGGCCTCGCTCTTCTGGGTCGCGGCGGTCATGCGTCCCGAGACCGCGATCTGGCAGCTGCTCCTGCCGATGGGGCTGATGGGTGTGGGCAGCGCGTTCATGTGGGGTCCACTCGCGGCCACGGCCACCCGCAACCTGCCCCTGTCGTCGGCCGGTGCCGGCGCCGGCGTCTACAACACGACGCGGCAGGTCGGTGCCGTGCTCGGCAGCGCCGCCATCGCAGCCGTCATCGAGGCGCGCATGGCGGCGAACCTCCCCGATGTCGAGCTGTCGTCCGGGTCGATGCAGCGGGCCGGCGGCGGCGCGATGCCTCCCCAGGTCGCCGACGGGTTCTCCTCCGCCATGTCCCAGGCCATGCTGCTGCCCGCGGCCGTGCTGCTCGTCGGCGTGGTCGCCGTGCTCTTCTTCGAGCGGCCGGCGCACCACGGCTGACCACGCCGGTCCTGCCGCACCTCCGGCCGGTCGCCCGCCGCAGCGATTCCGGTGCGAAACGATGGAACCGGATCGGCCTCCCGCAGGTATGGAGGGGGACAGCAGAACGGCGAAGGGGGAGGACGATGGGCCGACGGCCCGTGTGGGAGGGCGACTACTGCGCCTACTTCGAGGCGCGGCAGCGGGCCTTCATGCGGATCGCCTACGCCATCCTCGGCAGCTGGGCCTCGGCGGAGGACGTCGTCCAGGCGACGTTCACGAGGCTCTACGTCCACTGGTCGCGCATCCACGACGAGACCCGCGACGCGTACGCGCGGCGCGCCCTCGTCAACGCCTGCTACACGGCGGCGCGGCGAGCGGCCCGCGAACCACTCGTCGCCGAGGTTCCCGACCGGGGCGTCGACTCCCGCGACGGCGTCGATCCGCAGCTGATGGCGGCGCTCGCGCAGCTCTCGGCCAAGCACCGCGCCGTCGTCGTCCTGCGCTACCTCGAGGACCTCTCCGTCGCCGAGGTGGCGCGAGTGCTCGACCTGCCCGAGGGCACGGTCAAGAGCCAGGCCGCGCGGGCGCTGTCACGACTGGAGACCGTGTTGACGAGCAGCGAAGGAGCACGCGCATGACCACGCACAGCGTCATCGAGGACGAACTGAGGGAGCGCCTCGACCGCGCCACCTCCGCCGTCCCTGCAGAGCCCGACCTCGGCGCGAGCATCGCCGGAGGCCGGCGTCGTCGGGCCGTGCGCCGCGGCGGGGCCCTGGTGGCAGGGGTCACCGGGGCCGCCGTCGTCGCAGGTCTGACGGTGGTCGGCGCCGGCACCCTCCAGCGCTCGGTGCCGCCCGCTGCACAGCCGGCGGCAGGTGCCGCGGCGTCGTCGACCGACTGGGTCGCAGGCTCGACGGTCGACGAGACGCTGGTGCAGGTCGTCGACGACGCGGTCGCGCGACCGGGGACCGCCACCGACGTCTACCCGAGCGACTGGACCCGCTCGACGCCGCTGCCCGACGCGCAGGCGTCGAGGGCCACCGAGTGGCAGGCGGTCTACCGGGTCGACGACGACGAGACCCTCACGGTGCTGATGTCGCAGCGACCCGTCGACGCTCCCCAGGGGCCGCGGGTGTGCGACGCCTCCAGCCGGGTGGTCGACGCCCGGGGCTCGCGCGTCAAGGTCGGCGACATCGCGCCGAACGGCGAGGTGTCGGTGCTCGCGGGCCGGTCGGCCCAGGGAGCGGCGGCGTGTGTGGCGCGGCAGGTGTCCGGAGGCACCCTGGTGGTGACCCACGACGGGCCCCGCACCACGGCCACGCTGTGGCGCACCGTGGACTCGACGGTCGTCACGGCCACCTCGGTCCTCGACGGCTCGGCCGACCCCGCCTCGCGGCGGGTCACCGACGGCGAGCTCGAGGCCGTGGCGACCGACCCGCGCCTGACGTTCGCGCACGTCGCCGACCCGCCCGCGTGGCCCGCCTCGAACGGACCCGGCTGGCCCGCCGGACTCTGACCCCGTCACGGCGTGTGGCGTCGGCCCGTGTCCCGGCCGGCGCCCGGCCGGCGCCACACCGTAATGTGCCGGCGGCGTCTGCGCTCAGCCCTGCGGCCCGCTGCGTCCGAGGTCACCGGCGCGGCCGCCGACGTGCACGACCATGCGCTCGGCGACGACGCGGGCGTTGGCCTGCAGCACCTCAAGCGGCACGCGCGGGAGGTTCTCCTCCCAGTCGATGAGCGGCGACCCGCGGAACTGCAGCATCCGCGCGGGCCGGCCGAGGAAGACCAGGTGCAGGTGGGCTCCACCGTCGCCCCACTTGGCGAGCTGGACGCGCCCGACGCTTGGCACGTGCTCGACGGCGTCGGCGACGGCGACCACGAGCTGGCCCATCTCCGCGGCGAGGTCACCCGGCAGCGTGGGCAGGTCGTGGTGCTCGACCGGCTGGAGCACGAGCATGATCGGCAGCCCGGTGTCGCGGCTGAGGCTCAGCCGCCAGCGCGTGTTGGTCCACACGACGGTCCCGTCGGTGTCGGGCGAGGGGCCGGAAGCGCACCAGCAGTCTGCCTGCTCCTCGCCGCGGCGCTGCGGCTCCTCGTCGGCCGGGGGTCGGATCGGCTTGAGCCGCAGGCCCTCCAGCTCGTACGGGTAGATGTCCCACCCGGGCATCTCCTCGACGGCCACCGGCAGCCGCCCGTCGTCGCCGGCCGCGGCCGCGATCCGGGCGTAGTAGTCCTCGACCGACTCCGCCTCCGTGGGTGGTGCGCTCACGGTGTCGCCAGGGTTGTCAGCGTGGTCGTCGGCTGCGGTCGGGTGGGCGGCGTCGTCGCCGGGCTCGGTCACCCCGCCAGTATGCCGGGTGGCCGGGGTGTGCGTCCGTGTGTGCGGACCGACCCCGGCGCACCCGACACGACGTCGGGACGCGGCGGCCTACCTCGACGGCTGGGGCGTCGAGCAGCCGATCCTCGGGTTGAGCCCGACGTAGTTGAGCGGGCCGGCGACGATCGTCACCGCGATCGTCGACAGACGGCTGCAGCTCGGCTCCGAGGAGCCGAGGTAGCCACGCTGGAAGGCGGCGACGAGCCCGATGAGGAGCCAGAGGAGCACGACGATCGTGGAGGTGCGAGTGCGGGCGCGGGTGCGAGCGGCCATGACTGCCTTTCGTGGGTCAGGCGTCGGAGGGCGGCTGGTGGAGGGTGTCGAACGGCAGGGGAGCCCTGGAGGGTGGGCACCCCGCAGACCCGTGCCGCTCCCGGGACCAGGGAGGTCGGGCGGGGCTCGGCGGGACTGCCCGCCGTACGTACCCGCGGCATACGACCCCTGAACCGCGGCGCCGGTGGCAGGATCGTCGACGTGGGGACGATCGGCGACTACCTGGCAGGCCTCGGGCCGGACCAACGCGCGGCGCTGCAGCACGTTGTCGACATCGCATCGCGCCTCGTACCCGAGGCGGAGGAGGGCACGAGCTACGGCATGCCGGCCCTGCGGCTCGACGGCCGGCCCCTGGTCGGCGTCACGGCCGCCGCGAAGCACCTCTCGCTCTTCCCGTTCAGCCCCGCCGTCGTCGAGGCGGTGGCCCCCGATCTCGAGGGCTTCTCGCTCAGCAAGGGCACCATCCGCTTCACCGTCGACCGGCCGGTTCCCGACCCCGTGCTCGAACGCGTGGTGTCGCTGCGCCTGGCCGAGCTGCGCGGCTGACCCGCGGGCCGGCATACCAGCGTGGAGGGCCGCTGCGCCGATTTCGGGTAATCGCCGGCGTGGCGTAGTCTTGTGCGTTGGGTGTCGTGTGCCTCGGCGCCTGAGTACCGCCTGTCGTCCGGAGACACCTCCGGGCGCGGCAGACAGGCACGTCCCAAGGCCGGTCCAGTCCGGGTCGGCCACCAACAGATAGACGGAGGATATGGCCAAGAAGGACGGTGTCATCGAGATCGAGGGCACGATCGTCGAGGCTCTCCCGAACGCGATGTTCCGGGTGGAGCTCTCCAACGGTCACAAGGTGCTCGCACACATCTCGGGCAAGATGCGACAGCACTACATCAGGATCCTCCCGGAGGACCGTGTGGTGGTCGAGCTCTCGCCCTATGACCTGACCCGCGGTCGGATCGTCTTCCGCTACCGCTGAGCACCAGGGTCGGCCTGGCGGCACGCGCGAGCGGGCACGCCGGCCGGGACGAGTGCGAGGCACCAACTCCCGATTACACAACCAAGCACCTGGCGACACGAGCCCCTCGGGGCCCGCGGAGGCAGGCGCGCGATCTGAAGACAGCAGGCAGATGAAGGTTCAGCCCAGCGTCAAGAAGATCTGCGACAAGTGCAAGGTGATCCGCCGCAACGGTCGGGTCATGGTGATCTGCGAGAACCTGCGCCACAAGCAGCGCCAGGGCTGAGCAGAAGCACCACCTCGCCGTCGACAGACTTCGACAGCACGCAAGACATGTGAATGAAAGCAGCACCCGGCCCCTGATGACCGACCGTCGCGTCGGCGCAGGACGTCACCCCCGGCACGGAGGCCGGGGACCGGTTGGCCCGTCCTTCTGTGTGGCGGTCCGCGACCCGGATCGGTGCCTGCTCCAGACCTCCGCGAAACAGAATCCAGGAGAAAACCCAACATGGCTCGTCTTGTTGGAGTCGACCTTCCGCGCGAGAAGCGCGTCGAGGTTGCGCTGACCTACATCTTCGGTGTCGGTCGCACCCGTTCCAAGCAGGCGCTGGTTGCCACCGGCGTCGACCCCAACACCCGCGTCAAGGACCTCGGTGAGACCGAGCTCGTTGCGCTTCGTGACTTCCTCGAGGGCAACTACCGCCTCGAGGGTGACCTTCGCCGTGAGGTGCAGGCCGACATCCGCCGCAAGGTCGAGATCGGCTCCTACGAAGGTCTCCGTCACCGTCGTGGTCTTCCCGTGCGCGGCCAGCGCACCAAGACCAACGCGCGCACCCGCAAGGGCCCGAAGCGCACCGTGGCCGGCAAGAAGAAGGCCAAGTGACCCTGATCGAGATCGCTTCGGCGCCCTCATCTGTGGTCCTCACCGACATTCAGTTCTGACGTAGGAGAAACATGCCTCCCAAGGCTCGCGTGACGAAGGTTCGTCGCAAGGAGAAGAAGAACGTCGCCCACGGGCACGCTCACATCAAGAGCACGTTCAACAACACGATCATCTCGATCACCGACCCCACCGGCGCCGTGATCGCCTGGGCCTCTGCCGGCCAGGTCGGCTTCAAGGGCTCGCGCAAGTCCACCCCGTTCGCTGCCCAGATGGCGGCCGAGGCTGCTGCCCGCCGCGCCATGGAGCACGGCATGCGCAAGGTCGACGTCTTCGTGAAGGGCCCGGGCTCGGGCCGCGAGACGGCGATCCGTTCGCTCACCGCCACCGGCCTGGAGGTCGGCGCGATCAGCGACGTCACGCCCACGCCGCACAACGGTGTCCGCCCGCCCAAGCGCCGTCGCGTCTGATCCGGCCAGAGACCAGGAAGAGTAGATAAGTCATGGCTCGTTACACCGGCCCGATCACCAAGAAGTCCCGCCGCCTCAAGATGGACCTCGTCGGCGGCGACAAGAACTTCGAGCTCCGCCCGTTCCCGCCCGGCCAGCACGGCCGTCGCCGGATCCAGGAGAAGGAGTACCTGACCCAGCTCCAGGAGAAGCAGCGCGCCCGCTTCCAGTACGGCGTCATGGAGAAGCAGTTCGTCCGCTACTACAAGGAAGCGGCGAAGCGCCCCGGCAAGACCGGTGAGAACCTCCTCCAGATCCTCGAGTCCCGTCTCGACAACGTGGTCTACCGCGCGGGCCTGGCCCGCACGCGTCGCCACGCGCGTCAGCTCGTGACCCACGGTCACTTCGAGGTCAACGGCGTGCGCGTCGACGTCCCGAGCTACCGCGTCGAGCAGTACGACATCATCACGGTCCGCAAGCAGTCCGTCGAGAGCTTCCCGTTCGAGCTGGCCCGCCAGACGTTCGGCGAGCGTCCCGTCCCGGCCTGGATGCAGGTCGTCGACGGCTCGCTGCAGATCCTCATCCACCAGCTCCCGGTGCGCGCGCAGATCGACTCGCAGCTCACCGAGCAGCTGATCGTCGAGCTCTACTCGAAGAACTGACCCGAGGACGTATGCCGTGGGGCCCCGGCCCCACGGCATACGCCCCTCATTCTCGGGGCCGGCTCGCAGACAGAGCCGTGCCGGCCCGCCCGGATCACGACCGGGCAGTTTCACGAGGCGTCATATGGCGGTCGCCCGTGGGAAGGAACTGAACAGTGCTCATCGCACAGCGTCCCGTGCTCTCCGAAGAGGTCGTGGTCGAGGCCCGCAGCCGCTTCACCATCGAGCCGCTCGAGCCCGGCTTCGGCTACACGCTCGGCAACTCCCTCCGTCGCACCCTGCTCTCGAGCATCCCGGGCGCGGCGGTCACCTCCATCCGCATCGACGGCGTGCTCCACGAGTTCACGACCGTGCCGGGCGTGAAGGAGGACGTCACCGAGATGATCCTCAACATCAAGGGCCTCGTCGTCTCCTCGGAGCACGACGAGCCGGTCGTCATGTACCTGCGCAAGCAGGGCCCGGGTGCGGTCACCGCCGCCGACATCACGCCGCCGGCGGGTGTCGAGGTGCACAACCCCGACCTGCACATCGCGACGCTGAACGACAAGGGCAAGCTCGAGATGGAGCTGACCGTCGAGCGTGGCCGTGGCTACGTCTCGGCCCAGCAGAACAAGTCCGGTGACCAGGAGATCGGCCGCATCCCGGTCGACTCGATCTACAGCCCGGTGCTCACCGTGACCTACAAGGTCGAGGCGACCCGAGTCGAGCAGCGCACCGACTTCGACAAGCTCATCGTCGACGTCGAGACGAAGAACTCGATGACCCCGCGCGACGCCATGGCCTCGGCCGGCAAGACGCTGGTCGAGCTCTTCGGCCTGGCGCGCGAGCTCAACGTCGAGGCCGAGGGCATCGACATGGGCCCGTCGCCGACGGACGCCGCGCTCGCCGCGGACCTCGCCCTGCCGATCGAGGACCTGGACCTCACCGTTCGTTCCTACAACTGCCTCAAGCGCGAGGGCATCCACACCGTGGGTGAGCTCGTGGGCCGCAGCGAGGCCGACCTGCTCGACATCCGCAACTTCGGTGCGAAGTCGATCGACGAGGTCAAGGCCAAGCTCGTCGGCATGGGTCTGGCCCTCAAGGACAGCCCGCCCGGGTTCGACCCGTCGGCCCTGGTCGACGGCTACGGCGACGATGACTACAGCGACGACGACGACCAGTCGTTCGTCGAGGACGAGCGTCTCTGACCAACCGCTTCTTGACCGAGCCCTCGACGCCCTGATCGAGAACGGCCTGGTCGGACTTCTAGGAGAAACGAAATGCCCACCCCCACCAAGGGTCCCCGCGTCGGTGGCGGCCCCGCCCACGAGCGGCTGATCCTGGCCAACCTCGCGACGTCGCTCTTCGAGCACGACAAGATCACGACGACCGAGGCCAAGGCCAAGCGCCTGCGCCCGCTGGCCGAGCGTCTCATCACGTTCGCCAAGCGCGGTGACCTCCACGCCCGCCGCCGCGTCCTCACGGTCGTGCGCGACAAGGGTGTCGTCCACCGTCTCTTCGCCGAGATCGCCCCCGACATGGCGGCTCGCGAGGGTGGCTACACCCGCATCACGAAGATCGGCGCCCGCAAGGGTGACAACGCCCCCATGGTCGTCATCGAGCTCGTCCGCGAGCCGCTGTCGGCCAAGAAGGCGACGGTCAAGGAGGCCGAGGCCGCCACGAAGCGCGCTGCGAAGCAGAGCGAGTCGAAGCAGGCCGCCGCCGAGACGAAGGCCGCCGAGGACGCCGAGAAGGCCGAGACGACCGAGGCCACCGAGGCCGCTGCCGTCGAGCTGCCCGAGGGCGCCGTCGCCGCGAACGAGGACGGCTCGGCCCCCGAGGGCTACACCGTCAAGGGCAACGCCGACTCCGGCAAGTACCACGAGCCCGACGGTCAGTGGTACGACCAGACGATCGCGGAGTTCTGGTTCAAGACGGCCGAGGACGCCGAGAAGGCCGGCTTCACGAAGGCCGGCGCCGGCTCCTGAGCCACCCTGCACGCAGCGAAAGAGCAGTCCGTCCCTCGCGGGGCGGGCTGCTCTTTCGTTGTCCCGGGTGACGGAGCGTTCTCCCGAAGGGATCTCGATCGAGAGAACGCTCCGTCACGCCGGCGTCACCAGGCGTGGGCGACGTCGACGACGAGGCGACGACCGCCGTCGGCGTCGGCGAGGACGAACGCCCGCATGGGCAGCCGGGCTCGCACGCCGAGGCCGTAGTCGGTGTAGCCCTCGAAGCTGCCGATGCCCTTCAGCTGCCGGAAGGTGCGCCACCCCGTGAAGGTCGTGGTGCTCCTGCCCAGGGTCGAGGGCGCGTCGACCGTGACCTGGATCCTGGCCCCGCCCGTGACGGCGACCGGGAGGCCGCTGCCGGGGCTCGTCACGGCGCTGACGTAGCGCACCCGGTAGCCGAGCGTGCCCCGGCCCGGTGCGAGGTCGAAGACGACCCGGTCGAAGCAGGCGTGCTGCCCGGCCCTGGCCGAGGTGACGCGGCCCGTCCAGAGCAGGCTCGGGCTCGTCGCCTTGGTGGTCGAGCCCCACGTGATGCCGCAGTACGGCGCGGCCGAGGCCGACGTCGTCGCGGCGACGGCAGCCGGTGCCGCGAGGGTCGCGGCGAGTGCCGCGGCCGCGACCCGGCGAGAGATGGTGTTCATGGTCAGGTTCCCCTTCCGCGAGCCCGGGCCCCAGTGCCCGACGCTCCACACACAAGACGTGTGAGGGTCAGAGGTGGTTGACCGCCCGGTGGTACGTCGTGCCCGCACCTGGCCCCACTCCCGTTAGGCTCGGTCGCGATGAGCGAGGAGACGGGTTCGGGCGACGCGGCCGCCGCCCCGTTGCGGGTGCGGATCAACCTCGCCTACGACGGCACGGACTTCTCCGGCTGGGCCGCCCAGCCAGGCCTGCGCACCGTCCAGGGCGAGCTCACCACGGCGCTCACCACGGTGCTGCGCAGCACCGAGCCCGTACGCGTGACGGTGGCCGGCCGCACCGACGCGGGCGTCCACGCCCGCGGTCAGGTCGTGCACGCCGACCTCGACCCGCAGGCGTGGGCACGGCTGCCGGGCCGGTCGGACCGCGAGCCGGGCCCGTCGCTGGTCAGCCGTCTCGGCGGGGTGCTTCCCCACGACATCGTGGTGAGCCGGGCGGCCTTGGCGCCCAACGGATTCGACGCCCGCTTCGCAGCGCTGGAGCGCCGCTACGTCTACCGCATCGCCGACACCGGTGCCGTGCGCGACCCGTTGCGCCGGCACGACACGGTCTGGTGGCGCAAGCCGCTCGACGCGACGGCGATGGACGAGGCGGCGCGCTCGCTCGTGGGCCTGCGTGACTTCGCGGCCTTCTGCAAGCAGCGCGAGGGAGCCACCACCGTGCGCACCCTGCTCGACTTCTCGTGGCGGCGCCTCGACGACGGAGTGCTCGCCGCCACCGTGCGGGCCGACGCGTTCTGCCACTCCATGGTGCGCTCGCTCGTCGGGGCGGTGGTCCCGGTGGGGGAGGGGCGCCGTGAGAAGGACTGGCCCAGGCTGCTCCAGGAGCGGCGCGACCGGGCCCCGGGGATCCACGTCATGCCGGCCCACGGCCTCAGCCTCGAGGAGGTCGTCTACCCGGCCGACGAGGATCTCGCCGCGCGCTCGTCGATGACCCGGGCGAGGCGCGACCCCGCCTGACGCCCGCCAGACGCTCTGCTCCCAGCCTGTCTCGTCACTGAGACAGCTCGTCTCAGCCCCGAGACTCGACCCCGCACCGGGCGGGCCCCTGTGGTTGGATCCTCTGTCATGAGCGCCCGCCCGACCCGTGCCGTCTCGGTCGGCCTCCTGACGTGCGCGCTGGTGCTGACCGGCTGCTCGAAGGACCCGGCCGGCGGGCAGGCCCGCCCTTCCGGTGCGGGCCAAGCCACCTCCGCGACCTCCACCACCCCCTCTGCGGGTGCATCTGGAGGGTCCGGCTCCGCCACGGCCACGGGCGACGAGGTCAGGAGCCGCTCCGGCGCCTTCACCGTCGTGCCTCCGGAGGGCTGGACCGAGGCCACCGACAAGGCCGACGGGGTTGCGAACATCGACCTGGTGCTGCTGTCGTCGAAGAAGGTCGGCTCCTTCGCCAACAACCTCGTCGTGCTGACGTCGCCCGGTGACCAGTCCGTGCTCGAGGAGGAGATGACGAAGGGCCGCGACCAGATGACCGCAGCGGGTCGCACCGTCTCCACTGCCCCGGCCAGGTCCGTGGCCGGTGCCCCTGCGGCCGGCTTCACGACGACCTTTCAGCGTGACGGCGTCAAGGTTCTGGCCCGGTCGTACGGCGTGCAGCGCGACGGCAAGGTCTACCTGCTGACGCTCAGCTCCTCTCAGGGCGACGCCGAGCACGCCCTCGCCGAGTTCGACGAGCTGCTCTCGACCTGGGCGTGGACGTAGCCCGATGCGGCGACTGAGCACGTCGGCGGCCCTGCTCCCGGCGCTCGGCCTGGTCATGGCTTCGGCCCTGGCCGGGTGCTCCGACGACCCCGCACCCCGACCGGTCCAGGCGGTGCCGACCGACACCGGTGTCGTGCACCTGCCGACGTCCGCCGCGCCGACGACCGACAGCGCCGGCCACCGCATCCAGCAGCTGCCGGCCCCCTCGAGCCACCCGGCCCTCTCCGAGGAGCGCGTGCGCGGCTTCGACTACAGCTACCTCAAGCCCGTCGGCTGGTCGGAGGGTGAGCGCGACCTCGACCCGCCGCCCGACACCCTCGTGCAGCCCGACGACACCGACGTGCCGGCGTTCATCGCCGTCGAGCGCCCGATCCGCATCGGTTCGAGCTCGCTGAAGGAGGCCGTCGAGCGGCTGCGCACCGGCTTCGAGGGCAAGGGTTTCCGGCCGATGGCCGCGCCGGAGCGGCAGATCGGCGGCTACTCCGCCATGGGCATCGTCGTCGACCAGTCGGACGAGCTGCGACACGTCTACTACGTCGCGGTGTACGCCGAGCAGGCCTTCGCCATCCGTCTCACCTACGACCCGGGCCACCCGGAGTCCCTCGACGTCTACCGTGCCGTGCTCGACTCATGGTCGTGGGGCTGAGGACCCAGCCCGACCACGACGCGGGTTATCCGCGTGACTCGACCGGCCGGCATACGTCAGGCTTGACCCTCGTGGGCCACGTCGACGTCAACTCAGTCTCCTTCAGCCTGCCCGACGGCAGGCCGCTCCTCAACGACGTCTCCGTGCGGGTGGGGGAGGGCGCCAAGATCGCCCTCATCGGTCCCAACGGCACGGGCAAGACGACGCTGACGCGGATCATCGCCGGTGACCTGGCCGCCCACGAAGGGGCCGTCACGCGTTCCGGCGGCCTCGGCGTCATGCGCCAGTTCATCGGCAAGGTCCGCGACGACACGACCGTGCGCGACCTGCTGGTGTCCGTCGCGCCCGAGCGCATCCGCCACGCGGCGGAGGAGGTCGACCGCACGGAGCTCGCCATGATGGAGCGCGACTCCGAGGACGACCAGATGGCCTACGCCCACGCCCTCGTCGAGTGGGGTGAGGCCCGTGGCTACGAGCAGGAGACCCTCTGGGACCAGTGCACGGTGGCTGCGCTCGGCGTGCCCTACGAGAAGGCGCAGTGGCGCAAGGTCAACACGCTCTCGGGCGGCGAGCAGAAGCGGCTCGTCCTCGAGGCGCTGCTCCGCGGTCCAGAGGAGGTGCTGCTGCTCGACGAGCCGGACAACTACCTCGACGTGCCGACGAAGCGCTGGCTCGAGGAGGCTCTCGTCGCGAGCCCCAAGACGGTGCTCTTCATCAGCCACGACCGGGAGCTGCTCGACCGCGTCGCGACCCGCGTCGCCACGCTCGAGCCGGGTGCCGCCGGCGCGACCCTGTGGGTGCACCCGGGTCGGTTCTCGACGTATGCCGCCGCGCGGGCCGACCGCAACGCGCGCCTCGAGGAGCTGCGGCGCCGCTGGGACGAGGAGCACGTCAAGCTCAAGACCCTCGTGCAGACGCTGAAGGTCAAGGCGAAGTACAACGACGGGATGGCGTCGCGCTACCAGGCGGCCCAGACCCGGCTCGCGAAGTTCGAGCAGGCCGGGCCTCCCGAGGAGACGCCGATGACCCAGTCGGTGAAGATGCGGCTCACGGGTGGGCGCACGGCCAAGCGCGCCATCGTCGCGGCCGACCTCGAGCTCACCGGCCTGATGAAGCCGTTCGACCTCGAGGTCTGGTACGGCGAGCGCGTCGCGATCCTCGGCAGCAACGGATCGGGCAAGTCGCACTTCCTGCGGCTGCTCGCGATCGGGGGCACCGACCCCGAGCGCGAGCACCAGCCGGTCGGTGACGTGCGGCCCGACCCCGTGGCCCACACCGGCGTCGTGCGGCTCGGCTCGCGGGTGCGTCCGGGCTGGTTCGCCCAGACCCACCAGCACCCGTCGCTGCTCGGCCGCACCCTGCTCGAGATCCTGCACCGCGGCGACGAGCACCGCGCCGGCAAGCCTCGTGAGGAGGCAGCGCGGGCCCTCGACCGCTACGAGCTGGCGAGGTCGGGAGAGCAGCGCTTCGAGTCGCTCTCGGGCGGGCAGCAGGCGCGGTTCCAGATCCTGCTGCTCGAGCTGTCCGGTGCGACGATGCTGCTGCTCGACGAGCCCACCGACAACCTCGACCTGCAGTCGGCCGAGGCCCTCGAGGAGGGTCTCGACCGCTTCGAGGGCACCGTCGTGGCGGTCACGCACGACCGGTGGTTCGCGCGCGGCTTCGACCGGTTCCTCGTGTTCGGCGCCGACGGCCGCGTCTACGAGTCGAACGAGCCGGTGTGGGACGAAGGCCGGGTCGTCCGTCCGCGCTGAGCGGAGTAGCGTCGAGGCCATGCTGCTGCGTGAGCTCGACACCGGTGTCGTCGGCGCCCCCATGGCGGGCGGGCCCACCACGCCCGAGCTCGTCGCGGCGGTCGGAGACGCCGGTGGCCTCGGGTTCCTCGCGGGCGGCTACCTCACAGCGCCCGCCCTCGCGGCGGCCATCGCCGAGGTCTGGGACGCCACCTCGCGGCCCTTCGGCGTCAACCTCTTCGTGCCCGAGCAGGCCAACGCGTATGCCGCTCCGCCGGGGGCGCCGGCGCCCCTGACCGGCGCCCACCGCGCGGCGGCCGTCGCCGCCTACCGCGAGCGGCTGGTCGCCGACGCCGAGACGGTCGGGGCGCAGCCCGGCGAGGCGCGGCCCGGCGACGACGACGACTGGGAGCGCAAGGTCGACCTCGTCGTGCGCGAGAAGGTGCCGGTCGTCTCGTTCACCTTCGGGCTGCCCTCCTCCGCCGTGCTCGGCGAATTGCGCCGGTCCGGCATCGAGACCGTCGCGACCGTCACCGACCTCGACGAGGCCCGCGCCGCGCTCGAGGCCGGCGTCGACGCGCTCTGCCTGCAGGGCCATGACGGCGGCGGTCACCGCGGCACGCTCGACCCGGTCAAGGAGCCCACGAACCTCGACCTCGTCGAGCTCGTCGTCTCGGTGCGGGCCGAGACCGACGTGCCGCTCGTCGCGGCCGGCGGTATCGGCACCCGCGAGCGGGCCGACCAGGTGCGCGCGGCCGGAGCCGACGCCGTGCAGGTCGGCACCGCCCTGCTGCTGACCCCCGAGGCGGGCACGGGCCTGGCCTACCGTCGGGCGCTCGGCGACGCGGCCTACGCCGGCACCGCGGTGACCCGCGCCTACTCCGGGCGCTGGGCCCGGGGTCTCGAGACCGACTTCCTGCGCAGACACGACGGCGAGGCGCCGGCGGCCTACCCCGAGGTGCACCACCTCACGGTGCCGCTGCGGCGGGCCTCGGCGAAGGCCGAGCGTCCTGACCTGCTCGCCCTCTGGGCGGGCACCGCGTGGAGGTCGGCGCGTGCCGTGCCGGCGGCGACCGTGGTCGCTGAGCTGTCCCGCCGCTGAGCGGATCCGGGGGCCTGGCGCTTTCGAGTTGCGGGGTGGCGCACGCGGCGGTTGACTGCCGCAAGTTCTTGCATCACTGGCAAGAACTGCCACAGCCCCGCCGTCTCAACGAGGAGATGCCGCATGCGCACGCCCAGGCCCACCCGACCCTCACCGCCCCGGCTGCGCCGGCGCCGCATCGTCACGGCGATGCTCGCGGCAGCTGCCGCCCTCGCGGTCCCCGTGGCCGGCCCCAGCTCGGTCGTGCCGCAGGCAGGTGCGACGCCGCCCGGCACCAAGGACGTCACCGCGACGCTCTTCGAGTGGCGCTACGACGCCGTGGCCCGCGAGTGCACCAACGTCCTCGGACCCAAGGGCTACGGCCTCGTCGAGGTCTCGCCCGCCGCAGAGCACATCCAGGGGTCCCAGTGGTGGACCTCGTACCAGCCCGTCAGCTATCGCATCGGCGGCCGGCTCGGTGACGAGGCCGCCTTCCGCTCGATGGTGACGGCGTGCCACAACGCAGGCGTCAAGGTCGTGGCCGACGTCGTCATCAACCACATGAGCGCCGGCTCCGGCACCGGCACCGCCGGCAGCAGCTACACGAAGTACGCCTACCCGAGCGTGTACTCCGACCGTGACTTCCACTCCTGCCGGCAGAGCATCAGCAACTACGCCGACCGCACCAACGTCCAGACGTGCGAGCTCGTCGGCCTGGCCGACCTCGACACCGGAAGCGACTACGTGCGCGGTGCCGTCGCCGCCTACCTCAACACGCTCATCGCGGCGGGCGTCGACGGCTTCCGCATCGACGCGGCCAAGCACGTCGCTGCCGCCGACCTCGCTGCCATCAAGGCGAAGCTGACCAACCCGAACATCTTCTGGGTGCACGAGGTCATCTACGGCGCGGGCGAGGCCGTGCAGCCGACCGAGTACACGGGATCCGGCGACGTCGACGAGTTCCGGGCGGCCTACGACCTCAAGCGTGTCTTCACCTCGGAAAAGCTTGCGTACCTGTCGAACTGGGGCGCCTCGTGGGGCTACCTGCCGAGCGGGCAGGCGCGCAGCTTCGTCGACAACTGGGACACGGAGCGCAACGGCTCGACGCTCAGCTACAAGGCGGGTGCGACCTACACGCTCGCCAACGTCTTCCTGCTGGCGTGGCCCTACGGCGCGCCGAACGTCTTCTCCGGCTACGAGTGGAGCGACCCGGATGCCGGCCCGCCGCTGGGCGGAGCCGTGAGCGCCTGCTACAGCAACGGCTGGAAGTGCCAGCACGCCTGGACCCCGATCTCCGGGATGGTCGGCTTCCGCAACGCCGTCGCCGGTACGGGCGTGACCAACTGGTGGTCCAACGGCAACAACGCAATCGGCTTCGGCCGCGGAGCCAAGGGCTACGTGGCCATCAACCACGAGACCGGCCCGGTGACCTCGACCTTCCAGACGTCGCTGCCCGCCGGCACGTACTGCGACGTCACGCACGGGACCGTGAGCGGGGGCACCTGCTCGGGGCCGACGTATGCCGTCGGCTCGTCCGGCGCGTTCACCGCCACGCTCGGTGCCAACGAGCAGGTGGCGCTGCACGTCGGGGCGACGGTCGGCGCACCGGCATCGGCATCGGTGGGCTTCGGGGTCAACGCGACCACCGTGACCGGCCAGGACATCTACGTCGTCGGTGACGCTCCCGCGCTGGGCGCGTGGGCACCGGGATCTGCGCTCAAGATGGATCCCGCCACCTACCCGGTGTGGCGCCGCACCGTCGCCCTGACGCCGGGCTCGGTCGTGCAGTACAAGTACCTCCGCAAGGACGCCGCCGGGACGGTCACGTGGGAGTCGGGCGCCAACCGGACCGTCACGGTGCCGGCGTCGGGCACGGTCACGCTGAGCGACACCTGGCGTCCCTGACCCATCGCCGGACCCGCCGTATGCCGTCACGCCGGGTGGCGGCATACGGTGACGTCATGCCGAGTGCTGAGGGAAACCTGTCCTGGGAGCCGGCCGCCGGGCGGCCCGACCTGCTCGCGCCGCCGGTGGTCTCGGCGCTGGCGCAGGTGCCCGGCGCGCGGGTCGCCGCCATCGACGCGAGCCTGGCCGACACCGCGGCGTTCTGCGAGGCCTACGACGTCGCACCCGAGGCGTCGGCGAACTGCGTCGTCGTGGAGGCGAGGCGGGGCGAGACGACCACTCTCGCGGCGGTCATGGTGCTGGCCACCGACCGGGCCGACATCAACCGGGTGGTGCGGCGACACCTGGGCGCCCGCAGGATCTCGTTCGCCGACCAGGCCAGGGCGCAGGAGCTCACCGGCATGCAGCAGGGCGGGATCACCCCGGTCGGGCTGCCCGCGGACTGGCCGCTGCTCGTCGACACGTCGGTGGTGGCGGCGGGGCCGGTCGTCGTCGGGGCCGGGGTGCGCGGAGCCAAGCTGCTGCTCGACGGGGCCGACCTCGCCGCCCTGCCCGGCGCCGAGGTCGTCGACCTCGCCGTTCGCGAGGGGTGAGGCAGGGGACCGGCTGCGGGTCCGTGCGGCGAAGGGTGACGTGACGGAGCAAGATCGCGCAACATCCTGAAGACAAATGCAAAAAGTTGCAGCCCAGGTCTGGCGTGTTGTCCGAAATGGGCGCTAGGTTCTCCGGCGGTGGTCGAGCGTCCAGACACGGGCGCGACGACCCGAGCCCACGAAGGAGTGCGCATGCGCCGCCGCCCGGCCCTGTCCGTCGCCAGCATCTCGGCCCTCGTCATCGCCGGACTCGGCGTCCCGCTGACGGGGGCTCCCGCCGCCCGAGCCGAGGCGCCGCGCACCGCGACGCTCGTCGGCTCGCTGCAGAGCGAGCTCGGCTGTGACGCCGACTGGTCGCCGGCCTGCACCGCCACCGACCTGGTGCTGCAGCCCGGCTCGACGACGTATGCCGCCGACTTCACGGTGCCTGCCGGCTCCTACGAGCTGAAGGTCGCCATCAACCACGACTGGGCCGAGAGCTACGGGCAGGGCGGCAACAACCTCCCGCTGGTGCTGCAGCACGCGGCGAAGCTGCGCTTCACCTACGACGACACCACGCACGCCGTCGGCATCGCGCCCACCGACCTGCCGGGCAAGGCCACCGCGGCTGACGGGAAGCTCGCCTCGGCCTCCCTGCGCGAGCTCGCGACGCGCGAGCGCTTCTACTTCGTCATGGCCGACCGCTTCGCCAACGGCGACGCGTCCAACGACCGGGGAGGTCTCACCGGTTCGCGGCTCGAGACCGGCTTCGACCCCACCGACGCCGGTTTCTTCCACGGCGGCGACCTCAAGGGCATCTCGCAGCGCCTCGACTACATCAAGGGTCTCGGCACCACCGCCATCTGGCTGACGCCGTCGTTCAAGAACCGCCCCGTGCAGGGGTCGGGCTCGGACGCCAGCGCCGGCTACCACGGCTACTGGGTCACCGACTTCACCCGGATCGACCCGCACCTCGGCACCAACGCCGACATGAAGGCCCTCATCTCGGCCGCCCACGCCAAGGGCATGAAGGTCTACTTCGACATCATCACCAACCACACTGCCGACGTCGTCGACTACGAGGGTGGCCAGCACGGCTACGTCTCCAAGGAGGCCTCGTCCTACAAGGACGCGAGCGGTGCGGCCTTCGACGACGCCGCCGTGGCGGGCAAGCCGATGTGCGCAGGCACGGCCAAGGCCTACCCCGACTGCTTCCCGGCCCTGTCGGCCGCCTCGTCGTTCCCCTACAAGCCGGTCTTCCGCAGCGACGCCGACAAGACCGTGAAGGTCCCGGCCTGGCTCAACGACCCGACGATGTACCACAACCGCGGCGACTCGACCTTCGCCGGCGAGTCCTCCACCTACGGCGACTTCGTCGGCCTCGACGACCTGTTCACCGAGCGCTCCGACGTCGTCTCCGGCATGGCCGACATCTACAAGTCGTGGGTCGACTTCGGCATCGACGGCTTCCGCATCGACACCGTCAAGCACGTCAACATGGAGTTCTGGCAGGCCTTCTCTCCGGCGATCCTCAAGCACGCCAAGGAGATCGGCAACCCCGACTTCAACATGTTCGGTGAGGTCTTCGACGGCAACCCCGCCTACACGAGCCAGTTCACGACGAAGGGCAAGCTGCCGGCGACGCTCGACTTCGGCTTCCAGGGCGCGGCCCTCGGCTTCGCGCAGGGCAAGGCGACGACGGGCGTCCGTGACCTCTTCGCCGGCGACGACTACTACACCGACACCGACTCGAACGCCTACGAGCTGCCCACCTTCCTCGGCAACCACGACATGGGCCGCTCCGGCGCCATGCTCCTCTCGGCGGGCTACACCGGCGACGCGCTGCTCGCCCGCACCGAGCTCGCCAACTCGCTGATGTTCCTCTCGCGCGGCAACCCCGTCGTCTACTACGGCGACGAGCAGGGCTTCACCGGTCCCACGAGCGGGTTCGACGACAAGCGCGCCCGCCAGGACATGTTCGGCACGAGCACCGACATCTACAAGGACGACGTCATCGTCGGCAGCCCGCAGCTGCAGGGCACGGGTGCCCACTACTCGACGGACGTCCCGCTCTACCAGCACATCCGCAGGCTCTCGGCGCTGCGCCAGGCGCACCCGGCGCTCGCCGACGGCGCGCAGGTGCACCGCTACGCCTCCGACTCGGCCGGCATCTACGCCTTCAGCCGCATCGACAAGGCGGCGAAGCGCGAGTACGTCGTCGCGACGAACAACGCCACCACGGCCAAGACCGCGACCTTCGAGACGTACTCGGCCGGAAGCAGGTTCGTGCCGCTCCTCGGCGCCTCGGGTGACCTCCGCGCCGTCACGTCGGGGCGCATCACCGTGACCGTGCCCCCGCTGTCGGTCGCCGTCTACCGTGCCGCGTCGACGATGGCCTCGTCGCCGAGCGCGCCGACGATCATCCCGACCTCGCCCGGCGCCGGCGGCGTCGTGGGCGGCCGCGCCGAGATCGGCGCCGCGCTCGACGGCGGCACGTTCGCCGACGTGACGTTCCTCCAGCGTCCTGCGGGCGCCACGCAGTGGACGCCCATCGGCACCGACGACAACGCCCCGTACCGCGTCTTCCACGACGTCTCCGGTCTGGCCAAGGGCTCCCTCGTGGAGTACCGGATGGTGGCGAAGGACCTGAACGGCAAGGTCTCGGCGACCTCGACCTACGGCATCGTCGGGGAGCCCCAGACGGCCGGCGGCGGCGACTCCGGTGGCGTCGGACCCGTCACGCAGCCGAAGGCGGTCAGCGTCCCCGGCAGCCACAACTCCGAGATGGGATGCCCCGGTGACTGGCAGCCCGACTGCGACCAGGCGCAGCTCACGCTCGACCCCAAGGACGACATCTGGAAGGGCTCGGCCACCATCCCGGCTGGCGACTACGAGTACAAGGCCGCGATCAACAAGTCGTGGGACGAGAACTACGGCGTCGGAGGAGCCCCCGGTGGCGGCAACATCGGCTACAAGGCGCCCGGTGGCTCGGTCGACTTCTTCTACGACCACCGCACCCACTGGGTGACGAGCACGGCACAGGGCTCGATCCTCACCGCCCCAGGCAGCTTCCAGAGCGAGCTCGGCTGCCCCGGCGACTGGGCGCCCGACTGCATGCGCTCGTGGCTGCAGGACCCCGACGGCGACGGCACCTTCACATTCAGCACCGACCGCATCCCCGCGGGCAGCTACGAGTTCAAGGTGGCCGTCGACCGCACGTGGGACGAGTCCTACCCGGCGAGCAACGTCGCCTTCACCGTGCCGAGCGACGGCGTCGTCACGACCATCACCTACAAGGCCTCGACCCATGAGGTCGGCGTCAAGACGTCCAAGGCGGGCGCCGCCCCTGACCTCAAGAAGGCCAAGGCGTTCGTCGTCGGTCCCGACCTCGTGGCCTGGCCGGCATCGGCCCTGCCTGCCGGCACCGACCCCGCGACCCTGCGGTGGCGACTGCACTGGTCGGCCGACGGCGGCCTCGCCGTCGACGCCGAGGCCGTGACGGGCGGCTCGGTCGCGACCCTGACCCGCGACCCCGCCGGCCTTCCCGCCACGCTCGTCGCGGCCCACCCGGAGCTCAAGGGCGCCGTTGCCGTGCGCCTCGACAAGGCCACGTCGCGGCAGCTGCCCGAGATCCTCGAGGGCCAGGTCGCGGTGGGCATGTACGACACGACCGGGCGCCTGCTCGACGCCACTGGCACGCAGACGGCCATCGCCGTGGACGCCCTGTATGCCGCGTCGGCGCGCGGCCGCACCTACGGGCCGAGCTTCTCGGGCACCGGGCGCGTCGGCTTCACCGTGTGGGCCCCCACGGCCCAGTCCGTCAGCCTGCTGACCTGGCCGGCCGGCAGCGCCGACCAGCCGGCGAGCACGGCCAGGCGCACCGCGATGGCCCGAGCCACCGACGGCTCGTGGTCGGCCTCGCTCGACGCCTCGGCCAAGGGCGCCCGCTACCTCTACGAGGTCAAGGTCTACGCGCCGACGACCGGCAAGGTCGAGACCAACCTCGTCACCGACCCGAGCTCGGTGGCGCTGACGCCGAACTCGACCCGGTCCGTGGCCGTCGACCTCCGCGACCCCGCGTTCATGCCGTCGACGTGGCGCACCACGAAGTCGCCGGCCCTCGCCCAAGGCGTCGACTCGACGATCTACGAGCTGCACGTGCGCGACTACTCGGCGTCCGACGCGAAGGTGCCGGCCGGCATACGCGGCAGCTACCTCGCGTTCGCCGCCGACGGTGACGGGCGCGCGCACCTCAGGTCGCTCGCCAAGGCCGGCATGAACACCGTGCACCTGCTGCCGACCTTCGACATCGCCTCGATCGAGGAGGACCCGGCGAAGCAGGAGACGCCGAAGTGCGACCTCGCCTCCTACGCCCCCGACAGCGAGGAGCAGCAGCGGTGCACGAGCGCGGTCGCGTCCAAGGATGCCTTCAACTGGGGCTACGACCCCTTCCACTACAGCGTGCCCGACGGCTCGTACGCCTCGAGCACCAAGGCCGCTGACGGCGGTGCTCGCGTCGCCGAGTTCCGCACCATGGTCGGGGCGCTGCACCAGGACGGCCTGCGGGTCGTGCTCGACCAGGTCTTCAACCACACCAACGCCTCGGGGCAGGCCGACAAGTCGGTGCTCGACAAGGTGGTGCCGGGCTACTACCAGCGCCTCAACGCGAGCGGTGCGGTCGAAACGTCGACCTGCTGCCAGAACGTCGCCACCGAGCACGCGATGGCCGAGAAGCTCATGGTCGACTCGGTGGTCTCGTGGGCACGCAACTACAAGGTGGACGGCTTCCGGTTCGACCTCATGGGCCACCACAGCAAGGCCAACATGCTCGCGGTGCGCGCGGCCCTCGACGCCCTCACCCCCGCCAAGGACGGCGTGGACGGCAAGGCGGTCTACCTGTACGGGGAGGGCTGGAACTTCGGCGAGGTGGCGAACAACAAGCTCTTCGTCCAGGCGACGCAGGGCCAGCTCGGCGGCACCGGCATCGGCACCTTCTCGGACCGGCTGCGCGACGCCGTCCGTGGCGGCGGTCCCTTCGACGAGGACCCGCGCAAGCAGGGCTTCGGCTCCGGTGAGGCCACCGACCCCAACGGGGCACCGATCAACGGCGACGCCGTGAAGAACCTCGCGCACGACACCGACCTCGTGCAGCTCGGACTCGCGGGCAACCTGCGCTCGTTCGGCTTCCGCAGCCAGGCCAGCGGTGGTCTCGTCACCGGCGACAAGGTCGACTACAACGGCTCGCCGGCCGGCTACGCCGACCAGCCCGACGAGGTCGTCACCTACGTCGACGCCCACGACAACGAGACGCTCTTCGACTCGCTCACCTACAAGCTGCCCGTCGCGACGTCGATGCAGGACCGGGTGCGCATGAACACCCTGTCGCTCGCGACGACCGCTCTCGCGCAGACCCCGTCGTTCTGGCACGCCGGCGCCGACCTGCTGCGCAGCAAGTCGCTCAACCGCGACTCCTACGACAGCGGTGACTGGTTCAACCGGCTCGACTGGACCGGAGCCGACAACGGCTTCGGCCACGGCCTGCCGCCGCAGGAGCAGAACTCGGCGAAGTGGCCCTTCATGAAGCCGCTGCTCGGCAACAGCGCCCTCAAGCCGACCGCGGCCGACGTGCGCGCAGCCGATGCGATGGCACAGGACCTGCTGCGACTTCGCTTCAGCAGCAAGCTCTTCCGGCTCGGGAACGCCGAGGCGATCAACGCCAAGGTGAGCTTCCCGGTCTCGGGCACGGCTGACGCGAAGCAGGGCGTGATCGTCATGCGGGTCGACGACACCGTGGGCGTCGACGCCGACCCGGCGCTGCGCGGCCTCGTCGTCGTGTTCAACGCGACGCCGAGCACGGTCACGCAGAGGGTGCCGGGCCTCACGGGCCCGATGGCCCTCAGCCCGGTGCAGGCCGGCGGCGCCGACAGCGTCGTGAAGCAGGCGTCCTACGACGCTGGTGCCGGCACCTTCTCGGTGCCCGCGCGCACCGTGGCCGTCTTCGTGCAGCCCCGCTGACCCGCCCACGACGCAGCGCCGGTCCCCGCGAGAGCGGGGGCCGGCGCTCGCGCGTGCAGGTGCTGCGCCCTGACCGGGTGGCGCGCAGGCATAGGTTGGGCGAGTGACGACTCCTGACATGACCTACCGGCAGCTGGGCGACAGCGGGCTGACCGTGTCCACCGTCGGCATCGGCTGCAACAACTTCGGCCGGCGCCTCGACCAGGACGGCACCAACGCCGTCGTGCGGCAGGCCATCGACAGCGGCGTCACCCTCTTCGACACGGCCGACATCTACGGCCAGGGCGCGAGCGAGGAGATGCTCGGGCTGGCCCTGGGCTCGGAGCGCGAGAACGTCGTCGTGGCAACGAAGTTCGGGATGGACATGCAGGGCAGCAACGGCCCCGACTGGGGCGTGCGGGGCTCGCGGCGCTACGTGCGCAAGGCCGTCGAGGCGAGCCTGCGACGTCTCGGCACCGACTGGATCGACCTCTACCAGCTGCACCGTCCCGACCCCGTCACGCCGATCGACGAGACGCTGGCAGCCCTCGATGAGCTGGTCACCGAGGGCAAGGTCCGCTACATCGGCAGCAGCAACTTCACCGGCTGGCAGGTCGTCGACGCCGACTGGACGGCGCGCGCCGCCGGCACGGCCCGCTTCGTCTCCGCGCAGAACGAGTACTCCCTGCTCGAACGCGACGTCGAGGAGGAGCTCGTCCCGGCGTGCGAGCACGTGGGGGTCGGGCTGCTGCCCTTCTTCCCGCTCGCCTCGGGGCTGCTCACCGGCAAGTACCGGCGCGGCGAGTCCGCCCCGACCGGCACGCGGCTCGCCGGACTGCCCGACCGGCTCGCCGCCGCCGACTGGGACACGATCGAGCGCCTCCAGGCGTATGCCGTCCAGCGCGACCTGCGGCCCATCGACGTCGCCATCGGCGGGCTCGCCGCCCAGCCGGCCGTCGCCTCCGTCATCGCCGGCGCGACGCGTCCCGAGCAGGTCGTCGAGAACGTGCGCGCGGGCCTCTGGGAGCCGACGGCCGAGGACCTCGCCGAGCTCGACGAGATCACGTCACCGCCGCTGTGACCCCGTCGGCCGTGTCAGCGTCCGTGTCAGTGTCCTTGTCCTTGTCCGTTGCTCCGGCCGTGCGTGCCTGCTCGGCGCGGCGGGCCTGGCGGTAGAACCACGCGCCCAGCACGCTGAACGCGCCCGCGCACACCATCGCGACCTGCGTCGAGACCCGGTCGGCCAACAGGCCGAAGAGGGGAGCGGCGACCCCGAAGGCCACCGAGGCCACCATCGAGTTGATCGACAGCACGGTCGCGCGGTTGCGGGCTCGTGCCTCGCGGTGCAGCAGTGCCGAGTGGGCCGGCCCCGCGGAGCCGTGGAGCAGGTAGGTCACGCCATAGGCAGCGATGAGCGCGGCCGGACCGGCCACGACACCCATGACGACCGCACCGAGGCCGTTGAGCACCCGGGCGAGGATCGCGGTGCGGGCCACGCCGACGCGCCGGCTCGTCCAGCCCGAGAGGGCGGCGCCCAGGGCGAAGACGCCCCAGCCGGCTGCGGCGACCGGTCCCATGAGCGCGCCCGCCCGCTCCTCGCCCCCGACGAGCTCGGCCAGACGGATCGGCTGGAAGGTCTCGAAGACGAGCATGCCCACCGCCCAGAAGATCTCGACGCAGACGATGCCGCGGAGGGCGGGGTTGGTGCGGAGCAGGCCGAGGCCTTCGCGCACGACGACCGGCGACTCCTTGGCCGAGGCGAGCGCCCGACGCACGCCGGAGGAGTCGACGTGCTCGGCCGATCGGGGCTCTCGCAGCAGGACGAGCACGGCGAGCAGGTGCACGACGTTGAGGGCGACGAAGACGGCGACGGGCAGCACGAGTGCCGACGCGCCGGTGAACGGGTGCCACCAGACGAGGGCGCCCGACACGAGGGCTCCGACCGCGATGCCGCCGCCGAGCACCGTTCCCTGCGCGGCCAGCGAGCCGTCGACGTCGGCTCCCGGGTCGGTCGCGTGCACGGTGTCGACGAACCACGCCTCGAGCGGCCCGGAGTCGAGTGCGCGGAAGATGCCGGTGAGCACGGCCCCCGCCAGGAACATCCAGAACGCGTGGGCGAGCAGCAGCACGACACTCGCGAGGACGTTGACCAGGGCCGACACGACGAAGACGGGGCGTCGTCCGAACGCGTCGGCGAAGCCGCTCGTCGGCAGCTCGAGGGCGAAGATCGTGAGGCCGGCGGCCGATGACACGGTCATCGCCTGCGCGACGGTCAGGCCCCGCTCGAGCTGCCAGAGCGTCAGCAGGCCGACGACGAGACCCACGGGGAACCAGCGGGTGAAGGTGAGCGCCAGGAACACCCGGCGGGCCGCGGTGGGGGAGAGGACGGCATACGGCCGCCGTGACGACTCGTGGACGCGCGGGCGGCTCATCGTCGGGTTCCCGCGGTGGGTGGCCGGTCGAGGTCCAGGGGGTAGGCGAAGGCGTAGACGGCGATGCGGCGGGCCTGCGGGTTGCCCTGCCCGACCCGGCGGTAGCGCTCGATGAGCTCCCACATTTCCTCACGCATCGCCTCGAGGGACTCGGCCGTCACGAGCACCGAGGCGTCGCTCGAGCCGCAGGCGTCCTGCCACGCGGTGGGCCACGTCGTCGAGACGTCGAGCCACTTGTCGTACTGCTCGCTGAAGTGCCGCGCGTAGTCGCGGGTCAGCCAGTTGAGGGCGGTCTCGGAGTCCTCGTCGCCCTCGAAGTCGCTGGGGTGCCACGAGTGGAACTCGGAGCTGGCCCGCCAGAGGCGGCGCTTGCCCTCGCCCTCCTCGGTGTCCTGGACGAGTCCCACCGACTCGAGCTTGCGCAGGTGGTAGCTGGTGGCGCCCGAGTTGGTGCCGAGCAGCGTGGCGAGGTCGGTGGCGGTGGACGGGCCGTGGCGGCGCAGCGCGCCGAGCAGGCGGGAACGCAGCGGGTGGGCGAGCACCCGCAGGCTCTCGGGCGTGAGCCAGAAATTGTCGGGGTCGCCGGCCTCCGGGTCGGGTGAGGGGGGCATCGAGCGGTCGCGTGCAGCCATAGTGTGCACAATACCTTTGCACAGTTTGTTTGCACAAGAGGTGTGCATGCGAGCCGCATCAGCGCGTCTTTGCAGGTCAGGGCCTGTTCCGGGGGTGCCCCGGCGCGATTTGGGAGCGGGGGCTGCACCCCGTAACATTGGTGAGGTTGTGCAGCGGGCCGTCAGGCGAACCATGCTCCCGAGGGAGTCGGCGACGCGGACCGGGCCCAGCGTCACACCAGTGGCTCCACCATTTCAGAAGCGAAGGCAGACTCCATTGCGCACCTACACCCCGAAGCCCGGCGAGGTCACTCGCACGTGGCACGTCATCGACGCGTCCGACGTCGTCCTCGGCCGACTCGCGAGCCAGGCCGCTGTGCTCCTCCGGGGCAAGCACAAGCCGCAGTTCGCGCCGCACGTCGACACCGGTGACTTCGTCATCATCATCAACGCCGACAAGGTCGCCCTCACCGGCGCCAAAGCCGAGCAGAAGAAGGCCTACCGCCACTCCGGCTTCCCGGGCGGTCTGCGCGCGACCTCCTACACCGAGCTGCTCGCCAAGAGCCCCGAGAAGGCCATCGAGAAGGCCATCCGCGGCATGCTCCCGAAGAACTCGCTGGCCCGCCAGCAGCTCTCCAAGCTCAAGGTCTACCGCGGCGCCGAGCACCCGCACGCGGCCCAGAAGCCCGTCCCCTTCGAGATCTCCCAGGTCGCGCAGTAAGCGCCCGGCTGAGCCCGACCGAGCACTGACTGCGAAGAAAGAGAAACCCAGTGACTGACATCATCAACGAGGACGTCCTCGACACCGACGAGCCCGAGCTGACCGAGTACACGAGCGAGTCCTCCGCGACCGACGCGCTCGGCGAGCCCAAGCGCGCCCGCCAGGTCTCCACCCCCGGCGCCGCCACCGGTCGTCGCAAGCAGGCCATCGCCCGTGTGCGCATCGTCCCCGGGACGGGCGAGTGGAAGATCAACGGCCGCACGCTCGACGCGTACTTCCCCAACAAGGTGCACCAGCAGATCGTCAAGGAGCCCCTGACGCTGCTCGAGCTCGACGGCTCCTACGACGTGCTCGTCCGCGTCCACGGCGGTGGCCCCTCCGGCCAGGCCGGCGCGGTCCGTCTCGGCGTCGCCCGCTCGCTCAACGAGGTCGACACCGAGCTCAACCGTCCCGCCCTCAAGAAGGCCGGCTTCCTCTCCCGCGACGCCCGCGTCCCGGAGCGCAAGAAGGCCGGTCTCAAGAAGGCCCGCAAGGCTCCGCAGTACTCCAAGCGCTGACGGTCCGGCCGGCGGCGAGCGCACCTGCTCGCGCCGGTCGTCCCCGATGCGGCTGGATGCCGGCCGCGCACAGGCCCCCGAGCGAAGGCTCGGGGGCCTGTGCGGTCTCCACGGCGCTGTCCGCTTGTGCGCGGCCCCCAACATCGACACGTACGCAGGGCCAGCCAGCTGGCTCGGGCGCCGCACACTCCAGGCGTCTGGCCCTCGCGCGAACCGTCGGTCTGTCTGGTTCGTCCTGGCACGCGAAGATCCGGGGTCCCCGGCGGGCGGTACCCTGCTCGGGCGGTATCGTCGTCCGAGCACGTGACCACGAGATGGTCAGCACATGAACTCGGGAGGCCTGGGGCCGCCCCGCTCGGAAGGCACACAGCGTGGCTCGACTCTTCGGCACGGACGGCGTCCGTGGTGTGGCGAACAAGGACATCACCGCAGAGCTGGCGCTCGACCTGTCGGTCGCAGCAGCCCACGTGCTCGCCGAGGTCGGAGCCTTCAACGGCCACCGTCCCGTCGCGGTCGTCGGCCGTGACCCCCGGGCCTCCGGCGAGTTCCTCGCCGCAGCGACGACCGCCGGTCTCGCGTCGGCCGGCGTCGACGTGCGCGACGCAGGGGTGCTGCCCACCCCGGCGATCGCGTACCTCGTGGGCGAGCAGGACGCCGACCTCGGCGCGATGCTCTCGGCGTCGCACAACCCGATGCCCGACAACGGCATCAAGTTCTTCGCCCGCGGCGGCCACAAGCTGGCCGACGACCTCGAGGACCGCATCGAGCAGCGGCTGCGCGCCGACTGGGAGCGACCCACCGGCGGCGACGTCGGCCGCATCACCCCTCTCGTCGACGGAGCCGACCGCTACGTCGCCCACCTGCTGTCCGTGCTGCCGCACCGGCTCGACGGCCTGCACGTCGTCGTCGACGCCGCGCACGGCGCCGCCTCCGAGGTCGCGCCCCGGGCGTTCCGAGAGGCGGGCGCCCGGGTCACGCTCATCGGTGGTGAGCCCGACGGCCTCAACATCAACGACGGCTACGGTTCCACGCACCTCGAGCACCTCGAGCAGGCCGTCGTCGACGCCGGCGCCGACCTCGGCATCGCGCTCGACGGCGACGCCGACCGCTGCCTGGCCGTCGACGCGGCCGGTCGCGAGGTGGACGGCGACCAGATCATGGCGATCCTCGCGCTCGCCATGAAGGAGCAGGGCGTCCTTCGCGGTGACACGCTCGTCGCGACCGTCATGTCCAACCTCGGCATGATCCAGGCGCTCGGCAGCGCAGGCATCAAGGTCCTGCAGACGGCCGTGGGCGACCGCTACGTGCTCGAGGGCATGAAGGACGGCGGCTTCTCGCTCGGCGGCGAGCAGTCCGGCCACGTCGTCATGCTCGACCACGGCACCACCGGCGACGGCACCCTGACCGGGCTCATGCTCGCCTCGCGCGTGGCCGCGACCGGACGCACGCTGTCGGACCTCGCCGCCGTGATGACCCACTTCCCGCAGGTGCTCGTCAACGTCAAGGACGTCGACAAGTCGGCGCTCGAGGCCAACACGGCCGTCGCCGACGCCGTGCGTGTCGCCGAGGGCGAGCTGGGCGAGACGGGACGCGTGCTGCTGCGCAAGTCCGGCACCGAGCCCGTGGTGCGCGTCATGGTCGAGGCCGCGGACGGCGACCAGGCCCGCACGCTCGCCGACCGCCTCGTCGGGGTCGTGAAGGCCGAGCTCAGCCTCTGAGTGACCCAGCCGCGCAGGTGCGCCGCGGCTCCCCTTCGGGTGCGTGACGGCATACGCGGCCAAACTGCGTGGAGCTCGCGGCGTCGCCCTGCGTAGGGTTCCGTCATGCCCAACCCCCTGCTCGCCCAGAGCCCGCTGCCGTTCTCGCTGCCGCCCTTCGCGCTGATCCATGACGAGCACTACCCGGAGGCGTTCGACCTCGGCATGGCCGAGCACCTCGCCGAGGTCGAGGCCATCGCCACGAACCCCGAGGCGCCGACCTTCGAGAACACCCTCGTGGCGCTCGAGCGGTCGGGACGCACCCTGAGCCGGGTCAGCCTCGCGTTCTTCGGCACCTCGAGCTCGCTCGCGACCGACGCGGTGCAGGCGATCGAGGAGGAGTACGCGCCGAAGCTGACCGCCCACGGCGACGCCGTACGACTCGACCCCCGGCTCTACGCGCGCATCAGGGCGGTGCGCGACGACGAGGAGGCGATGGCCGCCCTCGACCCCGAGTCGCACCGGCTCGTCGAGCGACACCTCACCGAGATGACGGTGGCCGGTGCGGGCCTGGACGACGACGCCAAGGCGGCCCTGCGCGACCTCAACGGCCGGCTCGCGACCCTGAACACCCGTTTCGAGAAGCAGCTTCTCGCCGACACCAACGACCTCGCCGTCCTCGTCGACGACGTGGCCGAGCTCGACGGCCTCACCGCCGGCGAGATCTCCGCCGCGGCAGCGGCCGCCCGCGAGCACGGCCACGACGGCAAGTGGCTCATCACGCTGGTGCTGCCCACCGGACACCCGCACCTCGCGTCGCTGACGAACCGAGACGTGCGACGGCGCCTCCACGAGGCCCAGAGCGCGCGCGGCAACCGCGGCAACGCCGACGACACCAAGGCCCTCGTCCTCGAGATCGTGCGCCTCCGGGCGGAGCGGGCGCGCCTGCTCGGCTACCCCTCGCACGCCCACGCCGCCCTCGCCGACTCCACGGCCCGCACCCCTGAACGCGTCATGGGGCTCCTCGGACGGCTCGCACCCGCGGCGGCCCGCAACATCGAGGCCGAGCGGGCGCTCCTCGAGGAGGAGGCAGGCGAGCCCGTCGAGGCCCACGACTGGGCCTTCTGGGCCGAGCGAGTGCGCGCCTCGAGGTATGCCGTCGACCTCGCCGCGATGCGGCCGTACTTCGAGGCCGAGCGGGTGCTCCAGGACGGCATCTTCCTGGCCGCCGAGCGCCTCTACGGGCTGACCTTCCACGAGCGCGACGACCTCGTCGGCTACCACCCCGACGTGCGGGTCTTCGAGGTGCACGACGCCGACGGGTCGGCCTTCGGGCTCTACCTGCTCGACCTCTACACCCGCGACACGAAGAAGGGCGGGGCGTGGATGAACAGCCTCGTGCACCAGAACGCGCTGCTCGAGCAGCCGCACGCCGTCGTCATGAACAACCTCAACGTCCCCAAGCCGGGCGCCGGCGAGCCGACGCTGCTCACCTACGACGAGACGCGCACCTTCTTCCACGAGTTCGGGCACGCCATCCACGGGCTCCTCGCCCGCGTCACCTACCCGCACTTCGCCGGCACCCGCGTCTTCCGCGACTTCGTCGAGTACCCGAGCCAGGTCAACGAGATGTGGATGCTGTGGCCCGAGGTGCTGTCGAGCTACGCGGTGCACCACGAGACGGGGGAGAGGCTGCCGCAGGAGCTCGTCGACCGGCTCGTCGCCGCGCAGTCCTTCGGCGAGGGTTTCGGCACGGGGGAGTACCTCGGGGCCGCGCTGCTCGACCAGGCCTGGCACGCGCTCGGCGTCGAGGAGGCCGCCGCCGTCACCGACGTCGAGGCCTTCGAGGCGCAGGCGCTGGAGCGGGTCGGGCTCGCGCACCCGCTGGTGCCGCCGCGCTACCGGTCGACCTACTTCGCGCACACCTTCTCCTACTCCTACGACGCGCAGTACTACGCGTACATCTGGAGCGAGGTGCTCGACGCCGACACGGTGGCCTGGTTCCACGACAACGGCGGGCTGACCCGGGAGAACGGCGACCGCTACCGTCGCCACGTCGTCGGCATCGGCGGCGCCGCCGACCCGCTCGAGTCGTACCGGGAGTTCCGGGGCTCCGACGCCGACATCACGCACCTGCTCGAGCGTCGCGGCCTCGGGTGACCCGTCGATCCGTCGCGGGGTTGCTGGCAGACTCGGGCCGTGAGCCACGTCAACGCCGTGCCGCTCTCTCGACGCATGCAGCCTCGTGACCCGCACGAGGCGCACCGCGTCGCGACGCCGCTCGAGCTGTTCTTCGACCTCGTCTTCGTCGTCGCCATCGCGAGCGCCGCCGCGCAGTGGCACCACGGGCTCGCGGAGGGGCACCTGGGTGACCTCGTGAACTTCGTGATGGTCTTCTTCGCGATCTGGTGGGCCTGGATGAACTACACGTGGTTCGCCTCGTCCTACGACTGCGACGACGTGCCCTACCGCCTGCTGACCTTCGCGATCATGGTGGGCTCGCTCATGCTCGCGGCGGGCATCCCCGACCTCTTCGACGACGGGCAGTCAGGGCTCGTCGTCGGCGGCTACGCGCTCATGCGCTTCGCCATGGTCGCGATGTGGCTGCGTGCCGCCGGCGGTCACCCCGAGGGGCGCCGCACCGCCCTGACGTATGCCGCCGGGATCACCGCGGTGCAGGCGCTCTGGATCGCGCGGCTGCTGCTCGAGGGGGAGGCCGTGCTCAAGGCGTCGTTCTTCACCCTCGTGGTCCTCGAGCTGATGGTGCCCGTGCTCGCCGAACGCCGCGGCTTCACGCCGTTCCACCCCCACCACATCGCCGAGCGGTACGCCCTGCTGACGCTCATCGTGCTGGGCGAGGTGGTGCTCGCCGCGGTGCAGGCCGTGCAGGGGGCGCTCGACGCCGGCGCGAGAACGGGGCTGCTCACGCTCGTGGTGGGCGGGCTGCTCCTCGTCTTCTCGATGTGGTGGCTCTACTTCAAGCGCGACCACTCCGGGCTCTTCGAGGGCTCGATCGGCAGCATCTTCCTCACCGGCTACGGGCACTACCTCGTGTTCGCGTCGGTGGCCGCCACGGGTGCGGGTCTGGCGGCTGCGGTCGACCTCGTGCAGGAGGAGGCGCACACGTCGCCGCGGGTCGTCGGACTGGCGCTCGCCGGCGCCGTCGCGGTCTACGTGTGGTGCCTGACGGCGATGCACTCGCTGGCGGGTGCGCCGATGGTCGAGCGGCGCGTCGGCGTCGCGGTCGGGCTGGCTGCGCTGTCGGTCGCGGCGGTGGCGCCGCCCATCGGGATCACCGTGCTCGCCCTCGGAGTGATGCTCGCCGCCGTGGTGGCCCACCACGTGTGGCAGACGCGAGCCGGCACTCCCACGCCCTCCTGACACCACCGAACGCCGCGTTCGGTGACGAGCTCACTGTCACAGCAGCGCGTTCGCCATCGAACGCGGCGTTCGACGAAGAGGCGGGGGTGGAGGCGGGGGTGGAGACGCTTCCGGGTCAGTCGACCTGGCGGAGCAGGCCGGTGTCGACGTCGTAGACGAAGCCGGCGACCTCGGTGCCCGCAGCGATGAGCGGGTGCGAGCGCACCTTGGCGAGGTCCTCGCGCAACGCTCGCTCCTGGTCGGTGATCGCGTGGAAGGTCATCCACGAGGCGTCCTCGCCGGCGCTCGCACCGACCCGCTCGCGAAGCTCGGCCTCGGTGTTGGAGGCCATCGCGCAGCGCGTGTGCGGCACGACGAGGATGCGGTTGACGTTCAGCAGGTGGGTCGCGAGGACGAGCGCCTCGAGGGCGTCCGTGCCGACGCGGCCACCGGGGTTGCGGAAGATCTTCGCGTCGCCCGGGCGCAGCCCGACGAGCCCCAGCGGGTCGATGCGCGAGTCCATGCACGTCACGATGGCGACGCCCGCCCGGGCGATGCCGTCGAAGCCCGCCATGTCGAAGCTGTCGGCGTAGGCGCGGTTGGCCGCGATCAGGTCGTCGAAACCTTTTGCGGCAGAGGCGTTCTCAGTCACAGTCACTCCAGTCCGGGTCGCTTGGTAATGGTGAAGGCCATCGGCTTGCTGACTTCGGCGAAGAAGTCGTTGCCCTTGTCGTCGACGACGATGAAGGCGGGGAAGTCCTCGACGTCGATCTTCCACACGGCTTCCATGCCGAGCTCCTCGTACTCGAGCACCTCGACGTGCTTGATGCAGTCCTGCGCGAGCCGCGCGGCCGGGCCGCCGATCGAGCCGAGGTAGAAGCCGCCGTGCGCGTCGCAGGCGTCGGTGACCTGCTTGCTCCGGTTGCCCTTGGCCAGCATCACCTTGCTGCCGCCGGCTGCCTGGAACTGGTCGACGTAGGAGTCCATGCGGCCCGCCGTCGTCGGCCCGAAGGAGCCGGACGGCATACCTTCGGGGGTCTTGGCGGGGCCGGCGTAGTAGACGGGGTGGTCCTTGAGGTACTGCGGCATCTCCTCGCCGGCGTCGAGGCGCTCCTTGATCTTCGCGTGGGCGATGTCGCGCGCGACGACAAGGGGGCCGGTGAGCGACAGGCGCGTCTTGACGGGGTGCCTGCTCAGCTCGGCAAGGATGTCGTCCATCGGCTGGTTGAGGTCGATCTTGACGACGACGTTGCGGCTGATCGAGCTGACCCCGACGGCGTCGTCCTCGTGCTCGCCCAGGTCGACCGCGCCGGCGTCGGGCAGGAAGCGCGCGGGATCGGTCTCGAGCTGCTCGATGAAGACGCCGTCGGCCGTGATCTTGCCGAGCACCTGGCGGTCGGCCGAGCACGAGACCGCGACGGCGACCGGCAGGCTCGCGCCGTGACGGGGGAGGCGCACGACGCGCACGTCGTGGCAGAAGTACTTGCCGCCGAACTGGGCGCCGATGCCGAACTGGCGCGTCAGCTCGAGCACCTTGTCCTCGAGCTCCGTGTCCCGGAAGCCGTGCGCGGTCATCGACCCCGACGTGGGCAGCGAGTCGAGGTACTTCGCCGACGCGTACTTGGCCGTCTTGAGGGCGAACTCGGCGCTGGTGCCGCCGATGACGATGGCGAGGTGGTAGGGCGGGCACGCCGCCGTGCCGAGCGAGCGCAGCTTCTCGTCGAGAAACCGCATCATCGCGTCCTCGTTGAGGATCGCCTTCGTCTCCTGGTAGAGGTAGCTCTTGTTGGCCGAGCCGCCGCCCTTGGCCATGAAGAGGAACTTGTACTGCGCCTCGTGGCCGGGGGCCGTGTCGGCGTAGAGCTCGACCTGCGCGGGCAGGTTGGAGCCGGTGTTCCTCTCCTCCCACGTCGTGATGGGGGCCATCTGCGAGTAGCGCAGGTTGAGGCGGGTGTACGCGTCGTAGACGCCCTCGCTGATCGCCTGCTCGTCGGTGCCGGCGGTGAGCACGTGCTGGCCGCGCTTGCCCATCACGATCGCGGTTCCGGTGTCCTGGCACATCGGCAGCACGCCGCCCGCGGCGATGTTGGCGTTCTTGAGCAGGTCGAGCGCGACGAACTTGTCGTTGTTGCTCGCCTCGGGGTCGTCGAGGATGTTGCGCAGCTGCTGGAGGTGCGCCGGCCGCAGGTAGTGCGCGATGTCGTGCATGGCCGTCTCGGTGAGCAGCCGCAGCGCCTCCGGGTCGACCTCGAGGAAGGTGCGGCCTCCCGGGCCCTCGACGGTGCGCACGCCCTCGGTCGTCAGCAGCCGGTACGGCGTCTCGTCGGCGCCGATCGGCAGCAGGTCCTCGTAGGCGAAGTCGGCCACGACATGCTCCTTGCACTCACCGGCGGGCCGGGGTGCCCACCGCACGGACGTATGCCGCGGTGAGCTGGGCGGCCACACGGCATACGAAAGTCCCCTCCCAGCCTAGTGAACGGCCGGGAGGGGACTGACGCGAGGTGCCACGGGCGCGAGCCCGCCGCGGGCCGAGGTGGGTCAGCCCTTGACGGCACCGCTCGTCATGCCGCGGATCATGAACCGCTGCAAGGTGACGAACACGATCATCGGCACGATGATCGAGATGAACGCGCCGGCCGTGAGCAGCTCCTGCCCCTGGCCCTGCGTGCCGAGCAGCTGCTGGAGCTTCACGATGACCGTCGTGTTCTCGCTCTTGAGGAAGAGCTTGGCCACGAGCAGGTCGTTCCAGACCCAGAGGAACTGGAGGGTCGCGAAGGCCGCGATGGCCGGGATCGACATCGGGGCCACGAGTCGCCAGAACGTCTGGTAGTGGCTGCAGCCGTCGATCTTCGCCGACTCGACGACGCTGCGCGGCAGCGTGCTCATGTAGTTGCGCAGCGTGTAGATGCACAGCGGCATGCCGAAGCCCGTGTGCAACAGCCACACCGCGATGTACTGCCCGCTGATGCCGAGTCCGCGCGGGCCGAGGATGCCGAGCATCGGCTGGAACGACACCTGGATCGGCACGACCATGACGGCGATGATGAGCAGGAAGAACAGCTCCTTGAACCTGAAGTCCATGAAGGTGAACGCGTAGGCGGCGAACGCCGCGAACATGATCGGGATGATCGTCGCCGGGATGGCGACGACGAGGCTGTTGATGAAGCCCGACCCGAAGTCCTGTCCGGTCCAGGCGCCGGAGTAGTTGCTCGCCGTCCAGTTGGCGCCGAAGGGGTTGAACAGCGCCGTCCACCAGCCCGAGGACTGGGCGTCGTCGCGGGTGCGGAACGACGTGATGAGCAGCCCGATCGTGGGGATCGACCACAGGAGGGCGAGCAGGGCCATCACGGTGATCGAGAACGGGCTGCGGGGTCGCCCGTCCTTCATCAGCTTGCGGCTCATCGGTTCGCCTCCTCGTCGCGGAAGTGCTTGATCTGGTACCAGATGAGCGGGGTCACCGCGAGGAGCAGGACGACGACGATGGCGGTCGCCTGCCCCGCCTCGCTCGCCGCGAACAGCTTGTTGAAGAAGAGGTTCGCGATGACGTTGGTGCCGTACTGCCCGTTGGTCGACACGTAGACGATGTCGAAGATCTTCAGCACCGTGATGAAGACGGTGACGAACACCGTGATGATCGTGCCCTTGATCTGCGGGATGACGACCTGCCAGAAGATCTGGAACTCGCCGGCACCGTCGATGCGTGCCGCCTCGAGGGTGTCCTCGGGGACGCCCTTGATCGCGGAGCTCAGCAGCACCATGGCGAAACCGGCCTGCAGCCAGATCAGGATCACCATGAGCAGGATCGAGTTGAGCTTGGCCGTGCTGATCTGCAGCCACGTCTGCGGGTCGCCACCGAGGCTGGTCCAGATCGCGTTGAGCAGGCCGGTCTGGGCCTGGCCCGGGTTGTTGTAGGCGTAGACGAGGGCCCAGATGGACACGGCACTGACCGAGGAGATCGCCATCGGCAGGAAGATCAGGCTCTTGGCGAACTTCTCGCCGTTCGCCGACAGCTTGTCCGACAGCACCGCCACGACGACGCCGAACGCCACCACGACCGCCGGCACGATGACCAGCCACAGCACGTTGTTGACGATCGACGACCAGAACTCCGAGTCACCGAAGATGGTCCGGTAGTTCTGCAGCCCGACGTACGCGGTGCTGTCGGAGTTCGCGAACGAGTAGTTGATCGTCTGGAACGTCGGGTAGATGAGCATCAGCGCGACCAGCGCGAAGCCCGGCAGGATGAAGGCGTAGGGGATCAGACCCTCCGACAGCCGTGCCGGCAGCCCCTCGACGAACATGTTGAGGAAGTAGAAGATCACGGCCGCGCCACCGACGCCCGCGACGATCGCGAGCAGCCCGATGACGATCTTGCTGCCGAACTTCTCGGGGTAGAAGCCGAAGGCCAGGAACAGGTTGCCCAGGGCCCACACGGTGAGGATCATGCCGACGAGGCCGACGGCGATCTTGACCGGCTGCGTGCGCAGGGCTGCCTGCGGGTCGTCGTCGGCGCGCAGACTCTGGCGCGGCGCTGCCGCGCTCGTGCCGGCGGTCATGACTTCGGCCAAGCGGCTTCGATGTTGTCAGCCGTCTGCTTGGACGACTGGCCGCCCTCCCACTTGACCATCTCCTTCCAGAAGACGTCGGAGCCGATCGACTTCGGCATCAGGTCGGACCCGTCGAACCGGAGGACGCTCGCCCTGTTGGCGATCTCGGCGATCTTCTTCGTGGTCTCGTTGGGGTAGTTGCTGGTGTCGAACGTCTTGTGCGGTGAGAGCCAGCCGCCGGCCTTGGCCCACGGGCCGCCGAACTTGTCGGAGGTCAGGAACTCCATGACCTTCTTCGCGTCGGGGTCGTTGCCGTTGAAGAGGCCCGCGAGGTCGCCGCCGCCGAGGATCGCCTGGCCGTCGTAGCCGCCCTCGAACTTCGGGAAGACGTAGATGCCGACCTGGTTGTCGAGGTCCGCCTGGACGTTCTTCGGGTAGAAGGTCGTGGCGAAGTTGCCCTGGCGGTGCAGCATGCACCTCGGCGGGTTGGAGAAGGCCGGGGTCATCGCGTTGCCGAAGGCGGTCGTCAGCACGCCCTTGGTGCCGCCGAGCACCATCTTCGGGTCCTTGTTGAACTTGGCCGCCTCGTCGAGGGCCTTGACGACCCGGTCGTCGTTGAACGGGATGCGGTGCGAGGTCCAGTCGTCGTAGACGTCGGGACCGTACATGCGCAGCATCAGCTCCTCGACCCAGTCGGTGCCCACCCAGCCGGTCGCCTGCGCCGACTCCCAGCCGATGCACCACGGGGTGATGCCGGCCGCCGCGATCTTGTCGGCGACGTCGGTCTGCAGCTGCTGGATCGAGCCCGGTGCCTTGTTGTAGCCGCCCTTCTCGTAGGCGGCCTTGGGGTACCAGACGATGCTCTTGACGGCGTTGCGCATCGGGGCGCCGTAGACACGACCCTTGTAGCGGCCCGCGTCGAGGAAGCCGGTGAGCAGGGTGCCCTGGAGCTTGTCGTAGTCGAGGAACGTGTCGATCGGCTCGACCTTCTTCTGCGCGGCGAACTCGAGCAGGCCGCCGGGCTGGGGGAAGAGGCCGATGTCGGGGGAGTCGCCGGCGCCGACCTTCTGCTTGATGGTCGTCGTGAAGTCCTGGTCGGACGTGTACTGCACGTCGATGCCGCTGCTCTTCTCGAACTCGGCGAGCGAGGCGTTGAAGTTCTTCTCCTCGTCGCCGCCGAAGGCGCCGAGGATCGTGACCTTCTTGTCGTTGTCGGCGCTGCCGCCGTCGACGATGGTGCCGCCACCCCCGGCACCGCCGGAGCCACCGGACGCGTTCGGGTTCTGCAGACAGCCGGCCAGCACCAGCGTGGCGATTCCGACCACCCCGCCTGCCTTCAGGGCCCGTCTAGGGATACCGCTCATGGTCGCTCCTCGTCGTTGAGTTCTGCGTCGATCCCCACCGATCGGCGTGACGACCGTCACGTCGAGTACTCCATTCCTACCGCGTCGGGCATGGCCGGTCCAGTGGGTGAAACTGCACCGTGACCTACCCACAAACAGCTCGCGGCCCCCGGAGGACCGGGGGCCGCGAGCTGTTTCGGGTGTGAACGGTGTGACGGGACGGGTCAGACGCAGCGACCGTTCTTGCACTTGTGGTCGAACAGAGCCCGGGCCAGGACCGTCGTCATGTCGGCGGGCGAGGGAGCGGCGTAGAAGTCGGAGTACGTCATCTTCGAGATCTGCGACAGCGCGTTCGGGTCGACGTCGGGGCCGATGCCGATCGTGGTGATGGCGATCGGCCTGCTCGGGTCGCTCGCGGCGCGCAGGTTGGCCTTGAGCTGCTCGAGCGAGATGCCGTTCGGGTCCTCGTTGCGTCCGTCGGTCAGGATGACGACGGCGTTGACCCGCTGGGGGTCGTACTGCGACTTCACCTTCTGGTACGCGGCCCAGATGGTGTCGTAGAGGCCGGTGCCGCCGCCGACGTTCTTGGAGAGCGACGCGACCGCGGTGGCCGCCTGCGCCCGGTGGCTGTCGTCGTCGAGCCGGCCGATCGGGGCGAGCTCCTTGTAGTCGACGGAGCCGCCGAGCCCGATGGAGAAGGCCCAGAGGCCCAGCTTCGTCGTCTTCGGCAGGGCGGCGAGCGCGATGCCGGCCGCCTCCTGCGTGATCGCGACGCGGGTCGTGTTGCCGACCTTGTCCTTCATCGAGCCGGACACGTCGAAGACGGACAGCAGCGAGAAGTCGGTCGTGGCCGTCTGCCAGACGTCGGTGGCGGCGGTCACGGCGGCCGCGTCGGGCGTGGCGCCGATCTTCACCTCGCCGACGCTGCCCTGGGGGGTCGGCATCGTCACCGGGACCGCCGTCGAGCGGATGCCGTACTCGGCGAAGATCTTGGCCGCCTTCGGCGTCATGAGGTACGCGCGGAGCAGCTCGACCGCCTGGTCGCGCACCGGGTCGGTCGCGACGTTGACGAGGGAGAACTCGAAGGCGGGCGTGCCCTCGCTCGGGGTCACCGAGACCATCCTGTGGTCGGGGAAGAGCCGGTTGTGGTCGATGAGGTCGGCCTCCGACACCGGGAACGCCGACGCCTTGTCGGGGGAGGCGTTGTAGGCGCCGAACAGGTCGTCGATCGAGGGAGCCGAGCCCTTCGCCAGCTTGGGGATGACGACGCGGCCCTGCTCGGCGGACAGCTTCGGCAGGGCGGACGCGAGCGTCAGCATGCCGGCGGTCGTGGAGCGGGGGTCGGTCATGCGGATCGGGTTGTCGGACGCGACGAGGTCGAGCCACTTCGGCTGGCCGTCGAGCGTGCCGGCCTGCAGCGGGTCCATCGCGATGACGAGCGGGCTCTTCGCGAAGGCGCCCGCCGGCTTGGCGTTGAGCTTGGCCGTCTCGTTGACGCGCTCCACCCAGCGCGGCGAGTCGGGGATCCACCCGTCGGGCCGGTCGGGCTGGCCCTGGCCGAGGCCGATCATCGCCTCGATGGGTGCCTTGCCGCGCACGACGTAGTCGACGCAGGGGGACTGCGGGTCGGCCTGGTACTCCTTGGCGAGCGCGAGCACCGCGGGCTGCGCGGCCTCCGACACCCAGAGCGACACCGGCGTCCGCTCGGGGCAGCTCTTGCCCGGGGTCGCCGTGAGGGCGGCCACGGGCGTGGACTCGCGGCCCTGCCACCAGACGAAGCCGCCGAGGCCGGCGCCGGCGAGCAGCACGACACCCAGCACGGCCGCGATGATGCGGTTGCGCCGTGCTGCTGCGATCTTCGCCTCGAGCGCCTTACGGTTGGCCCGACTCTCGACCAGGCTCTTCTCGTACGGCCCCATCGGGCGTTGTGGAGGGGTGGGGTTGGACACGAGGTTTCCTCACATGAGGACGCCCCGGCACCGGGGCGTCAGGGTGAACCACCGGCCAAAACTACCCGGCGGCTCGCGCAGAATGGTGCCTGACCCCGAGGCATCTTGTCGAATGACCGATCTGTCCGGTCTGGTGCACTTCGAGACGGTTTGCCCCAGGCCCGGGTCGGGGGGTCGAGAGCCGACCGCAGGTGGCTCCGGTCCGGTCCGGGCCGGCCGGGTCAGGTCAGGTCAGGTCAGGTCGGAGCGGGTGGGCGCGTGCGCGCCGGCCCGGCCCACCGTGAGCGCACCGGTGGCCAGGGCCCGCTCGACGGCCGGCAGCACGTCGGCGAGACCGGCCTGCTGCAGACGGGCCCGCGACTCGGGGCCGCCCAGCAGTCCGGCGTCGAGGAGTCCCGACACGAGTCCGGCCATGAACGAGTCGCCCGCGCCGACGGTGTCGACGACGTCGACGTGGGGCGCCGGCAGGGCCTGCTGCTCGCCGGTGCGGCTGACCCGCACCACGGCGCCCTCACCGCCACGGGTCATGACGATCACCGACGGGCCGAGCTTGGCCCAGCCGCGCAGCACGTCGTCCTCGGACTCTCCCGGGCACAGCCAGGCGATGTCCTCGTCGCTGACCTTCACGAGGTCGGCGAGACGGATGGACTCCTCGATGGTGCGCCGGGCCTGCTCGGGCAGCCCCATGAGCGCCGGCCGGGCGTTGGGGTCGTAGGACACCGTGGCTCCGAGCCCGCGGGCGACCGCGAGGATCTCGCGCACCTGGCTGCCACCGGGCTCGAGCACGGCGCCGATGCTGCCGGTGTGGACGTGGCCGTATGCCGTGAGGCCGGGGACCGAGGCCACCTGCCACTCGAGGTCGAAGACGTAGGTCGCGGCGCCCGTGTCGTCGAGGGTCGCGTAGGCGACCGACGTGAAGGGTGCGCCCTGGGAGCCGGCGGTCAGGGCGACCCCTCGCTCACGGCATACGTCCTCGATGCGGCGTCCGCGCTCGTCGGTGGCGATCCACGTCGCGAGGTCGACGGGGTGGTCGAGCGCGGCGAGGCCGAACGCGACGTTGGCGGGGCTGCCGCCGACGTGCTCCTCGGTGGCGCCACCCGGTGTGGTGACGGCGTCGACGAGGGCCTCGCCGATGACGAGCGTGTGCACGGGGGTGGGCTGGCTCATGGCGGTGCTCAGTCCTCGATCATGTCGGCGCTGCCGAACCAGCCCGGGCGATCGAAGCGGTGCTCGCTGTCGATGGTGCGGATCGTGCCGCTGCGCGAGCGCATGACGAGGGAGTTGGTGCGGGCCGACTTGGCGCCGTAGCGCACGCCGCGCAGCAGCTCGCCGTCGGTGATGCCGGTCGCGACGAAGAAGCACTCGCCGGTGACGAGGTCGTCGGTGGCCAGCACCCGGTCGAGGTCGTGGCCGGCGTCGATGGCCTTCTGGCGCTCGTCGTCGTCCTTGGGCCAGAGGCGGCCCTGGATGACGCCGCCGGTGCACTTGATCGCGCAGGCGGCGATGATGCCCTCGGGGGTGCCGCCGATGCCGAGGAGCAGGTCGACACCGGTGCCGGGGCGGGCGGCCATGACGGCACCCGCGACGTCCCCGTCGACGATGTAGCGGATGCGGGCGCCCGTGTCGCGGATCTCCTGGGCCAGGCCGTCGTGGCGGGGCCGGTCGAGCATGACCACGGTGACGTCTGCCGGGGTCTCGTTCTTGGCCTTGGCCACGCGCCGGATGTTCTCGGCGACCGGGAGGCGGATGTCGACGACGTCGGCCGCCTCGGGGCCGGTCGCGAGCTTGTCCATGTAGAACACGGCGGACGGGTCGTACATCGCACCCCGGTTGGCGACGGCCATGACGGCGACCGCGTTGTTCATGCCCTTGGCCGTGAGCGTCGTGCCGTCGATGGGGTCGACGGCGACGTCCACCTCAGGGCCCGTGCCGTCGCCCACCTGCTCGCCGTTGAAGAGCATCGGGGCGTTGTCCTTCTCGCCCTCGCCGATGACGACGACCCCGCGCATGCTGACGGTCGAGATCATCGCGCGCATGGCCTCGACCGCGGCGCCGTCGGCCTTGTTCTTCTCACCGCGGCCCACCCAGCGGCCGCCGGCCATGGCTGCTGCCTCGGTGACACGAACCAGCTCGAGAGCGAGGTTGCGATCCGGCTGGCTGTGCTTCATCAAGGTCCTCCGTCGGCGCAGAACGAGTCGGCGCCAGCCTAGCGGTGGCCCCACCCGGGTTTGGACGGCGTCCGCACGTCGGCGACCATGGACGACATGAGCACCCCGTCGACGCCGTCGACACCCCCGTCGTCCGCACCGTCGTCCGCGGTCCCTTCAACGCCCCCCGAGCCCACCGAGCCCACCGAGCCCACCGAGCCCACCGAGCCCACCGAGCCCACCGAGCCCACCGAGCCCACCGAGACTGCCGCGCCCGGTTCGCCGGCGCCTGGGACGGACCCGACGCCGGGAACCCCTGCGGCACCCGGTGCGGCTCCGGCTCCGGCTCCGGCTCCGGCGAAGAGCCGCTACTCGATGGGGACCCTGCCGAACATGCTGCGCTCGATGCTCGTCATCGGCCTGTTCGTGCTTGCGCTCGTGGCGATCGTCCCGCGGATCACGTCGGTGCAGCGCCCCGCCGTCGACGCGGCGGCCAAGGCGGGCCAGGTCGCGGCGCAGACGGCCTGGCCGGTCCAGCTGCCCAAGGGCCTGGGCGACGGCTGGGTCCCGACCGTCGCGACGTACGCTCCCGGCACCGAGGGGGTGCCCACCTTCACGACGGTGTGGACGACGCCGGGCGGCAAGGACATCGCGCTCAAGCAGGCGGTCCGGGTGACGGACGGCTGGGTGCGCCGGTCGGTGGGCGACGGCACGCCGGCCGGCACCGTTCAGGTGTCGGGTCGTTCCCTCGAACGCTTCGTCGCCCAGGACGCCGGGCAGGTCGCGTACCTCGTGCGCGGCACCGGTGCCAAGGGGCTGACGCTGGTGGCGAGCGGCACGGCGTCCGACGACGAGCTCAAGGCGTTCGTCGCGGCGCTGGCGCCGGTGCCGCCCGCTCCGGTCGTCAGTCCGTCGCCGTCGCCCACGACCTGAGGTCAGGCGCCGTCAGGCGTCCTCGTCGTCGAACACCGCGTCGTCGGCGTGCAGCGGTGCAGGGGCGGCCCCGGTGGACGTGCCGGTGGTGCTGCCGGCCGAGCTGCCCGCCGACCCTCCGGTCGAGGGCGCGGCTGCCGGCCGGGTCGCACGCTCGATCTCGGCCTGCGCTCCGTCGAGCCACGTGCTGCAGTGGGCGGCAAGCGCCTCGCCGCGGCGCCACAGGTGCATGGAGTCCTCGAGGGGCGCCTGCCCTGCCTCGAGCTTGGCGACGATGCCGATGAGCTCCTCGCGGGCGTCCTCGTAGCGCATCTCGGCGATGTCGGGGAACGTGCCGTCGGTCGAGGTCGCGTCAGCCATGGGCGCCACCCTATGACCTGCGGGTGACGTCGCCGACGGCGCCGCCGTCGCCGCCGGGAGACTCCTGGGGGTCGAGGGGGAGGGCCTCGGCAGAGCCAGTGGGAGCAGAGCCGGTCGTCTTCCTCGCCGCCCTGCCGACCTGCTTGGCGGTCGGCTTGCGTGCCGCCTGCTTCACGCCCTCCTTGACGACGGCCTCGGTCGCGCTCCGCGTCGCGGCCGTCCTGCGCGAGGTCGTCGCCCGGGTCGTGGCGCGCGCGGTCTTCCGGGCAGCCGACGTCCCGTCGCCCGCCGATCGCGTACGCGGTGCCCCACGCTCCGAGGTCTCGTCGGCGCCGTCGCTGACCGGTCGCACGCCGAAGTCGCCCCGAGCGACCCTCACACGCAGCAGCTCACCGACGCCCACGTCGTCCTGGTCCATGACGATGCGGCCGTCGCGGTGCTGCACGACGGCGTAGCCGCGCTCCAGGGTCGACTGCGGGGAGAGGGCGACGACCTGCCGGCGCAGGTGCTCGGTCTGGTCGGCCGCACGGTGCAGCCGTGCCTCGATGCGCGCGGTGGCCCTCGTGCGCAGGGCGGCGACCTCCTGGCGACGCGCCCGCACGAGTGCGACGGGGTCGGCCATGACGGGTCGGGAGACGAGCGCACGCAGCCCCGACCTCTCGGACTCGACGCGGCGCCCGAGGGCGCGCCGGAGCCGGTCGCGGGCCCCGTCGACGGTGCTGCGCTCGCGGGCCGCGTCGGGCACGACCTTCTTGCCGGCGTCGGTCGGGGTGGACGCGCGCCAGTCGGCCACGAGGTCGAGGAGCGGCTGGTCGACGTCGTGGCCGATGGCGCTGATGACCGGGGTGCGGGCCTCGGCGACCGCACGGATCATCGCCTCGTTGGAGAAGGGGAGCAGCTCCTCGAGGGCGCCGCCGCCGCGCGCGATGACGATGACGTCGACCGTGGGCAGGGCGTCGAGCTCGCGCAGGGCCGCGACGACCTCGGTGACCGCGGACGTGCCCTGCACCGCCACCTCGCGGATCTCGAACACCACGCCGGGCCAGCGACGCCGGGCGTTCTCGACGACGTCCTTCTCCGCGGCCGAGCTGCGGCCGGTGACGAGCCCCACGCGCCGCGGCAGGAACGGGATCGGTCGCTTGCGCTCGGCGTCGAAGACGCCCTCGGCGGCCAGCGTCCGCTTGAGGATCTCGACGCGCGCGAGCAGGTCTCCGATGCCCACGGGACGGATCTGGCGGGCCTCGAGCTGCAGCGTGCCGCGCTTGGTCCAGAAGGTCGGCTTGGCCTGGAGCACGACCCGGGCGCCCTGCGCCAGGGGGATCGGCATGGCGTTGACGGCGTTCATCGGCACCGACACCGACAGCGACATGTCGACGTCGGGGTCGCGCAGCGTGAGGAACGCGGTGCCGCCCCGCGGGTTGAACTGCACGACCTGCCCCTCGACCCAGAGCTGGCTCATCCGGTCGACGTAGTCGGAGATCTTGAGGCTGAGCACCCGCACCGGCCACGGCTGCTCGGCCGTGGTGTCGGCGGCCTTGTCGGGCAGCGGGCTGGTCATGCTCACCCGCGTCACCCTAGGCCCCGCAACCTACCGGGCCGGTCACAACCCTCCGGCACCTCCTCCCGGTGGGCTGCGGCCTGCTCGGTCGGTCGCCCGGGCGGGACCGGGGGATCGGGGCGGGCTGTGAGCAGCCCTCTACGATGGGGCCATGATCCAGCCCGCCGACCAGACGTCCGCCAAGAAGGTCCTCCTCGCGGCGCCGCGCGGCTACTGCGCCGGCGTCGACCGGGCCGTCGTGACCGTCGAGAAGGCCCTCGAGCTCTACGGCCCGCCCGTCTACGTGCGCAAGCAGATCGTGCACAACAAGCACGTCGTCACCACGCTCGAGAAGCGCGGCGCCATCTTCGTCGACGAGACCGACGAGGTGCCCGAGGGCGCGACCGTCATCTTCTCGGCGCACGGCGTCGCGCCGGTCGTCCACGAGGAGGCGAAGGCCCGCAGCCTCAAGACGATCGACGCCACCTGCCCCCTCGTGACGAAGGTGCACCGCGAGGCGGTGCGGTTCGCCGACGACGACTTCGACATCCTGCTCATCGGCCACGAGGGCCACGAGGAGGTCGTCGGCACGGCCGGTGAGGCGCCCGAGCACATCACCCTCGTCGACGGTCCCGACGACGTCGAGAACGTCACCGTCCGCGACCCCGAGAAGGTCGTGTGGCTCTCGCAGACCACGCTGTCGGTCGACGAGACGATGCAGACGGTCGCGCGCCTCAAGGAGAAGTTCCCCGCCCTGCAGAGCCCGCCCTCCGACGACATCTGCTACGCCACCCAGAACCGCCAGCTCGCGGTCAAGCAGATGGCCAAGGACACCGACCTCATGATCGTCGTCGGGTCGCGCAACTCCTCGAACTCGGTGCGCCTGGTCGAGGTGGCCCTCGAGCACGGCGCGCGTGACGGGCACCTCGTCGACTTCGCCGACGAGATCCAGGAGGAGTGGCTCGAGGGTGTGGGCACCGTCGGGGTCACCTCCGGCGCGAGCGTGCCGGAGGTGCTGGTGCGCGACGTGCTGAGCTGGCTCGCCGAGCGCGGCTACGCCGACGTGGAGGCGGTGGTCGCCGCGGAGGAGTCGCTGCTCTTCTCACTGCCCAACGAGCTGCGCCGCGACCTCAAGGCCCGCAAGGGTGAGGACTCGGGCACGGTGCGCCACGACGCCGCCTTCGAGGACGCCGGCTCGCTCCACTGAGAGCCCGGTGCCCCGAGCGGGCGGCCGGGGGCCGTCCGGCGGCCACCGCGGGCGGTCAGCCCCCGAGGGCGCTGACGAGGGCCGGCTGCAACCGGTCCAGCGACGGGGCGGCGACGAACTGGCCCCCGGTGATGGCCACGACCTGGCGCATCGCCGAAGCCTCGACGCGGTCGCCGAGGCCGAGCACGACGAGCCGCACCGGTCGCGCGGGGTCCTTCGCGGCGGTCAGCCGCTGCTTGAGCAGCTCGAGGCTCAGGCCGAAGTCGTCCTCGTTGGGGCCGTCGACGACCATGACCACCGTGTTGGTGTAGCCGGCCCGCCACGTGCTCTTCGCGCGGTCGTAGGTCGACGCGATCGTGTCGTAGAGGCCGCTGCCACCGCCGACGAAGGAGTCCAGACCGGCCACCGCCTTGTCGAAGCCGGCGACCCGCGCGGCGTCGCCGAGCGGGGTGTAGTCGACGAGCTGGCGGAAGTCGTCACCGCGTGCGCCGATGTGCTGCGAGTAGATCCACAGCGACGCGGTGGTGTCGGGGTTCGCACCGCCGACGGCGCGGACGGTCGCGCGCTGGAGGACGTCGAGCCGCTTGCCCTCCTTGTCGCGTTCGAGCATCGAGCCGGAGACGTCGACGGCGATCAGCGCCTGGGTGCGCTTCGACGAGGCTGCCCAGAGACTCGACGCCGTGGCGAGCGGGGCGCCGCCGGCCTCGCCGGCGACCGAGATCGTGCCGTAGAGGGGTGAGGGCTGGGCCGGATCGCCCGCCTTCGTGCGGAAGCCGCTGTCCTGCAGCAGCTTTCGGGTGCCGTCCGACGTCAGGTGCTTCTGCAGTGCCGCCACGAGGGGCTTCTTCGCGGCGTCCGTGGCGAGCGAGACGACCGAGTACTCCACGGCGGGGGCTCCCTCGGCCGGGGCCACGGCGGCCAGGGACTGGTCGGGGTGCGCGGTGTTCCAGGCGACGAGCTGGGGCAGCGTGACCGCGGCGCCGACGCGCCCGTCCGACGTCGCCACCTCCTCCAGCGAGACGGCGCTGCCGGACGCCCCGGCAGCAGCGGCGACGGCTCGCAGGCGTGCCTGCGGCACCAGCGGAACCGCGACCGAGGCGGCCGCCTGGCCGACCGCGGAGCGGCGCGGGTCGGGGATCCGGATCTGCACCGACCCGCCCAGCAGGTCGGCCCAGCCCAGGCGGTTGCCGAGGGCGGACGCCTGGGCGTCCTTCATGGCGATGACGACGGCGCTGGAGGCGAAGGGCTCACCGGCGTCGAGGCCGGCACCCGAGACGCTGCTCGCCCGGTTCAGCCAGGTCGTCGAGTCGGTGACCCAGGCGTCGGGGCGCCCGGCGCCGACGAGCGAACCCGCCACCGCGTAGGGCTCGTCGGAGTCGACGGTGAAGGCGGCACACGGGGCATCGGGTTGCTTGGCGAGGTCGTCGACCGCGGCAGCGAGGGCCGGGGCGATCGCAGGCGCTGCCGACACCCGGACCTTGACGGGGTCGGTGCACGACGTGGGCCGCGGGGCCGTCGTGGGCAACGCGGTCGGGACGTCGGAGGCTCCGAGGTAGCGGTACGCGCCGTAGCCCAGGCCCGCGACGACCACGGCGACGGCGACGCCGACGGCCACGCGCGTGCGCCGACGTCGCCTCGCCCGCTCACGCACGGCGGCCTCGACCCGCTCGCGCGACTCGCGCAGGCTCTGCTCGTACGGTCCGACGCGTCGACCCGGACCGCCGGGCCGCTCAGGACCCGGGCCCCCCGCCCCGGTCACGCTGCACCTGTTCTCACGCGCGTATTTTCCGTTGCCGCCCAACGGGTGTCCATTTTCCGGACAAAACGGACATCGACCGCCGAGTCGTCAGGCCGACTGCTCGCCGCGCTCGCCGGCGGCGCGCTCGAGGAAGGCGTCGTCGCGGGCGTCGCGGCCCAGGTCGTCGGTGAGCTCGGCCGAGCTGAGCGACCGGGGCGCCACCTCGAGGGGGAGGAGCTCGGGCGGCCGTTCGCTCGTCAGGTGCAGCTCGTGCATGCGTCGCGCCGTGACGAGCACCCTCGACTCCAGGGTGCCGACGAACTTGTTGTACTGCTCGACCGAGCGCGAGAGCGACTGGCCCATCGTGGTCACGTGCCCGCCGAGCGTGGCGAGCCGCGCGTAGAGGTCCTGGCCGATGACCAGCAGCTCGCGGGCGTTCTGCTCGAGCGCGTCCTGCTGCCAGATGGCGCCGATGGTGCGCAGCACCGCGAAGAGGGTGCCGGGGGAGGCCAGCACGACCTTGCGGGCCAGGGCGTGCTCGTAGAGGCCGGGGTCGTCGGCGAGCGCGGTCGCGAGGATGGCCTCGCCGGGCACGAAGCACACGACGACCTCGGGCGACCGGTCGAAGGCCGTCCAGTACGCCTTGGCGGCGAGGCTCTCGACGTGGCGTCGCAGCGACGTGGCGTGGGCCGCGAGCAGCTCGGCCCGCTCGACCTCGGACACGGTGTCGCCGTGCGCCTGGAGGAAGTGGGCCATCGGCGCCTTGGAGTCCACGACGACGTGGCGCGAGCCCGGGAGGTTGATCACGGCATCGGGCCGCACCGTCGCGCCGTGGCGGCTCACGCGGGTGACCTGCTCGTCGAAGTCGCAGCGCGCGATGAGTCCCGACAGCTCGAGCACCCGGCGCAGCTGCACCTCGCCCCAGGCGCCGCGCACCGTCGAGGCGTTGAGGGCGCTCGCGAGCGTCGCCGTCTCGGAACGGAGCGACTCGGTGGAGCGGCCCACCTCGGTGAGACGCTCGCCCAGCTGGCCGAACTGCACGGAGCGGTCACGCTCGAGCGCGCCGACCTGGCGCTCCACGCGCCCGATGGTGTCGCGCAGCGGGGCGAGGAGGGCCGCCGTCGCGTCGTCTACCTCGCGTGCGGCCTCGAGGTCGCCGACGCGCTCGCGCAGCACGTCACGCTCGGCCTCGGCCGCAGCGGACCGGGCGAGCAGGGCCGACCGTGCCGCGAGCCAGGCGACGACGGCGCCGACCAGTCCGCCGAGGAGGAGCCCGACGAGCAGCGCGGTGGTGTCCATGCGCACACCGTCGCAGAGGGCGCCGACAGTGGCGGAGGCGACACCCCGGCATACGGGGTCGGGTGCGTCTGTTAGACCTTGACCCGTGAGCGAGTACGACGACGCGACCCGGCTCGAGGCCGGCGACGACCCGACGACGTGGCACGGGACCTTCCACGAGGAGTGGATGATCGGCAACGCCGTCAACGGCGGCCTCGTCATGGCCACCGCGCTGCGTGCCCTCGGCGGGCACCTCGATGCCGACCCGACCGAGACCACCGAGCACGTCGACCCGGTGGTGCTCTCCGCCTACTTCATGACCGCCTCCCGGCCCGGCCCCTTCACCGTCACCACCGAGGTGATGCGCTGCGGCCGCACGCTCTCGACCGGGCAGATGGCGATCCACCAGGCGGGCGACGACGGGCAGCCGGTCGAGCGCATGCGGGCCATCGGGTCCTTCGGCAACCTCACCGACCTCGAGGTGCAGCGCCAGGCCGGCCCACCGGACCTGCCGCCGCCCGACCGGTGCCTCTCCGCCGAGCAGGCGCCACCCGACTTCCTCGCGAACGCGAAGTTCCTCGAGCGCCTCGACCTGCGCCTCGACCCCTCGACGGCCGGCTGGGCCCTCGGCAAGCCGTCGATGCGCGGCGTCATGCGTGGCTGGCTGCGGCTGCGCGACGGCCGCGAGCCCGACACGACGATGCTCATGATGGCGCTCGACGCGCTCCCCCCGGTGGCGTTCGACCTCGGCCTGCTCGGCTGGACCCCGACCCTCGAGTTCACCGGCCACATCCGCCGCCGTCCCGCGCCCGGGTGGCTGCGGGTCTCGCTGTCGAGCGAGACGCTCGGCGGCGGGATGATGGAGGAGGACGCCCTGATCTGGGACTCCGCCGGCAACCTCGTGGCCCAGTCACGCCAGCTCTGCGGCGTGCGGATGCCGCGCTGAGGGGAGCCGCTCCGTGGCCGTCGAGCTCGTCTACGAGACCCACTCGATCACCGAGGACAACGAGGCGGGGATCGCCACCGGCTGGCTGCCGGGACGCCTGTCCGCCCAAGGCCGCAGCCTTGCTGCAGAGCTGGGGCGGCGTCGCCCGGCCGGCGGGTTCGCGGCCGTCTGGAGCTCCGACCTCGGTCGTGCCGTCGAGACCACGCACCTCGCGTATGCCGGCAGCGGGGTGCCGCTCGTCGCCGACGAGCGCCTGCGCGAGTGCGACTACGGCGTGCTCAACGGCGGGACCGTCGCCGACCTCGACCGCGTGCGACTCGACCACGTCGACGTCCCGTTCCCCGGTGGCGGGCAGAGCTACCGCGACGTCGTCGAGGCCACGGCGACCGTCCTCGACGACCTGCGGCGTCACCACGAGGGGCAGCGCGTGCTCCTCGTCGCCCACTCGGCCAACCGGTGGGCGCTGCAGCACCTCCTCGACGGGACGCCGCTCGAGCAGCTCGTCGGTGCCCCGTTCGCCTGGCAGCCCGGCTGGGAGTGGACGCTCGAGTGATGCGGGCCGCACGGCAGGCGGCGTGGTCCGGAGCCGGTCCCAGCGCCGGTAGACTCCTGACCCCGTGGCACTCACCATCGGAATCGTCGGTCTCCCCAATGTCGGCAAGTCGACGCTCTTCAACGCGCTGACCAAGAACAACGTGCTCGCCGCGAACTACCCGTTCGCGACGATCGAGCCCAACGTCGGCGTCGTACCGCTGCCCGACGCCCGGCTCGGTGCGCTCGCCGAGATCTTCGGGTCCGAGAAGATCCTGCCCGCGACCGTGAGCTTCGTCGACATCGCCGGCATCGTGCGTGGCGCGAGCGAGGGCGAGGGCCTGGGCAACAAGTTCCTCGCCAACATCCGCGAGGCCGACGCCATCTGCCAGGTCGTGCGCGCCTTCGAGGACGGCGACGTGGTGCACGTCGACGGCAAGGTCAGCCCGGCCGGCGACATCGAGACGATCCACACCGAGCTCATCCTCGCCGACCTCCAGACCCTCGAGAAGGCGGTGCCGCGCCTCGAGAAGGAGGCCCGGATCAACAAGGACAAGAAGGCGACCCTCGAGCTCGCGCAGGCCGCGCAGAAGATCCTCGAGGAGGGCCACACCCTGTACGCCGCTGCCGCGGCCGCGGGCATCGACCTCGGCGAGGCCAAGCAGCTCGGACTCCTCACGACGAAGCCGTTCATCTACGTCTTCAACCTCGACGAGGACCAGCTCTCCGACGCCGAGCTGCAGGCCTCCCTGCGCGAGCTCGCGACGCCCGCCGACGCGGTCTTCCTCAACGCCAAGCTCGAGATGGACCTCATGGAGATGGAGCCCGAGGAAGCGCTCGAGCTGCTCCAGAGCTTCGGCGCCGACGAGTCGGGCCTCGACCAGCTCGCCCGCACCGGCTTCCACACCCTCGGCCTGCAGACCTACCTCACGGCCGGCCCCAAGGAGTCGCGCGCCTGGACGATCGGCAAGGGCTGGACCGCCCCGCAGGCGGCCGGCGTCATCCACACCGACTTCAAGCGCGGCTTCATCAAGGCCGAGGTCGTCAGCTTCGACGACCTCGTGTCGGCCGGCTCGATGAACGCGGCCAAGGCGGCCGGCAAGGTGCGCATCGAGGGCAAGGACTACGTCATGGCCGACGGCGACGTGGTGGAGTTCCGCTTCAACGTGTAGCCGGCCTTCCCCCTGCGGTCGCCGTTCGGGGGGTCGCCCGCGTATGCCGTGTCGGCGGGCCGTGCCATGGTCTCCCCATGGACGACGGGCGGGTCGAGGACGCGGACACGGGTGGACGTGACGGGCTGGGAGGGCAGGAGGGCCGTGGCGCACGGCTGGTGCGCGACCGGAACCTGCGCGGCACGCGTTTCGTCGGGTGCGACCTGAGCGGGGTCGTCGTGCGGGGCAGCGAGGTCGCGGGCATGGAGGTGGACTCGCCGTGGCTGATGAAGGGCGGCGCCCGCCTGCTCGTCAACGGCGTGGACGTCGTCCCCCTCGTCGACGCGGAGCTGAACCGTCGCTTCCCCGGCCGCGAGCTGCGGTCGGCGACGAGTCCCGCCGGCCTGCGTGACGCCTGGGCGGCGGTGGAGGCTGCGTGGGAGGCCACGCTCGCGCGCGCGACGGCGATGGCTCCGGGCGCCGTCGACTCCTCGGTGGACGGCGAGTGGTCGCTGGCGCAGACCCTGAGGCACCTGGTCACGGCCACCGACACGTGGCTCGGTCGGGGCGTCCTGGGCCTCGACCAGCCCTTCCATCCGCTGGGGCTGCCCAACGACGACGGTGAGACGCAGGCCCACCACGCGTCGGCATTCACGGACCGCACGCCGACCCACTCGGAGATCCTCGAGGCCCGGGCCGGACGCCAGGCGATGGTGCGAGAGCACCTGGCGGGCATCTCGTCTGCCGGGCTCGCCGAGCCACGACGCAACCCGCACGCTCCCGAGGTCGACGAGACCGTCCTGTCGTGCCTGCACACGATCCTCGAGGAGGAGTGGGAGCACCACCGTTACGCGGTTCGTGACCTCGACGTGCTGGCCGCAGCCTCGGACCCGGGCGCAGCGCACTAGGGTCGGCGCATGACCGACGACCTGACGATCATGCACAACAACCGGTGCTCCACCTCGCGAGCCGCGGTGGAGCGCATCGAGGAGGCCCACCTGCAGGCCGAGGTCGTGGACTACCTTCGCGACCCGCTCGACGCCACGGCCCTCGGGGCGTTGCTCGACAAGCTGGAGGACGCGCCGGGCGACCTCGTGCGACGTGACTCCCACTTCGCCGAGCTCGGACTGACCGACGCCGACGTCGCGACGCGCGAGCAGGTCGTCGCGGTGCTGGCCGAGCACCCGCGGCTCATGCAGCGTCCGGTCCTGGTGCGGGGCGACCGGGCGATCATCGGACGGCCGAAGGAGCGCGTCGCGGCCTTCCTGGCCGACTGACCTGTCGGCCCGGAGGCCGCGCCGGGGAGAGGCGCGGGCTCCGGGGGCGGGGGCCGGTCAGCCGAGACCGAGCCCCCGGCGGCCGGTGGCGTTGAGCTGCTCGGGCGCGAACCGGTCGGGCCAGCTGCGCTCGTAGTGCTCCTCCGGGAAGTCGCTTGGGCTGGAACCGCTGAGGAACGCCTCGAGGACGTCGGCGGCATACCGCTCGTTGCGCTCGCACCACGGGGCGGCGGGGACGTACATGACGTTGCCCCAGCCCTGCTGGTCGCGGACCGGTGCGACGCTGTGGATCATGTCGCAGTGCCACCACACCGAGTCGCCCGCCCGGACGTCCGGGATGCCGCTCAGCGCCTCGAGCAGCAGCGGGTGCCACTTCTCGCTGGCGGGGAAGACCTGGTTGGTGCTGACGCCGCACATCTCGTCGTCGGGGACGTCGGCGAGCAGGGGGCGGAGCATCAGGTAGGCCATCGCCTCCGGGATCGGCACGGTGTGCAGCACGCCCTGGTCGTGCGCCATGTCGGACAGGGCGGTCCAGCCCTGGAAGGTGCGGAAGGCGGAGCACATCGTGGTGCCGGGGTACTGCGGGCCGGCGGTGCGGTGCGCGGCATCCCACGGGTCGTAGTCCTCGACGGTGCCGTCGAAGAGGTGCCGGAAGGCCTGCTGGTAGGCCTGGGTCATCCAGAGGTCGAGCGTGCCCGGGTCGCAGTGGGCGCCGAGGCCGTCGGAGTCGGCGCCCGGCGGACGGCGGCGGATGCGGTCGGGGTAGAGCGAGTCGCGGTCGGGGTCGAACCAGGTCGTGCCCTCGGACTCGTGCTTCCACTGGCTGTTGAGGAAGGACTGCACGGTCGCCATGCGCTCGCTCTGGCGGGCCTCCATCTGCGCGGGGGACCAGTAGATGGGGTAGATCTCGGGCTTGGAGCCGACGCTGCCGAAGAAGTCGTCGCCCGGGCCGCGGTAGCTGTCGAAGAACCCGTTGCCCTCGACGTAGGCGACGATGCCGGCGTCCCAGGCGAGCGCCTGCTCGCGCGGGAAGTGGCCGCGCACGACGAGGCACCCGCGCCGCCGGAGCGCCGCCAGCCGGTCGGGGGCCACCGTGCCGTCGGCGATGTCGGCGTAGTCGATGACGGGCCAGACCTCCTCGCCACTGTCCTTCGCGGCGCGGATCTCGGCGACACGCTCGGCGATCTGCCGCTCGACGACCGCGAAGACCTCCTCGACGCTACGGCCGGACGCCTCGATGCGCGCCCGGAGGGCCTGCTTGACCTCACGGACGGCTCGGGGGAGGTCGTCAGGCGTCGTCTCCCAGTGCGGCAGGGCGGCGACGGACGGGGTGGCGGGGGCTGCGGTCATGGCGCGCTTCCTTTGGTGAGGACTCCTTACGAAGTAGACGGTAGCGCTCCTCAGATGTTTGGGCAAGAGTCCTAACTAGGATGTGTCCATGTCTTCCGCGAAGCCCAGCCTCGAGCTGCTGAGGTCTCTCACCGACGAGCACGTGCTGCGGGCCCTGATGGGTCGCCCGAGACTGACCCGGGCCGAGGTGGCGGCGCTGACCGGCATCTCCAAGCCGACGATCTCCGAGGCGTTCCGCCGGCTCGAGCAGGCCGGAGCCGTCGTCGACACGGGGGAGCGCAGCCACGGTCGCGGCAGGGCTGGCACCTACTACTCCCTCTCGCCCGCCTGCGGGCTCGCACTCGTCGTCAGCATCACGCCCCAGGGCGTCGTCGCGGAGACGGTCGACGCCCTCGGCCGCGTGGCCGCCGCGGCCGAGGTGCCCCTCGACCGCGGCACCGACGCCGGCGGCGCCGCCCGAGGGGTGGTGGAGGCGGTGGCCGCGGTGGCTCGCGAGGCCGGGACGCTTCGCGTGCGCGCGGCTGCCGTCAGTGCCGCAGACCCCGTCGACCGCGCGTCCGGCAGGCTCGTCCACCTGCCCGACTCGCCCTTTCTCGTCGGCGACCTCGACCCCGCGTCGTTGCTCCGCGGGGTGGTCGACGGGCCGGTTCTCGTCGACAACGACGTCAACTGGGCGGCGAGGGCCGAGCAGGCGGCCGAGGTTGGCAGGGCGGTCAGTGCTACAGGTGCAGCCGGTGCCGCTGGTGCTGCCGGCCCGTCGGACGACTTCGTCTACCTCTACCTCGACGAAGGGCTCGGGTGCGCCGTCGTCACAGATGGCGCGGTGCGGCGCGGCCACGCAGGCCTTGCCGGCGAGATCGCGCACGTCGTCACGACCGGGCCCGACGGCCGGGCCATGCCGCTGACCGAGGTGTTCGCCCGGTTGGGCCTGCGCCGCGAGGGGTCCACCGCGATCGAGGTCGAGGCGGTGCGCGCCGCAGACGGCGTGACTCTGGCCGCGCTCGCCACGGCCGTGTGCGGCGTGCTGTCCGCGGCCGTCGCGCTCGCCGACCCGGAGATGGTCGTCGTGGGCGGGACGTGGGGCCGTCACGCGGCCTTCGTCGCCGAGCTGTCCCGTCAGGCCGCCGGGCTACCGCGACCCGTGCACCTGGTCGCAGCCAACGTCGGCCCGCGGCCGCAGCTCGCGGGCGCGAGGTCCGCCGCCCTCGAGCGGCTGCGCGACGTCATCGTCGACAGCGCTCGCGACCCGGCCGCCCGCTAGCGCCGCGCCGACGGCCGCCGTCAGCTCGCGGTCTCCGTCATGTCGGGCCCGGTCGTCGCGATGAAGTCGCGCAGCAGGTCGGCGAACCGCTCGGGGTCGTCCAGGTGGGGGAAGTGACCGGCGCCCTCGAAGAGCTCGACGCGGCACCCGGGGATCGCCTCCTCAGCCCGTGCGGCGTGCCGGGACGGGATGACCATGTCGTCCGTGCCCCAGATGACGAGCACGGGCAGCCCCGCGAGGTCGGGCAGGTACTCGCGAGCCGTCACCGTCTGGCCGCGGGTGTCCATGACGGCGCGCGTCGTCGTGAGGAAGGCCCGGCGGCTCTCGGCGTCGCTCAGCCGCGCGAAGCCGTCCCAGGCGGCGCGCATGTCGTGGCTGGCCCGCCAGCCTGCGCGCGCCATCGTGCGGCCGATCGTCTCCACCCGACCGCGCACCCAACCGGAGGCGAGGGCCGGCAGCACCCACTCGGCGCCGGGCAGCGTCACGGCCCGCAGGGCGGGGTTGACCTCCCGCCCGAGCCCCCCGCTGCCGACGAGCACGAGCCGTTCGACGCGCTCCGGGAAGAGGTAGCAGAACTCGAGGGAGATGCCGCCGCCCAGCGAGTGGCCCACCAAGGTCACCCGGTCGATGCCGAGGCGGTCGATGAGGTCGCGCAGCGTGGCGGCGTGCGTGGCGAGCGAGTAGTCGCCGTTCGTGTTGGCCGAGGCGCCGTGACCGAAGAGGTCGGGCACCACGACGCGGTGCCGGTCGTCGAGGCGGTCGACGAGGTGCCCCCAGCTCGTGTGCGACCCGAGCAGTCCGTGGACAAAGAGGATCGTCTCACCGGCCCCGCTGTCGACGAACGACAGGGCGTGCCCGTGCAGTGAGATCACCTGCGGTTGTAGCGCGCTCACGACACCCCCTCGCGTCCGCGTAACCCCTGCTTCGAGGTTAGCGCCGCAACCGGGCGCGCATGACGAAATCGACCGTGGCGGCCCCGACGCCGCCTGCTCACCGGGCAGTTGCCTGTGTTCGCGCTCAGCTTTGACGAGATCGACGTCACGACGTTCACCGTCGGCTTGCCCAGCGGCTCGGTGGTGCCGACGCCCCCGAGAGCCGCGTCTGACCCGACCGATCGCCCGACGCACCTGGAGGGCGACCGCACACCGGATCCGATGAGCGGCCGCCCTCAGGAGGGGTCGCGTCAGGTCGCGCGACGGGCCGTGACCAGCAGGTACTCCCACCGCATCGGGCCGCCGTCGGCGAGCGCCTCCCGACCGAGGTCGGCCAGCGCGTTGTCGAGGGCGGCGACCTTCGCGGCGTCGTCGGCGATCAGCCCGTAGGTGGCGATCGTCGGCCCGTACGTGCGCTTGAAGAAGTCGCGGAACTCCTCGCCGCTCGTGAAAGGCACTGCGAGAGTGCGCCTCTCGGCGGTGAGCCCGTTCACACGGGCGCCGAGGAGGTCGCGCACGTGCGCCTCGCTACCCCACAGCGGCGGGGGCTGTGCCCCCGGAGGTGGCGGGGCGGCATACGGCCTCATGGCGGCGAACATCCGCCCGATGAATCCCTCGGGCGTCCAGCTGACGAGCCCGATGGTCCCGCCGGGCCTGACGACCCGCACGAGCTCTGCCGACGAGCGCTCGTGGTGCGGCGCGAACATCACGCCCACGCACGACATGACGACGTCGAAGGACGCGTCGGCGTACGGCAACGCCTCGGCGTCACCCTGCTCCCAAGCCAGGTCGAGACCGGCGGCCTCCGCGAGCCTCCGGCCCACCTCGAGCAGCTCGGGCGCGAGGTCGCTGGCGATGACCTCGGCGCCCGCGCGGGCAGCCGGGATGGCAGCGTTGCCCGACCCGGCTGCGACATCGAGGACCCGCTGGCCGGAGGTGACCCCACAGGCGTCCACGAGGACTCGGCCGAGCTCGGGGATCACCTCCCGCGCCACCGCCGGGTAGTCGCCCAGAGCCCACATCGCCGCGTGCCGGGCCTTGAGTGCTGCGTCCGCGGCTGCGGCCTCAGACGTCACTGCGTGCGTTGTCATGCGGTGTCCCTCCATCGTGGTCGGCCCGGTGCTTCCCCCGTCGGCCGGACGGCGTCGTCGCCCTCCACACCAAGAGTCGGCCTCCGCGCCGTCGCAGCCCAGTACACGTTGTGGACTGACGCGGTCCACAACCAGGACCGATACTGGGAAGGCCGCTGCCGGTGAGAGGGAGGCGGCCACTCGTCCAGCACGACCGGAGGTGGGCATGGGACGGCACGACCCCGGCGCCGGGCAGTACTGCCCGATCTCGCGAACGCTCGACGTCGTGGGAGAGCGCTGGTCGCTGCTCATCCTGCGCGACATGATGACCGGCACGACCCGCTTCAACGACCTTGCTCGGGGCCTGCCCGGGCTCTCGCGCACGCTCCTGACGAAGCGACTTCGCCACCTCGAGCGCTTCGGTGTCGTCGAGCGCTCAGGTACACGCTACGTGCTGTCACCGTCGGGACGGGCCCTCGAGCCGGTCGTCTTCGGCATGGCGCAGTGGGGCGCGGAGTGGATGTTCGGCGACCCCCAGCCCGAGGAGCTCGACGCCCAGCTGCTCGTGTGGTGGATGCACACCCGCGTCGACACCTCGGGCCTCGATGGCGACCGGCACGTCCTGCACGTGCGTTTCGCCGACGACGCTCGGCGGTTCTGGATCCTCGTCGAGCACGGCACCCCGTCGGTCTGCATGGCCGACCCCGGGTTCCCCGTCGACGTGACCATCAGCTCGGACGTCGCGTCGCTGTATGCCGTCTGGCTGGGGCGAGTGCCGCTGCCCGTGGCGATCCGCTCGGGTCGTGTCTCGCTCGAGGGGCCGACGCGGGTGACCCGGCGTCTCGACGAGGTGCTTCAGCTGAGCCCCGTGGCGCCGTTCGTCGCGGCCGCGGTGCTCTGACGCGATCCCGCGGACTCGGGCTCCCGGCAGGGTTCGGGCCCAGGGGCCGGTACGGGCCCAGGAGCCGGTACGGCCTCAGCAGCCGGCGGGGCCGCAGGCTGCGGCGTCGGTCGCGTCGGTAGCGACCCCACTCGTGACGGGCTGGAGCATGACGACGGGGTGCGACTCCCGCCACGCCTGCTCGAGCGCCTGTGCGAAGAGCTCGGTGGGCTGGGCGCCGGAGATTCCGTACTTCGCGTCGATCACGAAGAAGGGCACGCCGCGGATGCCGAGCTGCTGTGCAGCGGTGATGTCGGCGACGACGTGCTCGCGCCACCGGTGGCCATCGAGGTCACGCACGATCCCGTCGGCGTCAAGGCCGGCCTCGACCCCGATGCGCACGAGCACGTCACGGTCACCGATGTCCTCGCCGTGCTCGAAGTGGGCCGACAGCAGGGCCTCCTTCACGGCGTCGCCGACCCCCCGGGCCTTGGCGAGGTGGAGCAGCTCGTGGCCCGCGAAGCTGTTGGCGACCACGACGGAGTCGAAGTCGTAGGCGAGACCCTCGTCGGCGGCGATCGCGGTCACCTGGTCGAACATCCGGCTGACCTGGTCGCGGGACATGCCCTTGCGGCCGACGAGGTAGTCGAGCTCGGTGCCGTCGTGGTGCTCGGGCAGGGCGGGGTCGAGCTGGTAGCTGCGCCAGTGCACCTCGACCTCGTCGCGGTGGGGGAAGGCGGCCAGCGCCTTCTCGAAGCGGCGCTTGCCGATGTAGCACCAAGGGCAGGCAACGTCAGACCAGATCTCGACCTTCATGGAAACTTCAACCGTCGATGTGGTCCATTGCTTCCCGTCCCCTGAGGCTGCCCCGGCTGACGGACCCGCGAAGTGACCGCACCCGTACGACATGCGGCCCCTCGCGTGAGGTGCTTCAGCTCGGGTGGTTCGTCAGCCGTCGTCGATGACGTTGTCGCGGGTGCTGTCCAGCGCGCCCGCGGGCCGCGCGGTGGTTGCCTCAGACGATGCCTTCGAAGCCGGGGCGTCGACGTTCTCGGGGAAGTGGCAGGCGACCTCGTGGCCCGGCGCGAGCTGAACGAGCGGCGGCTCCTGCGTCTTGCAGATCTCCTGGGCCTTCCAGCAGCGGGTGTGGAAGCGGCAGGCCGGCGGCGGGTTGACCGGGCTCGGCACGTCGCCCTCGAGCCGGATCCGCTCGCGCTTGGTGCGTCGCTCGGTGTCAGGAACGGGAACCGCCGAGAGGAGCGCCGTGGTGTACGGGTGCATCGGCCGTGTGTAGAGCTCGTCGCAGTCAGCGATCTCGACGAGCTTGCCGAGATACATGACCGCGACCCTGTCGGACATGTGGCGCACCACCGACAGGTCGTGCGCGATGACGACGTAGGTGAGGCCCAGCTCGTCCTGGAGATCCTCGAGGAGGTTGATGACCTGCGCCTGGATCGAGACATCGAGAGCCGACACGGGCTCGTCGGCGACGATGAGCTTCGGTCTCAGGGCGAGCGACCGCGCGATGCCGATGCGCTGGCGCTGGCCACCGGAGAACTCGTGGGGGTATCGGTTGTAGTGCTCAGGGCTGAGACCGACGACCTCGAGCAGCTCCTGCACCGTGGCCTTGATGCCCTTATCGGTCTTGATGTTCTGAAGGTGGAAGGGGGCCCCGACGATCGTGCCCACCGTGTGGCGGGGGTTCAACGAGCTGTAAGGGTCCTGGAAGATCATCTGCACGTCGCGCCGCAGCGGACGTAGCTTCGCGGTGGACCAGTGGGTGATGTCCTCGCCCTCGAGGAGCAGCTGCCCGTCCGTCGGCTCGATCAGGCGGGTCAGCATCCGACCCGTGGTCGTCTTGCCACAGCCCGACTCGCCGACGAGCGCGAGAGTCTCGCCGCGGCTGACGTCGAAGTGGAGGCCATCGACGGCCTGGACCGCGCCGACCTGGCGCTGGAGGAGGCCGCGACGGATCGGGAAGTGCTTCGTCAGGCCTCGGACCTGAAGCAGGGCCTCCCCAGCCTCCTTCGACGCGGTGGGCTCGACGTGGGTGCTGGTCACGATGTGGCTCCTGTGCTGTGGTCGCGTGGCGGGCGACCGGACGGGGCGTGGATGAGGGGTGAGGAGGTCACAGCGTCGGCCGGATCTCGATCTCCCAGATGGACTGCTTGTCCTCCTGGGAGAGGTGGCAGGCGGAGTAGTGCCCCCTGATCCCCTCGGCGAAGGGGGGCCGCTCGGTCTGGCTCAGGCCACCGGTGCGGTCGGCGTAGGCGCAGCGCGGGTGGAACGGGCAGCCCGACGGCACGTTGATCAAGCTCGGCGGGGCACCCTTGATCGGCCGCAACCGCTCGGTGCGTTCGCGGTCGAGGCGCGGCATGGAGCTGAGCAGCCCCCACGTGTACGGGTGCTGCGGCTCGCGGAAGACGGCGTCGGCGTTGCTGTACTCGACGCCACGGCCGGCATACATCACCATGATGTCGTCGGAGAGCTCGGCGACGACGCCGAGGTCGTGCGTGATGATGATGACCGCCGAGTTGAACTCGGCCTGCAGGTCGCGGATGAGGTCGAGGATCTGCGCCTGGACCGTCACGTCGAGCGCCGTCGTCGGCTCGTCGGCGATGAGCAGGTCGGGGTCGCACGACAGGGCCATCGCGATCATGGCGCGCTGGCGCATGCCGCCGGAAAACTGGTGCGGGTAGTCGTCGACGCGGGTGTTGGGCTGCGGAATGCCGACGCGGTCGAGCATGTCGATCGCGTGTTTGCGCGCGACCTGGGTGCTCACCTGGTGGTGAACCTTGTAAGCCTCGATGATCTGGTGGCCCACTGTGTAGAACGGGTGCATCGCCGACAGGGGGTCCTGGAAGATCATCGCCATGCGCTTGCCACGCAGCGAGCGCACCTTCTCGCTTCCGGCACCTATGAGCTCCTCGCCGCCGAGCAGGATCGAGCCGGTCATGCGGACCGTGCCGGGCTTGTGCAGGCCCATGATCGACATGCTCGTGACGCTCTTGCCCGAGCCCGACTCGCCCACGATTCCGAGGGTCTTGCCGCGCGCCAGGTCGAAGGACAGTCCGTCAACCGACTTGACGATGCCGTCGTCGGTTGGGAAGTGCACCCGCAGGTCGCGTACTGACAGGAACGCCTCAGCGGCCGGGGCGCCGAGGCCGCCGATGCCGTCGGAACTGACCGTCGTTCCGGCGCGCCGGCTGCGCCGACGGTCCTGCTTCTCGGCGGACGGAGCGGTCGGGGCGGTCTGGTTGGTGGGCTCGCTCATGCGGTGCGCACTCTCGGGTCGACGACGGCATACAGGAGGTCAACGACCAAGTTCGCCACGATGATGAAGGTGGCGCCGAGGATGGTCACACCAAGCACCTTGGGGAGGTCGTTGTTGTTGATGGCATCGACTGCGTACTTGCCGATGCCGTTGAGGGAGAACGTGGTCTCGGTGAGGATCGCGCCGCCGAGAAGCAGGCCGAGGTCGAGTCCGAAGATCGTGAGGATCGGCGTCAGGGCCGCGCGGAGGCCATGCTTGACGACGACGTCGCGCTCACGCAGACCCTTGGCGCGGGCTGTCCGGATGTAGTCCTCGTTCATCGTCTCGAGCATTCCAGCGCGGGTCAGGCGGGCGTACGCGGCTGCGTAGAGGAAGGAGAGAGTGATCCAGGGCAGCAGCAGGTTGTACGCCCATTGGGCGGGGTTCTCCTGCAGCGGTGTGAAGCTGCCGCCCTGGGCAGTCCAGCCCAAGCCATAGCTGAAGATTGACAGCGACAGCAGCCCGGTGAAGAAGATCGGGAGCGAGACACCGGCGAGTGCGACGCCCATGGCGGAGCGGTCGAGCGCGCTGCCACGGCGCAGGGCGGACACGACGCCGGTGGCGACGCCGCCGAGCAGCCAGAGGACCGCGGCTCCGGACGCCAGGGACAAGGTCACCGGGAGCCGGTCGAGCAGGTCGGGAAGTACGGGGTTCTGCGTGATGAATGAGTAGCCGAGGCAGGGTGCCGGGCACTGGTCGATGGCGGCGCCGGTGTTGTACTCGGAGCCGGCCACGAGGCCCTTGGCGAACCGCCCGTACTGGACCCAGATCGGGTCGGTGAAGCCGAGGCGGACGGCCGCCTCGTGGATCTGCGCCGGGCCCGCGCTCTTGCCGACGTAGCGGGAGGCCAGGTCGTCGGCCGTCGCGCCGCCGATGCGTGGCACGAGGAAGAAGATGGCAAAGGTGACCGCGCTCACGACGAAGAGCAGGACGATGGCGCCGAGGACGCGCCGGATCATGTACGTCAGCAAGGGGATCGGCCGGACGCGGTGGCGGCGGACTGTGAGCCCACCGCCACCGCGTCTGCGCCTTCACCTACTTTCAGGTGGGTCGGGCGTGGTGCGATGACGGGCGAGGGGTCGTATTACTGCTTGACGCCCATCGCGGCGTAGTCGTACATCGTGAAGCCGTCGTTGACGAAGACGTTCGTGATCGTGTCGGGACGGAAGAGCAGACCCTTCGACCAGACACCGGGGATGACGGCAGCGGCCTCCATGACCGACTTGTCGACGGTGCCCCAGATCTCCTCACGCTTGGTCTGGTCGTTCTCGGCCATCGCCTTGTCGATGCCGGCGTCGACCGCTGGCACCTTGATGCCGAGGTTCGTGTTACCGGACGGGCGGATGACGCGGCTGTCGACGATCTGGCTCAGGAAGCCGAAGCCGTCGGGCCAGTCAGCGCCCCAGCCGTAGACGATGATGCCGAGCTTGTTGGCCTTGGCGTAGTCCGGCTTGCCGGCGTACAGCTTCGTGTAGTCGGCGGTCGGGTACGGCTTGATCGTCAGCTTGATACCGACCTTGGCCAGCGACTGCTGGAGCGACTCGGCGGTCGCCTTCTCCTTCGGGCGCTCCGAGCGGTAGGAGATGTTGGTCTCGAAACCGTTCGGCTGGCCGCACTTGGCGAGCGCGGCCTTCGCACCCTCGACGTCGCCCTGGGGCTTGTTCGCGAAGTCGTAGAGATCCATGTCCAAGTGACCCGGGACGTTCGGCGGCATCAGGCTCGTGGCGATGTCGCCACCGGTCTTGCCACCGTATGCGCGCTGGTAGCCCGTCTTGTCGTAGGCAAGCACGATCGCCTTGCGGCAGTCGATGTTGTCGAGCGGCGCGACGTCGCTGTTGAGCACCGAGAACCAGGTGCGGGCCGCCGACGCGTTGTCGGTCTTGGCCTTGAGGGTCGGGTCGGCGAGGATCTTGCCCTGCGACTCGGCCTGCACGCCGGTGCCGGCGATGTCGACGTCGAGGCCACCGCTCTGGAGGCGGTTGTCGATGTCGGGTGCGTTGAGACCGAGCTCGACGGTGATCTTGTCGGGAAGCGCCTTGCGGCCGCTCTCGGGGTCGGTCGCCGGGTCGTAGTTCGTGTTGCGGTCGAGCTCGATGCGCTTGCCCTGCTGGTACACCGTGAACTTGTACGGGCCGCTCGAGATCACGTGCTCCTTGTACTTCGTGCCGGTGTCCTTGGCCTGAGGTACGGGAGCCGTGGAGGGCAGCTGGGCGAAGTAGTCGAAGCCGGCGAAGCCGGTCTTCAGCTTGAAGACGATCGTCTTGTCGTCGGGCGTCTCGATCGACTTGAGGTTGTCGAGGTTCTTGTCCTTGTAGACCGAGTAGCCGTCGGGGACGTCGGCCAGGAAGTCGTTGAAGTACGTAGGGCCGTTCGGCAGGGTGTCCTTGTCGAGCGAGCGGGCGACGGCGTACTTGACGTCCTTGCTCGTGATGGGCGACCCGTCCTCGTACTTCAGGCCGTCGCGCAGCGTGTAGGTCCAGGTCTTGTTGCCGTCGCTCGGCTTACCGAGGGAGGTGGCGAGGTCAGGGACGAGCTTGGCGCCCTCCGCGCCCGGGGCTGCCTTGAAGACGACGAGGGTGCGGGCGTAGTTGCGCAGGAAGTTCCAGGACAGGCCGTAGTAGGTGTCCCCGGGGTCGACGGAGTCCCAGTCACCGGCCATGCCGAAGCGGAGCGTGCCGCCCTTCTTGTCGGAGGCGTTGAAGATCTTGCCGATCGCGGCGTCGGCGGCGGGCTGCGCAGAGCTTCCCCCACCACTGCCACCGGTGCCGGAGCCTCCGCCCGTGTTGCTGGCACTGCCGCCACAGGCGGACAGCCCCAGGGCCAGGGCCGCCGCCGCGGCGACTGCCATGATGCGTGTCTTCTTCATCGTTGTTTGCGCTCCTTGCTTTCGGTACAGCGGGAAGTGCGGGTCGCGGAGGTTACCGGGACCGTGGGTCGAGGGCGTCACGCAAGCCGTCCCCGAACAGGTTGAAGGCGAGAACCGTCACGAAGATGGCCAGGCCTGGCGGGAGCATGAACCAGGGGTCGACCTGGTACCAGCGCGCCGCGTCGGCGAGCATGCCTCCCCATGTGGCACGGGGCGGCTGCACACCGACTCCGAGGTAGGACAGAGCCGCCTCGAAGAGGATGTTGCTCGGAATGAGCAGGGTCGCGTAGACGAGGATCGGCGCGACGAGGTTGGGCAGCAGCTCCTTGACCAGGATGTAGGGAGTGCGAGCTCCCATGCTGCGGGCCGCGTCGACGAATTCGCGCTCGCGCAGCGACAGCGTCTGGCCGCGGACGATGCGCCCGATGTAGGGCCAGTTGAAGAAGCCGATGATGAAGACGATGACGGCGATGCGCAGCGCGTCTCCCCGGAGGCCGAACGCCGCGTCGGGGATGACACCGACGAGGGCGAGCGCGAACACGATGAGCGGGAACGCCAGGAAGATGTCCATGAGGCGGCTGATCAGGCCGTCCACCGCACCACCGACGAAGCCGGCGATGACGCCCATGGCGGTGCCGATGACGACCGAGAGCAAGGTGGCGAGGAAGGCGATCAGGAGCGAGATCTGCGAGCCGTAGAGCACCCGGCTGAACAGGTCGCGGCCGTTGACCGGCTCGACGCCGAAGAGGAAGTCCCACGAGACACCCCCGAACCGCGCCGTCGGAACCTGCAGGTCGGGGTCGACGAGCTCTTGGTGGAACTCGTTGGGGTCGTGGCCGAGCACGCCGACGATGAAGGGTGCGAAGACGGCGACCAGGATGAGGAAGAGGACGAAGAACCCGCCCCCGAGCGCGACCTTGTCGCGCTTGAGTCGCGCCCACGCGATCTGGCCGAGCGAGCGACCCTCGATCCGCTTCTCGCCCACGAGCACCGACTCTGGTGCCGCCGTCGCGGCTCCGGGTTCGGTCTCCAGCGGAGTGCTCACGTGCCGTCACCTCCGGGTCGTGATCGGTGCCGGGGACCGGTCGGCCGCCAACATGCTGATGTGCAGCCGCAACCTACCGTCCCCCACGACCGCGCGCCCCATCTTTCAACGGCTCGGCACGGGCAGCAACCGACGTGGCCGAATCGTGACGCGGTGGATATCTTCCGGCGATCTGGCCCGCGCAGCCGGAAGATTGCCCGCCGCAGGGTCGCGCGTGCGACCCGGCAGTGGTCTGTCGGGGAGTGTCCTCGTGTGTCCGCCTACGCCGGTGGCTAGGCGTCGGCGGACATGTCGGTCTCGTCCTCGAACGTGCCGAGGACGCGTTCGAGGAGGTCCTCCATCGTGACGAGGCCGACCGGCCCCGAAGGCCCGTCGACGATGACGAGCTGGGCGTGCGCGGCCCGCATCAGCGACACGGTGTCGAGCAGCGACAGTCCCTGGTCGACGTGCAGGGCGGGCACCGTCACGGTGGTGACGGGGGCGTGCGCCGACGCGCGCAGGATGTCGCGCACGTGGGCGAGGCCGACCGGCGTGCCACCCTCGCGCACGACGAGCCGCGATCGGCCCGTGTCGCGCGAGACGGCCTCGGCCTCCGCGCAGCTGGCGGTCGTCGGCACACCGACCGCCTGGCTCATCGGAACGAGGACCTCGGTGAGCGGGGTCGTGTCGAGGTCGAGCGCGCCGGCGAGCACGCGGTGCTCCGGCTCGGCGAGCATGCCGTGCTCCTTCGAGCTGGCGATGAGCAGCTGCAGCTCCTTGGGCCCGTGCACCTGGCCGAGCTCGTCCTGGGGGGTGACCCCCACGAGGCGCAGGCACCCGTTGGCCATGGCGTTGAGCAGGCTGAGGGCCGGCCGCGCGACCCACGCGAAGCCGCGGAAGGGCAGTGCCAGCATCACTGCCGAGCGCTCGGGGTGGGCGATGGCCCACGACTTGGGAGCCATCTCGCCGACGACCATGTGAAGGAAGACGACGATGCCCACCGCAAGCACGACCGAGACCACGTAGGCCGCCGCGTCGGGGACGCGTGCGAACGTGAACACCGGGGTCAGCAGCTCGGCGACGGCGGGCTTGGCGAGCGAGCCGAGGCCGAGCGTGCAGAGCGTGATGCCGAGCTGGGCCCCGGCGAGCATGAGCGACAGCTCGCGGTTTGCCCTCACGGCGGCCCGAGCGGCGACGCTGCCGCGTTCGGCGAGGTCCTCGAGCCGGTGGCGCTTGCTCGCGACGATGGCGAACTCGGCCGCGACGAAGAAGGCGTTGAGCACCAGCAGGAGCAGCGAGACGAGGAGGGCGGTGATCATCGGCCGGCCTCCGACCGCTCGTCGGCCGGCGCGTTCGGCTCGGTGTCCTCCGCGGCGAGGTCGGCGTCGAGGGCCTCGAGGTCGGACATGAGGTCGAGCACCTCGACCCGCACCGACGAGGGCACGTGCCGCTCGACCGCCGCGACCGTGAGGCGCACGGAGACCCGCAGGCGCCGGGGCTCCTCGTCGTCGCGCTCGTCGTCGCGCGCATCGCCACGTCTGTCGTCGCGGTCGCCGTCGCCGTCGCGGTCGCCCGCGCCGTCGAGGCGCGCCTCGGCGTCTCCGAGATCGCCTGCGGCAGAGCGTGGTTCGTGGTCGACGGCTTCGACGAGGTCGTGGCGGTGATCCGCGACGACGTCGCGCTTCGCCTCGACGACGACCACGTCGCCGAGGACGGCCGTGCGTCCGAGGTGCTCGAGGATCAGGCCGCTGAGCGTGGAGTACTCGTCGCTGCTCGTCAGCGCCAGCTCGCTGGCGGTCTCGAGCTCGTCGAGGCGCAGGTGCCCGGGCACCACCCACGTGTCGGGACCGGTCTCGACGACGCCCGGCTGCGGAGCGTCGTCCTCGTCGAGGATGTCGCCGACGACCTCCTCGGCGATGTCCTCGAAGGTGACGATGCCGGCGAAGCCGCCGTGCTCGTCGACGACGACGGCCAGCTGCCGGTGGTCGGCGCGGATCTGCTCCAGAACGCGGGGGAGCGGGGCGCTCGTCGGCACGACGGTCGGGTCGGAGACGACGGAGCCGACGGTGGTCGTGGCGCGTCGCGACGGCTCGACCGAGAGCACCTCGGCGATGCCGGCCACGCCGACGATGTCGTCACCGTCGCGCCCGGTGACCGGGAAGCGGGACCAGCCGGTGTCGAGCAGCTCGACGAGGTGCGCCACCGTCGCGTCCGCGCGTACGGTCGTGACGCGTACGCGAGGGGTCATGACGTCGCCGGCATCGAGCTCCCGGAAGCGCAGCCCGCCCTCGAGCACCTCCGAGAGGTCGTCGTCGAGCAGACCGCCGGCGTGCGACTCGTCGATGATCCGCGTGAGGTCCTCGGCGGTGGCGCCGTGCTCGAGCTCCTCGACGGGCTCGATGCCCACCTTGCGCAGCAGGCTCGTCGACGCGCGGTCGAAGAGGCGGACGACGGGGCCCGACACCTTGAGGTAGACGAGTGTCGAGCGGCTGAGGGCCCGGGCGAGGGGCACGGTGCGCGCGATGGCGAGGTTCTTGGGCGCGAGCTCGCCGAAGACCATCTGCACGACGGTCGAGAAGACGAGGACGGCGGTGACCGAGAGGCTCAGCCGGGCGGCATACGACATGTCGGGGTCGAGCAGCTCGGCGAGCCCCTCGCCGACGAGCGGCTCGGACACGTAGCCGACGAGCAGGGCCGTCACGGTGATGCCGAACTGCGCGGCCGACAGGGTGAACGACAGCTGCGACGTGACGCGCATCGCGCGCTCGGCCGCCGCGTCACCCTCGTCGGCGAGCTGCTTGAGGGCGTTGCGGTCGACGGCGACGTAGGCGAACTCCTGCGCCACGAAGTAGCCGGTCGCCGCGGTGAGGGCGAGGATCAGCAGGATGCCCAGGCCGATGCCGAGGGCGGTGCTCATGCGATCACCACCCGGACGAGCAGGTGGTGGGGCGAGGACGGCCGGACGGGGTCCGGCCAGGGACTATGGCCCTCCCGTGACTCGGCGCGCGAGCCGGAGCGTGAGTGCGGTCGCATGAGGCAATCCTAAGTTACGACGCGGTCGCGCCCCGGCGCGCGGCCTCCTGGCTGATCTGGTGGGCCAGCTCGATGTCGAGCTGCGTCAGGCCGCCCTCCGAGTGCGTCGAGAGCGCGAAGCGCACGGTGCGCCAGCGGATGTCGATGTCGGGGTGGTGGTCCATCGCCTCGGCGGCAGCGCCCACCTCCTGCACCAGGGCGATCCCCGTGAGGAACGCCGGAGCCTCGTAGGAGGCCCGGATCGTGTCGCCGTCACGCGTCCAGCCGGGCAGGTCGCCGAGCTGTCGCTCGATCTCCTCGTCGGTGAGCAGTCGTGTCATGCCCCCAGTAAACCCCTGACGTATGCCGTGTGCCGGGCCGAGCTCACCGGCGCGAGCCATGCCGCGCCGATCACCACTGCGCGAGGACGCGGTACGCGGGCAGCAGGAAGTGGTCGGGATCCCGGCGGGCGAGCCAGAGCACGTTGTCGACTGCCACGGCCTGCGTCAGGGCCTGCGCGAGGGCGCGGTCGAGCCCGCCGGCCTCGGCCAGCCGGTCGAGGCGACGGCGCAGGTGCGCGCTGGGGTCGCCGGTCGCCACCGCGTCCGCGAAGCGGTTGCGGAGGGCCGCGACGACCTCGACCTCACGCGTCCCGGCGCGGGGAAGCGGATCGATGACGACCCAGGGTCGCCCGCTCCCGCGCGGTCCGGCCAGCACGTTGTCGTAGTGCAGGTCGAAGTGCAGCAGCTCGTGGCCCTCGGTCGGCAAGCGCCTCAGGTCGGCTCCGGTCGCCGCCAGGGTGTCCAGGGCCTGCTCGACCTGCCCGGCGCCCACCTCCGGGGCGTCGAAGCGGTGCTCGACGATCGCTGCGGCGATCCGGTCGAGCTCGTCGGCCAGCAGTGGGGTGCCATCCGGTGCGGCGACGTGTGCCAGGTCAGCGAGGCACCGGGCCAATACGGCGTCGGCCTCGTCGATGCCCGGCAGCCCGCTGAGCGGCGTGGGACCGAGCCGTTCGAGAAGGAGCGCGCCCCGGTGCTCGTCGACGAGCCGCACGACCCGTGCCCGGGCCCGCGCGTGCGCGGCGGCCCAGGCGCGCAGGGCAGGGCCCTCGGAGGTCGCCGGGTGGTGGGCGTCCGTGACCTTGACCACCCAGCGCTCACCCGCCGGTCCGACGACGGGCCACACGCGGCCCATCCACCCGCGCACCACGGCGCCGTCCGGCCGGGCGGACCATCGCGCGAGCAGCTCCTCCGGTGGCCCCGCGGGAGGGTCCTCGACAGCGGGCCGCATGCGCACCAGTAAACCCTCCTCACGTGACGGCAGACGCGTGCGGCGTGCTGCGGCTGCTCCGTGTGGCACCATCGACGTCGCAATGAGCAGCATGAGCACCACCGCCCGCCAGCCCGTGCGCCTCGTCGTCGGGGCCGCCATCGTCGACGACCTCGTGCGGCCCACCCGGCTGCTCTCCGCCCGACGCACCGAGCCGACAGCGCTCGCCGGGGGCTGGGAGCTGCCCGGTGGCAAGGTCGACGACGGCGAGTCGCCCCTCGCGGCCCTGCACCGCGAGGTGCTCGAGGAGCTCGGCGTACGCGTCCGGCTCGGAGCCCACCTGCCGGGACCCCTCCCGGGCAGCACCTGGCCGCTGGGCGAGCGCTACGAGATGCTGGTGTGGCTCGCCGAGGTCGTCGAGGGCACCCCCGCGCCCATCGAGGACCACGACGAGCTGCGGTGGCTGGGGCTCGACGACCTGCGCGCCGTGGCGTGGCTGCCCGCCGACCTGCCCATCGTCGAGCAGCTCGAGGCCGTGCTCGCCCGCACCAGCAGCACCTGACGCCCCTCGCGCATCACCGTGACCGCCCCCGCCGTGGTCAGGACCACCCCCGAAACCCTGAGAGACTGTTCCCCATGCCCATGAAGACCCGCGCGGACATCCGCAACGTCGCCATCGTCGCCCACGTCGACCACGGCAAGACCACCCTCGTCGACAAGATGCTCTGGCAGGCCGGCGCGTTCGGCGAGCACCAGCACGTCGACGAGCGCGCGATGGACTCCGGTGACCTCGAGCGTGAGAAGGGCATCACGATCCTCGCGAAGAACACCGCGATCCACTACACGGGCAAGGCGGCCTCCGACCGCGGTCTCGCCGACGGCGTCACCATCAACATCATCGACACCCCCGGCCACGCCGACTTCGGTGGCGAGGTCGAGCGCGGCCTGTCGATGGTCGACGGCGTCGTGCTCCTCGTCGACGCTTCCGAGGGCCCGCTCCCGCAGACCCGCTTCGTGCTGCGCAAGGCGCTCGCCGCGAAGATGCCGGTCATCCTCTGCATCAACAAGGTCGACCGCCCCGACTCGCGCATCGCCGAGGTCGTCGACGAGGCCTACGAGCTCTTCCTCGACCTCGATGCCACCGAGGAGCAGATCGACTTCCCGATCGTCTACGCCTCCGCTAAGGCCGGCCGCGCGTCGACCGAGCGTCCCGAGAACGGCGGCCTGCCGGACGGCGAGGACCTCGAGGCCCTCTTCGAGACGATCCTCGAGACCATCCCGGCGCCGACCTACGACGACGAGGCCCCGCTGCAGGCGCACGTCACCAACCTCGACGCGTCGAACTTCCTGGGCCGCCTCGCCCTCCTGCGCGTGCACAACGGCACCATCCGCAAGGGCCAGCAGGTCACGTGGTGCCGCCACGACGGCTCGCAGCAGCGCGTGAAGATCACCGAGCTGCTCATGACCGAGGCCCTCGAGCGCAAGCCCGCCGAGGAGGCCGGTCCGGGCGACATCATCGCCGTCGCCGGCATCCCGGAGATCACCATCGGCGAGACCCTGGCCGACGCCGAGAACCCGATCCCGCTGCCGCTCATCACGGTGGACGAGCCGGCCATCTCGATGACCATCGGCACGAACACCAGCCCGATGGTCGGCAAGGTGCGCGGCTCGAAGGTCACGGCGCGCATGGTCAAGGACCGCCTCGACAAGGAGCTCATCGGCAACGTGTCGCTGCGCATCCTGCCGACCGAGCGCCCCGACGCCTGGGAGGTCCAGGGCCGTGGCGAGCTCGCGCTCGCCATCCTGGTCGAGCAGATGCGCCGCGAGGGCTACGAGCTGACCGTCGGCAAGCCGCAGGTCGTCACGCGCGAGGTCGACGGCAAGGTCCACGAGCCCGTCGAGCGCCTCACCATCGACACCCCCGAGGAGTTCCTCGGCGCGATCACCCAGATCATGGCCGCCCGCAAGGGCCGCATGGAGCAGATGACCAACCACGGCACCGGCTGGATCCGCATGGAGTTCCTCGTGCCCAGCCGTGGCCTCATCGGCTTCCGCACCGAGTTCCTCACCGAGACGCGCGGCACCGGCATCGCGCACCACGTGTTCGAGGACTACGAGCCGTGGTTCGGCACCATCACGACCCGCACGAGCGGCTCGCTGGTCTCCGACCGCACCGGTGTCGTCACCTCGTACGCCATGGTCAACCTCCAGGAGCGCGGCGTCCTCTTCGTCGAGCCCACGACCGAGGTCTACGAGGGCATGATCGTCGGCGAGAACTCCCGCGCCGACGACATGGACGTCAACATCACGAAGGAGAAGAAGCTCACCAACGTGCGCGCCTCCTCCTCCGACAACTTCGAGAAGATCGTCCCGCCGCGCAAGCTCAGCCTCGAGCAGAGCCTCGAGTTCTGCCGCGAGGACGAGTGCGTCGAGGTGACGCCCGAGACCGTCCGCATCCGCAAGGTCGTCCTCGACGCCGGCGAGCGTGCTCGCACCGCCTCCCGCGCGCGGTCGGCGGCGAAGGCCGAGGGCTGACCGACCGGTGCGCGCCGTGGGACGCGGGCTGAGGAGGTCACTGGCCGTCGGGCTCGGCGCTGCCCTCCTGGCAGCCGGTGCCACGGCGTGCTCGGGCACGGGCGACACGTCGGCGCAGAGCGTCGTCCCGCCCGGCCCGGCGGCCGCGTCCGGTTCGTCGGCGTCGACGGGCGGGCAGCCCGGCGGCACCCTGCAGGTCCTCGTCGCCGGCACGATCGCGACGTGGGACCCGCAGCTGATGTACGTCGGCCCCGAGGCGTTCTTCGCCCAGCGCACCTTCGTCAGGGGCCTCACGGCATACGGCACCGGGACGCAGCAGCGCGAGGTGCAGGGGGACCTCGCGACCGACGCGGGCACGCCGTCCGACGGCGCGCGCTCGTGGAGCTTCACCCTCCGTGAGGGCCTGCAGTGGCAGGACGGCTCGCCGATCACCTGCGACGACGTGCGCCACGGCGTGGCCCGCACCTTCGACCGGCGCACCCACGTCGGCGGCACCAACTACGCCAGCTACCTGCTCGACATGCCCACGCGGGTCACCGCCGAGGGCCTCGAGAAGCCCGTGTACGCCGGCCCGTCGGACACCGCCCACCAGGCCGACTTCGACCGCGCCGTCTCGTGCAAGGGGCGCACCGTCACCTTCAGGCTGCGCGACGCCGAGCCGGACTTCCCGCACATCGTCGCGCTGCCCGAGTTCGCCCCGCGCAAGGCGTCGGCCGACACGAAGACCGACAAGGCGTCGTATGCCGTCATGTCGAGCGGGCCGTACCGCCTCGAGGCGCCGTGGGTCGTCGGCAAGGGCGGCACGTTCGTGCGCAACGAGCACTGGGACCCCCGCACCGACCCGATCCGGCAGGCCTACCCCGACGAGATCCAGGTGTCCTCGGGGCTCGGCGAGTCGGCTGTCATCCAGCGGCTGCTCAACCAGCAGGCCGACGACGCGTACGCCGTCTCGTGGGTGCAGGCGAGCCCGACGCTGCGCAACCAGGCCGGCACCGACCTCCAGGCCCGGCTCACCTTCCCCTACACGGGCAACGTCGACTACCTCGCTCTCAACATGCGCAGCAAGGCGTTGGCAGACCCGGCCGTGCGCAAGGCGCTCGCGGCCTCGACCAACCGCGCCACCTACGTCACGGCGACGGGCGGCGAGGGTGCTGGCACGCCGACCTGGTCGGTCCTGTCGCCGGCGGTCTACCCCGAGTCGGTGAAGCCGCAGGCCGGCACCGGCGTCGAGGGCGACCCCGAGGCGGCCCGCCGGATGCTCCAGCAGGCCGGCGTCAAGCTGCCCGTGAAGCTGCGCCTCGTCTACGCGCGCTCGGTGCTGGCCGACAAGGCGTATGCCGCCCTGGTCGCCGGGTGGGAGCGTGCGGGCTTCGAGGTCGAGCTCAAGGGCGTGGCACCCGAGGAGTACTACGAGGAGATCGAGAAGCCCACCTCGGTGGGCTCCTACGACCTCTTCCGTGGCGTGTGGACCCCCGACTGGCCGTCCGCGGGCGGAGTGCTTCCGGCCCTGTTCGACTCGCGCATCAACATCGACTCCTCCGGCCCCGGCCAGGACGTCGGCTACTTCTCGAGCGATCCCGTGAACGCGCTCATCGACAAGGCCGACGTGACGGCCGACCCCAAGGCCCGGGCCAAGGTGTGGGAGCAGGCCGACAGCACGATCCGCAGCCAGGTCGGCTACATCGCGCTGTCCGCGACCAAGGCCCTCTACCTGCACGGGGCGGGCGTCCGGTCCTACGAGGACCACGCCGTCGGCGGCATCGTCGACCTCGCCACCGTGTCGGTGCGCTGACCGGCGGACCGCGCCGAACCGACCGACCGAGAGGACACCCGTGCCGCGCCTGCTCTTCGTCCACGCCCACCCCGACGACGAGACCCTGACGTGCGGCGTCACCATGGCCCACCACGTCGCGCGCGGCGACGACGTGCACGTGCTGACGTGCACCCTCGGCGAGGAGGGCGAGGTCATCCCGCCGGCCCTCGCGCACCTCGAGGGGGACCCGTCCGACGCCCTCGGGCCCTACCGGCACGGCGAGCTGACGCAGGCCCTGTCGCGCATCGGCGCGTCGATGCACGTCCTCGGCGCCGAAGCGTGCGACCCGTCGGACGGGCGGCTCTCGCGCTACCGCGACTCCGGCATGGCCGGGTCGCCGGCGGCCGCCCGCACGGACGCCTTCGCGGCCGCCGACCTCGACGAGGCCGGCGCGCTCGTGGCCGACGTGCTGCGACGGCTGCGTCCCGACGTCGTCGTCACGTACGACGAGCACGGCGGCTACGGCCACCCGGACCACGTCCAGACCCACCGCGTCACCCGACGCGCCCTGCAGCTGCTCGACGCGTCCGAGCTTCCGGCCCGCACCTACGAGATCGTCACGCCCCTCGGGTGGGCACGTGAGGACCGCGCGTGGCTGGCGTCGGCCGACCCGGCGCTGCTGGACACCTCCGCGTGGTGGCACGAGCCCGGTCTCGGGGGAGTGGCAGGCGACGGAGGGCCGGCTGCGCCGGCGCTCGTCGTGCCCGCGGCGGACGACCCGTTCCCGCCCTCGGTCGTCGACGATGACACCGTGACCCACGTCGTGCGGGACGACGCGGCCCGCGCCGTGAAGAACCACGCCCTGAGGGCGCACCCCACCCAGGTGGTCGTGGCGAGCGAGGACGTGCACGCCCTCTCGAACTTCATCGCGGTGCGCACGACGGGCCGCGAGGGCTTCCGTCAGGTCGACCCGCTCACCTGGCAGCCCACCGGCCGGCGAGGCACCGACCTCCTCGCCCAGCCCGATCGAGAGAACGCGTCGTAACGCGGGCACGTGACGCGGCGTTCTCTCGATCGGGCCTGGAGGACGAGACTCCGATCGAGAGAACGCGCCGTCACCGACCCTCGCAACCGCTCGCAATCGAGAGAACGCGTGGTCACCACCGATCGGCGGCAACGATCGCGTCACGGGGGAAACTCGGGGACGCGCCTCGCCGAAATGTCGGACCCGGGGCGTTACCTTCGTGGCACCCGATCCACCGACCGGAGAGCCGATGTCCGACGACCCGTACGTGCCGAGCCGTGACGATCGCAGCGAGCGACGGTCCACGGCGCTACGTCTCGTCGTCGCCCTCGTCGTGCTGGGCGGCGGCTACGCCGGGCTGTGCACGTGGTCGTCGCAGCACGTGCCGTCGGCGGTGTCGGTGGGCGGCATCCAGGTCGGGGGCATGACGCCCGAAACCGCCCGGGCGGCCATCGACAAGGGATCGCGCTCCCTGCTCGCGACACCGATCGCGCTGACCGTGCCCGGCCGCGCCGAGCCCGTCCAGGTGGTGCCGCGCGACGCCGGGCTGAGCGTCGACGCGGACCGGTCCCTCGACGGGCTCACCGGTTTCACGCTCGACCCGCGGCGCGTCTGGGAAAAGCTGACCGGGTCGGTGGAGGCGCCGCTGCTCACGAGCGCCGACGACGACCGCCTCACCGCCTACCTCGAGAAGCTGGCGCCCGGTGTGGCCGTGGCACCGGTCGAGGGGCGCGTGACCTTCCCCGGCGGCGCGGTCGCGGTGGACCTGCCGGTGCCCGGGCGCACCCTGGACATCGCGGCCACCAAGCTCGCCCTGCGCAAGGCGTTCCCCGAGTCGACGGAGGCGACCGCGGCGGTCCGTGAGACCGACCCCCAGGTCAGCGCCGAGACCGTCCAGCAGGCCGCCGACCAGTTCGGCAGCACCGCGATGTCACGGCCGCTGACCCTCGTCAGCGGATCCACCCGGGCCGTGCTCGCACCGGCGGAGTACGCCTCGATGGTGTCCGTGGTGCCCGACGGCGCCGGCGGGCTCGAGCCGGCCTTCGACGAGCCCGCCCTGACGAAGCTCGTGTCGACGAAGGTGCGGGCCACGACCAAGGCCGCGAGCAGCGCGCGCTGGGTCTTCGAGGCGGCCAACGGCAAGCCGCGCCTGGTCCCGTCGGTGGACGGCCTGGCGCTCGATGCGGACGCCGTCGGCAAGCGGGTCGTCGCCGCCATCTCCGGCACCAACCGCACCGTCGACGTCAGCCCGTCCGTCGCGCGGCCGCCGTTCACGACGGAGGACGCCCAGAAGGCCGGTGTCACGACGCTGGTCGTCGACTTCAAGAGCCCGTTCCCGACCAGCGACACGACCCGCACGAACAACCTCGTCGTGGCGACGAAGCGCATCAACGGCACGTACGTGCCGCCGGGCGGCACCTTCAGCCTCAACGGGATCCTCGGCGAGCGGACCACCGACAAGGGGTACGCCGACGGCACCGTCATCATCAACGGCCGGTTGACGCGTGGCACGGGAGGTGGCATCAGCCAGGTCTCGACGGTGATCTACAACATGGCCTACTTCGCCGGGGCCGACATCCAGGAGTTCACCGCGCACGCCTTCTTCATCCCGCGCTACCCCGAGGGGCGCGAGGCGACGGTGTACTGGCCGACCGTCGACAACAAGTGGAAGAACGACACGCCCTTCGGGATGCTCCTGCAGACCTGGGTCGAGGGTGGCTACGTCCACGGACGTGTCTGGAGCACGAAGACGTGGGACATCAAGTCGGTCAAGGGGCCGCGGCGAAACGTCGTGCCGCCCAAGACGATCCGCAGCGACAGCCTGAAGTGCTACCCCCAGCAGCCGAACCCCGGCTTCGACGTGACGGTCACGCGGCAGTGGTTCCGCCACGGCACGACGGCGCTCGTGAAGAGCGAGTCGGTCCGCACGCACTACATCCCGGAGGACGAGGTCGTCTGCACCAACCCGGCCGCCACGCCTCCGTGACGGGCCGTGACCGGCCCTGCTGACGTCAGGCCGACGGCTTGGCCACGTAGGTGTACTCGTGGTGCACGGTGAAGCCGAGGTCGCGCCAGAACGCGACGCCCGCTGCGTTGTCCTCCGAGACCTGGAGGTACATGGCCGGCATGTTGTTCTCGCGCGCCACCATGGCGGCCGCCGACACGATCGTGGTGGCGAGGCCCGTACGCCGGTGGTCGGGGTGCACCCACAGGCCGAAGATCCCCGCCCAACCGGGGTGGATCGCGAGGCGCGCCAGGCCGATGATCGTGTTCGTGTCCGGGTCGCGGACCGAGAGGAAGAGCTGGCCGTCGCTGCCGGTGAGCACGGCCTCGGTCGCGCCGGGCACGATCGAGCGCTGCTCGCCGTACGCGGTCAGCCAGTCGAGCTGCAGCTGCGCGTCTGCCGTGACCGGGGCGGACTGCTCGGTCAGCGGGGGGACCGCGGCGGAGAGCCCGGTCATGACGAGCACGCGCTGCCAGTTGTCGTGGCCGCCGCCGACCACGTAGCCGCGCTCGAGCAGCGCTGCGACGGTGGGCTGCTCGGTGGCGTCGAAGCCGGTCTCGCCGTGCACCTGGAAGATCGCGGGTCGCTCACGGTCGGCGTACCACTTCTCGGCGAAGTCGATGGCCCGCTCGACCGGCAGGCTGGGGTCGCCGACGACGAGCACCGAGTTGGCCCGCCCGGTGAAGCCGCCCGAGGCGCGCAGCACCCAGTCGCCGACGCCGCCGCGGTCGACCGCCTGCCAGCCCTTGGCCATGAGCTTCTCGAGGTCGTCGGCCGACACGCGCTCGTGCGGCCTGCCGGCGCGGCTCGCGGGCGGCGGCACGTCCTTGGCGGCGAGCACGTCGGCGCGGATGAGCTTCACGCGCTCGGTCTTCGTGTCGACGACGAGGAAGTCGGTGTTGCGGGCGACGAGCTCGCCGACGAAGTCGGTCGCGGCTGCACCCTCACCCTCCTCGAGGCGGTAGCGCAGGACGACGCGGTTGCCGATGGTCAGGCCGGCGGTGAGGCGGTGTCCGGGGGTGTCGGTGCCGGCGGCAACGCTCGTCCCCGAGTCCCTCCCAGAGCCCCTCCCAGAGTCCGTCGGAGAGTCTGTCCGCGGGCCCGTGTCGGAGTTGGTCTCATCGGTGGGGCCGTGCGTGGGCTCGCCGTTCATGTCCGGCATACTAGGCGGTGCAGCAACTGCTCCCGAACGCTCCACAGGAGGTCCCGCTCCCCATGACCTACGTCATCGCCCAGCCTTGCGTCGACCTGAAGGACCGTGCCTGCATCGAGGAGTGTCCGGTCGACTGCATCTACGAGGGCAAGCGGTCGCTCTACATCCACCCCGACGAGTGCGTGGACTGCGGCGCCTGCGAGCCCGTGTGCCCCGTCGAGGCGATCTACTACGAGGACGACGTTCCCGAGCAGTGGGCCGACTACTACAACGCCAACGTCGAGTTCTTCAACGACCTCGGCAGCCCCGGAGGCGCGGCGAAGCTCGGCGTCATCGACAAGGACCACCCGCTCATCGAGGCCCTGCCCCCGCAGGAGCACGACGAGTGACGCTCGCCGGCGGGTCCGTGCGCGGGCTCGACCTTCCTGACTTCCCCTGGGACTCGCTCGCGCCCTACAAGGCGCGAGCGGTCGCGCATCCGGGGGGCATCGTCGACCTGTCCGTCGGCACCCCGGTCGACCCGACCCCCGAGGTCGTACGCCGGGCGCTGGCCGAGGCGGCCGACGCCCCCGGCTACCCGCTGACCATCGGCACCACCGATGTGCGCGAGGCCGTCGTCGAGTGGTTCGCGCGCCGACGGGGCGTCACGGGGCTCGGCACCGACGGCGTGCTGCCGACCATCGGCAGCAAGGAGCTCGTCGCCTGGCTGCCGACCCTCCTCGGCCTGCGCGCCGGAGACGTCGTCGGCATCCCGGCCGTCGCCTACCCCACCTACGACATCGGGGCGCGCATCGCCGGCGCCACTGCTGTCGTCGCGCAGTCGTTGACGAGCCTCGGGCCGCTCACGGCGGCGACGACCCCGAAGCTCCTGTGGCTCAACAGCCCCGGCAATCCCAACGGCCAGGTGCTCGGCGTCGAGCACCTGCGCAAGGTCGTCGAGTGGGCCCGCGAGCACGGCGTCGTGGTCGCGAGCGACGAGTGCTACGCCGAGCTCGACTGGCGCGAGGGCCAGTTCGGCACCTCGACGCCGAGCATCCTGCACCCCGACGTCTGCGGCGGCGACCACACGGGTCTGCTGGCGGTCTACTCCCTGTCGAAGCAGTCCAACCTCGCCGGCTACCGGGCGGCCTTCGTCGCCGGTGACCCCGCGATCATCGGCACCGTCCTCGAGGTGCGCAAGCACGCGGGCATGATCATGCCCACACCGGTGCAGCACGCGATGGCGGTGGCGCTCCGCGACGACGCGCACGTCGAGACGCAGCGGACGGCATACGCCCGCAGGCGCGAGCAGCTGCTCGCGGCAGTGACCCGCGCGGGACTGCGCGTCGACCACTCCGAGGCAGGCCTCTACCTGTGGGCGACCCGCGAAGAGGACTGCTGGACAACGGTTTCCGAGTTCGCCGACCGCGGCATCCTCGTGGCGCCCGGGTCGTTCTACGGCGCCGCCGGCGCCCGCCACGTGCGCATCGCGCTGACCGCCACCGACGAGCGCATCGCCGCCGCCTGCGAGCGCCTCTGACACCGAGCGTGACCCATGTCACCACGCGTCGCCGGGCGCACGTCCGTGGATGGACCTGTTTTCTCAGGGCGGAGCACGCTGGGGTAACGTCGCTCGCGGATACGTCCGGCGACTTTGGGCCGGAGTGACAGGAGGCGAGGAACAGTGACGAAGGCAGTGGACGCGACACTCAAGGTCGCAGACAAGGAACTCACGTTCCCGGGCGTCGACGCCGTGGAGGGCAACGACGGGCTCGGTGTGGGGTCCCTGCTGAAGGAGACCGGCCTCGTCACCTACGACGTCGGCTTCGTCAACACCGCATCGTGCAAGAGCGCGATCACCTACATCGACGGCGACCAGGGCATCCTGCGCTACCGCGGCTACCCCATCGCGGAGCTGGCCGAGAAGTCGACGTTCGTCGAGGTCGCCTACCTGCTCATCTACGGCGAGCTGCCGACCCCCGAGGAGCTGACGCGCTTCGAGGACTCGATCCGCCGGCACACGATGCTGCACGAGGACCTCCGCGCCTTCTTCAACGGCTTCCCGCGCGACGCGCACCCGATGCCCGTGCTCAGCTCGGCCGTCTCGGCGCTCGGCACGTTCTACCAGGACAGCCTCGACCCCTTCGACCAGGAGCAGGTCGAGATCTCGACCGTCCGCCTCCTCGCGAAGCTGCCGACCATCGCGGCGATGGCGCACAAGAAGAGCGTCGGCCAGCCGTACATGTACCCCGACAACTCGCTGTCGTTCGTCGAGAACTTCCTGCGCATGACGTTCGGCTACCCCGTGGAGCCCTACGAGGTCGACCCGACCGTCGCCAAGGCCCTGGACCTGCTCTTCATCCTGCACGCCGACCACGAGCAGAACTGCTCCACCTCGACGGTGCGCCTGGTCGGCTCGGCCCACGCGAACCTCTTCAACTCGGTCTCGGCCGGCATCCACGCCCTGTCGGGCCCGCTCCACGGCGGCGCCAACCAGGCCGTCCTCGAGATGCTCGGCAAGCTCCACGAGTCGGGCGACGACCCGAAGAAGTTCATGGAGAAGGTCAAGAACAAGGAGGACGGTGTCCGCCTCATGGGCTTCGGGCACCGCGTCTACAAGAACTACGACCCGCGCGCCGCGATCATCAAGAAGGCCGCCGACGACATCCTCGAGAAGCTCGGCCAGAACGACCCGCTGCTCGAGATCGCCAAGGGCCTCGAGGAGATCGCCCTGGCCGACGACTACTTCGTCGAGCGCAAGCTCTACCCGAACGTCGACTTCTACACCGGCCTCATCTACAAGGCCATGGGCTTCGAGTCGAAGATGTTCACGGTGCTCTTCGCCATCGGCCGCCTCCCGGGCTGGATCGCCCAGTGGCGCGAGATGATGAACGACCCCGAGACGAAGATCGGCCGCCCGCGCCAGATCTACACCGGCGAGGCCGAGCGCAGCTACCCCGCCTGAGCGTCGAGCTCGACCGGATCCATCCGATGCCCCCGCCCCGCAAGGGACGGGGGCATCGGCATGATGGGGTGATGGCCAAGTACCTCGTCAACGACGCGGCCGTCGCCCGGTGCCGCGAGCTCATCGACGCCCGGCAGTACGTCCTCGACAGCGACTGGGGGCAGGTCCAGCCGGGGGCCGAGGCGCAGAACGCGTACCTCGAGAAGCACTCCTGGGACGAGTACGCGGCGTGGCACCTCGGGCTCACCGAGGGCGCGAACGACGAGACGAAGGCGCGCTACGCGTTCGTCTACGGCGACCTGCGTCGGGTCCACCGCACGGCGCTCATCGCCTGCGTCTACCGAGCGTCGGAGTGGCGGCACAAGGACGTCGAGCTGGCGGCGCACGACCTGCTCCAGCACCTCGACAAGGTCACCGGCTGAGGTCCGCCCTCACCGGCCCGATCCGGTATGCCGTCAGCCGAGCGTGACGGTGACCGTCGTCCCGGCCGTGCCCTGCGACCAACCCTCGTCGCCGCGGTCACGGTCCCACGCGCGGTCGCCGATCGACACGGACGTGACGCCGTACATCTCGGCGCGGGCGACCGACCAGTGCGCGACCGCCCAGGCGATGGTCGCGTCGCCGGCCGAGACGGTGACCTTCCCGTCGCCGGCCTTCGCGGAGGTGACTCCCATCTGCTGCGACAGGTCGCCGACCACCCGGGAGGGGGAGACCGACTGCTTGACGGCGTCGAGGCGGCAGGTGAGTCCGGCGGGGGAGTGGCCCGTCAGCGTCGAGGCGAGCACGCGGCCCTGGCCCTCGTGGTCACGGTAGGCCTCGGGGAAGCCGCTCTTCTGAACGCGCTGGGCGATCTTCGTGATGTCGGCCGTCTCGTAGCCCTTGTACTTCTCGAGGGCGTCGTAGAACCGGTTCGTCGCGTAGACGGGGTCGAGGATCTGCTTCTCGGTGCCCCAGCCCTGGCTCGGCCGCTGCTGGAAGAGGCCGACCGAGTCGCGGTCGCCGTAGCGCAGGTTGCGGATCTTCGACTCCTGGAAGGCGGTCGTGAGCGCGATGGTCGCTGCTCGCGGGGGCATGTCCCGCTTCACCGACAGCGCCGAGATGAGCGCGGCGTTGGCCGTCTGGTCGGGGTCGAAGGTCTCGGTCACGCCGGAGGCCTTGATGGTGCACTGCGGGTTGACGACGCTGGAGATGAGCAGGCGGGCCGCGAACCACCCTGCTCCGCCCACGAGTGCGACGACGACGAGCAGGGTCACCCAGCGGCGTCGGCGGCGCGCGGGGGTCTGCCCGCGCGATGACCCGCGGCCGCGGGATTCGGCGAGGGTGGGGCCCGGTCGGGTCGTCGGCATGGGGTCCTCAGGTGGTCCGGCTCTGGTCTGAACCGGTCGAAGGGAGCGGGGGTCGGTTCAGTCGTTGGCGTGCAGCGCGGCGTTCAGGGTGATGCCCGTGCCCTTGCGGTCACGGGCCTCGACGGCACCGCTGACGCTGTTGCGGAGGAACAGGATGTTGCTCGACCCCGACAGCTCCTTGGCCTTGACCACGGACCCGTCGGGAAGCGTCACCTTGGTCCCCGCCGTCACGTAGAGCCCGGCCTCGACGACGCAGTCGTCGCCGAGAGCGATGCCGATGCCGCCGTTGGCTCCGACCAGACAACGCTCACCGATGCTGACGCGTTCCGTGCCGCCGCCCGAGAGCGTGCCCATGATGGACGCGCCGGCGCCGATGTCGGACCCGTCGCCGACGACGACGCCCTGCACGATGCGGCCCTCGACCATCGACGTGCCGAGGGTGCCGGCGTTGAAGTTGCAGAAGCCCTCGTGCATGACCGTGGTGCCGGGAGAGAGGTGGGCGCCCAGGCGTACGCGGTCGGCATCGGCGATGCGCACGCCCTGCGGGACCACGAAGTCGGTCATGCGCGGGAACTTGTCGACGCCGTAGACCGCGACGTGCTGCCCCCGGGCCCGCAGGCGCAGCCGGGTCTGCTCGAAGCCCTCGACCGCGCAGGCGCCGGCGCTCGTCCAGGCGATGTTCGGCAGGGCGCCGAAGACGCCGTCGAGGTTGATCGTGTTGGGGGCGACGAGGCAGTGCGAGAGCAGGTGCAGGCGAAGGTACGCGTCGGGGGCGTCGGCGGGGGCGGCGTCGAGGTCGATCTCGACGAGCCGCACCTCGGTGCGCACGCGCCGGGCCTCGTCGGTGCCGACCAGGGCCTCGAGCCCCTCCGGCACCGCCGCGTCACCGGGTGCCGCACCCAGAGCGGGCTGCGGGAACCAGGTGTCGAGCACCTGCCCGTCGTCCGTGATCGTCGTCAGTCCGTGACCCCATGCGCTGCGCTCCGACATGGCGGCAAGGATATGGGGCAGCGCCGCGGGTCGGCACACGCACCCGCGGAGCGGACTCCGGCGCCCGCCCGCAGCACGGGACGGCTAGCCTCTCACGTATGCCGTCGACCCCGCTGCCCGCCGACCAGACCTCCGCGACCGGCCCGGTCCTCGACCTCGGCGCCGACGTCACGACCCTCACCGCGGCGATCTGCGACATCGAGTCGGTCAGCCAGGACGAGGAGGCGCTCGCCGACGCGATCGAGGCGGCACTGCGTCCGCTCGCGCACCTCGAGGTGACCCGCGACGGCAACACCGTCGTCGCCCGCACCTCCCTCGGGCGCGAGGAGCGCGTCGTGCTCGCGGGCCACATCGACACGGTGCCGCTGACCGACGTCCCCAACCTTCCGACGCGCCGCGTCGACGACGTGCTGTGGGGCCGCGGCACCGTCGACATGAAGGGCGGCGTCGCCGTCATGCTCCGCATCGCGGCCGAGGTCACCGAGCCGGCCCGCGACCTCACCTTCCTCTTCTACGAGTGCGAGGAGATCGACGGGAAGTTCAACGGCCTGGCGCGGCTCGCCCAGACCTCTCCCGAGCTGCTGGTCGGAGACTTCGCCGTGCTGCTCGAGCCGACCAACGGAGCCATCGAGGGGGGCTGCAAGGGCACGCTCCGCGTGGAGATCACGACCAAGGGCATCGCCGCGCACTCCGCCCGCCCGTGGAAGGGGCACAACGCGATCCACGACGCCGCTCCCGTCCTGGCGCGCCTCTCCGCCTACGAGGCCGAGACCATCACCGTCGACGGCCTCGACTACCACGAGGCCCTCCAGGCCGTGGGCATCTCCGGCGGCATCGCGGGCAACGTCATCCCCGACCGGTGCGTCGTCACCGTCAACTACCGCTACGCGCCCGACAAGAACACCGACGAGGCGCTCGCCCACGTGCGCCAGGTCTTCGACGGGTTCGACGTCGAGCTCACCGATGCCGCCGACGGCGCCCGTCCCGGCCTGCTCCTGCCGGCGGCCAAGGCCTTCATCGACGCCCTCGGCGTGCCGGTCAGCGCCAAGGAGGGGTGGACCGACGTCGCCCGCTTCTCGACGCTGGGCATCCCCGCCGTCAACTACGGCCCCGGCGACCCCAACCTGGCCCACATGGACGACGAGCGCTGCCCCGTCGGACAGTACGCCGACGCCGAGGCCGCGCTGCTGCGCTGGCTCGCATAGCCGCGCCGCATAGGGTTGTCGGTGTGACCGACGAACAACCCGACCCCCGCCTGCCCGCGGAGCCGCGAGAGGACCGCCGCCAGACCGGCCCGGTGACCCTGCGGCGTCACAAGGTGCCCCGCACCACCACCGACCAGCGCCTGCTCGAGGCCCACCAGCGCACCGACTGGCTGCATGCCGACCCGTGGCGGGTCATGCGCATCCAGTCGGAGTTCGTCGAGGGCTTCGGCGCCCTGTCCGAGCTCGGCCCGGCGGTCGCCGTCTTCGGTTCCGCCCGCACGCGACCCGACGACGCGGCATACGCCATGGGGGTCGAGGTCGGGCGCCTGCTCGTCGAGGAGGGCTACGCCGTCATCACCGGCGGTGGCCCCGGCGCGATGGAGGCGGCGAACCGCGGCGCGTTCGAGGCGAAGGGCACCTCGGTCGGGCTCGGCATCGAGCTGCCCTTCGAGACCGGCCTCAACGAGTACGTCGACCTCGGCATCAACTTCCGCTACTTCTTCGCCCGAAAGGTCATGTTCCTCAAGTACTCCCGCGGGTTCATCGTGCTGCCCGGCGGGTTCGGCACGCTCGACGAGCTCTTCGAGGCGCTGACGCTGGCGCAGACCCAGAAGGTCACCGAGTTCCCCGTCGTGCTCATGGGCAGCGAGTACTGGCAGGGCCTGCTCGACTGGCTGCGCACGACGGTCCTCGACAACGGCATGATCACCCCCGACGACGTCGACCGGCTCGTCGTCACCGACGACCCCCACGAGGCGGTCAAACTGATACGCACCTACGAGGAGCCGCGCACGTGAAGTGGTTCATCCTCCTCGTCGGGATCGTCGTCCTGTGCCTCGTCGTCGCCCTCCTGCTCGGGCTCGCCGGCGGCGGGCTCGGGCGCGCGAGCTCGAGCCTGAGCCACGAACCGCTGCCCGACGAGCCGCTCGCCGACACCGACTTCGACGACCTCGTCTTCGACGTCGGTGCCCGCGGCTACCGGATGAGCCAGGTCGACGGCGTGGTCGACCGGCTGCGCCGCGAGCTGCGCGAGAAGGACGAGGAGATCGCCGTGCTGCGGGGCGCACACGTGCGAGCTGAGAACGACGGTGCTGCTGCCGAGGCGTCCCCGGAGTCGGAGCGGGCAGACGACGCGGCCGCCGAGCCGATCACCGAGCCCGCACCGGAGCCGGGCGAGGAGCGGACCGCGGAACCCGTCCGCGACCCCGACCCCAGCCCGACCCCGACCCCGGACCCGGTCGCGGAGTCCGGGACGCGAGTCGACGACGAGGGCGGCGCGCGTGCGACGTCCGCCCCGACCGGCGGGCACGAACGCACCCCATGACCGTGGTTCACCCGCTGCGCCCCCCGACCTCACGACGCGTCTTCATCGGCTGGGTGCTCGCCGCGTACGCGCTCGCCCGGGTCGTGTCGACGACCATCCTGCTCGTGGTGCTGCCCCGGCAGGTGCCGAGCAGCATGACGGGCGGCGACGGGGTGCCGGTCACGTTCTTCTCGTTCACCGCGCTGTGGGACGGCGAGTGGTACGGCAAGATCGCCGCAACCGGCTACCCCGACGTGCTGCCGATCGGCGACTCCGGCCGGGTCGGCCAGAACCCGTGGGCCTTCTACCCCCTCTTCCCGATGCTGTCGCGGGTCGGCATGACGCTGACCGGTCTCGACTTCCCGACCGTCGCCTCCAGCATCGCGCTGGTCTGCGGCGTCGGCGCCGCGGTCCTCATGGGTCTGCTGCTGCGTCCGCGCATCGGCGACCCGGCGGCATACCTCGTCGTCGTCCTGTGGGCGAGCTTCCCGGCCTCGGTCACGCTGCAGCTCGCCTACACCGAGTCGCTCGCGATGCTGCTGCTCGTCGGCTACCTCTACGCGCTCTCGCGGGAGAGATGGCTCGTCGCCACCGCGGTCGCGCTGCTCACCGGCCTGTCCCGGCCGATCGCGGCACCGTTGGGACTCGTGACCCTCGTGGTCGTGGTGATGCGGTGGCGCAGGCGGCGCGAGGCGCCGATCTCGACCGGCACGTACGCGTCCATGCTCGCCTCGCTCGTCGGCTGCGGCGTCGCCGGGCTGTTGTGGCCCGCGATCGCGTGGTGGCGCACCGGGTCGAGCTCGGCCTACGCCGACACGATGGCCGCCTGGCGCAGCTACGACACGGTCGAGCTGTTCGTGCCCTACGTCGACCGGCTGCAGGACGCCACGTGGGGGCCGTGGCTCGTCGGCGGTCCGATCGTCGTGCTGCTCATGGTCGCCGGCCCGTGGGCCCGCAACCTCGGCGCCGACCTGCGCACCTGGACGCTGGGCTACACCTTCTACCTCATCGCCTCGCTCGACCCCTTCACGAGCATCTTCCGTTACCTCCTGCCGCTCTTCCCGCTGCTCGTCGTCGTGCTCGGCGCCGGCTGGGGCGACCGGCGCGGCAACACGTGGCGGCGCCTGCTGTGGCGGTTCGTGCTGCTGCTGCTCGCCTTCGTCGCGGGCCAGTACTGGTGGACCGAGGTGCTCTGGCGCTACGTGCCGTCGCCCAACGGCGACTTCCCCCCGTGACCGACGACGCTCGAACCCGCCCGAGGGGCAACCCGAGTGCTCGATGACGGATGGCCCGGCGGATGTGCGACCGCCCTCCTGCGCGTCAGACCACGTCAGGTACCGGTGTAGGTCGGGGCCTGCTTGGCGAGGAAGGCATCGACCGCCGCACGGTGGTCGTTGCTCGCCCCGGTGAGGGCCATCAGCTCGGCCTCGTTGGCGAGGGCGTCCGCCAGGTCGGCGCTCGCGGAGTAGGCGACCGCGCGCCGGATCGAACCGTAGGCCAGGGTCGGGCCGTCGGCGAGCTGCCGCGCAAGATCGCCGGCCGCGGTCTCGAGCTCGTCGGCCGGCACGACCCTCGTCACGAGCCCCAGCACCAAGGCCTCGTCGGCCGGGACGGTGCGCGGCATCAGCAGCAGCTCCTTGGCGCGCGCCGGCCCGACGAGGCGGGGGAGCGACCACGACGCGCCGGAGTCGCACGAGAGCGCGATCCCCGCGAACGAGGTGTTGAGGCCCGCCCGGTCGGAGGCGATGCGGAAGTCGCAGGCGAGCGCGAAGCTGAGCCCGGCGCCGGCCGCCACCCCGTTGAGCGCCGCGACGACCGGCTTGTTCATCGTCGACAGGGCGATGACGATCGGGTTGTAGTGGTCGGTGACCGTGGTGGCGAGCGTGGAGCTCGGGTCGCCGAGGCTGCGCACGTGCTCCTTGAGGTCCTGACCGACGCAGAAGGCGCGCCCGCTGCCGGTCAGCACCACGCAGCGGACCGCGGGGTCCTCGCCGACCTCGCGCAGCGCCGCCACGAGGGCGTCCTTGAGGGCGTTGTCGAGGCTGTTCATGGCATCGGGCCGGTTGAGCCGCAGCCACGCGACGCCGTCGGTCACCTCGACGAGCAGGGGTGTGGGGGAGTCGGGGCTCTCGGCGGGACGGCGGTCGTCGGCGGTCTCGGTCATGGGCGTCACTCTGTCCCAATCCGTCCCGGCGGGGAAGCGGGACGGGCTCCGCAAGGCCCTGACGTGCGGACTCTCACATCCCCAATTAGGTCTCGCAAACGAGACACGGAATAATGGGACCAAAGACCGAGGATTCCTAGGGAAGGGGAACCATGGCAGCAATGAAGCCGAGGACCGGCGATGGCCCGCTCGAGGTCGTCAAGGAGGGCCGCGGCATCGTGCTGCGGATGCCCCTTGAGGGCGGTGGCCGGCTCGTCGTCGAGATGACCCCCGACGAGGCTGCAGCTCTGCGTGACGCGATCCAGGGTTGTGACGGCGTCAGCTGACCCCTCGCCCGATCCAGGTTCGACGGCCCCTGACCGCCAGGTCGGGGGCCGTTTCGCGTCCCCGGCCACATCCACCCGGCCCGGTCCACCGATCACGTATGCCGCCCGGCCCGCCGGGCGGCATACGTGATCTAACGCTTGACGGCGACGAGCAGGCCCTCGCCGACGGGCAGCAGCGACACGGCGAACTGGTCGTGGTCGCGGATGGCACGGCCGACGTCGCGCAGGGTGCGGGTCTCGGTGTCGCGGTTGGCGGGGTCGGACTCCTTGTCGCTCCACGTCATGACGAGCGTGCCACCGGGGCGCAGCAGGCGCGTGGCCTGGGTGAGGTAGTCCGGGTACTCCTGCTTGTCGGCGTCGACGACGACGAGGTCGTAGGCGGCGTCGGTCATGCGGGGGAGCACCTCGAGAGCACGCCCGGCGATGACACGGGTGCGCTGGTGGGCGATGCCCGCGGCCGCGAACGCCTCGCGGGCGGCGCGCTGGTGCTCGGTGTCGAGGTCGATGGTCGTGAGGATGCCGTCGGCGGGCATGCCGCCGAGCAGCCACAGGCCGGAGGCGCCTGCGCCGGTGCCGATCTCCATGACCGCCTTGGCGCCGATGGCGGCCGCGAGCATCTGCAGCACCGACCCCACGCCGTTGCCGACCGACTCGGCGCCGAGCTCCTCACCTCGCCGGCGGGCCTCGTCGACGTGCTCGCTCGCGGCGACGAACTCCTCGGCGTGCGACCAGGCTGCGACCTTCTGGGTGCTCATGTCCGTCACCCTACTGTGACCGGATCGACGACTTCGGCTGCCTCTCGTGCCCGATCGGGTAAGGATCGGGTCATGGACGAAGCGGACCGGCCGACCACAGAGCACCGGCGCCCCGAGGGCCTCGACGACGCGACCGTGGAGGCGCTCGGCAAGCTCTCCGAGGCCCTCGAGGTCGTCGAGGACGCACGCGGGCACCTCTACGGCTTCCACCGCCTGACCGGGATGGCCGACCTGGCGCTCGGCGAGGCCGTGGACCTGCTGCGCGACGCGGGGCACGCCGAGCTGGCCGAGCAGGTCTCCACCGAGCTCGTGGGGCGCAACGTCATCGAGGGCCGCTGGACCTTCCAGGTCGTCGAGGAGTACGACGACGGCTACTACGCGACGTTCAAGCGGCTCGAGGCGCTCGCCCGCGACGACCTCGCCGGCGGCCGCCGACACCTCTTCGAGGCCGAGATGAAGGAGGACCGTCGCACCCACGGCCGGCGCCATCACGAGGCCGTCCCGCACGACGGATCCGAGCAGTCGCCGTGACCGTCGGTCCGCGCCACACCGAGCACGACCCACAGGCGATCCACAGGTTCCGGCTGGCGCCCCGACAGCCGGAGTCGGGACGATCAGTGGGAACGAATCGAACATCGACGGCGTTATGTCGATGAACCGTCCCCGTGAAAGGCCCTGCCCCCAGTGAGCACCAGCGTGACGTCCACCTCTCCCGCCCCCGGGGAGCAGGCCGACTCGACATGGACGCCTCCCACCTGGGAGGAGATCGTGGAGCAGCACTCGGCCCGCGTCTACCGCCTGGCCTACCGCCTGACGGGCAACCCCCACGACGCCGAGGACCTGACGCACGACGTGTTCGTGCGCGTCTTCCGCTCCCTGCACTCCTACCAGCCCGGCACGTTCGAGGGCTGGCTGCACCGCATCACCACGAACGTCTTCCTCGACAAGATGCGGCGCAAGCAGCGCATCCGCTTCGACGCCCTCCCGGACGACGCCGCGGGCCGCCTCCCGAGCTTCGAGAAGGGCCCGGAGCAGACCTATCACGACGCCCGTTTCGACGACGACGTGCAGCGGGCCCTCGACGCGCTCGCCCCGGAGTTCCGCGCCGCCGTCGTCCTGTGCGACATCGAGGGCCTGTCCTACGAGGAGATCAGCGCGACGCTCGGCGTCAAGCTGGGCACCGTGCGCTCGCGCATCCACCGCGGCCGCGCCCAGCTGCGCGAGGCCCTCGCCCACCGGGCCCCCGAGGTCGCCGCTGCGGCCCGCCCCGCCAAGCCCGGCACGCGCACCGGCCGCGCCGGCCTGCGCCTTCCCGGTCGTCGAGTCGCGGCGAGCACGCGCTGATGGGGCCGGGGTGATGTCGTGACGCCGCACCTGAAGGGACACGTACGCGCGTACGTCGACCGTGCGCTCCCGCCTGCGCTCCTGCACCTCTACGACAAGCACGTCGTGTGCTGCACGTCGTGCCGCGCCGCCGCCGACCAGGAGCGGCGCATCGTCGCGTCGCTGCGGGCCGACACCGGCGTGCCGATGAGCCTGCGCACCTCGCTCATGGGGCTCGCCGCGGCCGCACCTGCGCAGTCCGCGCCGGGGACCGACGCGCCGCGCGTGCCGATGCCCCCCCTCGGCTTCCGTATGCCGTCGACGCCGTCCTACGAGCCCGTGCCCACCGTGCGGCCGACCGCCCCCGCCCTGCACCGCTCGCCCATGCGCGCCGCGGTGGTCGCCTCGATCGCCGCCGGCGCCTCCGTGGCCGCGGCGTGGGGCCTGGCCATCACGCCCGTCCCGGGCACCCGGGCGGCCGTGGTGCGTCCTCCCGTCGCGAACCTCGGTGCCACCGTGGGCTCGTCCAACCTCGGCGGCACCGCGCTGCCGGCAGCGCGCGTCACGAACCGCGACGCGCAGCGCAGCACCGAGGCCGCCAGCCGCTCGGCCTACTGGGTCGTGACCACCCGCGTCGTCAACCGTGCGCCCACGCCGTCCGGTGCGCGGGCCCTCCTGCGCGGCGCCGACGTCAGTTCGGCACAATCGAGCCCATGACCGACGAGTCGACGACGCCGGACCGCGAGCCGACCCCGGCCCCTGCCGCAGAGGTGCCCGAGCCCGCTTCACCCGCGCGACCCGCCGAGCAGGACGCCGTCGCCGCAGCACCTGCCCCGGACCGTGAGCCGACCGGCATCATCGACCTGCACGACACCCGGGCCATCCCGGCTGGACCAGGGGCCCAGCCGGGCCCGCCCGCGTCCGCCGCCGCCCCTCAGCCGGAGCCCCCCACGGGTGGCCCGACCGGCTCGATGCCGGGCGGTCGCGGCGACGACAACGGTGACGACGCCTGGTTCGACGTCTTCGGTGGCGAGCACCCGGGCGAGGGTGCCGGGGTCCCGGCCAGGGCCGACTCGTCCTGGGGCAGCGACCGCGCCGACGCCAGAGCCGAGCAGGCGCACCGTTCCGCCTACGCACCTCCGGCGCACGACGGTGACCCGAGCACGCCGGTAGCCGCCCCTGCGGCCGGCCCGGCCACCGCTGACGATGCCGCAGCGGCAGCGAGCGGGGCCGCGAGCGCCGGCGCGACGGCATACGCAAGCGGTGGCCCGCAGGGCTGGACCTACGGGTCACCCTCCGCCGGACCCTCGGCCGGCGGCGTGCTGCTGACCGACGAGCCTCCCGCCCCGGCCCGCCGGCGACGCGGTCGACTCGTCGCGGCGGTGGCAGGGCTCTGCCTGCTCTCGGGACTCGTCGGCGGAGTGGCCGGCCAGCTCGCCGAGGACCGCATCAACACCGGCACGTCCACGCTGCCCGAGCCCGGCCCCGGTGCGACCGCGCGACCGCCCGGCTCGGTCGCCAACATCGCCGCGGCCGCCCTGCCCAGCGTCGTCACGATCAAGGTCGACGGCGGCAGCGAGGGGTCGGCCACCGGGTCGGGCTTCGTCATCGACAAGAAGGGGCACGTGCTGACGAACAACCACGTCGTCGCTGCGGCCCCGGGCGGCGACATCGAGGTCGTGCTCAGCAACGGCGACGCGCAGAAGGCCACGATCGTCGGCCGCGACACCAGCTACGACCTCGCGGTGCTGAAGATCGCGCGCACCGACCTGACCCCCCTGCGGCTCGGGCCCTCCGACAAGGTCGTCGTCGGCGACCAGGTGATCGCCGTCGGGGCGCCGCTCGGGCTCGACCAGACCGTGACCACCGGCATCGTCAGCGCGCTCAACCGGCCGGTCAGCGCCGGCGAGGGCCCCGAGTCCTCGTTCATCAACGCGATCCAGACCGACACGGCCATCAACCCCGGCAACTCGGGTGGCCCCCTGCTCGACATGAGCGGCGACGTCATCGGCATCAACAGCGCCATCGCCCGGGTCCCGGGCACCACCGGCTCCACCGGCGGCAGCATCGGGCTCGGCTTCGCCATCCCGAGCGACCAGGCCCGGCGCACCGCCGACCAGCTCATCGCGACGGGCAAGGCCACCCACCCGATCATCGGCGTCTCGCTCGACCGCACCTTCTCCGGCGACGGCGCCCAGGTGTCCGACGCGCCCGGCGCCGTGACGGCCGGCGGCCCCGCCGCCAAGGCCGGCGTCAAGGCCGGCGACGTCGTCATCGGCTTCGAGGGCAAGCGCATCCGCACGCCCGACCAGCTCATCGTCTCCATCCGGGCGCGGGCCGTCGGCGACACGGTGAGGCTCAAGGTCGAGCGCGGCGGCCAGGAGATCGAGCTGACCATGAAGCTCGAGGCCGATCCGGGCAAGTAGTCCCCGCGCGGCCGACGGCTGGCCGCCGACATAGGATGGCGGCGCCGAGACGCGCTGGAAGCGAGGGACTGTGTTCGACATCAACGGGTGGGAGCTGATCCTGCTCGCTCTGCTCGCGATCCTCATCCTCGGTCCCGAGCGACTGCCCGAGTACGCCGCCAAGTTCGGCAAGTTCGTCCGCCAGGCGCGCACGATGGCCGACCGGGCGAAGCAGCAGCTCAAGGACGAGATGGGGCCGGAGTTCTCCGACGTCGACTGGAAGGCCTACGACCCGCGCCAGTACGACCCCCGGAAGATCGTGCGCGACGCGCTGGCCTCGCCCCCCGACGAGGACGAGCCGACGCCTGCCGTCGACAAGCCGGTCAGCACCCCGAAGTGGCACGACCCGACCGTGCCGACGCCCTGGGACGACGAGGCCACGTGACGGCTCGCCGGGCGGCCCGACCAGGCTCACGGTAGGTCTCAGGGACCCGAGCGCGGCGACTGTCGTCCCATCCCGCCCCATGACATCGAGAAAGCGATCCGCCCGTGGGGCGGATCGCTTTATCGATGAAGAGGCAGCTGGGCTCTGCTCCATCAATCGAAAGAACAGTTCGTCCGAGGACGAACTGTTCTTTCGATCGGAGAAGGGAGGCCGCGGGTCAGCGGCCGGCGGGCGTGAGGCCGAGGCTGCGACCGGCGAGGCCGCGGGCGCGGGTGCCGAGCCCACGGGCGATGCCGCGCAGCGCGACCCCGGCAGCCGAGTCGGGCTCGCCGAGCACCACGGGCGTGCCGGTGTCGCCGCCCTCGCGCAGGCGCGTGTCGAGGGGGATCTGACCGAGCAGCTGCACCGGCGCACCGATGCTCTTGGACAGCGAGTCGGCCACGGCCTGACCGCCACCGGAGCCGAAGATCTCCTGGCGGGTGCCGTCGGGCAGCTCGAGCCAGCTCATGTTCTCGATGACGCCGGCAACCCGCTGATGGGTCTGCAGCGCGATCGAGCCGGCCCGCTCGGCGACCTCCGCGGCCGCCTGCTGCGGCGTCGTCACGACGAGGATCTCGGCCGTCGGGATGAGCTGCGCGACCGAGATGGCGATGTCGCCGGTGCCGGGCGGCAGATCGAGCAGCAGCACGTCGAGGTCGCCCCAGAAGACGTCGCCGAGGAACTGCTGCAGGGCCCGGTGCAGCATCGGGCCGCGCCACACGACGGGCTGGTTGCCGGGCACGAACATGCCGATCGAGATGACCTTCACGTCGTGGCTGATGGGGGGCAGGATCATGTCGTCGACCTGCGTCGGGCGCTGCTCGACGCCGAGCATGCGCGGCACCGAGAAGCCGTAGACGTCGGCGTCGACGACGCCCACCCGCAGACCCTGCTCGGCCATCGCGGCAGCGAGGTTCACGGTCACCGAGGACTTGCCGACGCCGCCCTTGCCGGACGCGACGGCGTACACCCTGGTGAGGCTGTTGGGCTTGGCGAAGGGGATCTCCTTCTCGGGGGCCCCGCCACGCAGCTGCGCGCGCAGCTCGGCGCGCTGCTCGTCGCTCATGACGTCGAGCTCGACCTCCACGGAGGTGACGCCCTCGAGGGCCAGCAGCGCGTTGCTCGTGTCGCGGGTCAGCGTGTCCTTCATGGGGCAGCCCGACACGGTGAGGAAGATCGCGAGGTCCACCTTGCCGGCGTCGTCGATCTCGACCGACTTGACCATGCCGAGCTCGGTGATCGGCTTGCGGATCTCGGGGTCGTTGACCTTCGACAGCGCCGTGAGCATGGCGTCGCGGCTGGGCAGAGCGGGGACAGACATGTCCTCCATCGTATGCCGCCGTGCGGGGCCTCCCGACCACGCCCGCTGTCTACCGCGACACACCGCGAGGGCGTGACAGACCGCGAATCGGTGCTGGTGGCCGTGACCTACTCGGCGTGCCGCGAGGCCGGTGGGTCGTCGGGGCCGCGGACGAGGGAGCGTTCCTCGAGCTCCTCGAGGAGGCTGCGCAGCTCGCTGCGGACGAAGTCTCGGGTGGCCTGCTCGCGCAGCGCCAGCCGCAGCGAGGCGACCTCGCGCGTGAGGAACTCGGTGTCGGCGAGGTTGCGTTCGTCGCGGGCGCGGTCCTGCTCGAGGGCGACGCGGTCGCGGTCGGCCTGGCGGTTCTGCGCGAGCAGGATGAGCGGGGCGGCATACGACGCCTGCAGGCTCAGCATGAGCGTGAGGAAGATGAAGGGGAACGCGTCGAAGACGAGCCGGTCGGGCGCGAGGGTGTTCCAGATGATCCACGCCGCGACGAAGACCGTCATGCCGATGAGGAAGCCGGCCGTGCCCATGAAGCGGGCGAACCGCTCGGAGAGGACGCCGAAGGCCTCCTGCGAGAAGGTCATGCGCGGCAGCACGCGGGCGCGCTGCTCCTGGGGCTGGTCGAGCTTGTCGCCGCGCAAGGCGCGCGTGCCGGGTCGACGCTCGGCGCGTTCGCTCACGGGCGCACCTCCAGCTCGTGCCGCACCTCACGCCAGTCCTCGGGGAGGATGTGGTCGAGCACGTCGTCGACGGTCACGGCGCCGATGAGCCGGCCGTCGTCGTCGACGACGGGCAACGAGACGAGGTTGTAGGTCGCGAGGGTGCGGGTGACCGTCTCGAGCGAGGCGCTCGCGGCGAGCGGCTCGATCTCCTTGTCGATGATCGACCCGACCGCGCCGTGCGGTGGCTCGCGCAGCAGCCGCTGGATGTGGACGAGCCCGAGGTAGCGGCCGGTGGGCGCCTCGAGCGGGGGGCGACAGACGTAGACCATGGAGGCGAGGGCGGGCGCGAGCTCCTCACGGCGCACCGTGGCGAGCGCCTCGGCGATCGTCGCCTCGGGACCGAGCACCACCGGCTCGGTGGTCATCATGCCGCCGGCGGTCTTCTCGTCGTAGGCGAGCAGCCGGCGCAGGGGAGCCGCCTCGTCGGGCTCCATGAGCTGGAGCAGCTGCTCGGCTTGCTCGGGCGGGAGGTCGGCGAGCAGGTCCGCCGCGTCGTCGGGCTCCATGGCCTCGAGCACGTCGGCCGCCCGCTCGGTGTCGAGGCCGGCGATGATCTCGACCTGGTCGTCCTCGGGCAGCTCCTCGAGCACGTCGGCGAGGCGCTCGTCGTCGAGCGCGGCGGCCACCTCGGCGCGACGCTTGGGGTTGAGGTCGTGGATGACCTCGGCGAGGTCGGCGACCTTGAGGTCGTCGTAGGTCTCGAGCAGGCGCTCGGCGCTCTGCGCCCCGGCCTGCTCGTGCAGGCCGACGACGTCGCGGATGTCGACGAGCATCGTCTTGCCCGAACGCCGCCGGGTGAGGCGCGACATGGCCTTGGACGCGGGGGAGATGCCGATGGGGGCCTGCCGGACGAAGACGCGGGTGCCGAGCCAGTCTCGGCGCGGGCCCTGCTCGATGGCGATGTCCTCGACGAGGGCGTCGGCGAAGCCGGCCTCGACGGCGTCGGGGGTCGTCACGCGCACGGTGCGGTCGAAGAGCTCGGCCGCGACGAGCACCTCGTTGGTGCGCTGCTCGAACCGGCGCATGTTGACGAGCCCGGTCGTGATGACGGCGCCGGCGTCGATGGACGTCACCCGGGTCATCGGCACGAAGACGCGCCGGCGGCCCGGGACCTCGACGACGAGGCCGATGACGCGCGGCTCTGGACGGTTGGCGCCGAACATCACCACGACGTCGCGCACCCGGCCCACCTGGTCGCCGAGCGGGTCGAAGACGCTCAGTCCCGTCAGGCGTGCGACGAAGACTCGGGTGCTCGCACTCATGAGGCAAGGCTATGGGGTCAGTGGCCCCGCCGACGGCTGCCACGTCGCTGGCGCTTCTTGCGCAGCCTCGCCCGCTCCTTGGCGGCCCGGCGCGCTGCCTTCTTCTCGTCACGCAGCCGCTGTCGCTCGGCCTTCTCCTCGCCGCGTCCACCCCAGTGCCACGGTCGCCACGAGGTCGTCGTGGCACTGGTGCGCGCGGGCGCCTCGCGGTGGTCGTGGGCGGCATACGCTCCCGGCGACTCGAGCGGGCTGTCGAAGGGCACGAGCGCCGTGACCGTGCACTCGGCCGCCCAGCGGGTCAGCGAGTCGTCGACGGCGTTGAGGCGCGAGGCGCGCAGCAGCTCGGTCGCGCGCTGCCACTCGGGCGTGCCGGGCTCGAGCACGTGGACGTGGGCGCGCACCGTGAGCAGGCGGCCGCCGGTGTCCTTGCTGCGCAGGATGAGCCGCACCTCCTTGGGCAGCCACGGGAGCGGCTGCTCCCCGGGCCCGCTGACGACGAGCGCGGCGCCGTCGTCCCACACGTGCCAGGCCGGCCAGGTGCGGTCGTCGGCCACCTCGATCCAGAGCAGACCGGACTTCGTCATCGCCTCGTTGAGCAGCGCCGACGCGTTGGCCGGGCGGGGCTCGCCAGGTTGCCCTGTCGACCCTTCTGCCTGCGTGGTCGCGGCCGTCGAGGGGTCGGCGGGCTGGTTCGCCGGCGGGGTTGCTGGCTCGGTCGCGCGCTCGGTCACACGGCCACCATAGTGATGCCGGCCTCATCGACGGCGTGCGTGACTGTCGTCATAACGCGCGTCTCCAACGCGTTGCTACGTTGGCGCCCATGCGCAGCGCCAAGGACTTCTTCCGGCCACTCGCGGTGGGGGCGCCGACGCCCTTGGCGCAGGTGCCTGCCCGCCCCTCCCGGGTCATCCACTTCTTCGACCCGAGCAACCCGAAGATGGCCGCCAAGGTGCCCGACCTCGTCGGCACCGTCGACGTGCTGCTCGGCAACCTCGAGGACGCCGTCAAGGCCGACCGCAAGGAGGCGGCCCGCGCCGGCCTCGTCGACATCGCGAAGGCCACCGACTTCGGCGAGAACACCCAGCTGTGGACGCGCATCAACGCCCTCGACAGCCCGTGGGCCCTCGACGACCTCACGACGCTCGTCACCGAGATCGGCGACAAGCTCGACGTCGTCATGGTGCCGAAGGTGCAGGGCGCGGAGGACATCCACTACGTCGACCGCCTCCTCGCCCAGCTCGAGGCGAAGGCCGGGCTGACCCGCCCGATCCTCGTGCACGCCATCCTCGAGACGGCGCGAGGCATGGTGAACGTCGAGGAGATCTGCGGTGCCTCGCCGCGCATGCAGGGACTCTCGCTGGGACCCGCCGACCTCGCCGCCGACCGTCGCATGAAGACGACGCGCGTCGGGGGCGGACACCCCGGCTACCTCGTGCGCACCGACCCCGTCGACGGCGACGTCCAGGGCCGGCGCGCCACCGCCCAGCAGGACCTGTGGCACTACACGATCGCCCGCATGGTCGACGCCTGCGCGATGCACGGGATCTACCCCTACTACGGCCCGTTCGGCGACATCCAGGACGTCGTCGCGTGCGAGGACCAGTTCCGCAACGCGTTCCTGCTCGGCTGCGTCGGCACGTGGTCGCTGCACCCCGTGCAGATCGAGATCGCCAAGCGCGTCTTCAGCCCGTCGGCCGAGGACGTCGCGCACGCCCGACGCGTCGTCGCCGCGATGGGCGACGGCACCGGCGCCGTGATGCTCGACGGCAAGATGGAGGACGACGCGAGCCTCAAGCAGTGCCTCGTCATCGTCGAGCTCGCCGAGCGCCTCTCGCAGACCGACCCCGCGCTCGCCGAGCTGTATGCCGCCGAGCCCGCCACGCAGGAAGGCTGACCCCGTGCCCGACCAGACGGCATACGCCGACGGTGCCCGCGCGTACCGCCCCCGCCGCTCCGTCCTCTACATGCCGAGCTCCAACGAGCGGGCGCTCGAGAAGGCCAAGACGCTGCCGGTCGACGCGCTCATCCTCGACCTCGAGGATGCCGTCGCGCCTGACGCAAAGGAGGCAGCGCGCGAGAACGCCTGCGCCGCAGCACGTTCGGGGGAGTACGGCCGCCGCGAGCTGACGATCCGCGTCAACGGCCTCGGCTCGCAGTGGCACGACGCCGACCTCGCCGCGGCCGCTGCTGCGGGCCCCGACGCCATCGTCGTGCCGAAGGTGAACTCCGCCGACGAGGTGCGCGGTCTCGTGGCAGCGATGGAGGCGGCGGGTGCCCCGGAGCACACGCGCCTCTGGGCCATGGTCGAGACGCCGGTCGCGGTGCTGCACGCCGAGGAGATCGCCCGCGCCTCAGAGCGGCTCGCCTGCCTCGTGCTCGGCACCAACGACCTCTACAAGGAACTCGGCGCGACGTTCGCGCCCGGCCGTGCGGCGATCTCGGCGAGCCTGCAGCTCGCCCTGCTCGCGGCGCGGGCCGCCGGCGTCGTGATCGTCGACGGGGTCTTCAACGACGTCAAGGACACCGAGGGCTTCCTCGCCGAGGCGCGCCAGGGACGCGAGCTCGGCTTCGACGGCAAGACGCTCATCCATCCCGGGCAGGTCGAGCCGGCCAACGAGGTCTTCGCCCCGAGCGAGGCCCAGGTCGAGGACGCCCGAGCCGTCATCGCGGCGTTCGAGGAGGCGCAGGCGCAGGGGCGCGGTGTGGCAACCCTCAACGGCCGGCTCATCGAGAACCTCCACGTCGACACGGCCCGGAAGGTGCTCGCCACCGCCGAGGCGATCGCCGCCCTCGGCTGACCCGCGGAGCCGGGACGTCTCAGGGGCGGGGGCGGCGCTCACGAGCGCCGCAGCACTCCGGCGCTGCTGAGCGCCGGCCGCGCTCACGTGACGGCGGCGGGCTGCGCGACGTCAGGTGCGCCGCGCGAGCCAGGCCATCTCCGCGGCGGAGTGCCCGCTCCACCACGCGTCGTCGTGCTCGCCAGGCTCGAAGTGGGTCTCGGCGTGCGCCAGGCGACCGGCGAGGGTGCGGTTCGCGGCGATGAACGGGTCGGACAGGCCGCAGTCGAGCCGGACGGGGACGTCGGCGAGCCGGTCCACCCGGTTGAAGATGGAGTGGCGGTCGAAGTCGGCCGCGCCGTCGTAGGCGCGGGCCGGGGTCTGCGAGCCGCGGAGCCAGAGCGCGGCGCTCGCGGCGACGACGCCCGTGACGCGACGCGGCCCCAGGTCGCTCGCGATGAGCAGCGCCCCGAAGCCGCCCATCGACCACCCGAGCAGCCCGCCGCGCGACGTGGGCGCGAGCCCGGACCGCTCCAGAGCCAGTGGCACCAGCTCGTCACGGACCATCGCGCCCGTGTCACTTCCGTCGGTTCGCTTGTGCCAGTAGGTGCGTCGCCCGTCGACCGATGCCAGCGCGAGTCCTGTGGAGGCCACCGCGTCGGCGTAGCCCAGGCTGAACGCGTTGTCGGCGTCCCCGCCGGCGCCGTGAAGGGCGACGACGAGGCCACGGGGGCGGCCGTCCGCGGGCACCGCCAGACGCCACCGGGGTGAGTCCGTGTCGAAGCGCGTGTCGAGCACGCCCTCGGCCAGCGTCACCCCGTCGGGCGCGTCGCCGCACCCGGCCAGCGCACCCAGACCGCTGCGGCACCGAGGCCGATCGCGGCGCGGATCACCACGCGCCGCCGCAGCGCCCGTCCGGTCGACATGGACGGAGCGTAGGGCCCGGGTGGCCCGACAGGTCGGCGACCCGCTCATCCGCCGTGCGGGATCGGACGGGCGCCCTCGCGCGTTGGAGCAGTCATGGCGCCCGAGACGACCGAGCGCGGGCAGGTGAGCCCGCCCGAGCCCGCCGACGCGCCGAACGGGGCTGGGCTGACCCGTCGCCGCCTCCTCACGCTCGGTGCGCTGGGGGTTGTCGCCGCGGGTGGGGCGTATGGCGTCTCGCGCGGTCCCGGCCTCCCGGGCCTCCCGCAGCTCCCCGGCCTCGGCGAGCCCCGCCCGCCGGAGCTGCGGATCGACCCGCAGCCGGTGGACTTCCGGGCCCTCGAGGCCCGTCGCCGCGTCGGGACGGCGGCGTACGCGTACGAGGTCACCGGCCGTCCCGTGACGTACTACGTGACCGAGCCCTTCGGGGCCAGGCTCGACCGGTGGCTCGCCCTGCACCGCAAGCACGTCGGTCAGGCGCCCGACGAGATCCGCTCCTACGGCGCGTGGGTGCGCGGGTCGTCGACGTCGTGGCACAGCTCCGGCGAGGCGATCGACATCGCGCGGCTCCGGTCGGGTGGTCGCGACCTCACCTCGCTGCGCTACGACCAGTGGCGGGACGCGCCGGCGACCGAGCTGCGCCGGCGGCTGTCCCTCTACTGGCGCACGGCGGCAGGTCTGCACCACGAGTTCGCCGACGTGCTGACCTACCTGTTCGACGGCGCGCACGCGAACCACATCCACGTCGACATCGGCCGGTTCGGGCCCGAGCAGCCCCGGCTGATCCGTCGGTCCAACGCGCAGGTGCAGGCGGTGCAGGCGATGTGCCGCCACGTGTGGGGCCGCACGGACGTCGAGACGACCGGCGACTTCGACGACGTCACGCGCGATGCCACGACCCGCATCCTCGAGCAGGTCGGTGGGCCGGGCGAGCTCGCCGACTCGCGTGGGGCGTGGCAGGCGTTCATGGTCGCGACGATGCGGCGCGCCTGAGCAGGCCCGAGCCCGCGCGAGGCGGGCGCCTGATGTGGTCTCGTCCGTAGGATCGGGGCCATGCCCAAGACCGTGCTCACTCCCCAGTCCGAGGACTTTCCCCGCTGGTACCAGGACGTCATCGCGAAGGCGGAGCTGGCCGACAACGGGCCGGTGCGCGGCACCATGGTCATCCGACCGTACGGCTACGCGATCTGGGAGCGGATGCAGGCCGACATGGACCGGCGCATCAAGGAGGCCGGCGCGAAGAACGCGTACTTCCCGCTCTTCATCCCGGAGTCGTACCTCACGCGTGAAGCCGAGCACGTCGAGGGCTTCAGCCCCGAGCTCGCGGTCGTGACGCATGCCGGCGGCAAGGAGCTCGAGGAGAAGGTCGTCGTGCGGCCGACGTCCGAGACGGTCATCGGCGAGTACATGGCGAAGTGGACCCAGAGCTACCGCGACCTGCCGCTCCTGCTCAACCAATGGGCCAACGTCGTGCGCTGGGAGCTGCGCCCACGGATCTTCCTGCGCACCAGCGAGTTCCTGTGGCAGGAGGGCCACACGGCGCACGCCACCGAGGCCGACGCACGCGCCTACGCGAGGCGCATCCATGCCGACGTCTACGCCGCGTTCATGCGCGAGATGCTCGCGATGCCAGTGGTCCTCGGGCGCAAGACCGCCCGTGAGCGCTTCGCCGGCGCGACGAACACCCTTGCGCTGGAGGCGATGATGCGTGACGGCAAGGCCTTGCAGATGGGCACGAGCCACGAGCTCGGCCAGAACTTCGCCAAGGCCTTCGACATCACCTACCTCTCCGAGCAGTCGCGCCAGGAGACCTGCTGGACCACGTCGTGGGGCACGTCGACGCGCATGGTCGGCGGCCTCATCATGTGCCACGGCGACGACGCCGGCCTGCGGGTGCCCCCTCGGCTCGCACCGGTGCAGGCGCTCGTCATGGTGGTCAAGGACGGCGAGGGCGTTGCAGCAGCGGCCGAGCAGGTCGTGGCTGACCTCTTGGCCCGCGGCGTGCGCGCCGAGCTCGACGCCCGGGTCGACACGCCCTTCGGTCGTCGCGCCGTCGACGCCGAGCTCAAGGGCATCCCGGTGCGCGTCGAGGTCGGACCGCGCGACCTCGCGGAAGGCACCGTCACCGTGGTGCGGCGCATCGCCGGCGGCAAGTCGGCCGTCCCGCTCGGCGGGGTCGTCGACACGGTGACCACCGCGCTCGAGGAGGACCACGAGGCGCTGTATGCAGCCGCGCTGGCCCACCAGACGGGCAACACCACCGCGGTCACCACCCTCGACGAGGCTCGCGAGGCGGCACGCACCGGCTGGGCGACGATCCCGTGGTCGACGCTGGGCCCCGCCGGCGAGGCCACTCTCGCCGAGGCCGCCGTGACCGTGCGGTGCCTGACGATGCCCGACGGGTCGGTGCCCGAGTCCGAGGACGACGAGGGCGTGCTCGCCGTCGTCGGCCGAGCCTACTGATCGCCCGCCCGTACATTGAGTGGTGGTGGCCACAGGGACGGCTGGGAAGAGAGCAGGGTCGGGCATCGTTGACGGAAACGTGAGGAGGAGCGACGTGAGTGACACGACGGTGCCGAGCGGACGGCATACGCCCGCGGGCTCGACGGCGCAGCCGGAGACGCTGACGCCGCTGCTGCGCGACCGTGAGAGCGTGCTCGTCTACGACCGCTCCCACACCCTCTCGCCGGACGCTTTGCGCGCGATCCTGGAGGCGGCGCGCTGGTCACCGTCGGCCGGCAACTCGCAGCCGTGGGGCTTCATCGTCGGCCTGCGCGGCGACGACACCCACGCCGCCATGGTCGAGCTGCTGTCGTCGGCGAACCAGGTCTGGGCGCCCTCGGCCTCGGCGATCATCCTGACCCTTCACCAGGTCGCGACCGACGAGGACCACGAGATCGCCTACAGCGACTACGCGATGTTCGACCTCGGCCAGGCGGTCGCCCACATCACCGTGCAGGCGCGTTCGATGGGCCTGCAGGTGCGTCAGTTCGGCGGCTTCGACCACCGGGCGGCCACCGAGGTCTTCGCGGTGCCGCCGCACTGGGCCGTGACCACGGGCATCGCGCTCGGCCTGCCCGCCGGGCCCGACGGTGACGCCGAGATGCCCGACTGGGTGCGCACGCGGGCGCGCCTGCCCCGCTCGCGCCTGCCGCTCGAGGCCTTCGTGCACTCCGGCAAGTTCGGCCACACCGCCGACTTCCTGGCCGACTGACAGCCCGGCGCCGACCCGCCGTCCGGCCACCTCGCCGAGGGCCGGACGTGGATGGAGACCACCCCACGAACGGGTGGTCTCCATCGCGTCCGTGCCCTCGCGGTGGTCACCAGCGGGACGTCGCCGCGGCGATGAGGTCACCGAAGAGCAGGCCCTCGTCGACCGCATACCCACGTCGAGTGAACCAGTCACACATGTTGCGTGTGTCGCGTTCGAGGAACTCGGGCCCGTGCGGGTTGCCGATGACGTCGACGACCTGCGGCCAGTCGATGAGCACCAGCCGGGCGTCGTCGCCCTCACCGTCGAGCAGCACGTTGTACGGCGACAGGTCACCGTGCGCCCAGCCGAGCTCGGCGAGCCGGAGCATCGCCTCGCGCAGCTGCTCGAAGAGAACCGGCAGCAGCTCCGGGTCGGGACGGGTCTGCGCGAGGCGGGGCGCGGCCTGTCCGTCGGGAGAGCCGATGAACTCCATCAGCATCTCGTCGTCGGACATCTGCACCGGGTAGGGCACCGGCAGCCCCTCGTGCCACAGCCTGACCAGCGTCTCGAACTCGGCGAAGGCCCAGAGGCCACTGATCAGCTCCTTGCCGAACGAGGTGCGGGTCCGGATGGCCCGCGTCTCGCGCGACTTGCGCACCCGCCGCCCCTCGAGGTAGCCCGAGTCGCGGTGGAAGAGGCGGTTCTTGCTCGACCGGTAGCGCTTGCCGGCCATGAGGACGTCCCGGTCCGGTGAGCCGGGCACCCACCGGCGCACGAGGTGGACGTCGGCCTCCTTGCCGGTCTTGAGCACGCCCAGGTCGGACTCGACCGCGCCGAGGTCGGTGATGACCCAGTCAGGGCGAGGCTTCGGGCCGTGCGTCGCGCCGTCCCAGCTGGACCAGCGCTCACCCTCCGGTGGTGCGTCGGGCTGGGTGTCGATCGCGAACGACTCGAGGTCGAGGTCGGTGAACCGCCCGTCAGTCAGGCGGGGATCGAAGACCTCGTACTCATCTTCGTGAAAAGCATTGAAAGACAATTGAACTCCAAGGAAGAAGTGGTGTGGGCAGGCGTGCCCGAGGCCGTGATGGACATGTCACCCTCCTTGGGTCCAGGGTCTGCAGCCGTGTGCCGCAGCGCTCGCGTAGAGACTGGCGGAGCCGCCACCGCCGCGCAACCGAATTTCCGTGCGGGCAGGTTGTCGCGTTGTATCACCGGACGCGTCGTCCACCTCTACGGTGTGAGCAGGAGGAGCGTCAGGGAGGGAGCCCAGGTATGCCGTCCGCGTCCTTCGGTGGGGGAGCGGTGCGCGTGCGCGCCCCCCGCGGCTACGACGTGTCCGCGGCCGGGGAGCCCGGCCGCGCGGACCGTGACCTGCCGCCGGACCTGCCGCCGGACCTGCCGCCGGACCTGCCGCAGCCCGGCCGGCGAGCGGCGGACCGGGCCGCACTGGCAGACCTCCTCGGTGACAGCGACTTCATCGTCGTGGACCGCATCGACCTGGCGCCGAGACGCGGCCGCGACCTCGATGCACCGCCTCCGCCGAACCGGCGCGGCACCGTGCACGTCGACGTCGACGTGCCCGCCGGCGAGGACGCCGTGGTGCTCCTCGAACGCGACGGCGTCTACTCGTGGCACGTCCCGGCGCGTGAGGAGCGGTCGCTCGAGCCCGGGCCGCGCACGGTGTCGTTCGCGCTCCCGGTCCAGCCGGCGCCGCGGACGACGCGGCCAGGCACCTCTCACGGCACGTCGCCCGGCCGGGCGGACCGCGGGCTGCTCGGCGACCTCGTGCACGGCGCGCTGCAGGCCACCGTCCTGCGCTTCGCCGTGCCGGCGGCCGTCGACCGCCTCGTCGAACACCTCGAGTCAGGCGTGCGCACCGGGCTGGTCCACGTCACTGGCCCCGACGAGTGGCGCCCCATCGACGGCATCGAGGAGATCGCGTCGCTCCCCACCGACCGCCCGGCCCGCATCCTGCTCCTCGTGCACGGCACGTTCTCGTCGACGACCGGTGCGTTCGGGGCGCTCGCGGTCACGCCCGGGGCGGAGGGCTTCGTCGACACGCTCGTGACGGCATACGACGCCGTGCTCGGCTTCGACCACCGCACCCTCAGCGTCGACCCGGAACGCAACGCCCACGAGCTGGTCGCCCTCCTCGAGCCGTTCCACGGAGAGCTCGTCATCGACGTGGTCACGCACAGCCGCGGCGGCCTCGTGACCCGGTCGTTCGTCGAGGCCGTGCTGCCCGCCTCTGGGCTGCGGGCCACCGTCGGCGCGGTCGTGCTCGTCGCGGCGACGAACGCCGGCACGCACCTGGCCGACCCCGAGCGCTGGCACGACCTCGTCGACCTCTACACGAACCTCGTCATGGCCACCGCGAGCGGACTCTCCCTCTTCCCGGGCGGAGCGCCCTTCCGCGCCATCGTCGGTGGCGTCGTGGGCGGCGTCGGGACGCTCGTGAAGTACCTGGCGTCGTGTGCCGCCGGTGACGACGGTGCGCCCGGACTCGCGGCGATGCGCCCCGGCGGGGACTTCGTCACCGCCCTGGATGCCGTGCGACCGTTGCGGCGGGGGGACGAGCCGAGCTGGTACGTGGTGACCTCCGACTTCCACGTGTCGCTCTTCGACGACCACCACAACCCGCCGGAGTTCCCGCGGGAGCTCGCGGTCCGGCTGGCCGAGGGCTTCGTCGACGGGCTCTTCGAGGGGCGCAACGACCTCGTCGTCGACACCGACTCGATGTCGACGGTCGGTGGCTCCGGGCTCCGCGTCACCGAGACGTGCGCCCTGGGCACGAACGACGTCGTCCACCACGTCAACTACTTCGCCCAGCTGAGCGTGATCGGCCAGATCGCCCAGTGGCTGCCGCTGGGGCTCGGCGCCTCCGACGACGAGTCGCACCTCCCGGGATGGATGACGGCGGCGCTGCCGCCGGACGACCGTGGACTCGGGGCCGTGCCCGACGAGCCGGAGCCGGTGGGGTCCGGGGCGGAGCCGCCACCTTCCATGGCCGTCCCGCCGCCCGCGCCCCCGCCGCCGCCCGCGCCCTCGGCCCCCGCGCCCCCGCCCCCGGCCCCGCCCGCAGCCGCCTCCCGGCAGGAGACGAGCGCCGAGCTGGCGGCCGAGATGCCGTCGGTGGTGACCGCGGGCTCGGACTTCACCGTGCGCGTGCGTCTCTCGCGGGCGCCCCTGACGGCGACCCCGGGCACGGTCCACGTCGAGGAGACGATCCAGGTCGACGCGTCGCAGGCGGTGAGCGTTCAGGTCTACGCCAAGGACAACGCGCAGGTGCGGGAGGCGGAACCGAAGCTCTTCGCGCTCTCGTCGGTCGACGGCGTGGCGGCCGAGCTGACGTTCCGGGTGCGGGCCCTGGACCCGGGACCCGTGGGCGTCACCATCGTGCTCCGGCAGGGGAGCGTGATCGTGGCGACGCTGTCCCTCGAGGCCACGGCCGACGGCGCCACCCTGCTAGGCCCGCAGACGGTCAGGGCCGTCGTGCACCCCGGCGTCGCTGCCCCGGAGCTCGCCGGACTGCCGTGCCTCGACATCGTCGAAGGCCGCCTGACGACGGGGGAGCACATCTACAGCTATGCGCTGCGCCTCGTGCCGGGCCAGCCCGCCCGGGTGTTCACGTCGGCGCCCGTCACCGGACGGGACGACTTCGTGCGGCAACGCATCGCCGAGGTCGAGCGCGTCATCAAGGACCCCGATCTCACTGCGCGCCAACGGATGTCGCAGCTGCAGAACACCGGCACGCTGCTCTTCGAGCAGTTCTTCCCCGAGGACCTGCAGGCCTACCTCTGGGCGCACCGCGACCTCGTGCACGACCTCATCGTCTACACCGACGAGCCGCTCGTCCCGTGGGAGCTCGTGCACCTCAAGCCGCCACGCGGCAAGCGGGGCACGAAGCCGCGGTTCCTGGGCTCCGGCGGGATGGTGCGGTGGCAGCTCGGCAGCTTCCCGCCGCAGCGGATGCGCGTGCGGCCGGGACGTGCCCGGTCGATCTGCCCCGTCTACGCGAACCCCATGTTCAAGAACGACGTCGGCGTGGCCGAGGCCGGCTACCTGCGTGAGCGGTTCGGGGCCAAGCCGGTCACGGCGACACCGGTCGGCGTCGAACGGCTGCTGCGCGGCGGCGGGTTCGACCTGCTGCACTTCTCCGGCCACGGCGCTGCCGATGCCGACGACATCGCCGAGGCGAAGGTGCTGCTGCGCGGCCGGAGACGGGGCTCGACCGTCCAGGAGCAGTACCTGACCGCCACGGACGTCTCGCAGAACCTCGACTGGACCGACCCCGGCGTCACGGGGCCGCTCGTCGTGTTCAACGCCTGCCAGACCGGTCGCTCGGGCGAGCTGCTCACCACCGCCGGTGGGTTCGCCAAGGCGTTCCTCGATGCCGGCGCCTCGGCCTTCGTCTCGTGCCTCTGGTCGGTGCGGGAGGAGCCGGCGCAGGTCTTCGTCGAGACGCTCTACGACGAGCTGCTCGGTGGTGCGCCGATGTCGCGGGCCAGTGCCCTCGCCCGCGAGGCGGCACGCGCCGCGGGCGACCCGACCTGGCTCGCGTACGCCGTCTACGCGAGACCCGACGCCGTCCTCGAGAAGGTCTGAAACGACATACGTCACAGTCGAACCCACTCACCCGAGGGGTTCCGATCAGAAGGGAACGACCATGGCACGCAGGGCTCTGTGCGTGGGGATCAACGAGTTCGCGTCGCTGCCGCAGACCAGCTGGCTCGCCGGCTGCGTCAACGACGCGAACGACATCGCGAAGGCACTGCGCCCACTGGGCTTCACGGCGAGGGCGACGACCGTCCTGACGGACGCCGACGCGACGAAGAAGAACGTCATGGCTGCCCTGACGCAGCTCGTCACCAGCGCCAAGTCGGGCGACCACCTCGTCTTCACGCTCTCGAGCCACGGCACCCAGGTGCCCAACGAGCCCGGCGGAGACATCGAGCCCGACGACCTCGACGAGGCCTTCGCCTGCTACGACATCCGCCAGAAGGGCGACCAGTGGGACCGCGACACCGTCATCGTCGACGACGAGCTGCGCGACCTGTTCGCACGGGTGCCGTCCGGTGTCCTGCTCGAGGTGCTCCTCGACACCTGCCACAGCGGCACCGGCCTGAAGGACCTCGAGGAGATCCTGCAGGCCCAGCTTCTCGGCCGGAAGCCGCGGTTCCTCCCGGCCCCCACCCGCCGCGGCCTCGAGCAGACGCGCGCCATCCGGGCAGTCGCCCCCGTGCGCACCGTCGACCGCAAGGCCCTCGTCGAGCTGACCCGCAGCCGCGGGACCGCCTCCAAGCCGGTGCTGTTCGCGGCCTGCAAGCCCGACCAGACGGCGTCCGACGCGACTTTCGACGGTCGCTCGAACGGTGCGTTCACCTACCTGTTCCTCAAGGCCATGAAGGACGCCCCCACGGCGACGCGCACCGAGCTGCTGCGCACGGTCACGGCCGGCCTCAAGGCGGGGGACTTCAGCCAGCGCTCGACGCTCGAGGGGCCGGCCCGGTCGAAGAAGGTCGGCTTCGGACAGCTCTGGTGACCCGGCGGTCGGTGAGCCACGACACAGGTGTCGGTACTCACACGCGAGGGCGCTGACCCGGCAGCCGACGCGGCGGCATACTCGGTCGAAGCTGTCCCAGCCCAGAGCACCCAGCCCGAGCACTCGCAAGGTGGCGATCCGCGCATGTCCCGACTCCAGCAGACCGAAGGCCTCACCGAGGAGCAGCACGAGCTCGTCAAGCTCGTGCGCGAGTTCGTCGAAGAGCAGATCATCCCGGTGGCCACCGAGCTCGAGCACAAGGACGAGTACCCGCAGGCCATCGTCGACGGCATGAAGGAGATGGGGATCTTCGGCCTGATGATCCCCGAGGAGTACGGCGGCCTCGGCGAGTCCCTGCTGACGTACGCGTTGTGCGTGGAGGAGATCGCCCGCGGCTGGATGAGCGTGAGCGGCATCATCAACACGCACTTCATCGTCGCGTACATGGTGCTCCAGCACGGCACCGAGGAGCAGAAGCAGCGCTACCTGCCGAGGATGGCGACCGGGGAGATCCGCGGTGCCTTCTCGATGAGCGAGCCGGGCTGCGGCAGTGACGTGTCGGCCATCAAGACGAAGGCCGTCAAGGGCGACGACGGCGGGTGGACGATCAACGGCCAGAAGATGTGGCTCACGAACGGCGGGTCTGCGAACCTCGTCGCGGTCCTCGTCAAGACCGACACCGGCGCCGACTCCGTCTACAAGAACATGACGACCTTCCTCATCGACAAGGAGAGCGGGTTCGGCGAGACCGCCCAGGGCGTCACCGTGCCCGGCAAGATCGACAAGATGGGCTACAAGGGCGTCGACACCACCGAGCTCGTCTTCGAGGGCCACCGCACGACCGACGCGCAGATCCTCGGCGGCGAGCCGGGCAAGGGCTTCTACCAGATGATGGACGGCGTCGAGGTGGGCCGCGTCAACGTCGCCGCCCGCGGGTGCGGCGTCGCGAGAAGGGCTTTCGAGCTCGGCGTCTCCTACGCCCAGCAGCGCGAGACGTTCGGCAAGAAGATCGTCGACCACCAGGCCGTCCTGTTCCGGCTCGCCGACATGGCCGTCAAGGTCGAGGCCGCTCACGAGATGATGGTCAAGGCCGCACGCAAGAAGGACTCCGGCCAGCGGAACGACCTCGAGGCCGGCATGGCGAAGTACCTTGCGTCCGAATACTGCTCGCAGGTCGTCGAAGACTCCTTCCGGATCCACGGCGGCTACGGCTACTCGAAGGAGTACGAGATCGAGCGCCTCTACCGCGAGGCCCCGATGCTGCTCATCGGCGAGGGCACCGCCGACATCCAGCGCATGATCATCGGCCGCCGGCTCGTGGAGGACTACAAGCTCAAGGCTTGACGAAGCCCGATGGCCGGCCGGGCGGGTGCGAGGATGGTGGCATGAGCCTGCAACCGAAGGGTCCGGGGGGACGACCGGGATTCGCGACGCTGTCCCTGGAGTACCCCATGTCGCTCGGTGTCTTCGACAAGTACGAGGACGCCCAGAAGGCGGTCGACACGCTGTCCGACAACCAGTTCCCGGTCGAGAACTGCCTCATCGTCGGCACCGACCTCAAGCAGCTGGAGCGTGTGACCGCCCGCCTGACGTGGGGGCGGGTGGCCCTCGGCGGGCTGCTCTCGGGCATCTGGCTGGGGCTCTTCGTCGGGCTCATCCTGTCGCTGTTCTCGCGGCCGACGAGCGCGGTCACGCTACTGCTGTCGACCGCCCTCTACGGCGCCGTGTTCGGTCTCATCTGGTCGCTCGTCGGCTACGCCTTCACGCGCGGCGCCCGTGACTTCTCGTCGGTCAGCCAGGTCGTGGCCACCCGCTACGAGGTGTTCGCCGAGCACAAGGTCGCCCAGCGTGGTCGCGAGATCCTCGCCAAGGCGGGCATCTCCCCGGGCGGGCAGTCGAGCATCGGCATCGCCCCCGTGGCCCCCGCGCCAGGGACGCCGGCGCCGGGCACCACCGGTGACGCGTCCGCAGCACCGGGCGCCCCTGCGCGGTCCGACGACCCGCCGCCACCCGTCGGCTGAACCGGCCCCACCACTCGCCGTCCGCCGGCTGCAACGAACGGGTGCGACCGCGTGTCCTATCGGATGACGGACCCGACGAAGGAGCACGCCATGCCGGCTCGCAAGCCCTTCCCGCATGCCGCGCGCCCCTCCCTGGCGGCCGCTGTGCTCGCGCCGCTGGTCGCGCTGTCGCTGGCGGGTTGCGGCGACACGGCGTTCGAGGGCCCGACGGGTGGCCCGACCACGGTCGCTCGGCCGCTGACGAGCCAGCCCGTGGCGGCCGACGGCGCGCTCGAGTGCCCTGCCTCGCTGAAGGACTCGCTGGGCACCACCGTTCCGGAGAAGCCGCAAGGGGTCTACGGGCCGGCGCGGCTGCTCCCGCAGCGTCCGCCGGTCTCGCTCGTCGTCTGCAGCTACCCCGTCATGGACGTCAGTGCGACCACGCCGCTCACGGCGCCGTTCCCGCTGGAGAAGCGTGCCGTGGCGACCCAGGCGCAGCGCTCCGCGGTCGTCGAGTCGATGACCTGGGCGCCGCGCTTCAACCAGCAGCCGCGGGCGTGCACGGCCATGGCCGGCAACGAGACGGCATACCTCGTCGGGGCCGCCTACGGTGACGCGATCGTCTGGGTGGCCGCCAAGGGCGACGCGAACGCCTGCTCGACGGCGACGAACGGCGACTTCGTCTCCGGCGCCCCGCTCGGCGTCGAGCTCGACGCGATCTTCGGCGCGACGTCCCGGCCCCCCGGGACCGGGGGGTCGTGCCGCGCGCGGTCATGGGGGCGGCTCGGTGACGACCGGCTGCTCGCGCCCGAGGGCGCGCCGGCCGTGGTCGTCTGCCGCCAGGCGGCCGACGGGTCGATCCGGCCCACCACGTTCGACGCCGCCCGCTCGGCGGAGGTGGTCGCGGCTCTCCGGGGGCTGCCCACGCGCCCTACGGGCCGGACCTGCCAGGGCTCGGGCGGCGCATCGGACCGGCGCTTCACCCTCGTGCTCCGGTATGCCGTCGGGCCGGCCGTCCAGGTGAACGTCGACCCGGACTGTGACCCGGCGGTGCTGGGCTCCAACCTCGAGAGCACTGACGCCGGTGGGCTCGTCGACCTCGTCGAGCGGTGGAGCCCGCCGATCCCCGGGCCCGACCCGGACGGCTCGGTCTCGTCCGACGGGTCGGTCGGCCCGGCACCCCTGCCGGTGCCGGTGCCCGACCAGCCGACGGAGGTGCCGGGTTCGACGGGCGGCGGCCTGGGGGGCAGTCCCGGCACGGGCATCCTGCCGACGCCACCGACCCCGGCGGCAGACCTCCCGACGACCCCCTAGCCGCGCTCGGCCCAGATGCGGGCGATCCAGGCCTCGACGTCGGCGCTGCTGCGCGGCATCGCTGCCGAGAGGTTCTCGCAGCCGTCGTCGGTGATGAGGATGTCGTCCTCGATGCGCACCCCGTTGCCGCGCAGCTCGTCGGGCACCAGCTCGTCGTCGGCCTTGAAGTAGAGGCCCGGCTCGACGGTGAGGACCATGCCCGGCTTGAGCTCGGCGTCGGAGTACTCCTCGCGGGTGGCGAGCGCGCAGTCGTGCACGTCGAGGCCGAGGTGGTGGCTCGTGCCGTGCACCATCCAGCGGCGGTGGTACTGCCCGTGCTCGGCGTCGAGGGTGCCCTCGACGTCGACGCCCTCGGGCAGCAGGCCCCACTCGTGCAGGTGCTCGGCGATGACGCGGATCGCGGCGGCGTGCACGTCGCTGAACGTGTTGCCCGGCTTGCAGGCCGCGATGCCGGCTTCCTGGGCGGCGTAGACGGCGTCGTAGATCTTGCGCTGGGCGTCGGTGAACGTGCCGCTGACCGGCAGGGTACGGGTGATGTCGGCGGTGAAGAGCGAGTCGACCTCGACGCCGGCGTCGAGCAGGAGCAGGTCGCCGTCCCTGATGTCGCCGGTGTTCTTGATCCAGTGCAGCGTGTTGGCGTGGTCGCCGCTGGCGCAGATCGAGTCGTAGCCGACGCCGTTGCCGTGGTGGCGCGCGTGCAGGCCGAAGATGCCCTCGACCCAACGCTCGCCGCGGCCGCGACGGACCGCCTCGGGCAGGTCGGCGATGACGGCGTCGAAGCCCTTGTGGGTGCCGTCGACGGCGTCGCGCATCTGCTCGACCTCCCACTCGTCCTTGACGAGGCGCAGTGTCGAGAGGAAGTGGGCGAGCTGCTCGTCGGCCTCGCGCTGACGGTCGGCGCGGGTCTCGGCCTCGGTGGCGTCCTGGGCATCGGCGACGGCGGTGCGGGCCCGGTCGACCCGAGCGGCGACCTCGGCGTCGGCGTCACGCACGACCCGGACCGTCACCTCGCCCGCGTCCTTGCCCACGGCGTCGGAGAACTCGTCGATGTGGCGGGCGGTGAGGCCCAGCTCGGACTCGATGTCGGCCAGGGTCGGGCGCGCGCCCACCCAGAACTCGCCGTAGCGCGAGTCGCCGAAGAACTCCTCGGTGTCGCGCTCGGCGAGCGGCCGGAAGTAGAGGACGGCCTCGTGACCGGCCTGGTCGCCGGCCCCGTCGGCTCCGCCCTGCCGGGGCTCGAGGACGAGCACGGCGTCGGGCTCGCGGTCGCTGCCGAGGCCGGTGAGGTGGGCGAAGGCGCTGTGCGGGCGGAAGACGTAGTCGGTGTCGTTGCTGCGCACCTTGAGGCCGCCGGCCGGCACGACGAGGCGCTCGCCCGGGAAGGCCGCGCTCACGGCCTCGCGGCGGCGGGCGGCGTGGTCGGCGACCTCGGCCCGAGGGGTCACCCCGGTGCTGCGGGGCGCCCAGCCGGTTGCGACGAACGCCCGGAACTCGTCGGTCGTGGGGCGCTTGCGGCTCGGAGAGGCCTTCTGCTCTTCACTCATCACCGAGCCATCGTGTCACGAAGCGACAGGGCCGCCGAACCCGGTTTCCGGGCCGGCGCCGCCCCCGGGATGCCTGCCCGCCCGCCTCGGCGCAGGCTCCGGAGACCCCTCGGGGGTACCGGCCTCGGGAACGCCCCGGCATACAGTCTGGGGGTGGCCCCCACCGAGCGAACGTCCCGGCCGACCACCGCCCACCGCACGCTGCCGTCGCTGCGAGCGAGCACCCGCCGCGCCATGCGGCCGAGCGGGCCGCCGACCGACGAGATCCCGATCTGGACCACGCCCGACGGTGTCGACTCCCACACGGCCCTGGCCGTCATCGACCTCGCGATGCGGGCGGGCGTCGCGATGATCGCGACCGGTGCGGCGGCGGCGGACGTCACCGCGACCGTGCTCACGCTGACGAAGGCGTACGGCCTCAGCTCGGTGCACGTCGACGTCACCTACACCTCGGTCACCGTCTCCTACCACCGCGGCCCGAACGCCGACCCGATCACCGTGCTGCGCATCGTGCGGTTCCGCGTGCAGGACTACACGCGCCTCGAGCGGCTGCGCGGGCTCATCGTCGACCTGTCGCAGGACCCCGTGCCCGTCGAGGAGGCGCGGGTGCGCTTCGACGCGGTCATCACCGCGCCGCACCCGTACCGGCGCTGGCTCGTCGCTGTCGCCGGCGGGGCGCTGGCGGCCGGGGCTGCCGCGCTCGTCGGGGCGGGCGTCTTCATCGTCGCGCTCAGCTTCGTCACGGCCACGATCGTGGGCCGGGTGCTCAACTGGCTCACGGGTGCCGGTGTCGCGGCGTTCTTCGCCCAGATCGTCGCCGCAGCCATCCCGACGGCCGTCGCGACCCTCGTCGTCGTCGCGCAGTCCGCCGGAGTCACCTTCTTCGGCAGCGTCTCGCCGTCTCTCGTCGTGGCGTCGGGGATCGTGCTCCTCCTCGCCGGCCTGTCGGTCGTGGGGGCGGCGGAGGACGCGCTCGAGGGCTACTACGTCACCGCCGGGGCGCGGGCGTTCGAGGTCGTCGTGCTCTCGCTCGGCATCGCCGTCGGCATCTCGATCGTGCTGTCGCTCGGCAAGCGGCTCGACTACCCGATCGCGATCAGCTCGCAGACGCTGCTCACCGACGACGTGGGCGTGCAGATCGTCTGTGCCGTCGTGATCTCGGTCGCCTTCGCCGTCATGTCGTACGCGAGCGGCCGGGCCGTCGCCGTCGCCGGCATCGCGGGTGGGCTCGGTTGGGCGATCCTCGCCGTCGGTGAGCGGGCGCTGCAGCTCGGTGCCGTGACGGGGTCGGCGCTGGCCGCGCTCGTCGTCGGTTTCGCGTCGCGCCTCGTCGCCAAGCGCCTCACCATCTCGGCGCTCGCCGTCACGACCGCCGCGATCGTGCCGCTGCTGCCGGGGCGCATGGCCTACGAGGGCATCTCACAGCTCGTCACCAACCCCGACGGCAACGGCTTCGCGCTCGGGGTGCCGACCCTGCTCCAGGCCTTCGGGCTCGGGCTCGGGCTCGCCGCCGGGGTGTCGCTCGGCACGTACTTCGCCGGGCTGCTCGTCGCCCGCTCGCAGGGCGTACGCCCCCGGCCGGTCGCCGGGGCGACCCTGCCGGTGGACCCGGTGCCGGACGCGACGCTCTCGTCGGCGCGGGTCCTCTCCGACATGGTCGAGCTCGAGGCCGCGTCGGCGCTGGATGACGCGGTCGTCGACGAGCCGGCCGCGGAGGTCACGGACCGACCGTGAGCAAGCACACGGCATACGCCCGTGGTCGTGGGCCGTGTGCTCGGGCAGGCTGGGAGCCGTTGGCTTTTCGCGTGTCGTAGGTCGGAGGAGTTGGGATGCAGTTCGGGCGCAGCTATGAGGAGTTCGAGGTCGGGGCGGTCTACAAGCACTGGCCCGGGAAGACGGTCACCGAGTACGACGACCACCTCTTCTGCCTGCTGACGATGAACCACCACCCGCTGCACCTCGACACGCACTACGCCGGGGAGACCACGCAGTTCGGCCAGAACGTCGTCGTCGGCAACTACGTCTACTCGATCCTGCTCGGCATGTCGGTGCCCGACATCTCCGGCAAGGCCATCGCGAACCTCGAGATCGAGTCGCTGCGCCACGTCGCCCCGACCTTCCACGGCGACACCCTCTACGGCGAGACGCGCGTGCTCGACAAGTGGGAGTCGACGTCCAAGGACGACCGTGGCGTCGTGCACGTCGAGACGATCGGCTACAAGCAGGACGGCACGGTGGTGTGCATCTTCCGGCGCAAGGTGATGGTGCCCAAGGAGAGCTACCTCGAGGCGCGGGGTGGCGAGCAGCCCGGCCGACCGGTGCCGGTGCCCGACCGCAACTGGCCCGGCCCCGACGCAGCGTCGCCCGCCTGACCGCAGCGGCTGCGCACCCCTCCGACCCCGCAACACACCCGGTAACGGTCATCACGACGGTGCTGCAACAGCGCCGAGCTGACTGTTACCGGGTGTGTTGGGCTCAGGGATGGCCGTCCACAGCCCCGCTGGGCTCCCGGCGACCCTCCACAGGGGCGCGGTGAACGCTTCCCCCGAGTGCGTATGCCGCCGAGTGTCGGCCCATATACCCGCGACTTCACGCGTTGCTCGGCTTCCAGCACGGCGTCGTGTCGGCCGCCGACGCCCTCGCCGTCGGCACGGACCATCTGGCACTGCGGCGCGCGGTCGCGCGCCGCGAGCTCGTCCGGGTGCGCCGCGGTGCCCATGTCGACGGAGCGTCGTGGTCGGCTGCCGACGTCGACGAGAGATACCGCCTCGCGGTGCTTGCAGTGGCGCGGACCCGGCCCGGTGACGCCGTCAGCCACCATGCGGCACTGGCCCTGCGCCGGCTGCCCCTGTGGGGCCACGACAGGCGCCGGTTCGACCTCGTCTCCGACGTCCGCCAGATCACGGCTCGCAGTGGCCTCCACCTGCACCCCGGAGCGGGCGTCGAGACGTCGCAGGTCGACGGGGTGGCGACGGTGTCAGTCGCGCGCTCCGTCGTTCGCACCGCGCTCACGATGGGCCGCGAGTGCGCCGTGGTCGCCGGCGATGCCGCACTGCGTGCAGGCCTGGTGACACCTGAGGCGCTCATGGCCGAGGCGGCGCTGGTCTCGCCCCATCAGGGCCGTGGCCGAGCACTGGACGCGCTCCTCGCGATGGACGGGCGTTCCGAGTCCGTGGGCGAGTCCCGGACGCGCCTCATCCTCGACGACCTCGGTCTGGCGCACGACAGCCAGGTCGTCATCGAAGACGCACGCGGCGAGTTCCTCGCCCGGGTCGACTTCCTGGTCGAGGGCGTCGTCCTCGAGTTCGACGGTCGGGTCAAGTACGGGAGATCGCGCGACGACGTCGATGCAGGGGCGGCCGACCCCGGCGAGGTGGTGTGGCTCGAGAAAAGACGCGAGGACCGGGTGCGCCGGCTCGGCTACCCGTTCGAGCGTGTGGTCTGGGACGAGCTGGCCCGTCCGGGGATCCTCGGCGCGAGGCTCCGCGCCGCTCGGCCGTCACCTCGCACCGGATGACGCGAACCGCACGACCCCCGCAGGCGCCTCGCACCGGGACCGCACCACCCAGCAACACACCCGGAAGCGGTCAGACCTGGTGGGTTGTAACCCATGTGGGGTGACTGATGCCGGGTGTGTTGCGGGGGAGGGTGGCTGGGTGTGAGCTGACCCAGCCCTAGTCTTGGGGCGTGACGTCGACAGGGGCAGGAGCGGGGCCCGTCATCGACCTGCACGCGCACTCCTCCGTCAGTGACGGCACCGAGACGCCCGACGAGCTCGTGGCCGCCGCGGCGACCGCCGGCGTCGACGTGCTCGCGATCACCGACCACGACACGGTCGCAGGCTGGGACGACGCTGCCGACGCGGCACGTCGGCACGGCATCACCCTCGTGCGCGGCATCGAGATCTCGTGCGCCTGGCGCTACACCTCGATCCACCTGCTCGGCTACCTCACCGACCCCGGTGACGCGCCCCTCACACACGAGCTCGCGCGGGCCCGCGACTCCCGGTCGACGCGGCTCGAACGCATGGTCGCGCTCATGGCCGCCGACGGCATACCCCTGACGTATGCCGAGGTGCTGGCCCAGGTCGGCCCCGGCGCCACCGCGGGGCGGCCCCACATCGCCGACGCGCTCATCGCGAACGGGACGATCCGGCACCGTGACGAGGCGTTCCGCGAGTGGCTCGGTGACGACTCGCCGTACTACGTGGGGCACTACGCGCCCGACCCTGTGCGGGCGGTCGAGCTCGTCCGGGCGGCGGGCGGCGTGCCCGTCGTCGCCCACCCGTTCACGCGCACCCGGTCGAGCGGCCTCGACGACGCGCTCATCGAGCGGATGGCTGCCGCCGGGCTCGTCGGACTCGAGGCGTACCACCGGGACCACGGGCCTGCCGAGGTCGAACGGGCGAGGGCGCTCGCCGACCGGCTGGGCCTGGTGCTGACGGGGTCGAGCGACTACCACGGCGAGGGCAAGCGCAACCGCCTCGCCGAGAACACCACGGCACCGGAGGTCCTCGACGCCATCGAGGCGGCCTCGAGCGGCGTCACGGAGGTGCTGAGGCCGTGAGCTACTTCGACACGACCATCTTCCCCAGCACCTTCATCACCCTCATCGTCATCCTCGACCCGCCCGGCGCGGTGCCGATCTTCCTCGCGCTCACCGGGTCGCTCACGAAGGTCCAGCGCAACGTGGCGGCCCGGCGCGCCTCTCTCGTGGCCGTCTTCGTCATCGCCATGTTCGCGCTCTTCGGCCGCAGCATCCTCGACTACCTGCACATCTCGATCGCCGCCCTGCAGGGTGCCGGCGGGCTCCTGCTGCTCCTCGTCGCGCTCGAGCTGCTGACCGGCAAGGAGTCCGACTCGCTCGCCGACGCCGGCGTCAACGTCGCTCTCGTGCCGCTCGGCACCCCGCTGCTCGCGGGGCCGGGCGCCATCGTCGCGACGATGCTCGCGGTCCAGCGCTCGGACACCGCCGCGGAGTACGTCGCCGTGGGAGCCGCCCTCGTCGCGGCCATGCTCGCCGTCTACCTCGTGCTGCGCTTCGCCGGCCGGGTGCGCGGGCTGCTCCGCGAGAGCGGCACGATGCTGCTGACCCGCATCGCCGGCCTGCTGCTGTCGGCCATCGCCGTGCAGATGGTGGCCGACTCGGTGCGCGCGTTCGTCAGCGGCCAGGGCTGAGACGGCTGCCCGGGACTCGCAGACAGGCGGGTGGGGACGCGTGTGCACGGCTCCCGCACCGTGTCGGTGCCGGGCCGTAGGGTGTCGGCGTGACGACCGGCGCGGCTGAGCAGACGACCTTCGCGGGGATGCCCACGCCGCTGTACTCCGGCTCGCCGTCCCGGCTGCTGGCCTACCTCGACTGCCCGCGCCGCTACCGCATGCAGTACCTCGACCGCCCGCGACCGCAGGCACGGCCGCAGCGCGCGCACACCTCCGTCGGCATCGCCACCCACAACGTGCTCCGCGACTTCTGGGACCTGCCCGTCTCCCAGCGCACGCCGGCAGGGGTGGCCGAGCTCGTGCGCACGTCGTGGATCGACGTCGGCTTCCGCGACCCCGAGCAGTCGGTGGCCTGGCGGCTGCGGGTGCGTGACGCCGTCACCGACTACCTGCGCCGCAGCGACCGCGACAACCAGCCCGTCGGCATCGAGCGCAGCGTGTCGCTCAAGACCGACGAGGTCGCCATCACCGGACGCATCGACCGCCTCGACGACCGCGACGGTGAGCTCGTCGTCGTCGACTACAAGACCGGCCGCCAGGTCCCCACCGACGACGACGCCCGCACGTCGCTCCCGCTGGCCCTGTATGCCGTCGCGTCCGCGCGCATGTTCCGCCGGCCGTGCCGACGGGTCGAGCTGCACCACGTCCCCTCGGGCACCGTCGCCGTGCACGAGCACACCGACGAGTCGCTCGCCCGCAAGGTCGCAGAGGCCGAGTCGATCGCCTCCGACCTGCGCCGCGCCGATGCCGACTTCAAGCAGGTCGGGGTCGAGTCCACCCGGTTCGCGCCTCGGCCCTCGGCCCTCTGCTCCTGGTGCGACTTCCGGGCCCACTGCCCCGAGGGCCAGCAGGTCGGTCCCGAGAAGTCCGACTGGGCCGGTCTCGAGCCCGCCGGCTACGACTCCACGCCTGACGAGCGCGCCGATGCCTGAGCCCGCGCCCTCCGAGACCCACCCCGAGGGGTCGGTCCACCGAGACCTGCGGTGGGCCTTCCTGGCCGCCGTCGACCACGTCGCCGCCATCGTGGCGCGCGACGACGTCGCCGCCGCCTGGGAGACCCCCAGCGCGCTGCCGCAGTGGAGCGTCGGTGGTCTCGTCGCGCACCTCGCCAGCCAGCCGGTGATCGCCGTCGACCTGCTCAGGGCCGAGCCGTGGTCCGATGCGATCAGCCTCGACGAGCACTACGCCCGGTCGGCGTGGGTCAAGGGCGGTCTCGACGACGACGTGAACGTGTCCATCCGGGCCGGGGGCGACGCACAGGCCGCGGCCGGCCGAGACTCCGTGCTGGCCAAGGTGACAGACGCCCGGGCGGCCCTCCCCGACCTGCTCGCCGCCCAGCCTGCGCAGCGTGCCGTCCTCATCCCGTGGGCCGGCTGGGCGCTCCGGCGCGACGACTTCCTCACCGGCCGCATGATGGAGGTCGTCGTGCACGGCGAGGACGTCGCCGCCAGCCTCGGCTTCGACGCCCCCAGGCTGCCCGACGAGGTGCTCGCCCCGGTGCTCGCACTGCTCACCCGGATCTCCGTCCGCTGGCACGGCCAGGGCGCCGTGGTGTCGGCTCTGTCACGTGCCGAGCGCGCCCCGCGGACGATCTCGGCGTTCTGACCCGGCGGCCTGACACACTGGGCCGCATGGCGCCCCGGACCGGCAAGAGCGACGCGACCACAGCCCTGCCCCGAGCTGCCCGCGGTGGCTCGAGAAGCGCCGACACCTCACGACGTGGGTCGCACCCGGCGCCCGCGGACCGTGCGACGACGATCGCGCTCGCCAACCAGAAGGGCGGCGTCGCCAAGACCACGTCGGTCGCCAGCATCGGCGCCGCTCTCGCCGAGCAGGGACGGCGCGTGCTGCTCGTCGACCTCGACCCGCAGGCGTGCCTGACGTTCTCGCTCGGCGTCGACCCCGACACGGTCGAGCGCTCCGTGCACGACGTGCTGACGGGCGCGGCCGAGCTCGGTGACGTCGTCGTCACCTGCGACGAGGGTGTCGACCTCGTGCCGTCCGCCATCGACCTCGCGGGCGCCGAGGCCATGCTGCTGCCGCGCCCGGGACGCGAGTACGTGCTGCGCACGGCCCTCGAGGACACCAAGGCGGCATACGACGTCGTCCTGCTCGACTGCTCGCCCAGCCTCGGCGTGCTCACCCTCAACGCGCTCACCGCCGCGGACGCCCTCATCATCCCGATGCCCTGCGAGATGCTCAGCCACCGCGGTGTCGGGCAGCTGCTCGACACCGTCGCCGACGTGCAGAAGATCCTCAACCGCGACCTCGAGGTGTGGGGCATCCTGCCGACGCTCTTCGACGGCCGCAGCAACCACGCCCGCGAGGTGCTCGCCGACGTGGGGGAGCGCTACGACCTGCCGGTGCTCGACCCGCCCATCCCGAAGACCGTGCGCTTCGCCGAGGCCCCGGCCGTGGGCCGCTCGATCCTCAGCACGGCCCGCTCGTCCAGGGGCGCCCAGGCCTACCGCGACGTCGCCGCGTCGCTGCTCGCCCGGCTCTGACACGCGGGTCCCGGCGGGAATGAACCGCCGCGTGGAGGTGCTGCACCTAGGAGTGTCGCCAACCCACCACGAAGGAGACCCTCTTGACTTCCACGCCTGCACTGGTCGCCCCGAGCGCCGGAGCCGCCTTCGAGGCGCGCACCGTCGAGCACCGCGACCTGCGTGACGACGACGTGCTCATCGACATCAAGTTCGCCGGCATCTGCCACAGCGACATCCACCAGGTCCGTGAGGAGTGGGGGAGCGCGATCTTCCCCATGGTCCCTGGCCACGAGATCGCCGGGGTGGTCTCCGCCGTCGGTGACGGGGTGACCCGTCACAAGGTCGGCGACCGCGTCGGCGTCGGCTGCATGGTCGACTCGTGCGGCGAGTGCGAGTACTGCAAGAACGGCGAGGAGCAGTTCTGCACCAAGGGCGCCGTCATGACCTACAACGGCCGCGGCTACGACGGCGAGGAGACCAAGGGCGGCTACGCCCAGCAGGTCGTCGTCTCGGAGCGCTTCGCCGTCAAGATCCCCGACGGCATCGAGCTCGACGTCGCAGCGCCCCTGCTGTGCGCCGGCATCACCGTCTGGTCGCCGCTCAAGCGCTGGGGCGCCGGCCCGGGCAAGAAGGTCGCCGTCATCGGTCTCGGTGGCCTTGGCCACATGGCCGTGAAGCTCGCCGCCGCCATGGGCGCCGAGGTCAGCGTGCTGAGCCGTAGCGACGCCAAGAAGGACGACGGTCTCGCGCTCGGCGCGACGAGCTACCACGCCACGGGCGACGAGGGTGTGCTGAAGGGGCTCAAGGGCACCTTCGACCTCATCATCAACACGGTCAGCGCCGACCTGCCGATGCAGACCTACATCGGGCTGCTGCGTCCCCTTGGTGTCATCGCCAACGTCGGGCTGCCCACGGGCAACTACGACTTCCCGCCCGGCGCCGTCGTCGGCGGCAGCCGTGTCGTGGCCGGCTCCAACATCGGTGGCATCCCCGCCACCGCCGAGATGCTCGCCTTCTGCGCCGAGCACGGCATCGGGGCGACGATCGAGACCATCTCGGCCGACCAGGTCGACGAGGCCTACGAGCGCGTGGTGGCCGGCGACGTGCGCTACCGCTTCGTCATCGACACCTCGACGATCAACGCCTGATCTCTGGTCCGCCCCACCGAGGGCGTATGCGTTCGGCCGGGTCCCGCGGGGGCCCGGCCGTCGTCGTCCCCTGCCAACACACCCTACAACGGTCAGGCCGCGGTGGTTGCAGCCCTGCGCGGTTGACCGCTACCGGGTGTGTTGCAGGGTGGGTGTTGCGGGGTCAGGGCGGGTCGAGCGCGGGGAGGCCGTCGATCGAGACGGCGTTCTTCGCCTCCCGGTAGGCCGTCAGCCCGTCCTCACCGCGGTTGTCGGCCCACCGGGTGAGCAGGTCGCGATCGCCGTCGTGGCTCATGAGCGGGACCGCATACCCGCACGAGTCCGAGACCCGCTCGACGTCCACGACCACGACGCCACGTGTGCCCGAATGGTCCCCGAAAAGCCCTCGGTACGGGGCGAACTCGGGATCGGCCAACCCGACGTGACGCCCGCGGCCGTGGAGCCTGACGATGTTGGGTGGCCCCTCGAAGGCGCAGAACATCAGGTGATGCGCCCGTTCTCACGCAGGTGGGCGATCGTCTCGGCGCCGCTGCCGGTGAGGTCGAGGTAGGCGACGGTGTGCTCGTCGAGCACCGCGAACGTGTCGCCCATGCCTTTCGGCGAGACGTTGACGTGCCCGTCCGCGGCGAGCGGGGCCGTCGCCACGAAGAACACGTGCTGCGCCTCGATGAACGCGCGCAGCCGACCGTCGATGTGCTCGTGCAGCTTCATCGCAGGCTCCTCACCCTCGGGCCGTCACTCGACGGTGACCGACTTCGCAAGGTTACGAGGCTTGTCGATGTCGAGCCCGAGGGCGACCGCAGCGTGGTACGCCAGCAGCTGCATGGGGATCATGAGCAGGATCGGGTCGAGCTCCGGCTCGTTGCGCGGCACGTCGATGCGGCGCGCGCGCACCTCGCCGAGGTCGACGTCGGGGTGCGTCACCGCGACGACGCGGCCACCGCGGGCCATGACCTGCTCGGCCGCGGCGAGGTTGCGTGACGTCAGCTCGTCGGACGGGATGACCGCGACGGTCGGCCGGGACGGCTCGATGAGGGCCAGGGGGCCGTGCTTCAGCTCGCTCGTCTGGTAGGCCTCGGCGTGCCGGTAGGAGATCTCCTTGAACTTCTGCGCGCCCTCGCGCGCCACGGGGAACCCACGCACCCGGCCGATGAAGAAGAGGCTCTCGGCGCCCGAGAGCTCGCGCGCGACCTCGGCGATGGCCTCGCCGTGGTCGAGCACCTGGGCGATGTCGGCCGGCAGCCTCTCGAGGCCGGCGATGATGCGCTGACCGTCGGCCACGGACAGGTCCCGAACGCGGCCGAGCAGCAGGGCCAGCAGGGCGAACCCGACACCCATGTGCGTGAGCGCCTTGGTCGAGGCGACCGAGATCTCGGGGCCGGCGTGCAGGTAGATGCCCCCGTCGCACTCGCGGGCGATCGTCGAGCCGACGACGTTGACGAGCCCGACGACCTGGCCGCCCTTGCGCTTGACCTCGCGCACCGCGAACGCGGTGTCGGCCGTCTCACCGGACTGGCTGACGGCCACGTAGAGGGTGTCGGGCTCGATGATCGGGTTGCGGTAGCGGAACTCGCTCGCCGCCTCGGCGTGCGCCGGGATGCGGGCCAGCTCCTCGATCATCAGGGCGCCGAGCTCGCCGACGTAGTAGGCCGAGCCGCAGCCGAGGATCTTGACGCGCCGGAAAGAGCGCAGCTCGCGGGGGGAGAGGTTGAGGCCGTCGAGGCGGGCCGTGCCGAACCGCGTGTCGAGGCGGCCGCGGAGCATGCGGGCGACGGTCTCGGGCTGCTCGGCCATCTCCTTGGCCATGAAGTGGCCGTGGCCACCGAGCTCGACCTCCTCGTCGCTGACCTCGATCGTCGTCGGCTCGCGCCCGGTGTCGGGCGTCTCGCGCGTGAAGGTGCGGTAGCCGCGCGCCGTCACGACGGCCAGCTCGCCGTCGTCGAGGTGGACGACGGAGGAGGTGTGCCGCACCAGGGCGGCGACGTCGGAGGCGACGAACATCTCCCGCTCGCCGACCCCGAGGATGAGGGGCGAGCCGTTGCGGGCCACGACCACCCGGTCGGGCACCTCCGAGTCGAGGACGGCGACGGCATACGTGCCGACCACCTGCTCCAGCGCCTCGAGCACGCGGTCCTCGAGCTCGGCGGCGGAGGACCGGGCGACGAGGTGCGCGAGCACCTCGGTGTCGGTGTCAGAGGTGAAGGGCACGCCCTCGCGCGACAGCCGGTCACGCAGGGCGGCGGCGTTGTCGATGATCCCGTTGTGCACGACGGTCACGCGACCGTCGGCGCTGGAGTGCGGGTGGGCGTTGACCTCGGTCGCCGGGCCGTGGGTGGCCCAGCGCGTGTGGCCGATGCCGACGGTCCCGGCGAGTCGCTTGGGCAGCGCGGCCTCGAGCTCGCGCACGCGCCCGACGCGGCGCACGACGGTCTGACCGCTCGGCCCGGCCACGCTGATGCCGGCGGAGTCGTAGCCCCGGTACTCGAGCCGGGTCAGGCCCTCGATGAGGATCGGGGCGGCCGGCTGGCGCCCGACGTATCCGACGATGCCGCACATGGGTGACCTCCTGGTCTTCGGTTCTGGGGGCGTATGCCGTGCCGTGCCCTTCGGGGCCACGCCGGCAGCATGCTGTGTCAGCCGTAGATGATGCGACGCAGCTGCCGCTCGCTCAGCTCGGGAGCGGCGACGACCCGGTCGGCGAGCTCCGCCGCGATGATGCGGTAGATCTCCGGGTTGCGGGCGCCGTGCAGCTGCAGCCGGGTGTGCCGTCGCCGGACGTACTCCTCGACGGGCTCGCGGTAGTGGGCGAGGACGTCGCCGACGACACGGGCCGCCTCGCCCTCCGACAGGCCGGTCGAGCCGGCCACGCGGGCGACGAGTTCAGGGTCGGGCACCCCTCGATGATGCGGCATCGCTCGCGCCAACGCCAAGAATCTGCCCGGATTCGGGCAAGCGAAGGGCTCCAGGAGGCGGCGATCGCCGGGATCGATCGTCGCGAGCTGGGCACTCGACTGGTCTCAGCATGCGTCGAGTGGCCCTTCCCGACGTGCGGGGACTCGTCCCGGCCAGCAGGGGAGGGCAACGCGAAGGGCTGCGCCCACCGGGTGGTGGGCGCAGCCCTTCGTCAGGAGTGGGGGTCGAGCCCCGGTCAGTCGGTGCCGGAGTCGGCGGAGGCTGCCGCGGCTGCCTCCCCGCTGCTGGAGCGACCGGAGCCGCCGCGGCGCCGGCGCCGGCGCGGCGGGCGGGACTGGCCGTCGTCGGGCGCAGACTCGGCCGGACCGCCGGAGGAGGCCGGCGCCTCGCTGCCGTCCGCTCCGGTGGCGCCGGCGGCACCTGCGGCAGCAGCGCCCGCCCCACGCGTACGGCGGCGGTTGCGGCTGCGACGCGGGCGGCTCTCGCCGCTCTCCGCGTCGCCGCCCTCACGGGCCTCGCGGCCGCCCTCGGAGCGGGAGTCACGCTCCCCGCGGCGCCCGCCACGGTCACCACCTCGGTGGCCCCGGTCGCCACGGTCGCTCCGGTCGCCGCGCTCGCCGGAACGACCGCCACCGCGGCCGTGGCGCTTGCCGGTCTCGCCGAGATCCTCGATCTCCTCGGCCTCGAGGCCGGCGAGCTTCTGCTCGGACCGGCGCAGGTAGCCCTTGGCGTCGGTCGGGATGTCGAGGTCGGAGTAGAGGTGGTCGGAGCTCGAGTACGTCTCCTGCGGCTCGGGGATGCCGAGGTCGAGCGTCTTGTTGATGAGCGCCCAGCGGTGCAGGTCGTCCCAGTCGACGAAGGTCACCGCGACGCCGGTGTTGCCGGCTCGGGCCGTGCGGCCGATGCGGTGCAGGTAGGTCTTCTCGTCCTCGGGGCACTGGTAGTTGATGACGTGCGTGACGTTCTCGACGTCGATGCCGCGGGCCGCGACGTCGGTGGCGACGAGGATGTCGACCTTGCCGTTGCGGAACGCGCGCAGCGCCTGCTCGCGGGCGCCCTGGCCGAGGTCGCCGTGGATCGCGGCGGCCGCGAAGCCGCGCTCGACGAGCTCGTCGGACACCTTGGCGGCCGTCCGCTTGGTGCGGCTGAAGATGATGGTGAGGCCACGGTCCTTCGCCTGGAGCATGCGCGAGAGCATCTCCACCTTGTCCATGGCGTGCGCGCGGTAGACGAACTGCTCGACCGCCTTGACGGTGTGGGCGTTCTCGTTCTCGTCGCCCATCGCGCGGATGTGCGTCGGCTGCGACATGTAGCGACGGGCCAGCGCGACGATGGCGCCCGGCATCGTGGCCGAGAAGAGCATGGTCTGGCGCGTCGCGGGCGTCAGCGACATGAGGGTCTCGACGTCGGGCAGGAAGCCGAGGTCGAGCATCTCGTCGGCCTCGTCGAGCACGACGGTGCGGGCCTGCGACAGGTCGAGGTGGCCCTGCTTGGACAGGTCGATCAGGCGTCCGGGCGTGCCGACGACGACCTCGACCCCCGCCCTGAGCGCCTCGATCTGCGGCTCGTACGCGCGGCCGCCGTAGACGGTGAGCACGCGGATGCCGCGCTTGCGGCCGGCGCGCTCGAGGTCACCGGCAACCTGCACGGCCAGCTCGCGGGTCGGCGCGACCGCGAGGGCCTGGGGCTTGCCGGGGCGCGTGAGGGACTCGAAGCCCTCGTCGCCGGGGGCGACGACGCGGTTCAGGATCGGCACGCCGAAGCCGAGGGTCTTGCCCGTGCCGGTCTTGGCCTGGCCGATGATGTCGTGGCCGGAGAGGGCCACGGGCAGGGTCATCGCCTGGATGGGGAACGGGGTCGTGATGCCGGCCTCGGCGAGGGCGGACACGATGTCGGGGTGGACGTCGAAGTCGGCGAAGGACGGGGCGGGCGCGGCCGGCTCGGCCGGTGCCTCGGCGAGCACCTCGGCCGCGGTCTCGGGGGAGGCGTCCGCGAGCGTCTCGGGCGCGTCCGTGGTGACCTCCGCGTCGGCGGCGGTCTCGTGGGGCTGGGTCATGGGCATCTCTCGATCGGCACGAGCACCCCGCCGATGCGGGAGCTCAGTGGCGCGTGACGGGCCGATCGGAGACTGTCAGGGACGGTGGGTGGCTCTCGCAGCTGGGCGGGCTCCACCGGTGCGCGGGGAGTCCGCGAGCACCATCTGGGCAAACCATCGGGCCGACCGGGCACCGAGTTGTCCCGCTCACTCTACCGGCACCCGGGCAAAAGGCCGGAAACCAATCACTAGATTGGGCCCATGAGCGACGACGCGACGCCCGAAAGCACGGACGAGCCCGGCTACCTCGCCGCGGTCACCGACCTCCTGGGGGCGCTGGCCTACGGCGAGCTGCGGGCCTTCAGCCAGCTGGCCAAGGATGCCGAGCTCGCGCCCACGCTGCGCCACAAGTCGGCGGTCGCCACCCTGGCCGCCCACGAGCTGAAGAACTACTCCGTGCTCACCGAGCGCCTCCAGTCGCTCGGCGTCGAGCCGGAGGCGGCGATGGAGCCGTTCGTGCCGGCGGTCGATGCCTTCCACGAGCGCACGAGCGCCTCGGACTGGCTGGAAGGGCTCGTCAAGGCGTACGTCGGCGAGGGCATCGCCCAGGACTTCTACCGCGAGATCTCGCGCTACGTCGACGAGGACACCCGCTCGCTGGTCGTCAGCGTCCTCGAGGACACCGGGCAGGCCGAGTTCGCGGTGAAGGTGGTCCGCGAGGCGATCACGGCCGACCCCAGGCTCGCCGGGAGGCTCGCGCTCTGGGGGCGTCGGCTCGTCGGCGAGGCGCTCACCCAGGCCCAGCGGGTCGGTGTCGAGCGCGACGCGCTGGCGAGCATCCTCGTCGGGGCACCCGGTCGCGCCGGGGCCGACCTCGCCGAGCTGGGGCGCATGTTCGCCCGACTCACCGACGAGCACTCGCGGCGCATGGAGCGCCTGGGCCTGTCGGCCTGAGGGCGTATGCCGTCCGGTCACCTCCGGGTGCCGGTGCACGACGAAGGGGCCCGACCACTGCGGTCGGGCCCCTTCGTCGTGCTGGTGCGTGTCAGACGGACTTGCTGGTCATGCGGCCGTAGACGACGATCAGGATCGCGGCGACGATGGCGCCCAGGATGAGCGGGATCCAGGCGATGCCGCCGTTGTTGGCGTAGCCGATCTGGCGGACCACGAGGGTGACGATGACGTTGGCGACGATGCCGATGAGGATCGTCACGACGATCGAGATGTTCTGCTTGCCGGGCAGGATGAGTCGACCGAGCGCGCCGATGATGGCGCCGACGATGATTGCGCCGATGATGGTGCTGAGCATGTTTCACAGCTCCTTCTGGTCACTGCGTGGTGACCGTCTGGTCCGCGAGTGCGGACGGTTCGTGCAACGAACTCAATGTCTCACTGCTTGGGACTGGAGTGGTGGATGTGGCGTGTCACATTTGCGCTTCAGCGCGTCTGGCGGTTGCCCGTGACCATCCCGTAGCCGACGATGAGCGCGGCCGCGACGACGACACCGATCAGGCCGGAGATCCAGTCGATCCCCTTGGTGTCGTTGACCCCGGTCGCCTTGTAGTAGATGAAGGCGCCGATGAGGGAGCCGAGGGCTCCCAGGACGACGGTGAGCAGGACGCCCATGTTCTGCCTTCCGGGCAGCACCAACCGAGCCAGCGGGCCCACGATCGCTCCCGCGACGAGGGCCATCAGGATGGTTCCGATCATGACTTCGCGTTCCTCCTTGGTTGCCCGGGCGGCGGGCGACGGCGACCGGTGGTCCCGGCACGCTCTCATCCAACCCCTTACCCCCGTCGCGCCGTTGTCCCACGCGTGGCCGTGATCTGACGACACGGCATACGGGACGGGACGCAGAGGGCCGCCGACCTGATGGTCGACGGCCCTCTGTGGCGTCCGGTGGGACGCCGGATGCGTTGGGGGAGAGTGCTGCTCGCCCCGGCGGCGCTCAGTGTGCGCCGAAGCCCACGCCCGCCTTGCGCTCTGCCCCGGTCGTGACGTAGCCGATCGAGGCGGACGGGACGATGATGCGCCCGCCCTTGTCGTCGGTCAGCTCGAGCACGTCGGATCCCAGGGCCGCCTTGACGGCGGAGAAGATCTCCTCGCTCGACTGCGTCGTCTCGAAGGTGATCTCGCGCGCCACGTTCTGCACGCCGATGCGGACCTCCACGTCAAACCTGCTTTCTCAGTTCGTGTGGACGCGGTCGACCGCGTCCCGTCGTCACCTTAACCAGCAGTCGTGCCGACGGATTCCCGGGCCGCGTCGCTCGGCCTGTCGCCCTCCGCCTTGCCGACCGCGGGGAACGCGCCGAAACCGCGGCGGATGAGGGCTGCGGTGATGCGCACCGCCGTCTCCTTGGAGAGCGTCGCCTCGTGCGTCAGCCAGTGGCGCGCCGAGGTCTGGGCGAGGCCCACGAAGGCGACGCCGACGAGGACGGCCTCCTCCTGGTCCATCGACGTCTCGCTGCGGATGATCTCGGCCATCGCCTGGGCGCACGTGAGGTCGATCTGGTCGAGGCGCCGGCGGACCTCGGGCTCGTTGGCGAGGTCGGACTCGAAGATGAGCCGGAACGCGGCGCCCTCCTGGCCGACGAAGTCGAAGTAGGCCCGCGTCATCGTGTTGATGCGGGCCTTGTTGTCGGGCAGCGTCAGGGCGTCGCGGACGAGCTGCTCGAGCTCGCCGGTGTGCTGGTCGATGAGGGCGAGGTAGAGCTCGAGCTTGCCCGGGAAGTGCTGGTAGAGAACGGGCTTGGAGACCCCGGCGCGCGCGGCGATGTCGTCCATCGCGGCCGCGTGGTAGCCGTTCTCGACGAACACTCCGAGGGCGGCGTCGAGCAGCTGGGCCCGGCGCTCGGATCGGGGCAGCCGCTGGCCGCGGCCCGGCGGGGTCATCTCGTCTGCCATGCGGGTCCTCTTCGCGTCTGCGCGTGTCGCTGGTGCCTGCTCGCCGGCCGCCGAGTCGGACGACCGTGTCCGTCTCACCATACCGAGCAGTACGGTGAGGGCATGTCGACGGATCCGCTGGTCAAGACGGGTCGGCCGCTGTCCAGGGCGGAGACGACAAGGTATGCGCGGCACGTCCTGCTCCCTGACGTGGGGCGCGCCGGGCAGGAGCGGCTGTCGGCGGCGCGCGTGCTCGTCGTCGGCGCCGGGGGACTGGGGTCACCGGCGCTGCTCTACCTCGCGGCCGCGGGCGTGGGCACGATCGGCGTCGCCGACGCCGACGTCGTCGACCTCACGAACCTCCACCGGCAGGTCATCCACTCCGACGCCGACATCGGCCGGCCCAAGACCGAGTCGGCCGAGGCCGCGGTCCACCGCGTCAACCCGCACGTCACCGTCGTGCGTCACGACGTCGCCCTCGACTCGTCGAACGCGTTGGAGATCATCGGCGGCTACGACCTCGTCGTCGACGGCACCGACAACTTCCCGACGCGCTACCTCGTCAACGACGCCTGCGCCATGCTCGGCAAGCCGCACGTGTGGGGCTCGATCCTGCGTTTCGACGGCCAGGTGTCGGTCTGGTGGGCCGGCCACGGACCCTGCTACCGCTGCGTCTTCCCCGACCCGCCGCCGCCGGGATCGGTGCCGAGCTGCGCCGAGGGCGGTGTGCTCGGCGTCCTGTGCGCTGCCATCGGGTCGGTCCAGTCGACCGAGGCGATCAAGCTGCTGCTCGGCATCGGCGAGCCGCTCGTCGGGCGGCTCATGGTGCATGACGCCCTGCGCCAGACGTGGGACACCCTGACCGTCCGCGCCGACCCCGATTGCCCCGTCTGCGGTGACCGACCCACCGTGACCGAGCTCGTCGACTACGTCGAGTTCTGCGGCGTGCCGGGCGCGGCAGCCCCCGACGAGGGCGACCTGCCGACGGTCACGGTCCGCGAGATGGCCGCCGAGCTCGAGGCCGTCGACCCGCCGCTCCTGGTCGACGTGCGCGGCGACGAGGAGCGGGCGATCGCGAGCATCCCCGGTGCCGTCGCGATCCACCTCGACCGCTTCCGGTCCGGTGAGGCGTTCGACGAGCTGCCCTCGGACAGAAGGGTGCTCATCCACTGCAAGGTCGGCGGCCGCTCCGCGGAGGCGACTCGCCTGGCCCTGAGGGCGGGGCTCACCGACGTCGCGAACGTCGAGGGCGGCATACTCGCGTACCTGCGGGAGATCGACCCGAGCCAACCGGAGTACTGAGCCACCCGCGTACGCCTGAACCACCGACCGCGAGAGGACGCCCGTGCCGCTGGAGGACCACGCCGAGCGGGTGCTCGACCTCGTCGCGACGATCCCGGAGGGGCGGGTGCTCGCCTACGGCGACATCGCGAAACGCCTCGGCGGCATGGGCCCCCGGACCGTCGGCACGGTCATGAGCCGCTACGGCTCCGACGTGTCGTGGTGGCGCGTCATCCGCTCCGACGGCCGTCCGCCACAGGGGCTCGAGGACGAGGCGGTCGAGCACTGGCGAGCCGAGGGCACCCCGATGGTGCGTGGTCTCGTCGACGGTGGGCGTGCCGACATGGACCGGGCCCGGTGGGACTTCGGCGGAGCGCCCGGTGGCCCGGGCTCGTCGGGCACCCGCGGCGGCCTCCACCACGTCGAGATCTGGGTCGACGACATCGCCGCCGCCGGGCGCGAGTGGGGGTGGCTGCTGGGCCGCCTCGGCTACCACCTCGGCGACGACTGGGGCCACGGCCAGGCGTGGGAGCTCGGCTCGCTCTACGTCGTGCTCGAGGCCGGCCCCGACGTCGTGGCGGGTCGCCACGAGCGCACGCGTGCCGGCCTGAACCACCTTGCCTTCCATGGTGGTTCGCGCGCCGAGGTCGACGCCTTGGTCGAGGAGTGCGGCGACGGAGGCTGGACCCTGATGTTCGCCGACACGCACCCGTACGCCGGTGGTCCCCAGCACTACGCCGCCTACCTCGAGAGCGGCGAGGGGTTCGAGGTCGAGGTCGTCGCGGCCGAGCGCTAGTCGGCGATGGTGGCGTGTCAGCGCGGGTTGCGGCGACCGCGCACCGGCCGCAGCCCGCGGGGGTAGGGACGGTCCGGATGGGGGAGTGCGACGTCGACGATCCGCGGGAGCTGCGCCAGCGGCCGACGCTGCTGGTCCTCCTTCCACTGCTGGTGTACGCGGGCCCGGTCCTCGAGGTCGAGCCGCGACAGCACCTGCTCGACGGCGGCCAGGATGGAGCCGCGCAGCAGCCACGAGGTGTCCTCCCTGGCCCGCACGAGGATGAGCTCGGTGAGGATCGCCTGGGTCTCACGGAGGATGTCGAGGCTCTCGGCGAGCGCCGTGTCCGTGTCCTGGTCGCGGCCCTCGGACTCGGCGATGACGAAGCCACCGAAGGCGCGAAGGCAGTCGGCGCTGTCGTGCAGGACCACGGCGAACGCCGAGCGCAGCTCGGCGCCGTAGGGGTCCTCCGGGGCACCCGCGGGTGGCAGCTCTGCCAGCAGCACGGTGAAGAGGGCGCGGATGGCGAGGAGACACTGCTCGAAGGTGTCGAGGGCCGAGGCGAGGACCGGCTCGACGTCCACGGTGCCGAGGGCCCGCGGGTTGAAGCGTCGACTCTCCTTGAGGTGGCCGATCGTCCCGGTGGCGCGGGCGACCTCGCGGTTCGCCGAGCGGACCCGGTCGACCCACGCCGCGACCTCGTCACGGGTCACCGGGCCCTGCTCGAGCTGCTCTGCGGCGTGGTCGAGTGCGGAGGCGGCGGCCTCGACCACCCGCAGCAGCGCCTGCCTCGCCTGCCCGATCGGCATGGCGGGTGGGTAGACGACGTTGAAGGCCACCCCGACGGCGGCACCGACCAGGGTGTTGACGATCCTCGTCTCTGACGCGACGTCGTGGTTGCTCACCCCGAGGATGAGCATGGCGCTGATCGGCGTCTCGAGCGCCTGCTCGCCGAGGCGCAGCACCTTGGCCAGCAGCAGGGATGCCGCGATCGCGGCGCCGAGGCTCCACCACGTCAGGCCGATCCACGTCGAGAGCAGGGTGGCGACGAGGATGCCGGAGAGCACCGCGCCGACCCGGACGGCACTCATCTTGATCGTCGAGAACGCCGAGGCCTGCACGACGAGCAGGGCCGTGAGGGGCCCGGTCAGGTCGGGGTTGCCGGGGGTGATCAGCTGCGAGAGCACGTAGGCGGCCACGGCGGCCGCGGTGAGGCGCAGGACGGTGCCGAGGGTGGGGCGCAGCCGGGCAGGGACGTCGCGCCACGTCGCCGGGTGGCCCGGCCACGCCCAGTCGGCGAGGCGGCCCCACGGCGACTCCCGGCTGCCGGTGCCTGGTGACATACGCTGCCCCCGCGTGTGCGAAGTGGTCTCGCGTCCTGGCGGTGCGGCCGCCCGTCCGCCCCCTGCGCATCGTACGAGAGGGAGCACCGGGACACCCCGCGGATGTCGCAGCGAGTTGGGCCACAAGACTTGATTTGTTCAAGTAAACCCGAAAGACTCCGGACATGCCCCTCACTGACGTCGAAGCGCTGCTGCGCGAGTCGGGGCTGCGCGTCACGCGGCAGCGTGTCGCGGTCCTCGAGGTGCTGGAGGAGCACCCGCACGCCGACACCGACTCCGTGATCCGCCGGGTCCGCGAGGCCGCCGGCGACATCTCGCACCAAGCGGTCTACGACGTGCTCCGCGCCCTCACCGACGCCGGGCTGCTGCGGCGCATCCAGCCGGCCGGCTCGGTCGCGCGCTACGAGGTCCGGGTCGGCGACAACCACCACCACCTCGTGTGCCGCTCGTGCGGCACCATCGCCGACGTCGACTGCGCCATCGGCCCGGCCCCCTGCCTCACGGCCTCCGACGACCACGGCTTCGTCATCGACCAAGCCGAGGTGACCTACTGGGGCACCTGCCCCGACTGCCTGACCACCCGTATTGCCTGAAGTGACAACGATGCCCGGAAGGACCCACTCATGACCGACAGCCCCAACGACGTCACGCCCGAGAGCCCGCAGGGGGTGGACCGCAAGGCTGGAGGCGGCTGCCCGGTCATGCACGACTCCGCCACGGCCCAGGGCAGCGAGAGCGAGAACCCCGCCCTCGACTCCCCGACGCCCAAGACCGGCGGCCGGCCGCACGGCATCAAGGACTGGTGGCCCAACTCCCTCGACCTGTCGGTGCTGCGCACCCATTCGTCCAAGAGCAACCCGCTCGGGTCGGACTTCGACTATGCCACCGAGTTCGCCAAGCTCGACCTCGACGCGCTCAAGCAGGACGTCGTCGACGTGCTGCACGACTCGCAGGACTGGTGGCCGGCCGACTTCGGGCACTACGGCGGCCTCATGATCCGACTCAGCTGGCACGCCGCCGGCACCTACCGCATCTACGACGGGCGGGGTGGCGCCGGCGACGGCGGCCAGCGCTTCGCTCCGCTCAACAGCTGGCCCGACAACGGCAACCTCGACAAGGCCCGCCGCCTGCTCTGGCCGGTCAAGCAGAAGTACGGCCAGAAGATCTCGTGGGCCGACCTGCTGGTGCTCGCCGGCAACGTCGCCCTCGAGGACATGGGTTTCCAGACCTTCGGCTTCGGCTTCGGCCGCGAGGACGTCTGGGAGCCCGAGGAGATCTTCTGGGGTCCCGAGGACAGCTGGCTCGGCGACGAGCGCTACTCCGGTGAGCGGCAGCTCGACGAGATGCTCGGTGCGGTCCAGATGGGCCTCATCTACGTCAACCCCGAGGGTCCCAACGGCAACCCCGACCCGGTCGCCTCCGCCCGCGACATCCGCGACACCTTCGCCCGCATGGCGATGAACGACGAGGAGACCGTCGCCCTCATCGCCGGTGGCCACACCTTCGGAAAGACCCACGGCGCGGGCGACCCCGACCTCGTCGGCCCGGAGCCCGAGGGCGCCCCCCTCGAGCAGCAGGGACTCGGCTGGAAGAGCGAGTACGCCTCCGGCAAGGGTGCCGACGCCATCACGTCCGGCCTCGAGGTGACGTGGACCCGCACCCCGGTGCAGTGGAGCAACGACTACTTCGAGTTCCTGTTCAAGTACGAGTGGGAGCTCGAGGAGAGCCCCGCCGGCGCCCACCAGTGGGTCGCCAAGGACGCCGAGGCGGTCATCCCCGGCCCGACGCCCGACTCACCGAAGCGCAAGCCGACGATGCTGACGAGCGACCTCGCCCTTCGCTTCGACCCCGAGTACGAGAAGATCTCGCGCCGGTTCCTCGAGAACCCCGACGAGTTCGCGCTGGCGTTCGCCAAGGCCTGGTACAAGCTGCTCCACCGCGACATGGGCCCGGTCTCGCGCTACCTCGGGCCCTGGGTCCCGGAGCCGCAGCTCTGGCAGGACCCGGTCCCGTCCCCCGAGGGCGAGCCGGTCGGCGACGCCGACGTGGCAGCCCTCAAGGAGAAGGTCCTGGGCTCCGGACTGTCCGTCTCGCAGCTCGTCTCCACCGCGTGGGCGTCGGCCGCGACCTTCCGCTCCACCGACAAGCGCGGTGGCGCCAACGGCGCGCGGATCCGTCTGGAGCCGCAGCGCGGCTGGGCCGTCAACCAGCCCGAGCAGCTGGCCGAGGTCCTCGAGAAGCTCGAGGGCATCCAGAAGGAGTTCAACGAGGCGGGCGGCGCGCAGGTCTCGCTCGCCGACCTCATCGTGCTCGCTGGCTCCGCGGCCGTCGAGAAGGCGGCCAGGGACGCCGGGGTCGAGGTGACCGTGCCGTTCCACGCAGGCCGCACCGACGCGACGCAGGAGCAGACCGACACCGAGTCGTTCGCCGTGCTCGAGCCCCGCGCCGACGGGTTCCGCAACTACCTGCGTCCCGGCGTGAAGCTGCAGCCGGAGGTGCTGCTCGTCGACCGCGCGTACATGCTCGGCCTCACGGCTCCGGAGATGACGGTTCTCGTCGGCGGCCTCCGGGCGCTCGGCAACAACGTCGGCGGCACCGCCCACGGTGTGCTCACCGACCGCCCCGGCGTGCTGACGAACGACTTCTTCACCAACCTGCTCGCCTCCGGCACGCAGTGGAAGACGTCGGTGTCGGAGGAGAACGTCTACGACATCACCGACGTCGCCACGGGTGAGCGCAAGTGGACCGCGACGGCCGTCGACCTCATCTTCGGCTCGAACTCGCAGCTGCGGGCCCTGGCCGAGGTGTACGCGAGCGACGACGCCCGCGAGAAGTTCGTCCACGACTTCGTCGCCGCCTGGACGAAGGTCATGGAGGCCGACCGGTTCGACCTGAAGTGACGTCGTGACTCGCTCGTGACGCGCCCGTGACCGCGGGGTGAGGGCCCGGGTCGGCATCGTGCCGACCCGGGCCCTTCGCGATCGCCGGCACGCCGACCCGATGGCGTATGCCGTGCGCTGGTGCGTGGCGGACGCCGCGGCCTCGGGCGGGCGGGGCGTCGTGACCCTGTCGGTGCCCCGTGGTGGAATCTGCGGGTGGTCATCCTCCGTCGAGCTCCCGCCGTCGAGTCGGCGGCGGTGCGGCTCGACGAGCGGCAGCAGGAGGCTCTCGACTCGGAGGCTCAGGTGCTGCGGGTCCTCGGCGGCCCGGGTTCGGGCAAGTCCACGCTCGCGGTCGAGCTCGTCGTCGACGCGGTGCGCCGGCACGGCCTGCGGGCGGACGCCTGCCTCATGCTCACGTCGAGCCGCAGCGCGGCAGCGGGTCTGCGGCAGCAGGTCACGGCCCGCCTCGACGGCACCTCCACCGAGTCGCTCGCACGCACCTGGCAGGCCTTCGGGTTCGGCATCCTCCGGGCCGAGGCGGCGCTGCACGGCCAGCCGCCGCCGCGGCTGCTCAACGGGCCCGAGCAGGACGTCATCCTCCGCGACCTGCTCGCCGGGCACGCGTCCGGAGAAGTGCCGGGGCCCAGCTGGCCCGCCGGACTCGGCGACGCGCTGCGCACCCGCGGCTTCCGCAACGAGCTGCGCGACCTGCTGATGCGCACCGTCGAGCACGGCCTCGGCCCCGACGACCTCGCGCGGCTCGGCCTGCAGCACGCCCGGCCCGAGTGGGTGGCGGCCGCGCAGGTGCTCCGCGAGTACGACCAGGTCACCTCGTTCAGCCGGCACGGGTCCTACGACCCGGCGTGGGTGCTCACCGCTGCCGCCGAGCTGCTCGTCGACGACCCCTCGGCCCTCGACCGCCTCCACGAGCGCATCGGCCTCGTCGTGGTCGACGAGGCGCAGGAGCTCACCTCGGCAGCCGCGCGCCTGCTGCGCGTCGTGGCGCGCGGCGGGCCCCGCATCGTCCTGCTGGGGGACCCTGATGTCGCCGTGCAGACCTTCCGTGGGGCTGACCCCCGGTTCCTCGCAAGCGGGTGGAGCGAGCTCGGCGAGGTCCCCCGCAACCCGTACGCCCTCGGTGACGAGCCGACGCTGCTCGACTTCATCGAGCCCGAGACACCTGCCGGTCGGGCCGGGGCGAGCGGTCACCGCGGCACGGCGACCGTCGTGCTCGACCGCAGCCACCGACTGGGTCCCGCCCTCGCCGCGGTCGCCGACCGCGTCTCGCGGCGCATCGGGGCTCTCGGCGGCGGCGAGCAGCGCCGCAGGGCCGCGGCGGACGCGCCGCGGTCCACCGTCGAGGTCGCCCTCCTGCGGTCGGCGGCCCAGGAGACGGCCCACGTCGCGGCGCTGCTGCGCCGGGCGCACCTCGTGGAGGGCGTGCCATGGACCGAGATGGCCGTCGTCGTGCGCGGCTCGGCCCGCGCCGACACGATGCGCCGTCTGCTGGGGCAGGCCGGTGTGCCGGTGGAGGCGGGCAGTGCCGAGACCCCGGTCCGCGACGAGAGCGCCGTGCGGCCCCTGCTGCACCTGCTCGCCGAGAGCCTCGAGGTCGCGCGGGGGGAGCACCGCGGAGAGCAGCACGTCATCGACCCGGTGCGCGCGGCCGACCTCGTGCTCTCACCGATCGGCGGCGCCGACACGGTGGGTCTGCGCCGGCTGCGTCGCCACCTGCGCCACGACGAGCTGGCGTCGGGTGGGGGTCGTTCCAGCGACGAGCTGCTCGCGCAGCTGCTGCTCGACGCCCCGCGGGCGGCACTGATGGGTGGTGTCGCCCGGCCCGCAGCCCGCGTGGCGGCGGCCCTCGCCGCCGGAGCGGCCGCGGCCCGCCTGCGCGACGACGGTCGCTGGGCCAGCGGAGTCGACGCCGAGTCGGTCCTGTGGGCCATCTGGCAGGGTGCCGGCGTCGCCGAGGGCTGGCGGCGGGCAGCCCTCGCGGGCGGGTCCACGGGCGAACGCGCCGACCGCGACCTCGACGCCGTGCTCGCCCTGTTCGACGCCGCGGGCGCCTTCGTCGACCGGCTGCCGACGGCCGGACCCGACACCTTCCTCGAGCACATCCAGGGCCAGGACGTCCCCGGCGACACCCTGCTCGTCGGTGGGCAGTCCGGCGGCCGCGTCTCGCTCGTCACGCCGCAGACCGCCGCCGGGCGCCAGTGGCGCATCGTCGTCGTCGCCGGTGTCCAGGAGGGCGTGTGGCCCGACCTGCGCCTGCGCGGTTCGGTGCTCGGTTCCGAAGACCTCGTCGACGTCGTCGCCCAGCGCCCGGTGGGCTTCCGTGCCGCGCAGGCGGCGGTGCGCTACGACGAGACCCGCCTCTTCCTCGTCGCCGTCACCCGGGCCACCGAGCGGCTGCTCGTCACCGCGGTGGGCAACGAGGACGAGCAGCCGTCGGTCTACCTCGACCTGGTTGACCCACCCGCCAGCGCCCGCCTCTCCGACGAGGTGCGACCGCACACCGAGGTCGCCCGCACGATGACGCTGCCAGGTCTCGTCGGAGAGCTGCGGCGCGAGGTCACGAGCCCCGACACCGCGGTGGCCGAGCGTGCCATGGCCCTGCTCGCCGTGGCCGCGCGCGAGGGGGTGCGGGGCGCCGACCCGTCGTCGTGGTGGGCACTGCGCGACGTCACGAGCGACGGACCGGTGCGCTCCGCCGACGAGCCGGTGCCCGTCTCCCCGTCCAAGGTGACGTACTTCAACGAGTGCGGCCTGCGGTGGTTCCTCACGGCCGTGGGGGGCGAAGGGGTGCAGCTCGGGGCGGCGTCGGTCGGCACGTTCGTCCACGACATCGTCGCCGAGCAGCCCGACGCGTCGCGTGAGCAGCTCGACGCCGAGGTCGACGCCCGGTGGGGCCGGCTCGGCCTGCCACCGGGCTGGGTCACCGACCGCACCCGCGGCGAGGCCCACGACATGGTGGCCCGTTTCGTCGCCTACCGCGACGAGGCCGAGCGAGAGCGCGAGCGGGTCGGTGTCGAGACCCCGTTCCGCGTCCAGGTGGGTCGCGCCGTGGTGGCCGGCCGCGTCGACCGCATCGAGCGTGACCGCGACGGTGGCCTGCGCATCGTCGACCTCAAGACCGGCACGAGCAAGCCGACCCGGGCCGACCTCGCCGAGCACGGCCAGCTCGGCGCCTACCAGGTGGCGGTCGAGGAGGGTGGCTTCACCGAGCTCGGCGACCACAGCGCCGGGGCGGCACTCGTCTTCATCGGCAAGGGAGGGCTCTCCGGCCTCAAGCCCGCGGTGCTGACCCAGGAGGCGCTGGCCGGCGTGACCGACCCCACCTGGGCACGCGCCCTCATCGAGGCCACGGCCGACGGGATGGGCGCCGCGACGTTCACGGCCTCGCAGGGCACGTGCCGCACCTGCCCGGTGCGCTCGTCCTGTCCCGTCCAGCCCGAAGGTGAGGCGCTGTGACCGAGACCCTCGACCGTCCCGCCACTGCCGTGCGCCACTCCGCGCGCGACATCGCGGTCGCCCTCGAGCTACCGCCGCCGACACCGGAGCAGACGGCCGTCATCGAGGCGGGGCCCGGGCCGCTCCTCGTCGTCGCCGGCGCCGGCTCCGGCAAGACCGAGACGATGGCCGCCCGCGTCGTGTGGCTCGTCGCCAACGACCTCGTCACCCCGGACCAGGTGCTCGGCCTCACCTTCACGCGCAAGGCCGCGGCCGAGCTCTCCGCCCGCATCGGCAAGCGACTGCGCGGTCTCGAGCGCGCCGGCCTGTGGACCCCGCCCGCCGACGACGGCACGGGCGCCGAGGTGCTCGGCGGCACCCCGACCGTCTCCACGTACCACTCGTACGCCGGCCGCCTCGTGCGCGAGCACGCTCTCCGCGTCGGCATCGAGCCGGAGTTCCGTGTGCTCACGGAGGCCGGTGCCTGGCAGCTCGCGGCCGAGTCCGTGTCACGGTGGGACGGCCCCATGGACGGCATGACCCGGTCCGAGGCCAACATCATCGACGCCGTCATGTCGCTCGCGGGCGAGATGGCCGAGCACGTCCGCACGCCGTCCGAGGTGACGGCGCACCTGGACGAGGTGCTCGCCCGTCTCGACGCGCTGCCCGACGGCGACGGCAAGGGCAGCCTGACACCTGCCAAGGAGGTGCTCACCGTGCTGCGCGAGCGCCGGCTCGTGCTGCCGGTCGTCGAGGCGTTCCTCGAGCTCAAGCGCTCGCGCGAGTCGCTCGACTTCGCCGACCAGATCGCCCTCGCTGCCCGGCTCGCCTCGACCATGCCGCAGGTGGGCCAGATCGAGCGCGAGCGTTTCACGGCGGTACTGCTCGACGAGTTCCAGGACACCTCCGAGGCCCAGCTGACGCTGCTCCGCAGCCTCTTCCACGATCCCGCCGTCGCGCTGACGGCCGTCGGTGATCCCAACCAGTCGATCTACGGATGGCGCGGCGCGAGCGCGACCACGCTGCTGCGGTTCCCCGCCGAGTTCGCCGGTACGCACGGGCCGGCCGACGTGCTGCCGCTGTCGACGAGCTGGCGCAACGACGAGCTCATCCTCGCGGCCGCCAACGTCACGGCCGCGCCCTTGGCGACGGCGCACGTGCAGCCGCTGGCCGCGCGACCGGGCGCGGGCCCGGGCACCGTCACGATCGACCGGCTCGAGTCGGCCGAGGTGGAGGCCGCGCACGTGGCGGCCTGGGTGGCCGAGCGCTGGCGTTCGCCGAGCGGGCGGCGCACGGGACGGTCCGCAGCGGTGCTGTGCCGGCGCCGCTCGTCCTTCCCGCTCGTCATCGACGCGTTACGGGCCGCCGACCTGCCCGTCGAGGTGGTGGGCCTCGGGGGACTGCTCGTGACGCCCGAGGTGAGCGACCTCGTCGCGGCGCTATGGGTGGTGCAGGACCCGACTCGCGGCGACCAGCTCATGCGCCTGCTCACCGGACCCCTCGTGCGTCTTGGGGCCGCCGACCTCGCCGGCCTCTGGGCGTGGGCCCGCGACCTGCACGGCCGGCCCGTGGCCCCCAGCGCTGCCGGGGAGCAGCCTGACGACGGAGCGCCTGCTGACTCAACGGCTGTCGGTCACGCCGACGCGAGCAGCGGCGCGTCCGAAGAGCCGCCGGCTGACAACGAGCGGTCCGACGACGACCGGCGGGGGAGCGACCTCGCCACCGACAGCGCCGACACGGCCACGCTCGTCGAGGCGCTCGACGAGCTCCCACGGCCCGGCTGGGTCGCCCGTGACGGCGCCCGCATCGGGCCGGAGGCGTTGCGCCGCCTGCACGCCCTGGCCGACGTCGTGCGCCGGCTGCGTCGTCTGACGGCGCTGCCGCTCGTCGACCTCGTCGCCGAGGCCGAGGTCGCCCTCGGCCTCGACATCGAGGTGCTGGCCAGGCATGAGCACACCGCCTCGACGGCACGGGTGCACCTCGACGCCTTCGCCGACGTCGCGGCTCGCTACGCGACGAGCGCCGACCGCCCGACGCTGAGCGGCTTCCTCGCGTGGCTGGAGGCCGCCCGTGAGCAGGAGCGCGGGCTCGACGCCGGGCACGTCGAGTCCGACGCCGACGCCGTCCAGGTGCTCACCGTCCACGCCTCGAAGGGCCTCGAGTGGGACGTCGTCGCGATCCCCGCCCTCGTCGAGGGGGCGTTCCCCGACCACGCGTCGACCTCGGTGTCGCTCGTCGCCGACTCCGACCCCCCCGAGTACGCCTGCTCGGGCACCCCCAAGGACAAGGGCTGGCTCGTCGGGCTCGACTCGCTGCCCTACGACCTGCGCGGCGACCGCGACGGGCTCCCGCACCTCGACTGGCGCAGCGTCCCCGACCGCAAGCAGCTCGGCGCCGCCATCGAGGAGTTCGCGCTCGCGGGCGGGCGCCACGCCGTCGCGGAGGAGCGCCGCCTCGCCTACGTCGCCGTGACGCGCGCCCGCAACGACGTGCTGCTCACCACCCACGTCTGGGGAGCGACGAAGAAGACCCTCTCGGTGCCCAGCCGCTTCCTCCTGGAGATCCGCGACGCTCTGGGCGACGCCGTCACGCAGCAGGTGTGGCACCCGGCGCCAGACCCTGTCGAGGACTCCAAGGGGCGTGCCGTCGCGCCGACGAACCCCTACCTCGTCGACCCCGTCTCGGCGATGTGGCCGCACGACCCGATGGCCCACCGCCGTGCGGCCCTCGACGGTGTCGTCGACCGGCTCGCCGAGGCGGTGCGGTCGGGCGATGCACCACCCGTCGGAGACCCTCGCCTCGACGACCTGCGGCTGCTGCTGGCCGAGCAGTCCGCGCGCCGTTCGCGCGGTGAGCCCGTCGTCGACGTGCCCCGCCACCTGTCGGCGTCGGCCGTCGTGTCGTTGGCCCGCGACGTCGAGGCCTTCGCGATGAACCTGCGTCGCCCGATGCCGAGCGCCCCAGCCGTGGCCGCGCGCCAGGGCACGGCCTTCCACGCCTGGATCGAGGAGCACTACTCGAGGGCCGCCATGGTCGACCTGCTCGACCTCCCGGGCAGCGCCGACGAAGGCGCGTCCGACGACACCCACCTCGATGTCATGAAGGAGCACTTCCTCGCCAGCGAGTGGGCCGACCGCGTGCCCGACGAGATCGAGCTGTCGATCGAGACCCTCATCGACGGCATCGCCGTGCGTGGTCGCATCGACGCCGTCTTCGCCCGCGACGACGGCGGCTGGACGGTCGTCGACTGGAAGACCGGTGCACGTCCCACGGGCCGCGACGCCCGCGTGCGCGCGATCCAGCTCGCCGCGTACGCCGTCGCGTTCGCCAGGCTGCGCGGCGTCGACCCGGGTGACGTCGACGCGGCCTTCTACTACGCGGCCGAGGGAATCACCGTGCGACCGGAGATCCCGAGCGAGTCCGACCTCGTCGACCTGCTGCGCACCCTTCCCGCGTAGACGTCCGGGCGGCAGCGGGGACACAGCGGGGACACGGGGGGCCCGGCGCAGGACACGGCGGGAGACCAGAGCCGTGACGGGGGAGGCTCAGGCGCGGCGGACGTCGCCCGGGTGCCCCGGGTGGTTCACGGGCACGAAGTCCGATGCGCCCTCGTGCAGGTCACTCACCCCGTCGGGCAGCGCCTCGACCTCGTCGATCTCGAACGGCGAGGCGCCCGCGTGCGCTGCGACGAGGGGCACGGGCTGCGACTCCTCGACGGCGATGTCGGTCTCGTCGTCGAGCAGGTCGGCCGTCGCGATCGCCTGGGTCTCGCCGGGCGTCGGGAAGGGGGTGTGCGGCTGGGTGGCGTCCCAGGCCGGCTCGGGGGGCTCCGCACCAGCCGAGCGGTCCGAGCGATCCAGGCGGTCCGAGCCGGCCCAGGCAGTCGGGCCATCCGAGGCGGCGGCGCCGCCGGAGGCTTTGAGCTCGGGACGGTCGGGACGGTCGGGACGGTCGAGCAGGTCGGTCGTCGAGATCGCCTGGGTCTCGCCGAGCATCGGGAACGGCGTGTGCGGCTGGGTCGCGTCCCACGCGGGCTCGGGCCGCTCCGGGTCGTCCGGGTCGAGCACGGCCTCGGCGCGCTCACGGGAAGCCCGCGTGCGCTCGCTGCGCTCGGCGTCCTCCCGCGCGTGGCGGCGGTCGTCGGCCTCGACCCGGGCATCGAGCGCGCGCAGCTCGTCGGCCGTGCGCTCGACGACGTCGAGGCGGCCGGAGGCGAGCGCGTGGAGCAGGGTGCGCAGGGGCGCCATCTCGGCTGCGAGCCGGGCGCGGCGCACGAGGTGGACGTCGGGCCGTTCGACCCGCGACTGCGAGTAGGCCTCGAGCACGGCGTCGAGGGCCTCGGGCGGTGCCACCCTCGCGAGCTCGGCGAAGTCGTCGGCAGGATCGCCGATGCGGCTCTCCTCCCAGGCGAGCACGCCGCGCACCCGCCCCGTGGACGAGTCGTCCTCGTCCTCGAAGGACGCGAGCACGTTCTCGCCGGAGAGCGTGCCGTGCACCGCGCTCGGCGCGAACCGCCACAGCGAGACGTCCTCGAGGGCGTGCTCCCAGCGCGTCAGCAGCGCCGTCGGCACGTGCCCCGTGGCCGCGGCGCGGTCGAGCTCGGACAGCCGGCGTCGGCGGTGGGTCTCGGCGTCGTAGGTCGGCCTCCCGGCCTCCTCGAAGAGCAGGTGCTCGACGTTGTGGATGTGCGCCAGCGTGCGGCCGACCTCCGCGGCCAGGCTCCCCGGTCGCAGTCCCGCGAAATCCAGCGGCCGGCCCGGCACCCGCAGGTAGACCGCGGCGCGGCCCTCAGGCACCTGGGCGAAGCCGCGCACCATGGGCATCGCGACGTCGAGACGACGCCCCAGCAGGCCCGAGAGCGGTGCGATGTCGTCGAGCATGGCCCCGGCCGCGGGGGTGGCAGGACACTTGACGACCCATCGGCGGTCCTGGGAGTCCTGCACGTACGCGATCTCGAAGAGGTCGCCGGCCCGTGACGGCACGCCCTCCACCGACACCGGGTCGAGGCCCGGGACGGCTGAGCTCGCCAGGGCGGCGAGGAAGAGCGGGCTACGGGTCACGCGTCCACGGTAAGTCGAAGCGCCCCCTGAGCGTGGGAGGCGGCGCCCGGGCCGGGTCGCCGCCGCGTGGGACGCCGGCCGTCCTAGGGTGGGCCGTGTGGCCCTGACCGACGAGACCCTGGCCGACCTGGCACTCTCCCGCAGCTCCCTGGACCGGGCGGCCGACGAACGCCGGCGACCCGGTGTCATCGCCGAGCTGCTCGCCGACCCCGGCACGCGTGTGGCCGAGGTACGGGGCGACCGCATGCGCGTCGTGGCTCCCGACGGCACCGCCGGCGACGGCTCACTGGGTCTCGTCCTCCGGGCGCCCGAGCCCGAGGACCGCACCCGCCTCGCACTCCACCTCGGGCGCGACGCCGACGGCACGGCATACGTCGGCGTGGTGGCACCGGAGGAACCGGCGGGCCACGTGTCAGACGAGGCCGGCGACCCGCAGACGCGCGAATGGCTCACGCTGCGCCAGGCGGGGGAGGCCCTCGGAGGGCGTGACGCGGGGGTCTTCACCACCGCGCTGGCGCTCGCGCACTGGCACGCCACCCATCGCTTCTGCCCCCGGTGCGGAGCGCCGACCGAACCGGTCGAGGCGGGCTGGGTGCGACGGTGCGAGCGCGACGGCACCGAGCACTACCCGCGCACCGACCCCGCGGTCATCATGTCCGTGGTCGACGCCGACGACCGCCTGCTGCTGGGCCGGGGGGCGCACTGGCCGGAGGGGCGCTTCTCCGTGCTGGCGGGCTTCGTCGAGCCGGGGGAGTCGTTCGAGATGGCCGTCGCCCGGGAGGTCTCGGAGGAGGTCGGCATCGCGATCGACTCGGCCCGCTACCTCGGCAACCAGCCCTGGCCGTTCCCGTCGTCGGTCATGATCGGCTTCGCGGCGACGACGCGTGAGACCGAGCTGACGATCGACCCCGTCGAGATGGCCGAGGCACGCTGGGTCACCCGCGAGGAGTACCGCGACCTGCTGCGCAGCGATGCCATCCGCACGCCGAGCGGCATCTCGATCGCGAAGCGCATCATCGAGCGCTGGCTCGGCGCGACGGTGGAGTCCGTCGTCGCGGGCCGCGCCCCGAGCTGGTGACGTGCCGTACTAGCCGGCGAGGCGCTGCTTGACCTCGGCCAGCGAGGGGTTCGTCGCGGCCGTGCCGTCGGGGAACACGACCGTCGGCACGGTGCGGTTGCCCGCGTTGACGCGCTCGACGAAGTCGACGTGCTGGGGGTTGGCCTCGAGGTCGATCTCGGTGAACGGGACGCCCTCGCGCGACAGCTGGCCCTTGAGCCGCGTGCAGTAGCCGCACCACGTCGTGGTGAACATCGTGATCGTGCCCTCGTCGGGCGTGACCGGGGTGAGCTCGGGCATCGGTTCCCAATCGTCGTGCGTGCGTCGTGCTGGTGGGGCGCCGGGGCTCCGGGCCCCGAGCGGGTTGGGGACGGGTCCCGCGGACGTCGTCCCTCGATGCAAGGATGACCCCATGGCCCGGCAAGGTGCAAAGCGACCCCGCAAGATGGACCTGAACGTCTACGAGGCCGAGGTCCGTCGCCTGCAGGCCGGGCTCGTCGAGTTCCAGGAGTGGGTCCGGTCGACCGGCCAGCGTGTCGTCGTCGTCTTCGAGGGCCGCGACGCGGCCGGCAAGGGCTCGGCGATCAAGCGCATCACCGAGTACCTCAGTCCCCGCGTCGCTCGCATCGCGGCCCTGCCGGCGCCCACCGACCGCGAGAAGACGCAGTGGTACTTCCAGCGCTACATCGCCCACCTGCCCGCCGCCGGCGAGATCGTCCTGTTCGACCGGTCCTGGTACAACCGGGCCGGGGTCGAGCGCGTCATGGGCTTCTGCAGCGACGAGGAGTACGCCCGGTTCCTCGAGCAGGCGCCCGTGTTCGAGCGGATGCTCGTCGACGACGGCATCATCCTGCGCAAGTACTGGTTCAGCGTGTCCGACGTCGAGCAGGAGCGGCGCTTCCGCTCGCGCGCGAAGGACCCGATGCGCCAGTGGAAGCTCTCGCCGATGGACCTCGAGTCCATCACGCGCTGGGAGGACTACTCCGAGGCGAAGGACCACATGATGGCGGCCACGAGCACCGAGTGGGCGCCGTGGCACGTCGTCGAGTCCGAGGACAAGCGGCGCTCGCGCATCAACGTCATGCACCACCTTCTCGGCTCCATCCCGCACGTCGCGATGACCCCCGACGTCCCGGCGGTCCCGAAGCGACCCGCGCCGCGCGGCTACGAGCGGCCGCCCCAGGACTCCCAGAACTACGTGCCCGACCATGCCGCCAGGGTGCTCGCCATCGCGAAGGGTGATCGCTCCTGACCTCCGCCTCCGCCGACCAGATCCTCGAGGGGCTCGACCCCGAGCAGCGCGAGGTCGCCCTCGCCCCACCCGGGCCGCTCTGCATCCTCGCCGGTGCGGGCACGGGCAAGACCCGCGCCATCACGCACCGCATCGCGTATGCCGTCCACTCGGGCGCGCAGCAGCCGCAGCGAGTGCTCGCGCTGACCTTCACCGCGCGCGCCGCCGGCGAGATGCGCACCCGCCTGCGCGGGCTCGGCGTCCAGGGCGTGCAGGCGCGCACGTTCCACGCGGCCGCCCTGCGCCAGCTGCACTTCTTCTGGCCGCAGGCCATCGGGGGCGCGGCGCCCGAGGTGATGAGCCACAAGGCGCCGGCCGTCGCCGAGGCGGCCAGCCGGCTTCGCATGCAGTTCGACCGCACGACCATCCGCGACCTCGCCGCCGAGGTCGAGTGGGCGAAGGTCAACCTGCTGACCCCCCAGTCCTACGCCGCCCGTGCCCGCGAGCAGCGGCGTGAGCCACCCGGCCTCGACCTCACGGCCATGGCGCGACTCTTCGAGGCCTACGAGGACGTCAAGCAGCGCCGTGGCGTCATCGACTTCGAGGACGTGCTGCTGCTCACCGTCGGCATCCTCGACGAGCGCGAGGACATCGCACGCACGGTGCGCGGCCAGTACCGCCAGTTCGTCGTCGACGAGTACCAGGACGTCAACGACCTCCAGCAGCGACTGCTCGACCAGTGGCTCGGCGAGAGGAGCGACCTGTGCGTCGTCGGTGACCCGGCCCAGACGATCTACTCCTTCACGGGCGCCAGCCCCAAGCACCTCGTCGGGTTCTCCAAGCGCTTCCCCAAGGCGCACGTCGTGCGCCTGGTGCGCAACTACCGCTCCACCCCGCAGATCGTGGGTCTGGCCAACACCATCGTCGCGTCCGGCACGCAGGCGGCGCGTGAAGGTGCGGTGCGGCTGCTCGCCCAGGGTGAGCCCGGGCCCGAGCCGCAGCTGACCTCCTACCCCGACGACCCTGCCGAGGCGGCCGGGGTGGCAGAGCGCATCCGGTCCCTGGTGGCGTCCGGTCACCCGGCCGCAGAGATCGCCGTGCTCTTCCGCACCAACGCGCAGTCCGAGGCGTTCGAGTCGGCGCTCACCGACGCGGGCGTGCCCTACCTCGTGCGTGGCGGCGAGCGGTTCTTCGCCCGCAAGGAGGTGCGCGACGCCATCCTGCTGCTGCGCGGCGCAGCCCGCAGCGACGACGGCGAGAAGTCCCTCGGCGAGATCACCCGCGACGTCATCACCGGCGCGGGCTGGTCGCACGAGCCGCCGTCGGGCGGTGGCGCCACCCGCGAGCGCTGGGAGTCGCTGAGCGCGCTCGCCACCCTCGCCGACGACATGGCTGCGGCCGCTCCCGACGCGCGGCTGCCCGAGCTCGTCGCCGAGCTCGACAGGCGCGCTGCCGAGCAGCACGCGCCGGCCGTGCAAGGGGTCACCCTGGCCAGCCTCCACGCGGCGAAGGGTCTCGAGTGGGACACCGTCTTCCTCGTGGGCGCGTCCGACGGTCTGATGCCGATCTCGATGGCCGAGGGGCCGGATGCCATCGAGGAGGAGCGGCGCCTGCTCTACGTCGGTCTCACCCGTGCGCGCAAGCAGCTCTTCCTCTCGTGGTCGGGAGCCCGCACGCCGGGTGCGCGCGCCACCCGTCGCGTCTCGCGGTTCCTCGCGCCGGCCGCAGGCATCCTCGGGCAGGGCGCGCGCAGCGAGGCCCGGTCCGGCGCCTCCAAGCGGTCCGCGCCCAAGGTGGCGCGCATCGCGCACTGCCGTGGCTGTGGCACCGAGCTCGTCTCGGCCGCGCAGCGGAAGGTGGGCCGTTGCGACGACTGCCCGCCCACCTACGACGAGGCGACGTTCGAGCGCCTGCGCACGTGGCGGCTCGCGGTGGCTCGCGAGGCCAGCGTGCCGGCATACGTCGTCTTCACGGACGCGACCCTCACGGTGATCGCCGAGGAGGCACCCTCCGACGAGGCGGGCCTCTCGACCATCAGCGGAGTGGGGGCGCGCAAGCTGGAGCAGTACGGCAGCGACGTGCTGGCGATCCTGGGCGGGGCAGATCCGCAAGAGTTGCTCGAAAGCCGTTCTGCCGCAAAGGAATCCGCTGGATGACGGTGTCCCGCGAAAAATAGTCTCGAAAACTTCGTTAAATCAGTTGTTCGCCCGCAACGCGCACGCGTACCCTTTAGGACGTCAAGCCCAACGGCTCAGGTAGCCGGCTGGGGACCGCGAGAAGCAGATAGGAGGGTCGGCCAGATGGACATCACCACGATGACGATGAACGCAGCAACCTGCGTCCTTTCCGTGCGTCCGCGCGCAGCCGGCCAGATCCGTCTTGCGGACTCCACGTTCGAGGGCCAGGGGACCACTGTGTCCGTCGCCGCCGTCATGGGCGGCCGCGTTGCCGATTTCCGCGCCCCGATCACGGGAGACGTCTCGGTCCTCGGCCGCACGTCCGCCCCCGCCTACAAGACCACCGATGTCGTTCGCTCCCGCTCTGGGAGGCCCCCGGTCTGACACAGACCTTGAAGCCTCACCTCCAGGCCGCGAACCCGACATCACCGGGTCCGCGGCCTTCGTGTTTCCCCGGAAGCTCCCGTGGCCCCCGGAACGATTGCCGCCCCACCCCGCAGTAACCGACACCGCAGCAGAGCGCCCCACCGGGCGCCGGACAGATCAGGGACACAAGAGATGACTCCTCGGATGCCGAGCAGCAGGACCGAGTCGCGCACCGTCGGTGCCGACCTTCGGGTCCGTACCGAGAGCAGGACAGAGACGAGTGAGCAGGGGCGCCCGGCCGAGGGGGCCCCGGAGACGGAGGTGAGAACGATGCAGCTGAGCGAACTGATCGACATGAGGACCGAGGCCGAGCAGGTCGGCGAGACGATTCCGTGCCGCGACTACGACGCGGAGCTCTGGTTCGCCGAGCGACCGGAGGACGTCGAGTTCGCCAAGACCCTCTGCGGGCTCTGCCCCGCACGGATGCAGTGCCTCGCCGGCGCCCTCGAGCGCCAGGAGCCGTGGGGCGTCTGGGGCGGGCAGCTGCTCGTCCAGGGCGCCGTCGTGGCTCGCAAGAGGCCCCGCGGCCGTCCGCGCAAGCACCCCGTGGCTGCGTGAGCTTGCGTGAAGACGCATGACGCAGTTGTCGAAAACCTTGAACACCAACCTTTTTCACAGACCAGGAGATCGTCATGAACCAGCTCGAAATGCTGGCTCGCGAGCGGATCAACGAGCACAGTCGGCGTCTGGAGCGCAGCGGCATCCGTCGCAGCGCCCGGCTGATCGCTCTGGAGATCCGCGCCAAGCGACGCCACAACGAGAAGTGAACGACCGCGCCGTCGGGCGCGTTGCAGGACAACTGAATCGAGTGAGCGAGCCGCGGGTGACGCGCACGTCACCCGCGGTTCCTCATGCCCGGGGCCTTTCTCGCGCGCCCGAGGCGTCGGGTCGCTGCCCCTGAAGGTCACGCCGGATTCCCGCGTGGCGCCACGAGAGCCGCCCGCCCCGGCGGATACTGACAGGGAGGGAAGGGAGGACCCCCATGGACACCTCAGAGATCGTCCCGGTGCTCGTCTGCTCCGGCTGCGGCACGACCCCACCCACCGACGAGCAGGCCGCGGCTCGTCTCACCTGGAGCCGCGGCACCGACGGCCGGCGCACCACATGGACGTGCGAGCGCTGCAGCCGCGACAACCTCCGCTCGATCGAGAGCAAGCTCGACCCCGACTGGTGGTGACGAGCGGTCAGCCCGCCTCGCCCACGGGCGGCAGGTCGGCTCCCGGAAGCAGCTCGTCGACCAGCGAGCGACCGTGCACCGTGCCGCCGAGCTGGCTGAGCACGCCGATGCTCCCGCCCCAGACCCGGTGGATGAGCAGGTAGTCCGGCGGCAGGTTGAGCTTGTAGGCCACGGCATAGTTGGGCTGGCGCGGGTCGTTGATGTGCGCGAACACCCCCCGCAGCCATTCACGGCTGAACGTGAACGTGTCGGTGCGGAACGGCGCCATGAACGGCTCGAGGTAGTCGAGCAGCCGCTGCGGGTCGAGGTCGATGTTGCTCCTGACGAAGCCGATCTCGCGCAACCCGTCGAGCACGTCCTCGGCGCTGCCCTCGAGCCCGGTGGTCAGCAGCGGTCCGATCTCGGGCGGCATGCCGTCGGGCAGCCGGTTGACGGCGCCGAAGTCGATGATGCCGAGCCGGCCGTCCGGCGTGATGCGGAAGTTGCCCGGGTGCGGGTCGGCGTGGAGCAGGCCCGCGCGCGCCGGCCCGGCGAGCAGGAAGCGCAGGTAGAGCTGCGAGGCAGTGTCGCGCTGCTCCTGAGTGCCATCGGCGATGATGCGCGACAGCGGCAGGCCGTCGAGCCACTCCGAGACGATGACGTGCTCGCGACCGTCGACGACGTGGGGCACGTGGAAGTCGGGGTCGCCGTCGAAGGCCGCGGCGAAGGCCGCCTGCGACTCGGCCTCGAGGCGGTAGTCGAGCTCCTCGGCCATGCGGTCACGCAGCTCGTCGAGGATGGGGCCGAGCTCGATGCCGGGCACCCAGCCGGCGGCCACCTTGGCCACCCGGCTGATCTGCCGGATGTCGCTCATGAGGGCGGCCCCGGCGCCGGGGTACTGGATCTTGACGGCGACGTCGCGCCCGTCCTTCCAGACGGCGCGGTGCACCTGCCCGATCGAGGCCGAGGCGACGGGGTGGTCGTCGAAGGACTCGAAGCGGCTGCGCCAGCGGGTGCCGAACGCGGCGCGCATGACACCGTGCACCGACGTCGTGGGCATCGGCGGCGCGCTGTCCTGCAGCTTGGTCAGGGTGGCCCGGTAGTGGACCGCGAGGTCCTCGGGCAGCGCGGCCTCGAAGATCGACAGCGCCTGCCCGAACTTCATCGCGCCGCCCTTGAGCTCACCGAGCACCTGGAAGAGCTGCTGGGCCGTACGCGCCTGCAGCTCGGCCGCGACGATCTCGGCGGGCCGTCCGCCGAGGCGCTTGCCGAGACCGAGGGCCGTGCGGCCGGCGAAGCCGAGGGGGACGGAGGCGAGCTTGGCCGATCGCACGACGGCCTTGCGCGGCAGGTCGGTCACGGCACACCTCCTCGGGTGAATCGACGACGTCGACCTCGCGGCACGAGGGCGACGACGAACGGGGCGCGCCACGTCTGGGCTCGCTCCCGCACCCGACTCTATGTCGTGCACGCCGTGATGCGTGATGGCACGCGTCCAGGCGTTCGATCCGGGACGTCCCGTCGAGCGGTTCAGCCGTCGAGTCGAGAGACCGATGCAGGGTGTCTCAGGCGCCGGGGCGGAGGGCCTCGTCGGACGGCCGGAGCAGACCTCGTGATGCCTCCGGCAGCCTCGGCGAGGCACCGGCCGTTCGTGCAGAGGCGGGGTGTGCCGTGCACAGTGGGTGGGTGGGCCAGCGGCGGTGGTCCATGCGCGGCCAGGGCAGGCTCACCTCGACGGAGACGCCCGGCGGCGGTGGGTGCCCCTCGAGCACGCCCGTGACGAGGAGCGTGACCGTGCCGACGACGATCTGCGCCAGGCCGGGTGGCAGGGCCTCGTGCACGCCGTCGGGAGGTCCCGCCAGCGCGACATGCCGCGGTGGTGTCGCCTGCGTGATCACCGTGGGCCACGCGTCGTCGCGGTCGGCGCGGTGATGTTCGAGGCACCACAGGCACGGGGCGTCGCGTGAGGCCAGAACGAGCGGGCCGATGGTCGTGCGGGGCCCGGCCGGCGCGACCGGGAGGTGCGGCACGCCGTGCCTCAGCCAGAGGTCGCCACGACGGGGGTCGACGAGGGGAGAGCCGATGAGCACCACGAGGTCGGGGCGGGGTCGGTCGGGGGAGGCCGTCGCCCGGTCGAGGGCGGCCCGTCCGTGCACCACCCCGACGTTGCTCGACACCAGGGCGGCCACGATCTCGGCGGCGAGGTGCCCGGAGCCGTCGACGACCACGCGAGCCGGCCGCTCCGTGTTCGAGGGCTCGCGGTCGCCCGCACGGTCGACGAGGACGCCGAGGTCGTGAGCCAGCCCGAGCAGGGCCCGCCACCGGTCCACCGGGACGCCGGCCTCCGCCGCCATGCGGTCGGTGGCGGCAAGGGGCAGCGCGCCGTCCAGGCGTGCCAGCAGGGCGGCCTCGGCGCTCGTGATGCCCTCGACGACTGGCCCGTCGGGCAGCACCCCGAACTGCACCTCACCCTGACGTCGCGTGAGGGGCCGGAGCCACACGGGCACTCGGGGATGTGGCGGCACGGCAGCAGACATCGGACCTCCTGACCCGGTGGCGCCGGCTGCGGCACCACCCTCGGTCGTCAGGTTCGCAGCAGCACGCGCGCGGCCGCCGCGGTCGTCCACAGGTCGCTGCGGCCACCCGGGGACGCACGAGGGGGGCGGGACCGTGTGGTCCCGCCCCCCTCGATCTGCGGCGTCAGCGACGCCGGCGTGACCTTGTCAGGCCTTGCCCAGGATGCGGTTGAGGTTCGTGCCACAGACGGGGCACTGGCCCTTGGCCATGCGACGGCCGTTGTCGGACACGACAACCTTGCCCTCGGCCTCGCGCTTCTCCTTGCACTTCACGCAGTAGAACTCGCCCTTGTAGGTCTCGTCAGCCATTGGTGTCTCCTTGTTGCTGGCGCCCATCCGACGGGCGCCTCGACTCGTTCAACCCTAGAGCACGCTGAGCACGAAATCATGCTCATCCCCGCTTGGCGTGGCCTCCCGAAATGGGGTATGCCGTGCGCTGCCGGACGTGTCGGTGTCGTGCTGCGCCCCGTTGTCGGTCGGCTGGCTTAACCTGCCCTCATGGCGACGACGCGGCGCGAGGTGGTGCACACCGTGGTCGACGGTGTCACCGTCGAGGTCCGCCGCAGCGCCAAGCGCCGCCGCACGGTGTCCGCCTACCGGCAGGAGGGGCGGCTCGTCGTGCTCGTCCCGGCTCGCATGAGCCAGGCCGAGGAGGGCGAGTGGGTGCGCACCATGGTCGCTCGCGTCGCGGCGTCCGAGCAGCGCCGGCAGCGCAGCGACGGCGACCTCCAGCAGCGGGCGCTCACGCTCTCCCGTGACCACCTCGGCGGCCGGGCGGTGCCGTCGAGCGTGCGGTGGGTGAGCAACCAGAACTCCCGCTGGGGTTCGTGCACCCCCACCGAGGGCTCGATCCGCTTGTCCGACAAGCTCCGTGGCATGCCGGGCTGGGTCGTCGACTACGTGCTGCTGCACGAGCTCGCACACCTGCTGCAGCCCGGGCACGGCCCTGAGTTCTGGGAGCTGCTGCGTGGCTACCCACGGCTCGAGCGCGCGCGTGGCTACCTCCAGGGCGTGTCGGCCGCCGCAGGGCTCGACCTCAGCGACGACTGACCCCGGCGCCTCGTCGCCCGGTCGCCGCGGCCGTATGCCATCCGGCCGGCTCGGGCGGCCGCAGCGAGGCTCCTGGCGTCCGTCCGCCGAGCCTCCCGGCGCGCTGTTCCGTTGCCCGCGCGGCACGGCCTGCGAGCCCCTGTGCCGTCACTGACCGTGCGTCCGTGGTCCGCGGCGCCGCTGCGCACCCCGTGCCTGCGCCACACCGGTCAGGGCACGACAACGCTGGCTCGGACACCGGTCTGCGAGGGCGTGCACGGCGTGTCGTGGGAGCGGAGCATGACGCAGATCACACTCGGCGGTGCGCCCCCATGGGCGATATGGGCGTTCTGTCCCGCTCAGGCGCGGGCACGGATGGCGCGGACCGCAGCCGAGACCAGCGGCTCGAGCTCGTCGCGGGTGCCTTCAGGGAGGGCGTCGACCGGCCACCAGCGCACGTCGACCGACTCGGTGCTGACGGCCGTCGAGGCGGAGCGGGGCGCGACGGCGGCGAACCTGATGTCCAGGTGCTCCCGGCAGGTGCCGAAGTCGCCGTCCAGCACGTGCCGGTCGAGCTGCACGATCTCGGGCAGGGCCGTCACGTCAGGGATGCCGGACTCCTCGCGGGCCTCGCGGGTCGCCGCCGCCCAGACGGACTCGTCGCCGGCCTCGAAGTGCCCGCCGAACTGGAACCACTGCCGGGCACGCCGGTGCAGGGTCAGCAGCGCCGACTGCCCGGTCTCGTCGAGCACGATCACACTCCCCGTGAGGTGGGCCGGGGGACCGGCCTTGCTCACCGCGTCGGGGTGGGCGCGGAGGTGCTCGAGGTAGGTGAGGCGTAGCCGCTCCTGCTCGGCGTCGGGGGCCACCCACGCCTCGAGGCGCGCGACGGCGTCGTCGTGCAGCACCTGCCAGGCAGGACCCGTCGCCGCCGTCACCTGGTCTCGCCGGGGTCGTCGGGGTCGTCGGGGTCGCCGGGCTCGCCGGGGTCGCCGGTGTCGCCGGGCTCGTCGTGGTTGCCGATGTCGCCGGGGCGCCCGGGCTCGCCCGGCCCGTCGCCCTCGGGCGTCGTCGGCTTCCCGCCACCGCGCTCGCGGTCGGCCTCGTCGAGGATCCCCTTGAGCACCGAGTCGAGGTCGTCACCGAAACCTGCGCCGAGGTCGTCGCCCAGTCCATCGCCCAGGCCATCGCCCAGGCCATCGCCCAGGTCGGCATCGGTGGACCGGCCGCCTGTCGCACCGCCGGTGGCCCGCTCGACGAACCCGATGGGGTCGTCGAGGTCGGCCGAGGTGGGCGCGAGGTCGGGGTGGTCCCAGCGGCCGTCCCGCAAGCCCTGGCCGCCGGCGCTCTCGAGCGCGGCCCAGAGGTTCGCGGCGTCACGGAGGCGACGCGGCCGCAGCTCGAGGCCGACGAGGCCGGCGAAGGTCTTCTGGGCTGCGCCGCCGACCCGGCGGCGCCGGATGGTCTCAGCCAGCGCCGCCGACTGCGGGAGGTGTGCCGCCGTCGCGCGGTCGGTGACGTGGTCGACCCACCCCTCGGCGAGGGCGAGCAGCGTCTCGAGGCGGCCGAGGGCCGTGCGCTGGGCCGCGGTGGGCTGGGGCCGGAAGAGGTTGCCCTGCAGGGCCGAGCGCAGGGCCTCCGGGTCGGACGGGTCGATCGTCGACAGCGCGGACTCGATGGCCTCGGTGTCGATGGTGATGTTGCGGGCGTAGTCGGACACGGCCGAGAGCAGCTGGGGCCCGAGCCACGGCACCTGGGAGAAGAGGCGCACGCGGGCCGCTTCGCGCACGGCGAGGTAGAGGCGCACCTGGGCGACGTCGAGCTCGAGCGACTCGGCCAGCTGTGTCACGTTGCCGGGCAGCAGGGCGACGAGGCCCGGCTCGGTGAGGGGCAGGCCGACCTCGGTCCCGCTGACCACCTCGGTGGCGAGGGTCCCGACCGCCTGGCCCAGCTGGGCGGAGAACATCTGGCGGCTGAGGTTGCCGAGCATCGGCGCCCACTGCTCGACCATCTGCTGCGGGTCGAAGCCGGGGGGCAGGCCTTCGGGCAGCGCCTCGCCGAAGGCCTCGGGCCCCAGCTCGCCCACCTGCTTGCGCATGGCGTCGGACGTCGCGGCCGTGACTCCGTCGGACACCGGCTCGATCAGCTCGAACCAGCGCGGCATCGTCGCGTCGACCCACTCCGCGCGGCTGAGGCCGGTGGCCCGCCACGACGGGGAGTCGAGGGTGGTCTGCTCGTCCAGCCAGAGCGTCGCGACCGCGACGGCGTCGTGCACGGCTCGCGAGGCCGCGTCGTCGTGCACGTCGTTGCCCTCGACGGCGAGCACGTGCCGGCGGGCGACCTCGGTGGCGAGGTCACGCGAACCGGTCGGGGACTGCTGGGCGGCCATGAACGTGCCGAGCTGGGCCCGCATGGCGGCCTGCGTCGCAGGGTCGCTCGGGTCCACGCCCATCGAGCGCATCGCCTCGGCGAGCTCGGGGTTCTCGGCAGCCTCGCCGAGCACCTTCTCGAGCATCGCCCCGAGGTCGGAGGCGTCCATCCCGCCGAGGTCGGGGAGCATGCCGCCGGGACCGACCGACCCAGAACCGGCGCCGCCGGATGCGGGCCGGTTCAACGGCAGGCCGAAGGGGGAGTCGCCGGGAGCGCGCTCGGGCTCCTGAGGCTGCTGCTCGTCCCGGGGCTCCGGGGTGTCCGGGTGCTCGTCGTCCCGGTCGCTGCGGTTGTCGTCACCGCGTCCGCGGTCGTCGGCCATGCCTGCTCATCCCCACTCGAAATGGTGTCGTGCCGGCCACACGGCCGCTCATCCAAGACAACCACGGATCGACCCCGTTGGTTCCCCGGTGGGGTGTCGCCCGACGGGCTCGCCGGGCGCGACGGTCCCCTCAGCGGCATACGATTGCCCGCGTGACGGTCACCCTTGCCGAGATCCGTGAGACGCCTCTGTCGGTCGACGAGGTGCTCGCGAGCGTCTCCTCCCCGCGCGCGGGCGGGACCTGCCTCTTCGTCGGGACCGTGCGCGACCACGACGCCCCTGCCGCCCCCGCTCCGTCGGAGGCCGCCGCGGGCGAGGGTGGGGCAGCCCGCGGCGACAGGGCAGTGACTCACCTCGACTACTCCGCCCACCCGCAGGCGGCCGACACGGCACGGGCGCTCGCCGAGCGGATCGCGGCCGACGGCCGGGTCGTGCGCATCGCTGTCGTGCACCGGGTGGGTCACCTCGAGGTCGGCGACATCGCGGTCGTCGTCGGGGTGAGCGCCGAGCACCGCGGCGAGGCCTTCGAGGTGTGCCGCCAGCTGATCGACGAGTTCAAGGCGACCATCCCGATCTGGAAGCACCAGCAGTTCGCCGACGGCGCCGACGAGTGGGTGGGCCTGCCGTGAAGACGATCAAGCGCGTGCCCGAGCAGGCGAGCGACGCGGCGCTGCCCACCCGGGCCGAGCTCCTCGAGGGCGAGGGCCGGGGCACCCTCACCCGCGGCAACAAGGCCGTGCTCGCGGCCTTCTTCCTCTTCCTCGTGATCGCCGTCGTCGGTTCCGTGGTCCACCTGCCGTATGCCGTCATGAGCCCGGGTCCGACGCAGGACACCCTCGGCGCGTCCGGCGACGGCAAGAAGACCCCGATCATCTCGATCACCGGCCTGCCGACCTACCCCACCGACGGCGCGCTGCGCTTCACGACGGTCCGCGTCGAGGGTGGCCCCGGCTACCCCGTCGACGCCTGGGACGTGCTGCAGGCGTGGGTCGACCCGGCGCGCGACGTCTTCCCGGTCGACGACATCTTCGACCCCCAGGTCACCAAGGAGCAGGTCGCCGAGGAGAACGCGATCCAGATGGAGGGGTCGCAGGAGGAGGCGACCGCCGTGGCACTGCGCGCCATCGGCAAGGACGTGCCGACCCACATCGCCGTCGCCGGCCTCACCGACGCCTCGAAGGCCAAGGACCTGCTCAAGGTCGGCGACCGCATCACCGAGATCGACGGCGAGGCGATCACGACGACGCAGGCCGTCCGCGACGCCCTGCAGAAGTCGCGGCCGGGCGACACCGTGTCGCTCACGATCACCCGCGCCGGCAAGGAGCAGCAGCTCGAGGTCCCGACGATCGAGGGTCAGCAGGGCCGCACCGCGCTCGGCGTGCTGCTCGGCCTCGACCACGACTTCCCGGCCACGGTGAAGATCGACGCGGGCGCGATCGGTGGTCCGTCCGCCGGCCTGATGTTCTCGCTCGGCATCTACGACAAGCTGACGCCGGGCCCGCTGGCGGGTGGGCGTCAGATCGCCGGCACCGGCACCATCGACGACGAGGGCAAGGTCGGGCCGATCGGTGGCATCCACCAGAAGCTCGCCGGTGCCCGCGCCGACGGCGCCGAGTTCTTCCTCGCCCCGGCCGACAACTGCGACGAGGTGGTCGGGCACGTGCCCGACGGGCTCGACGTCTTCAAGGTCGGCACGTTCGACGACGCCCGCGCGGCGGTCGAGGCCGTGGCCAAGGGACAGACGGGCTCGCTGCCGCGCTGCTGAGACGTGCCCGAGGGGCGCCGCACCATCGGAGGCTCTCGCGGGCCCGGCCTCGGGCTAGTCCTCGAAGGTGGCCTTGAGCGCCTCGACGAGTCCGGGCGCGATGTCCCTGCCCGTCGCCACGGCGTCGTCGGAGTCGTGGTCGCGCTGGCGCAGCAGGCAGATCGACGAGCCGTCGCGCAGGACAGCCACGACGAGGCGCACGTCCTTGCGGTCCGGGTGCGCGGCCAGGTGGTCGACCGCGTCGTCGCCGCGCGTGGGCAGGTCGCGCTCGGCCTCCGGCGGCACGACCATGCGCTCGATGGCGAAGGCGCAGCCGTCGACCTCGTCGGGCCACGCGAGCCGGCCGAGCAGCGTCTCGAGCGAGCTCGTCGTCGGCAGGCCCTCCTGCTCGACCGCGGTGAGGGCCCCTTCGGCGAGGTCGGCCGGGCCCATCTGGTCGCGCAGCTGGGGCTCGCGCTCGAGCAGGTCGGCGGTGCGCACGAGCGCGAAGAGCCGGGCCGGCTGGTCCCAGCCGCTGGCCGCGACGTGGCGCTCGGTGTCGAGGGCGGCGATGGCGAGGGGGTCGATGACGGGCTGCGCGTTCACGCCTCCATGCTGCCGTATGGCGCGGGGTGGCCGGTCGGCACGTACGTGCGCAGGTGGTGCACGCGTACGCGCGTGGTCGGTGGACGCGTACGCGCGTGGTCGGTGGACGCGTACGCGCGTAGGGGTGGATGAGTACGCGGGCGCGGGTCACGGTGCGGTATCGCCCCGCGGGCTCGCGGCGAGCGCGGGTTATGGTTGCCGCAGGCGGCCCGAGGTGGCCGCCACCGGGTCCGCCCGACCACCTGCCCGCCCTCGCACCCAAGGCACGCCACGTGAGCGACAGCAACTTCGGCCCCCCGCCGGGCAACTTCAACGACGACGACTCCGGCGCGCCCCGGCGTGCGGAGGCGGCAACGCTGCCGCCGACCCGGCGCCCGCTCGTCACCGCCCTCGTGGTGGCCGCCGCCCTGCTGGTGGTCATCGCCATCGCGGCACAGTTCTGGACCGAGGTGCTGTGGTACCAGTCGGTCAGCTTCTCCGGCGTCTTCACCACCCAGCTCGTCACCAAGCTGCTCCTCGGGGTGGTCGGTGGCCTCCTCACGGCGGCGATGGTGTGGTCGAGCATCCACATCGCCTTCCGCAGCCGGCCGATCTACGCGCCGTCGCCCGAGACGCAGGCGATGGAGCACTACCGCCAGCTCGTCGAGCCGATGCGTCGCACCGCCACCGTCGCCGCGCCGCTCGCCGTCGGGCTCTTCGCCGGCCTCTCGGCGGCGACGCAGTGGGACACGTTCCTGCTGTGGCGCAACAGCAACCCGTTCGGCACGAGCGACCCCGAGTTCGGCCTCGACGTCAGCTTCTTCGTCTTCGACCTGCCGTGGGTCAACTTCGTCGTCGCCTTCCTGACGATGATCCTCGTCATCGGCTTCATCACCGCCGCGTTCACGCACTACCTCTACGGCGGCATCGTCGCCGGCAACAAGATGCGCTCGACGCACGCCGCGCGCGTGCACCTGTCGGCCATCGCGGCGGCCCTCGTGCTCGTCCGGGCCGTCGCCTTCTGGGTCGACCGCTACAACCTGGCAACGGCCCAGTCGACGAAGATCACCGGCATCCAGTACACCGAGTCGCACGCGATCATCCCGACCAAGGGCATCCTCGCGGTCGCCGCGGTGATGTGCGCGATCATGTTCCTCACGACGATCTGGACGCGCTCGTGGCGCCTGCCACTCGTGGGCGTCGCGGTCCTGGCCGTCATCGTCGTCGCGGTCGGTGGCATCTACCCGGCACTCGTGCAGTCCCTCAAGGTGCGCCCCTCCGAGAAGTCGCTCGAGGTGCCCTACATCCAGCGCAACATCGACGCGACCCGGGTGGCCTACGGCTTCGACCAGATCGACGTCAAGCCCTACGACACGAAGAGCGTCGCCACCCAGAACGCGCTGCGCAACGACGCGGCGACGGTCCCGGGCATCCGCCTCATCGACCCCAACGTCGTGAGCCCCACCTTCAAGCAGCTCGAGGCGAGCAAGGGCTACTACCAGTTCGCCGACGTGCTCGACGTCGACCGCTACCAGATCGACGGCAAGTCCCAGGACACCGTCATCGCGGCGCGCGAGCTCGACCTCAGCGGCGTGCCCGACGGGCAGCGCAACTGGCTCAACGACCACACCGTCTACACGCACGGCTACGGCGTCGTCGCGGCCAAGGGCAACACGCGCACTACCGACGGGCGGCCCAGCTTCTTCGAGTCGCAGATCGGCAGCGAGGGCGCGCTCGGCAAGTACGAGCCGCGCATCTACTTCGGCGAGAGCTCGCCGGAGTACTCCATCGTCGGCGCCAACAAGGAGTTCGACTACCCGGACCCGCAAGGAACGGGCCAGATCAGCTACACCTACAAGGGCACGGGCGGCGTCCCGCTCGACGCCGCCAAGCGCCTCGCGTATGCCGTGAAGTACCGCGAGATCAACTTCCTCCTCTCCGACCAGGTGAGCGACGGGTCGCGCATCCTCGACCACCGCACCCCTCGGGACCGTGTCCAGCGCGTCGCGCCGTGGCTCACGCTCGACGGCAACGCGTACCCCGCGGTCGTCGACGGCCGGGTGCTGTGGGTGCTCGACGGCTACACGACCTCGTCGAACTACCCGTACTCCGAGACGACGACCCTCGACACCGCCACCGAGGACGCCGTGACGAGCACGCGCAACTCGGTGCGTGCCGTGCAGGCCGGACAGGTCAACTACGTGCGCAACTCGGTCAAGGCGACGGTCGATGCGTACGACGGCACCGTCACCCTCTACCAGTGGGACGAGAAGGACCCCGTGCTCAAGGCGTGGATGTCGATCTTCCCGGGCACGGTCCAGCCGCTGAGCACGATCAAGGGCTCGCTCATGTCGCACCTGCGCTACCCGGAGGACCTCTTCAAGGTCCAGCGCACCCTGCTGGAGAAGTACCACGACCGCGACGCCGCCTCGTTCTACGGAGGCCAGAACTTCTGGCGGGTGCCCGACGACCCGACGCAGTCCGGGCAGGACCTGCTCCAGCCGCCGTACTACCTGTCGCTGGCCATGCCGGGCCAGCAGGCGCCCGCCTTCTCGCTCACGTCGACCTTCATCCCCACGGGAGACCGCAACGTCCTGTCGGGGTTCCTCGCCGTCGACGGTGACGCCGGCTCCGAGACGGGCAAGAAGTCGCCGAACTACGGCAAGATGCGGCTGCTCGAGACCAACGGCGGGTCCACGGGTCCCGGCCAGGTCTACAACGACATGCGCACGTCCACGGTGACCTCGAACGACGCCTCGCTCGGCCGGCAGCTCACGCTGGCGCAGTTCATCTCGACGACGTCGTCGACCGGCGCGAGCGTCATCTTCGGCAACCAGCTGACCCTGCCGGTCGGTGGGGGACTGCTCTACGTGCAGCCGATCTACGTGCGTGCCCAGTCCAGCGGGTCCGGCACCTACCCGCGTCTCTCCGCGGTGGCGGTCGCCTTCGGCGACAAGATCGCCTGGGCCGGATCCCTGGATGCGGCCCTCAACGACCTCTTCGGTGGCTCCTCGGGTGCGCAGGCCGGTGACAACGGGACGACCCCGACGCCGCCGGCACCCACCCCGACGCCGACGCAGACGGGCACCCCGACCGCGCCACCGGCCACGGGCGCGCCGAACGCGGCGGCCCTGTCGAAGGCGCTGCAGGACGCCGAGGCGGCGTACGCCGAGGGTGAGGCAGCGCTGAAGCGTGGCGACTTCGCGGCGTACGGCCAGGCCCAGACGAAGCTCAAGGACGCCCTGAAGCGCGCGGTCGACGCGTCGCCGAAGTCGACCCCGACGGCCGGCCCCTGACGCCGACCCGTCGCCAACGGGCTGCGGCAGCACGCGAATCGCGTGCTGCCGCAGCCCGTTTCGCTTGTCGGGTCGCGTGCAGAGGGCGCGTCGTCACCTCGATTTGGTCCTGCGGGAGGTTTCGCGTAACGTTGCTCTTGCCGACGCGGGGTGGAGCAGCTCGGTAGCTCGCCGGGCTCATAACCCGGAGGTCGCAGGTTCAAATCCTGCCCCCGCTACTAACAGCGCATCGCGCGGTGACGAAAGGCCCCCACAGTGTGGGGGCCTTTCGTGTTTCCTCTGGCTCGACACGTCTGGAGCAAGGGATCCAACGCCGCGGTCACGGATGCTGCGCCGAGGACAGCACGACCCCACGTGGCGATGCTCGGACGTACCCGTTTCCACCCTCTAGCGTGGGCGGATGGGCCACCCCCACGCCGACGCCGGCACCCGCACGGTCACGACGCCCGACGAACGTTCCCTCGACGTGCTCGACGCAGGTGGTGACGGGCTACCGCTGCTCTACCACTCCGGCACCCCGGGCGGCGCGGTGCCGTGGCCGGCTGCGATGGAGGCCGCGCGCACGTCGGGACTGCGCTGGGTGACCTACAGCCGCCCCGGCTACGGCGCGAGCACGCCGCGACCTGGGCGCACGGTCGCCGATGCCGCCGCGGACAGTGCCGTGGTGCTCGACGCCCTGGGACTCGACGAGTTCGTGACGATCGGGTGGTCGGGAGGTGGGCCGCACGCGCTGGCGTGCGCCGCGCTGCTCGCGGACCGCTGCCTCGGGGCGGCGACCATCGCCGGCGCCGCCCCCTCGCGTCAGCCGGACCTCGACTTCCTGGCCGGGATGGGCGACGACAACGTCGAGGAGTTCTCACTGGCCTTCCGGGGACGCGAGGCGCTCGTGCCCGCCGTCGAGGAGATGGCGCGGTCGTTCCGGCACGTCACCGGGGAGCAGGTCGTGGAGGCGCTCGGTGGTCTGCTCAGCGCGTCTGACCTCCGGGCGCTGGAGGGCCCGCTCGCGGACTACGTCGCCGCCTCCGGGCGCGAGGCGGTCAGGGTCGGCCCGCAGGGGTGGGTCGAGGACGACCTCGCGTTCTGCGACGACTGGGGCTTCGACGTGGCGTCGCTCAGCGTGCCTGTGGCGGTGTGGCAGGGCCGTGAGGACCTCATGGTGCCCGCAGCCCACGGCGAGTGGCTCGTCGCGCACGTGCCCGGGGCGCGGTCTCACCTGCTCGAGGGGGTCGGCCACGTCTCGCTCGTGGCGCGGGTCGGTGAGGTCCTCGAGGATCTCGTCGACCACCGACGTGCTCTGCCCGGCGGGTGACCGGCCGGAGAGCAGGGTGCCCGGGCGGGTGCGCCACGTCCTGCTGCATCGACGTCTCGAGCGCGGACGTCCACACGCAGGCGTTCAGCGCGACAGGCTGGTGACGGGCAGCTCGAACCACCGCAGGTGGTCGAAGTCGACGTTGACGTGCGCCTCGTCGCAGCGCTTCGGCTCGGCCGCCGCCAGGATCGCCCGGGCCTCGTCGAGGTAGCCCGCGAGCGCCTCCTCGCCCGCACGCTCGAGCTGGGCGGGGTAGGTGAGGCGCCCCTGCTCGAAGCCGATCCGGTCGAGTCGCAGGGGCGGCTCGACGGGGCCGTTGCGGTGCCTCCAGAGCCCCGTGGCGGGCTCGAAGTCGTAGTCGTCGAGCAGGCGCCAGCCCTCGCGCGCGACGAGGCGCACGGCTTCGATGACGTAGTCGGCGACGACGTCGGAGATGAAGTAGTTGAAGTTGACCCGCACCCAGCCGGGCTTGATGCCCTCACAGCCCCGGCCGATCTCGCGCTCGAACTCGTGGGACCTCTCGAGGTCGATGCCGAGCAGGTAGTGGCCGTAGGGGCCGGCGCAGGAGCAGCCGCCGCGGGCCTGGATGCCGAAGAGGTCGTTGAGCACCGCCACGACGAAGTTGTGGTGCAGGTAGCGCCCAGCAGCGGCGTGGACGACGAACGACACGATCGAGAGCCGCTCTGCCTCAAGGTTGCCCAGGATCTCGATGGACGGCTCCGCTTGCCACGCCTCCACGGCTCGCCGGAGGAACCGGTCCTCGCGGGCCCGGATCGTCTCGACGCCGACCGCCTGCTTGAGCTTGAAGACGAGCCCGGCCCGGATGGCCTCGATGATGGCGGGCGTGCCGCCCTCCTCACGGTGGGCGGGGTCGGTGACGTAGTCGTGGTCGGCGGGGTTGACGTAGCTGACGGTGCCGCCGCCGGGCACGTCGGGCACCCGGTTGGTCATCAGCTCACGGTGGACGACGAGCACGCCCGGGGTGCTGGGCCCGCCGATGAACTTGTGGGGGCTGAGGAAGACGGCGTCCTTGTATGCCGCCGGGTGGGCCACGCCGCGCCCGCCGCGGCCGTACATCTCGATGTCGACGTAGGGCGCCGCCGCGGCGAAGTCCCAGAAGGCGAGGGCGCCGTGCTCGTGGAGCAGCGTCGAGATCGCGTCGGTGTCGGTGACGATGCCAGTGACGTTGCTCGCGGCTGAGAAGGAGCCGATGAGCAGGGGCCGGTGCGCGTATGCCGTCAGGCGCTCGCGCAGGACGTCGAGGTCGACGTGCCCGTCGAGGTCCTGCGGGATGACGACGACGTCGGCGACGCACTCGCGCCACATGACCTCGTTCGAGTGGTGCTCGTAGGGACCGATGAAGATGACGGGCCGTTCGTCTGCGGGAACGAGCGCGCTCGCGTGCCAGCGGTCCTCGAAGTTCGAGGGCACTCGGAGGCCGAGGATGCCGACGAGCTTGTCGATCGCCCCGGTGCAACCGGAGCCGGCGAAGACGACGACGGTGTCCTCGTCGCCGCCGACGGCGTCGCGGATGGTGCGCCGGGCGTCCTCGCGCAGCCGCGTGGTCTGCAGGCCGGTGCCGGAGCTCTCGGTGTGGGTGTTCGCGTAGCGCGGGAGCACCTCGTCGCGGATGAAGTCCTCGATGAACGAGAGCGCGCGGCCGGATGCCGTGTAGTCGGCGTACGTGACCCGGCGCGGCCCGTAGGGGCCGACCATGACGTGGTCGTCGCCGATCACGCTCTCCCGGATCGCGGCCAGCAGGTCGTCGCGGTCGCCGGATGCAGCCATGAACCAACCATAGCGCGAAGTGATGCTATCGGCGCGAAACATAACCATTGATTGGTCAAGTGTGCTGGACATGACAGCGCCCCTGCCGACGGCGGTCGGCAGGGGCGCTGGTCACGAGGTGAACGCTCGCGCGCCTACTTCGGGTCGGCGACGCAGACGACGGTGCCCTTGCCGCCCTCGCTGGCGGCGCTGGTGAACGCCCCCTGGGCGCCGTGCTTCTCGCACAGGGTCATCGCCGAGGACTCGTCGGTCGCCGTGTCGGTCTGGATGAAGGTCACCGTGCCCAAGGACGTCGAGTCCGTGCAGTCGACCTTCTTGAAGTCGTCGGTGCCGACGGCTGCGACGCACTCACCGGACTTGATGCCGTGCGTGCCGTCGTCCGCCGTGAAGGCGCGGAAGGCGAAGAAGGCGATGATCGCGAGGAACGCACCGCCGAACCGCTTGACCAGGGCGGCCCGCTTGGAGGGCTCGGCCGCGGGGGTGGCGGTCTCGTGCGTGCTGGTGCCGGACTGGGGTGCCGGCGGGACGACGGCTCCCGACGTCGTCCCGGGGGTCGCCTGCTCGGCGGGAGTGTGCTCGCTCATGTGATGACGGTGCTTCCTGTGAAGGTTCTGTGCCGGATGCGGCGGAGAGCATTGTGCACTGCCGGTGGCCCCAGCAGTGGCGCACCTGCCGTTCGTCACCGTTTCGTCGCATAGGGTCGAGCCCGTGACAGCGATCTCGTATCCCCTCGTCGAGCGCACGCTCGCCAACGGCCTGCGCGTCATCGTCAGTGAGGACCACACGGTGCCCAACGTCGCGGTGAACCTCTGGGTGGGCGTCGGCAGCCGCCACGAGAGCCCGGGCCGCACCGGCTTCGCCCACCTCTTCGAGCACCTCATGTTCCAGGGCAGCCGCAACGTCGCCTCGGGCGAGCACTTCTCTGCGCTCATGGACGAGGGCGCGCGGCTCAACGCGACGACCTGGTTCGACCGGACGAACTACTTCGAGACGGTGCCTACGGGCGCGATGGACCTCGCGCTGTGGCTCGAGGCCGACCGCCACGGCCACCTGCTCGACGCCGTCACGCAGGAGAACCTCGACAACCAGCGGGACGTCGTCAAGGAGGAGAAGCGCCAGCGCTACGACAACGTGCCCTACGGCAAGGCGCTCATCGACATCTACGCCACGGTCTTCCCCGAGGGGCACCCGTACCACCATCCGACGATCGGCTCCATGGAGGACCTCGACGCGGCGACCCTCGAAGACGTCCACGCCTTCTACCGGGCGCACTACGGTCCCAACAACACGGTGCTCACCCTCGTCGGCGACGTGACCCCGGACGAGGGCTTCGCCGCGGCCGAGAAGTACTTCGGACCCCTGCCGCCCATCGAGCTGCAGACACGCGAGCGGCTCGAGCAGCTGCCGCCGCTCTCCGAGCCCGTCCGCCTCGACCGCGTCGGGGACGTGCCCAACGACCGCATCTACGTCTGTTTCCGGCTGCCCGTCGACACCACGCCCGACTACCTCGCCTGCCAGGTGGCCGTCGACGTGCTCGGTGGGCTGGCCAGCTCGCGGCTCGTGCGCCGCCTGGTGCGCACCGACGAGACGGCCGTGGCCGTCGGCGGCTGGACCATGGGTCTCGTCGACGGGGTCGGCCTCGGCACGATCACCGTCGACGTCTCCGTGGGCGCCGACGTCGAGCAGGTCGAGGCCGCGGTCTGCGAGGAGATCGATCGTTTCATCGCCGAGGGGCCGGATGCCGCCGAGCTGGAGTCGGTCATCGCCGACACCGAGCGCTCGTGGCTGAGCGCCCTCGCGAGCATCGAGGAGCGCGCCGACCACATCAGCCACCACGCGCTGCTGTCGGGCGACCCGGCATACGTCAACACGTTCGTCGAGCGGATCCGCGCTGTGACGGGCGAGCAGGCCCGCGACGCCGCTGCCGCGTGGCTCGACCCGCAGTCGCGCGCCGTGGTGCGCTACCTCGCCGACCCCGGCGTGCCCGCCGAGGAGCCGGACGACTCGAGCGACGACAGCGACTCCGGCAAGGACTCCGGCAAGAACTCTGGCAACAACTCTGGCAAGGACTCGGAGGAGGCCGCATGACCGCCGTCGCCCGCCCCGTGGTGGCCCCGCCCGAGCCGTGGAGCTTCCCGGAGGGGCAGGAGCACGACCTCCCGAACGGTCTGCGGCTCATCACCTACGACGTGCCCGGGCAGTACGTGCTGTCGGTGCGACTCGGACTGCCCGTGTCGCTGCGTGACGAGCCGCGCGAACGGGAGGGCGTGGCCTCGATCATGGCCCGCACGCTCGACGAGGGCACGGCGAACCACACGGCCGAGGAGTTCGCGCGGCTGCTCGAGCGCAAGGGCGTCAGCTTCGGTGCCGGCATGGCCGATGCCGGCCTCTCCATCGACCTCGACGTCGTCAAGAGCAACCTCGAGCCGGCGCTCGACCTGCTGCGCCAGATCCTCACCGAGCCGGTGTTCCCGCAGGCCGAGGTCGCGAGGCAGGTGCGCACCCGCCTGGCGGAGATCGAGCAGGAGCGCTCCGTGGCGGCCCACCGCGCCGGGCTCGAGTTCGTCCGCACCTTCTACGCCGCCGACGACCGGTCGTCGCGGCCCACGGGCGGCTCCCGCGAGACCGTCCAGGCGATCACGCGCGACGACGTCGCAGCGTTCCACGAGAGCCACGTCGTCGCCTCGGGCGTGACCGCGGTCGTCGCCGGCGACCTGGAGGGTCTCGACGTCCCGGCGCTCGTCGAGTCGGCCCTCGGTGGCTGGCGGAAGGGGCCCGTGGACCGACCGCGGCACCTCGACCACGCAGCCTCGCTGGCCCCCGACCGCGGACGCATCGTGCTGGTCTCGCGGCCCGGCTCGGTGCAGACGGAGTTCGTCATCGGCGCGCCGGGGCCCGACCGGTCCGTCGAAGGAGGCTGGGCGCCGTACCCGGTCCTCGGTTTCGTGCTCGGTGGCTCGCCGAACGCACGCGTCGACGCCGTGCTGCGCGAGGAGAAGGGCTACACCTACGGCATCCGGTCGAGCTTCCGTCCACGCCGGCGCGGGGGGGTGTTCCTCACGTCGGGGTCGGTGCGTGCCGACTCGACGGCGGAGTCGCTGCGGCTGCTCGTCGAGATCCTCGAGAGCGGACGGGACGGCTTCAGCGACAAGGAGGTCCGCTCCGGCGTCGACTTCATCGCGAAGACGGCTCCCGGCCGCTACGCCACCGCCGACACGATCGCCGACGAGGCCGTCGGCATGGCGCTCGACGGCCGCACCACCGAGTTCACGACAGCGAACCTGCGCGACCTCGTCACGGTCGACCGGGCCCGTGTCGACGCGGCCTACGCCCGGTTCGCCGACGGGGCCGGCATCGCCGCCGGTGCACCCGGCGCGGGCTGGACGATCGTCATGGTCGGTGACGCCTCGCAGCACCTCGAGGCGCTGCAGCGGCTCGGCCTCGGCGACGTCACCGTCGTCCAGGACGCCTGACCTCTGAACCCTCGCCGAACGCCGCGTTCGGTGGCGAAAGCGCTGGTAGAACACGGCGTTCGCCACCGAACGCAGCGTTCGGTCAGGGGAGGGGCGTCAGGGTGCGTTCCATGACGTAGTCGTCCTCATGGATCCCACCCACGAGGAAGCGCTTGGTGCCGACGCGCTCGAAGCCGCTCTTGGCGTAGAAGCGCTGGGCCGGCTCGTTCTGCTGGTTGACGCCGAGCCACACCCCAGCGGCCCCTGCGGCGCGGGCCCACTCGAGGGCGCGCTGCATGAGCAGGGCTGCCGCCCCGGTGCCGTGGGCCTCGGGCAGGACGTAGATCTTCGACAGCTCGACCGTGGGGCGCAGGCGGATGGCATGCCGCACGTCCTCGTCTGCCGGCTCGCCGACGACGAGCATGGCGTAGCCGAGGGCGGAGCCGTCGCGCTCGGCCAGCAGCAGGTGGCGGTCGTGGGCGGCCAGGTAGGCCGTGAAGCGCTCGGCCGAGAGCACCTCCGAGACGAAGGCGTCCACGCGCTCCGGTGACATCGAGGGCGGGCACGCGAGCACGAACGTGGCCGCGGCGACGGCGGCGAGGGTGGGCACGTCGCCTGCGGTGGCCGCGCGCACCGACGTGGCGGGGCCTGCTGTGTCGGTGCCGTTCACGTCGACAACCCCTGTCGCAGAGTGGAGCTCGCTGCCGGGCCGCTCATTCGGAGGGCATCCCGATGCGGCTCAGCACCTCGTCGTGCAGCAGCCCGTTCGTCGCCAGGGCGTTGCCGCTCCAGCAGCCGTCGCGACCGTCGAGTCCGGTGAACCGGCCGCCGGCCTCCTCGACGATGGCGACGAGGGCTGCCATGTCGTGCACCGCCAGCTCGGGCTCCGCCGCGATGTCGGCGGCCCCTTCGGCGACGAGCATGTAGGACCAGAAGTCGCCGTAGGCGCGGGTGCGCCAGCAGTCGTCCATGAGGTCGAGGAAGTCGTCGCGGCGTCCGCGCACCCGCCACCCGGCGAGCGACGAGTACGACAGCGACGCGTCGCCGAGCCGGCCGACCTGCGACACCGACATCCGCCGCGCCGACGACAGGGACCGCCCGGTCCACGCCCCGGACCCGGTCGCCGCCCACCAGCGCCGCTGCAGGGCAGGTGCCGACACGAGCCCGAGCACCGGCTTGTTGTCGACGACGAGGCCGATCAGCGTGGCCCAGACGGGCACGCCGCGCACGAAGTTCTTCGTGCCGTCGATGGGGTCGATGATCCAGCGGCGTGGTCCGTGACCGGTGGTCTCGAACTCCTCGCCCTCGACGGCGTCGCGGGGCCTCGTGCGCTTGAGCTGCGTCCGCACGAGCTCCTCGGCGGCGCGGTCGGCGTCGGTCACGGGAGTGAGGTCGGGCTTGCTCTCGACGACGAGGTCGGCGGCCCGGAAGCGCGCGATGGTCACCCGCTCGACGGCATCCGCGAGGACGTGGGCCAGACGGAGGTCGTCGTCGTAGGAGGTCACCGGGTCAACCTAGCGGCATCGCCCGGCGAGCGGGCGGGGAGCACCCGGCATACGGGCGCGCCTTCTCCGGATCGTCATGCACGCCGACCGAGGAGCCGTATGCCGCTGCGGCTCAGTGCTCCTCGCCCGACCGGCTCGACAGCAGACGCCGCAGCGAGGCCAACCGCGACGGGCCGGCGGCGCCGGCGTGGCCGTCGGCGACCCAGGCGTCGAGGGCGCACTCCTCCTCGTCGTGCGTGCAGCCGCGGGGGCACTCGTCGGTGCCGGCGGCGAGGTCGGGGAAGTGGTCGATGATGCGGTCGACGTCGATGTGGGCCAGGCCGAACGAGCGGATGCCGGGCGTGTCGATGACCCAGCCGTCGTCGGCACCGTCGGCGCCGTGCAGCCGCAGAGCGACGGCGTTCGTCGACGTGTGTCGGCCGCGGCCGGTCGTGTCGTTGACGACCCCGGTCGCACGCAGGGCGCCCGGGACGAGGCCGTTGACGAGCGTGCTCTTGCCGACGCCCGAGTGCCCGACGAGCACCGACACCTTGCCCGACAGGCGTTCCCGCAGGTCCTCGAGGCCGGTGAAGCCGTCGGCGGTGCGAGAGGTGACGACGTGCTCGACCTCGAGCGGGGCGTAGTTGGCGAGGAACGGCGCCGGGTCGACGAGGTCGGCCTTGGTCAGGGCGAGCAGCGGCTCCAGGTCGGCGTCGTAGGCCGCGACGAGGCACCGGTCGACCATGCGCGGGCGCGGCTCGGGATCGGCAAGGGCCGTGACGATGACGAGCTGGTCGGCGTTGGCGACGATGATGCGCTCGTAGGGGTCGGTGTCGTCGGCCGTGCGCCGCAGCACGGAGCGGCGCTCCTCGATGCGGACGATGCGGGCGAGGGCGTCGGGGCCACCGGCGAGGTCGCCGACCAGTGCGACGTCGTCGCCGACGACGACGCGGGTCCGACCGATCTCCCGCGCCTTCATTGCCGTGACGACCCGCTCGGGCTCCTTCTTGCCGAGCGCGCCCTTCGGCACGAGACAGGTGTAACGGCCACGGTCGACGCCGATGACCATCGCGACGACGGCGTCGGCATGGGCGGGACGCTCCTTGGTGCGGGGCCTCGATCCCTTGCGGCTCGGGCGGACCCGGACGTCTCCCTCGTCGAGGTCCCGCCAGCTCATCGGGACAGCACCACGGGCGCTGAGCCGTCGAGCATCCCGCGCCACAGGCCCACGAAGTCGGGCAGCGTCTTGCGGGTGGTGCCGATGTCCTCGACCTCGAGGCCCGGGACGCGCAGGCCGATGATGGCGCCCGCAGTGGCCATCCGGTGGTCGTGGTAGCTGCGGAACCGGCCACCGTGCAGGGTGGCGGGGGCGATGCGAAGGCCGTCGTCGGTCTCGGTCACGTGCGAGCCCAGTCCGCTGAGCTCGGTCGTCAGTGCCGCGAGGCGGTCGGTCTCGTGCCCGCGGATGTGGGCGACACCACGGATCCACGTGGGCGTGGACGCCAGGGCGGCCAGGGCGGCCACGGTCGGCGTCAGCTCCGCGGCGTCGTGCAGGTCGATGTCGATGCCGACGAGCTCGCCGCTGCCCACCACCGTGAGCCCGGAGCGGTCGAGCCGGACGTCGGCGCCCATCGTGTCGAGGATCTCGCGCAGCAGGTCGCCGGCCTGGGTCGTGTGCTGTGGCCACCCGGGAACCCGCACCGTGCCACCGGCGACAAGGGCGGCCGCGACGAACGGGCCGGCGTTGGAGAGGTCGGGCTCGACCGAGACGTCGAGGGCGTTGATCTCGGACGGCTCCACCCGCCACGTGTTCGGCTCGCTGTCGTCGACGATGGCCCCCGCGTCGCGCAGGGTCTCGACGGTCATGAGGATGTGCGGTTCGCTGGGCACCGGCTTGCCGTCGTGGCGCACCGTGACGCCCTCGTCGTAGCGAGCGCCCGCGAGCAGCAGTGCCGAGATGAACTGCGACGACGCCGACGCGTCCATGGTGACCGACCCGCCGCGCAGGCGGCCCCGCCCGTGCACGGTCAGGGGCAGGCAGCCGCCCTCGTCGTCGACCTCGGCGCCGAGGGCGCGCAGCGCGTCGATGACCGGGCCCATCGGTCGCACCCGCGCCTGGGGGTCGCCGTCGAGCCGCACCGGCCCGTCGGCGAGCGCAGCCACCGCGGGCAGGAAGCGCATGACCGTGCCGGCGAGGCCGCAGTCGACGGTGACACCCCCGGTGAGGGTCTCGGGCGGCGTGACGAGCCAGTCGGGCACGGCCCCGGCCGTGCCGGCTGCCGACTCACCCTCGGGGGCCACGTCGTCGATGCGCACCCCCAGCGACCGCAGCGCGTCGGCCATGAGCAGCGTGTCGCGCGAGCGCAGCGGCGCCCGCAGGCGCGAGCGGTCGCCGGCCAGCGCGGCCAGCACGAGATAGCGGTTCGTCAGGGACTTGCTGCCCGGCAGCGCGACCGTCGCGTCGAGCGGTCCGGGGGCCAGCGGCGCCGCCCAGTCCGGCTCGGCCGTCAGGGTGTCGCCTGCGGCGACACCGGTCGGGGAGGGGGACCGGGGCGATGGATCAGCGGGACTCAACTCAGCTCACGACGTCCTGTGCTCGATGGGCGAGGAGGCGGGCCTCGCGCTTGGCGGTCTGCTTGGCGTGCCGCGCCTCGCGGCGCGTGGTCTTCGTGGCGTGCTGGGCGCGCCAGGCCAGGCCAGGCTTGCCCTCGGTGTCGACGGCGGCGAGGAGCAGGCCGCCGAGCAGGCCGACGTTCTTGAGGAAGAGGCTGCGGCTCTGCGCCTTGCGCGTCGGGTCGGTCTCGTCCCAGAACGCGTGCTCGATGGCCGTCGTCGGCACGACGGAGGCAGCGAGCACGGTCGACGCGAGGCGCGGCATGCGTCCGGTCGCCAGGAGCAGGCCGCCACCGAGCAGCGCGGCGCCGTTGACCCGCACGAAGAGGTCGGGGTCCTTCGCGGCGACCTCGGCCCCCGGCACCTGGCCGGGCACCTTCTGCAGCAGGTGTGCCGCCTGGTCGGTGCGTGCCGCGGGGTGGCGCAGGGCGTCGACGCCGGCGGCGACGAAGACGGATGCGAGCAGCGGGCGGGCGAGACGGCGGACGATCATGCGGAACTCCTCCTCTGGCCGGCGGCGCGTTCCAGCGTCGCGACCATCGTGGACCTGTGGACACCTACGGTATCGACATACCCACGGCCCCGGTGGCCGCGCCCACCGGTGCCGAGCCCTCGTCGGCCCAGCGGCATACGCTGTGCCGCATGTGCGGGAGGTATGCCGCGAGCGCGCGGCCCGATGAGCTCATCGAGGCGTTCGACGTCGACGAGGACCACACGGCCGAGCCCACGCGCAGCGTGCTCAAGAACCCGCAGAACCCACCGGCCGGCGAGCCCGACTGGAACATGGCCCCCTCGAAGCAGGCGCCCGTCGTGCTGACGCGGCGTCCCCGGGGCAGCGACGGTCCCGACGAGGGCGCCGAGCCGACCCGCCAGCTGCGCCTGCTCACGTGGGGTCTCGTGCCGGCCTGGTCCAAGGACGTCAAGATGGGGCTGCGCATGACCAACGCGCGGGCCGAGTCGGTGCTCGGCAAGGGCGCCTTCGCCAAGGCAGCCCTGTCCCGGCGGTGCATCGTGCCCGCCGAGGGGTGGTACGAGTGGCAGGTCTCACCGACGGTCGTCGACGCCAAGGGCAAGCCGCGCAAGCAGCCGTTCTTCATCCATCGCGCCGACGGCGACCCGGTGGCCTTCGCCGGGCTCTACGAGTTCTGGCGCGACAAGGACCTGCCCGACGGCGACCCCGGTGCCTGGCTCACGTCGTTCACGATCATCACGACCGCGGCCGACCCCGGCATGGACCGCATCCACGACCGGCAGCCCCTCGTCCTCGAGCGCGGGCAGTGGGAGCAGTGGCTCGACCCCGACGAGAAGGACCCCGGCTACGTCCAGGGCGTGCTCGACTTCGCCGACCCGGGCCGTTTCGAGGCCCACCCGGTGAGTCGTGCCGTCGGGTCCACCGGCAACAACGGTCCCACCCTGGTCGAGCCCGTCCCGGCATCCGAGCTGGAGGGCGTGGTGGACCCCATGACCGGCGAGGTGATCGGCGCGTGAGCGGCCCGACGAGGGCGACGGTCCGCGTGATCGAGACCCCCGGCGGTCCCGGGCGGGCGCACGTGCAGCGACCCACCCGAGCGCGCGGCACGGTGGTGCTGGGCCACGGCGCCGGGGGAGGGCTCGGTGCCATCGACCTCGCCATCGCCCGCGAGGTGCTCCTCGGCGCCGGCTGGGCCGTTGCCCTCGTGGAGCAGCCCTGGCTCGTAGCCGGACGGAGGGTGGCCGGACGGCCTCCAACCCTCGACGAGGCCTGGGTCTCCATCGTCGAGGCGCTCATCAACGGCCGAGGCAGGCTGCCGAGGCCGCTCGTCGTCGGCGGCCGCAGTGCCGGGGCCCGGGTCGCCTGCCGCACGGCGGGCCCGCTCGAGGCCGACGCCGGCCTGCTGCTCAGCTTTCCCCTGCACCTGCCCGGGCAGCCCCACAAGCTGCGCGCCCATGAGCTGGCCCTCGCGCCCGACCCCTCCTGGGTCGTGCAGGGCACCAACGACACGTTCGGCACCCCCGACGAGCTCCGTCCCCACCTCCCCGGGGGCACGACGCTCGTCGAGGTCCCGGGCGCGCACAGCTTCCCGAAGGGCTCGCGCAGCGCCCTGACCCAGGCCCTGACCTCCATCGCGGGAATGCTGCCCGGCTAGGGGTCGTTGCAGCAGGCATGGTCACGAGCCCCACCCGCGCACCCGAGGAAGCCCCCGCGCTGCCCTGGCACGGCCGGCCCGTCGAGCGCGGCCGGAACTCCCAGCCCACCGGTCTAGGCTGGACCGCGATGGCAAAGGACAAGAACACCGACCCCAGTGCCGCCCTGCGGCTCGCCGAGCCGGGAGCGGCGTCGACGGTAGCCCCCGTCGACGAGGCGGCCGCCCAGCAGGCGGCCGACGCGAGCGTCGACGTCGCCGCCGAGAGCGAGACCGACCGCCGGGCCCGCTTCGAGCGCGAGGCGATGCCCCTGCTCGACCAGCTCTACAGCGCCGCGCTGCGCACGACGCGCAACCCCAGCGACGCCGAGGACCTGGTCCAGGAGACGTTCGCGAAGGCGTACGCCGCCTTCCACCAGTACAAGCCGGGCACGAACCTCAAGGCGTGGATGTACCGCATCCTCACCAACACCTACATCAACAGCTACCGCAAGAAGCAGCGCCAGCCCCTCGAGTCCGACGCGGCCGAGATCGAGGACTACCAGCTGGCACGAGCCGAGTCGCACACGTCCTCCGGACTGCGCTCGGCAGAGGCGGAGGCGCTCGACCACCTGCCCGACAGCGACGTCAAGCGCGCCCTCCAGTCGATCCCCGAGGAGTTCCGGCTCGCCGTCTACTTCGCCGACGTCGAGGGCTACTCCTACAAGGAGATCGCCGAGATCATGGACACGCCCATCGGCACCGTGATGAGTCGCCTGCACCGGGGGAGGCGCCAGCTGCGCGAGCTCCTCTCGGCGTATGCCGCCGACCGCGGTTTCGTCACGGCCGGCTCTGGCGGCACCGCCGGGGCCACGGGCGACGGCACGGAAGGAAGCCGGTCATGAACGAGCACACGGCGGGCGCGCCCGGCAACGAGGCGCGCACGGACTGCTCCGAGGCGCTGCTGCGCGTCTACGAGTACCTCGACGGCGAGCTGGGTCCGGAGGAGTGCGCCAAGATCCAGGCGCACCTCGACGAGTGCGGTCCGTGCCTCAAGGAGTACGACCTCGACACGACGCTCAAGTCGCTGATCAAGCGCTCGTGCGAGTGCGAGCAGGCACCCGAGGCGCTGCGCATGACGATCATGTCGCGCATCTCGATGACGGTGATCCAGGTCGACCGGGGCTGACCCCGCCGCACGCTGAGACGACGGAGACGACGAAGGCCCGCCCCGATCTGATCGGGTGCGGGCCTTTGACGTCTGCGGCTCAGGCGTTGGGCTTGCGGCCGTGGTTGGCGGCGTTGCCCTTGCGGGAGCGGCGCTTGCGGGCGCGCTTGCTCATCGTCGGCTCTCCTTGGGTGCTGCGGTCTCGTCCCCGTGCGGGCACGAAGCACTGATTCTTCCACAACGGCCGCAGGCGGCCCAATTCGGGGACGATTCGCCCACCTCCTTGCCCCTTCAACGGTAAAATCTTGGTATGGATCCGGTCGACGGCGATCGGATCCCTTATGTGCGCCTGCCGATTCTGGGACGCTGCTACCCGAGGGAAACCTCAGTTGTTCTGTGCTGCCGCAGCAACGCCCCTCCATGGCGCACGCATCCGGAACACATATTGAGTCAAGGAGCCCCCCAACATGTTCGCTGCCCTGCTGTCAGCACTCGCCACCAACGACTTCGCCTCGCGCGCCCTCACCGCCTTCGCCAACGTGTGGTCGTGGCCGGGCTGATCGACCTGAACCCTGGTGGACGGCGCCGTGGCGGTGTGAACCGCTGCGGCGCCGTCGCGCTAGCGTGAACCAGTGACCCAGACCACGGCCGACCGGGAGCGGCGCAAGACGTCGCGCGGCCTCCGCTCGTACCTCGCTGCCGTCCTGGTGATGGCAGTCGGGGTGGGAGCCCTTGCGTGGGTCTACGACCCGCCGAACGAGCTGGGTCCCCTGCTCCTGCTGTGCTTCATGGGCGTCATCAGCTTCCAGCTGCGCGAGCCGGCGGTGAGCTCGAAGTTCGGCTTCTCCTTCACCTCGATCATCCTGCTCGCCTCGGCGGTCATCTCCGGAGTGTTCGGCGCCTGGCTCGTCGGGTTCGTCTCCCTGTCGATCGACCGCAACCAACGTCGGTGGTCGGCGACCTTCTTCAACATGTCGATGACCAGCCTTGTCGGCACGTCGATCGCGGTCGTCTTCCGTCTCGTGGGGGGCAGGACGAACCCCCTCGGTCTCGACGGTGCGGTCGACCTCGCCCTCCAGGTGGGACTCCCGCTCATCGCCGCCGACGTCGTGGGCTGCCTCGTCAACGCCGTGCTGCTCGCCGGTGTCTTCCACTTCGACCAGGGCGCGCCCGTCGGGGTCGTGCTGCGTAGCGTGCTCGCGAGCTCCGGCCTCGCGTACGTCGGCTACGGCATCATCGGGTTCCTCTTCGTCGTGCTCTGGTACCCCGTCGACCTGCGCGCCTTCAGCGCCCTGCTCGTCATGGCGCCCCTCCTCGCGGCACGCTGGGCCTTCATCCAGTACGGCGAGGAGGTGCGGTCGCACGAGCGCACCGTCGACACCCTCGTCACGGCCCTCGGCACCAAGGAGCCGGCGGCGGTCGCCCGCAGCCGGCGCGCCGCCCGACTGGCGGAGTGGGTGGCCGAGGAGCTCGGCCTCGGCCCGGGCCAGATCGGGACGGTCCGCTACGCCGCGACCCTCCACGAGATCGGCCACCTGGGCGTTCCCACCCGACTGCTGCGCCGGCCGCCCGAGTCCCTGACGCCCGTCGAGCGCCGCGCCATCGAACGGCACTGCGTCATGGGAGCGCGCATGATCGAGGGCATCGACTTCCTCGAGGACGCGCGGTCCGGCATCCGCCACCAGAGCGAGCGCTTCGACGGATCGGGGCGCCCGGACGGCCTGGCGGGCTCGGCGATCCCCATCGCGGCCCGCATCGTCGCAGTGACGTCGGCGGTGGAGGCCCTCGTCGGCGACCCGGACGAGCCCGGTCACGCCTCGATCAGCGACGTGGCCCGTGCACTGCGGTCGGATCCGGGACGCTACGACCCCGAGGTCGTGGCCGCCACGGTCGCGGCACTGGAGAAGCATGTCTGGCCGCACCCCCTCACGAGCGGCTCGGTCGCATGAGAGGGGCCGCGCGCCGCGAGCCCGTCGCCCTGGTGCTGGGCCTCGTGGGCCTGGTCGCCGCCGTCATGGGCGTGCTGCGGACCGGTGACCTCCCGGGCCTCGACGACCAGGCCGCCTTCGGTGTCGTGTGCGCCTTCGCGGTCACGATCGTGGTCGGCGAGTGGTTCCACCTCTCGGCTCCCGGCTTCCGCGGGTCGGCACCCATCGCCATGGCTGCCGCCTTCGGTCTCGCCCTCACCACCGAGATCCCCTCCGGCTCGCACGTGACGTACGGCTCCGTCCTGGTCATCGCCGCCACGGCGGTCGCCATGGCGCTCGGCACGGCCGTACGCGTCTTGGCCGGCCGCGAGACGAGCATCGTCGAGACGACGGGACGGTTCGTGTCGGTGGTCGTCGTGGCGGTGCTCTACCGCGACGTGGCCCTGGGGCAGGAGCCAGGCAGTCCGGCTCCCGCCGACCACCTGGACCCCTGGCAGCGGGCCGCGCTGATGCTCCTGACGTGCGTCGCGGCCCTCGTGGCCGACACGCTCTTCACCTCGGTGCTCCGGGCCACCTCCGCCCGCGCCAACCTCAGGCGGACCTTCGTGGAGGAGGTGCGCTCGTCGTTCGCGATGTCGATGGCCGTCGCCGTCACGGGGGTGCTGATCGCCCTGGCCGCGCCTCCCATGGGCATCGCGGCACTGCCGCTCTTCCTCATCCCGCTGGTGCTCACGCTCTTCGCGTTCCGGCGCTACGTCAGCATCCGGGCCACCTACCTGCAGAGCATCCGCACCCTGTCACGCCTCACCGATGCCGCGGGCTACACGCCGTCGGGGCATTCCGAGCGGGTGGCCGCCCTCAGCGTCCGTGTCGGCCGTGAGCTGGGCCTGTCCGAGCGCGAGCTGCTCGACCTCGAGTACGCCGCCCTGCTCCACGACATCGGTCAGGTCGCCCTCGTCGAACCGATCCCGGGTGGCGCGACGGTTCTCGCAGCGCCCGCCGACCAGCGACGCATCGAGGCCGACACCGTCGCCATCGTCCGTGAGACCCAGGTGTTCGAGAGCGTGGCTCTCATCCTCGAGCACCAGACGACTCCCTACCGGCAGGTGCGCGAGCTCGGCGAGGAGATCCCGATGACGAGCCGCATCGTCAAGGTCGTCAACGCCTACGAGGACCTCACGGCAGGGTCACGGACAGCACGCGCCCGTGACGCAGCCGTCGAGCGGATCTATCTCGGGCTGGGCTACGAGTACGACCCGCGCGTCGTCGACGCCCTGCTCAAGACGATCGGCAGCAGCAGCCAGACCGGCTGAGACTGCTGTCACACCGCGCGCTGCACACTGGGCCGCCGGCAGTCGACGTGCCAGAATGATGGCTTCGGGCAACCCCCGTCGCGAGAACGAAGCTTGCAGGCCAGACCCCCGGCACTGTTCCACCAGTGAGGGCGTCGGCCCTTTTCTTCTCCATGCGAACGAGGTGTTCCAGCATGAGTGCGTTGCCCACCAGCCAGCTCTTCGACCCGAGCGACCCGGTCTTCCGCGTCCACGAGGGCGGCAAGCTCGGGGTACACGCCACGTCGCAGCTGCGCGACGCAACCGACCTCTCCCTGCTCTACACACCGGGGGTCGCCCAGGTTTCCCTGGCCATCGCGGCCGACCCGACCCTTGCCTCGGCCTACACGTCGCGGCGCAACACCGTCGCGGTGGTCAGCGACGGCACGGCCGTGCTCGGCCTCGGTGACATCGGCCCGCTCGCCGCGATGCCGGTGATGGAGGGCAAGGCCGTCCTCTTCAAGCACTTCGCCGACGTCGATGCGGTTCCCGTGTGCATGCAGACCGGCAGCGTGGACGAGATCGTCGACGCCGTCGCCCGCATCGCACCGACCTACGGCGGCATCAACCTCGAGGACATCTCGGCACCGAGGTGCTTCGAGATCGAGAGGCGGCTGCAGGAGCAGCTGGACATCCCCGTCTTCCACGACGACCAGCACGGCACCGCGATCGTGGCACTGGCAGCGCTGATCAACGCGGTCCAGGTCGTCGACAAGCCCCTCGCCGAGGTGACGGTGGTGGTGTCCGGAGCGGGCGCGGCCGGCGTGGCCGTCAGCAAGATCCTGCTCGCCGCGGGGGTGCGTGACGTCGTCGTCGTCGACTCGCGCGGGGTCCTCGGCCCCGACCGCGACGACCTCGCGCCGCACAAGGAGGAGCTGCGTCGGCTCACCAACCCGCGCGGCGTCACCGGCGACATCGGGGAGGCCCTGTCGGGCGCCGACGTGCTCATCGGGGTCTCGGGAGGCACGGTCGCCGAGCGCGACCTGCTCCGGATGGCGCCACGTGCCGTCATCTTCGCGCTCGCGAACCCGGACCCCGAGGTGCACCCGGTCGTCGCCGCGCGCTTCGCCGAGGTGGTCGCGACGGGGCGCTCGGACTTCCCCAACCAGATCAACAACGTGCTGGCCTTCCCCGGCATCTTCCGTGGGGCGCTCGACTCCGGTGCCGGGCGGATCACCGAGGACATGAAGCTGGCCGCGGCCCGCGCCATCGCCGGTCTCGTGGAGAGCCCGACGGCGGACCACGTGGTGCCCAGCGTGTTCGACGAGCGCGTCGCGCCTGCGGTCGCGGCTGCCGTGTCGGCGCTCGCCCCCGGTGGCGGACGCCCCCCGAGGGCCTGACCCAAGCCAGCCGGTGCCGCCGGTCACTGCCCGTCAGTGGCCGGCGGTGCCGCGCCGGGGGCGGTACGACCGCAGCGTGTCCACAGCGTTCGGGCCGAACGCGTCCTGCTCCGACCCGGCCGCGACTACCCGTCGCGCTCGGCCGCGCCGTCGTCCGCGTCCTGCGCGTCCAGCGCGTCATGCCCGTCGTCAGGCGGGTCGACCAGGCCTCGCGCCGCGAGCGCCTCGCCCGTCGAGCGGGCGAAGGCGACGACGTGCACCACCGTCGGCACCACGAGTGCGCGCGGGTTGCGGTCGAGGCCGCGCGCCCGAGCGGACTGGCGCACGTCGGAGAACGAGCCGGCCACCCATGGAACCGACCGGACCACGATGCCGAGGGTCAGGGCGACCACCTCGGGATCGACCAGGCGGCGCAGCGGGCGGGCCGCCCTCGCCGCGCCGTCGAGCAGGTCCGTGACCGGCGTGGAGGCCGTGAGGATGCCGGCCGCGACGAACGCGTTGGCGATGCCGAGGACGACGCGGACGGCATACGCCAGGTCGGTCGACCACCACTGGAAGGCGAGCAGGACGACGAGGAGCGGGAGCAGGCCCTGCAGTGACCGTGCGAGCAGGCGGACGGGGAGGCGGGCGCCGGCGATGACGGCGGCGAGCACCACCGACAGGCAGGCGAGCGGCCACACCGACTGGGCCAGCCACGGCGTCGCCCCGACGAGGAGGACGCCGGTGATCTTGGCCCACAGAGGCATCCGGTGCACGAACGACGTCCCGGGCACGTGTGCGGTGAAGAGCCCGTGCGCGGTCACGACTCGTCGACCAGCGCGGTGTAGCGGGCCACCGCCTCGACCGGGGCGCCGTCGAAGACGACCCGACCTGCGTCGACGACGAGGGTCCGCTCGGCGGCCAGCGCCAGGTCGAGGTCGTGGGTGGCGACGACCACGGTCTGCGGCAGGGCGTCGAGCAGCTCGCGCAGCCGGCGCGTGTTGCGACGGTCGAGCAGGGTCGTGGGCTCGTCCAGCACCAGCAGTGCGGGGTCGGTGGCCAGGACGACGGCGAGGGCCATCAGCTGGCGCTCGCCGCCCGACAGGTCGTAGACGCTCCGGTCGCCGAGGTGGTCCACACCGAACCGCTCCAGCACCTCCTGCGCCGCCCGGCGGCGCTCGCTGCGCGACCGGTGGCGGCGACGCAGCGACAGCTCGACGTCCTCGCGTCCCGTCGGCATGACGAGCTGGGAGAGCGGGTCGGTGAAGGCGAAGGCGACGCGGCGGCGCACCCGGGCCCCATGCCGCACCGTGTCGAGGCCGTCGACCGTGACGGTTCCGGTCGTCGGCGCGACGAGCCCGTTGAGCAGGCGCAGCAAGGTCGACTTGCCCGACCCGTTGGCACCGATGACGCTGACCCGGCGCTGGTCGAGGGACAGGTCGACCGGGCCGAGGATGGTGCGAGTGAGCCGGCCGGGGGAGTCGTCGAGCGGCACCTCGACCGTGGCGGCGGCCAGTCGCACCGCGGTCACCGCCGTGTCCTCACCCACCGGTCACGGCACCGGTCGGGGAGTGCTCAAGGACGAGCCGTCGCGGCCGCACGGCGGTGCGGGCGCACGAGCACGTCGGGGAAGGCACGGTGCACCGCCACGGCGGCCAGCACCGCGACGACGTCCTTGACGAGGTCTCCGGGCAGGAACGGCAGGTCTGCGCTCACTGCGGCCGAGAGCGGCACCCGGAGGTTGACCATGAGCCCGACGACGCCGAGGACGTGGACGACGGCGAGGCTCGTGACGAAGGAGGCGGCGACGAGCAGCGGCACCCAGAGCGCTCGGCGCGTGCGGCGCACCACGACCCGGGCCGCGAGCCCCACGACGAGCGCGGCCACGACGAACGAGACGAGGTAGCCGGCCGTGGGGCCGTTCAGCACCTGCAGCCCGGACTGGCCGCGGCTGAAGACGGGCAGGCCGACGAACCCGAGCAGCAGGTAGAGGGCCACGGCCACGGCGCCCCGGACGGGACCGAGCACGAGGCCGGTGAGCACGACCGCGAGGGTCTGCAGGGTGAGCGGCACGCCGAAGCCACCGACGGGGATGCCGGGCACGACGGCCGCGGCGACGAGCAGGGCCGTGAACACCGCGACCAGCGCCACGGACTGGGCGTCGACCGCGCGGGCCGGAGCCGTGACGGCCTCCGCCGGCGAGGCAGCCGACGGGACTGGCGACGGGGCCGGTGAGACGCCCGCGGGTGCGTCTGCGGTCGATGCGGTCAGTCGGGTGTCGTCGGTCACGGCAGGACCCTACCGGGGCCCGGCGGGTGCCTCGGTCACTAAGGTGCTGGAATGCTCGCTGCCTACGCCGCCAGTCAGTCCGCGTCCGACCCCCTCTCCGGCCTCGTCGTCGGCGAGCGGCCCGACCCCGAGGCGCGGCCGGGCTGGGTCGTCGTCGACCTGCGCGCGGCAGCCCTCAACCACCACGACGTGTGGTCGCTCAAGGGTGTCGGCCTCGCCCCCGACCGGTTGCCGATGGTGCTCGGTTGTGACGGCGCCGGCGTCGACCCCGACGGCAACGAGGTCATCGTCCACGCCGTGGTGCCCTCGGAGGGGTGGCGTGGTGACGAGACACTCGACCCGCGCCGCACGCTCCTGTCTGAGCTGCACGACGGCACCCTCGCCGAGAAGGTGCTCGTCCCGGCGGGCAACGTCGTGCCCAAGCCCGCGTCGATGTCGTGGGAGACCGCGGCCTGCCTCTCGACGGCGTGGCTCACGGCCTACCGGATGCTCTTCACCAACTCCGGTGTGCAGCCGGGTGGCACCGTGCTCGTGCAGGGCGCCGGCGGTGGCGTCGCCACCGCGCTCGTGCAGCTCGGTGCGGCCGCCGGCTACCGCATGTGGGTGACCTCGCGCGACGAGGCCCGCGGGGAGCGCGCCCTCGCGATCGGTGCCGACCGGGTCTTCGCCTCCGGCGAACGGCTGCCCGAGCGCGTCGACGCCGTCATGGAGACCGTCGGCGCGGCGACGTGGAGCCACTCGATCAACAGCCTGCGTCCCGGTGGCACGGTCGTGATCTCCGGCGCGACGTCGGGCGACGCCCCGGCCAAGGCGGAGCTGACGAAGATCTTCTTCAAGCAGCTGCGCGTCGTCGGGTCCACGATGGGCACCCGCGAGGAGCTCGCGCAGCTCGCCCGCCTCGTCGAGCAGCGCGGCATCGAGCCCGCCGTCGACTCGGTCGTGCCACTCGCCGACGCCCGCGACGGGTTCGCGCGGATGGTCGAGGGCGACGTCTTCGGCAAGGTCGTCTTCACCGTCGGCTGACGCTGCCGGGTCTCAGCGGTGGCTCAGCCGGGGTGGGCCCCCGAGACGTGCACGTCCACCGACAGCCCGTCGGCCGAGGGGGTGGCCGGCGAGCCTTCGAGCCATTCGCACCACAGGGCCGTGCACAGCCGCGACACGAGCCTCCCGAGGTCGTATGCCGTGTCGGCGCCCAGCGTGACCGTGCGCGGACCCACGTCGGCCGTGGCCGAGGGTACGCCGTGCAGCGCCACCCGGACCGCCCGCCCGACGGCGTCGAGCCTCGTGTCGTCGCCGGCCGGAGCGATGCCGACGGCGGAGGCGTCGGCGCTGCCCGGCTCGACCCCGAGTGCGGCGCGCACCGCCTCGACCCGGCCGTAGCCGAACCAGTCGCCCGGGCCCGTGCGCACCAGGTCGCGGCCGCGCGGGTGAGACTCGAGCGGCTCGGCGACGAGGACGTCCGGCAGGCCGCGGAGCAGCGCGGCCGGCACCGCCGCGACCTTGCCCTTGGCGAGGTCGGCGGCGGCTGCGATCTCGTCTGCCACCGCTCGCGTGGTGACCTCGAGCGGCTTGCCGTCTGCGTCCGCGCCGCCCCGGAGGTCGTCGAGCACGGACAGGCCGTGCGCCCCCAGCGCGAAGTCGACCTGACCGACCCGCCACGGCCGGCCGGCGGTGTCGCTGAGGACGACGCCGACGCGTACGCCGTGGCGCTCGAGCAGGCGGTCGTGCAGGTGCTCGCAGACGGCGTCGGGGTCGTGGGGGAGCAGCAGCCAGCCACCCCGAGCGCCCGTGTTGGATCCGTCGACGCCGGCGGCCGCCATGATCGGGCCCGCCTTGGCCCGCACGATGCGGGTGACCCGGTCGCCGACCGCACGCTCCGCGACGACGTACTCGGTCTCGGCGCGCACGACGCGGTCCTTGTCGGGGTCGTGCGTCACGAGACCCAGGGCCTTGCTCGCGATCTTGCTCGAGACGACGAGCACGTCGCCGTCGGCGAGCGAGACGCCCGCGTGGTCGAGGCCCAGCTGGATGACGTCCGCGAGGTCGTCGCCCTCGCCCACCTCGGGTATGCCGGTGAGCGGGGTGATCGTGATGGTCCCGCTCACGCGGGGGCTCGCTCGGCGCGCAGCCGCAGCCCGAGGTCGAGGGCGGCGCCCGCCATGTCCGCGGCGGCCTCGACGGAGCTCATGAGCAGGGGGCGGCGCACGACCTCCAGGCCGCGCCGATCGGGCATCGGGTCCTCCTCGTCGACGAGCCAGCCGTCGAGGAAGTCGGAGTAGAGCCCGGCCACGCCGGCGCTGCTCTCGTCGACGCCGATGGTGCGCAGGCACACGTCGGCGTGACCGCGCACCGGGCGTCCGCCGACGAGCGGCGAGACGCCCACGACAGGCGCCCGGGTGCCGCGCAGGGCGTCACGCACCCCGGGCACGCCGAGGATGATGCCGATGGAGACGACGGGGTTGCTCGGCGGCAGGACGACGACGTCCGCCTCGCGGATGGCCTCGAGCACGCCGGGGGCCGGCGTCGCCCGGTCGAGGCCGGCGACGACGAAGCGCTCGGCCGGCAGCTCGGCGCGGTGCCTCACCCACCACTCCTGGAAGTGGATCGCGCGCTGCCCGCCGTCACCGCCGCCGTCGTCGCCCTCCGCCGACACGACCACGTGGGTCTCGACGGGGGTGTCGGTCATCGGCAGCAGGGTCACCCCGAGCTCGCCCAGCCCCCAGCGTGCCGAGAGCCGCTCGGTGACCGCGCTCAGCGGCATACCCTGGCCGAGCAGCTGCGAGCGGTAGACGTGCGTGGCGAAGTCCTTGTCTCCCAGGGTGAACCACTGCGGCTCGGCCCCCAGCGCGGCCAGCTCGCCCGCGAGGCTGTGCGTCTCGTCGGCACGACCCCAGCCCTGACCCTCGTGGATGCCGCCGCCGAGCGTGTAAAGCAGCGTGTCGATGTCGGGGCAGACCCGCAGGCCGAAGAGGGTGATGTCGTCACCGGTGTTGCCGATGACCGTGAGCTCGACCGGTTCGGCCGCATCGGGGGAGTGCCCGTCGGGGCGGGAGGCACGGACGTGGTGGAGCAGGCCGCGGAGGAACCGGGCGCCGCCCACTCCTCCGGCCAGGGCGGTGATGCGCATGCACCGATCCTCTCAGCAGGAGCCGTGCGTGCCGTCGCGCGGGGTGCATGCCGACATTTCCGACAGCGAATATCACCAACTCGCTTGACGTGGGGGGTATGACACGCATGTAATTTCATTGTTGTATTCGTTGGTTCCGCAGACGCTGTGAAGATCGGGGCAGTTCGTCCGATTCCTACAGAAAACGGGTTCAGGCGGGTACAGCATGTGCTGACACAAGAGGAGTCAGGGTCGAGGAGGGGTCATGCACGAGCTGATGGTGGTTTGGTCGGACACGGGCGAGCAGGAGGGTGAGCTCTCCTGGCAGGAGCGCTCGCTCTGCGCCCAGACCGACCCGGAGGCGTTCTTCCCGGAGAAGGGCGGCTCCACGCGCGAGGCCAAGAAGGTCTGCGTCGGTTGCGAGGTGCGGTCCGAGTGCCTCGAGTACGCCCTTTCCAATGACGAGCGGTTCGGCATCTGGGGTGGGCTTTCCGAGCGGGAGCGCCGCAAGCTGAAGAAGCGCGCGGTCTGACCGTGAGGTACGAACCCGGCACCCAGCCCTTCACGCTGGTGTCCGGGTGAAGGTAGCCGCTGTGCCCGACGAGCTCACCGAAGACCGAAACACCCCCGCCGGAGCGGGGAGTGTGTCGCCGATGTCGTTGCCTGCCCCTCCCTCCACCGGGCAGCGACCGAGTGCGACGGTCGACGCGATCGTCATCGTGCACAACGGAGCTGCGTGGCTGGCGCAGTGTCTCGACGGCCTGGCCGCCCAGACGCTGCCGCCAGCGCGGCTCGTCGTCGTCGACGTCGCGAGCACCGACACCTCGGTCGCCATCGCGACGGCGCACCAGGGCGTGCGCGAGCGGATCAGCTCCGTCGAGGTGCTCCCACTCGAGTCCCGCGTGCCCGTCGGCCGCGCCATCGAGCGCGGCATGTCCCGGCTCCCCGTCGGAGACGACGCGTCGACGAGCTGGGTCTGGGTGCTGCACGACGACACCGTCCCGCGGCGCAACGCCCTCGCGCAGCTGCTTCAAACCGGCCTGAGCTCGAAGTCCGTCGGCGTCGCCGGCCCCAAGATCGTCAGCTGGGAGGACCCGCGCCGTCTCGTCGAGATGGGCATCCAGATCACGCGCACGGGCCGACGACTGGCGTCGCCCGCCCGCGGCGAGGCCGACCAGGGACAGTACGACCACCGTGCCGACGTGCTCGCCGTCAGCACGAGTGGCATGCTCGTCCGGCGCTCCGCCTACGACGACCTCGGCGGGTTCGACCCCGCGTTCGTCGAGCACGGCGCCGACCTCGACTTCGGCTGGCGGGCCCAGCTCGCCGGCCACCGAGTTGTCGTGGTGCCCGCGGCCGTGGTCCGCGACGCCTCGGCCGGCCTCGACGGTGAGCGCCCGGGCGGCGCCCGCCCCAGGGAGCTCGAACGTCGTGCCCGACGTGCGTCCCGGCAGGTCACCCTCGCTCGCTGCTCGCCGTTCGCGGCACCGTTCCTCGCGCTCTGGATGGCGCTCTCGGCCGTGGTCGCCTCGCTGACCCTGCTCGTGGCCAAACGGCCGCGGCAGGCCTGGCGCGAGCTGACCGACGTCTCGGCCCTGTTCCACCCCTTCGCCACGCTCGCCGCCCGCTGGCGCGGTCGGCGCACCAAGCGCCTGCGCCGTGACCACCTCGGCACGCTGTTCGTGCCGCCGGGTGTCGCGGCCCGCACCACCGTCGACCACATCCAGGACGCCATCACTCCCGAGCGTGCGCGAGTGCGTCGCGAGGCGGCGACCACCACCGAGACCGGGCCCGTCGCCGACGAGTCCGAGTCGCTCGACCACCTGCCGGCATCGCTGCCCAGGCGCATCGTCAGCCACCCCGGGTTCCTCGCCGTCGCCGCCGTGCTCGTCGCCACCGTCGTGGCCTGGCGTGACGCGATCCGCACCGGCGCCCTCTCGCCGACCCACACGGGAGTCGCGGGCGGAGAGCTGCGTCCCGTCACCTCCGGCTCCTCAGGGCTCTGGCACGCGTTCCGTGACGCCTGGCACGGCGCCGGACTCGGCACCGGGGCCGACTCGGGGCCGCACCTCGCCGTCCTCTCGCTGCTGACCTGGCTCGCCGAGCGGGTGCCCGGCGTGGCCGAGAGCCGATCGAGCGCCGGGGTCACCATTGCCTGGCTGCTCTTCCTCGCCCCCGTCGTCGCGGCGTGGTCCGCCTACCTCGCCGCACGCGTCGTCACGCAGGCCCGCGTGGCCCGCGCGCTCGGCGCCGTCGCCTGGGGCACCGCCGGCGTCGCCGCGGGCGGCATCGCGCAGGGCCGCGTCAGCGTCGCCGTGGTGCACGTGCTCCTGCCCTTCGTGCTGGCCGGCTTCTGCCTCGCGGGGCGCCGCGACGGCACCTTCACGGCCACCTTCGCCACGGCGCTCGCGACGGCGGTGCTGGGCGCCTTCGCCCCGCCGCTGCTCGGGCTCTCCGCCTTCGCCGCGTTCGTGCTGCTGGTCCTCGGGCCGGGCCTGCGCCGGGCGCGCGCTCTCGTCCTCCTCGTCGTCCCGGCCGCCCTGCTCGGCCCCTGGTCCGCGCGCTTCGTCGAGGACTGGCGACTGCTGCTCTCCGGCCCCGGCCTCCTGTCGACGTCCGACGACCGCGGCCCCTGGGGCGTCCTCGCCGTCGTGCTCGGCCAGCCGGGCGGTGTCGGCGTCGCGGTCTGGCTCGGGGCACCGCTCGTGTTCCTGGCACTCCTCGGGTTCGCCGTCCGTGGCCGCAGCCGCGCCGAGTCGGTCGGGCTCGCCGCCGGCTCGCTCGTGGCGCTGCTGGGGCTGGCGGGGGCTCTCGCCTCGCAGGTCGTCGTGCTCGGCTCGGCCGAGACCGGCGTCGGCGAGTCACGGCCCGCCCACCTGTGGGCGGGGCTCGGCGTCCAGCTCTGGCTGGCCGGGCTCCTCGTCGGCCTGCTGGCCGGCAGCCGGCCCGTCCTCGCCTCACTGCGACGGCCCGGCCGCCGCTGGGGCTTCGCGGCGGCGGTCGGCGCCGCCACCCTCGCGGTGCTGCCGCTCCTCACGACCGCCGGCCTCCAGGCGTACGACGGTCTCGGACGCACCCTGTCCGTCGGCCAGGCGACCCTGCCTGCCGTCGCCGTCGAGCAGGGCAGCGGCCCGCTCGGCAACCGACTGCTCGTCCTGCGCCCGTCCGACGAGGTCGTCGACTTCGTGCTGGCCGGGCAGGAGCCGGGCGAGGTGCTGCGCGACCTCGACCGGGCTCCCGACGCCGACGACGCCCCTCTCGTCGAGGCGGTCGCGAACATCGTGGGCGGTCGAGGTGCCAACTCGCTCGACTCCGCCGCGCTGGCCCGTCTGGGCATCGGCTTCGTGCAGGTCGGGGCGACCGGCGACTCCCCCCTGACCCGACGTCTCGACTCCTCCGCAGGGCTCAGCCGGCTGGGCGCGAGCGAACGGGGCATCCTCTGGAAGGTGCAGCCGCTGCCCGGTCCGAACGGCGCCTCGGTCGCGCCGGCCCCGTCCCGGGCACGGCTCGTCGACGCCGACGGAGCCCTGCTCCAGGTCGTCCCCACGACCGGACCGCACGGCGCGGTCGAGACCACGCTGCCGGCAGGCTCGGGCCGACGGCTGCTCGTGATGGCCGAGCCGACCGAGTGGTCGGGTCAGGCCGTCGTCACCTTCGACGGTCGCCGCCTCGACCCCGTCCCGGGCGCGACCCAGCCGACGTATGCCGTGCCGCCGACGTCGGGCGACCTCGTCGTCGACCTCGCCGCCGCACAGCCCTGGTGGCGCCTGGGCCAGGCCCTGCTCGTGGGCCTCGTCGTCTTCCTCGCCGTGCCCTTCGGCAACCGCCGCTCGAGGAGGCGCTCGTGAACAACACGTCCGGCATCGTCCGGGTCGCATCGGTCGCCCTCGTCGCCGCCGCGCTCGCCGTCGGCGCGACGCGCGTCGGGGCCTCGGGGGCTTCGGTGCAGCTCGCCTCCGCCGACGAACGTGCCGGCCTGCCGGAGTCGTCGAGCGTGCTCGTCGACGAGGCCGCCCTGGTGTGCCCGGGCCAGCAACGTCTCGGCGCCGTCGGCCTGCGCGACGTCGCGGGCACCGTCTCCGTGGCCGCGGCGGCCCCGGAGGTCGGCGTCGTCGCGGGAGCGGCTGCGGGCGCCAGCGGGTCGGTCCGGCTGTCGCTCGGCACGTCGGCGACCGGCCTCGCGCAGTCCTCGTCGGCGGGCAGCCCTGCCACTGCTGACGTCTCGACGCCGGACCTGGTGGTCGCAGCGGCCAGCGGCGCCCTCGCGCCGGGCCTCGTCGCCACCCAGGTGTGGAGGCACACGGGCGACGACGACCGAGGCGTGGCCCTGACCCCGTGCCAGCTGCCGTCGTCCGACGTCTGGCTGGTGGGTGGCGGGGCGGGCGCGTCCCGCACCGAGCGCGTCATCGTGAGCAACCCGGGCGCCAACGCCGTCTCCGTGTCGCTCGACGTCCTGGGTCGCTCGGGCCGCGTCGAGGGCTCCGCCGATCGCAGCATCCCGATCCCACCGCTGTCCCGACAGGTCATCTCGCTCGACGCGATCGCGCCCGCCGAGGCCGGCCCGGTCGTCCATGTCGTGGCCACGGGAGGCGTCGTGTCGGCCGTCCTCGACGACCAGTGGATCTCCGGCGCCACCGGACGCGGCATCGACGACGCCACGCGGGCTGCCTCGCCCGGCACCGACCTCGTCGTCCCGGGCATCGAGGCCGCACCCCAGGTGCTGCTGCGCCTCGCGAACCCCGGCGACACGGAAGCCCTCGCCCAGGTGCGTCTGCTCGGTGCGAAGGGCGTCGAGCAGCCCGCCGCGCTGCGCGCGGTCCGGGTGCCGGCAGGGTCGACGCTCGACGTGCCGGTCGCAGTGTCGTCGGCCTCGGCCATCGGCATCCGGTCCGACCAGCCGCTGGTCGGGGCCGCGTGGTCCGAGCGCCGCGCGACCACCGGCGACCAGATGGGCGACTTCGCCTGGGCCCCCGCCACGCCCGCCATCCGCGGCGTCGCGGGCGTGCTCCTGCCGGGGCTGCCAACCGCCACGAAACGTCTTCTGCTCACGGCTGGTCCGGCCCAGAGCACGGTCACCGTCCGGCTGTCGGGTGCGGGCGCGTCGAAGGTCTCCACGGTGACCGTGGCCCCCGACTCGACGACCGTCGTCGATGTCGGCCCCGCCTCGGGCGTCTGGGTGACGCCGGTCGAGGGGACCGTGCGGGCCGCCCTGTCCGTGACGGGTCAGGACGCGGGGGTGCCGTTCTACTCGGTGGCCCCGCTGGTCGATGCCCCCGTGAGGGCGCTCTCGGTGCCGGTGCGCCAGGTGCGCAACTGACGCGCGGTCTCCGTACGGTCTGAAAGGAGACAGGTCGACCGGGCCGGTCGGCTCACTCGCCGAAGCCGGGGTCGAGCTCCTCGGGGGAGACCCCGAGGAGCCCCGCGACCTGCTCGGTGACGATGTCGGCGACGAGCGCTGCAACGTCGCGCCGGTCGGTCACCCGGGTCTCGACCGGGCGGCGGTAGACGACGATGCGGGCCGGGCGGGCGTTGGTCGCGGGGTAGAGCCGCCCCAGCGGCACCTCCCGGTGGTCCCAGGGCGCGGGACCCCGCGGGACGTCCTCGACCGCGAACTCCACGGCGGGGAAGGCGCGGCCGCACGTGGCCTCGAGGCGGGCCGCGGCATCGAGCACGAAGTCGTCGAACTCGTCGCGGCGCGAGGTCATGGCGGGAACCGGCGGCCAGGCCAGCGGGCCCCGGCGGCCCCGCCCGTGACGGTCACGTCGACGGCGTCGCGCTGGCGTGCGGGGCGAGACGGTGTCCACACCTCCACTCTAGATCGCGACCCGGGAGCGCGGTCGCACCGAACCGCCGGACCGGCGACCGCCCTCGACGACGGCGTTCCGGCGACCGGCGCCGTCGGTGCGGGAGTGCCGGCGGCCCGGGCCGCGGAGACCTCACGAGGCGGCGGACGGCGTGGTGTTTCGTCCTCGGCGCGGGCGCGGGCTAGAGTCCCGGATCGTGGGTCTGACACGTGGTTGCTCGAAGACGGGATGCGCTCGCCCGGCCGTCGCGACCCTGACCTACGCCTATGCCGACCGGGCCGTCGTCGTCGGTCCGCTCGCGACGTACGCCGAGCCGCACACGTACGACCTGTGCCTCGAGCACGCCGAGCGCATGACCGCGCCGCGGGGCTGGGAGGTCGTCCGCGTCGGTGGGGAGTTCCCCGAGCCCGCGCTGGCCGCCGACGACCTGCTCGCCCTGGCCGATGCCGTGCGCGAGGCCGGCCGCCCCCGCGCCCCACGCGGCAGCGACCCCCGCACCGCCTCCCGCGGCCAGGCCGACGCGGAGGCCGGTTCCGGCGCCGTCGAGTCGGGCCGTCGTGGACACCTGCGCATCCTCAAGGACTCCTGAGCACTAGGGTGTTCGGCGTGCCTCGCCTCGCAGACTTCGTCAAGGCCTACGACGTACGCGGAACCGTGCCCGACCAGCTCTCCCCGGCGGTCGCGCAGGCGCTGGGAGCCGCCTTCGCCGAGGTGGTGGCCGTTCCCGACGGGTCCGCCGGCATCGTCATCGGCCACGACATGCGCCCGAGCTCGCCCGAGCTCTCCGCGGCCTTCGCCGCCGGGGTGACCTCGCGCGGCGTCGACGTCACGATGATCGGCCTGTGCTCCACCGACGGCCTCTACTACGCGAGCGGTGCCCTCGACCTGCCCGGTGCGATGTTCACGGCGAGCCACAACCCGGCGCAGTACAACGGCATCAAGCTCTGCCGCTCGGCCGCCCGCCCGGTCGGGCAGGACTCCGGCCTGGCCGAGATCCGCGACCTCGCCCAGTGGATGCTCGACGGCGGCTCGGGCCTCGCCCAGCCCGTTGGCGGACCCGGCACGGTGACGACCCGCGACCTGCTCGGCGACTACGCCGCCTTCCTCCGTGGGCTCGTCGACCTCTCCGGCTCCCGCCCCCTCAAGGTCGTCGTCGACGCCGGCAACGGCATGGGCGGCCACACCGTGCCCGCGGTCCTCGGCACGGGCGCCGGGCTGCCCGCGCTGCCGCTCGAGGTCGTCCCGCTCTACTTCGAGCTCGACGGCACGTTCCCCAACCACGAGGCCAACCCGCTCGACCCGGCCAACCTCGTCGACCTGCAGGCCGCGGTGCGCGAGCACGGCGCCGACATCGGCCTCGCCTTCGACGGCGACGCCGACCGCTGCTTCGTCGTCGACGCCGACGGCGAGCCCGTGTCACCGAGCGCGGTCACGGGGCTCGTGGCCGTGCGCGAGATCGCCCGCGCCCGTGAGGGCGGCGACACCGACGTCGCGATCGTGCACAACGTCATCTCGAGCGCCGCAGTGCGTGAGGTCGTCCTCGAGGCCGACGCCACCCCGGTGCGCACTCGGGTCGGCCACTCCTTCATCAAGGCCGAGATGGCCCGCGCCGGAGCCGTCTTCGGCGGCGAGCACTCCGCCCACTACTACTTCCGCGACTTCTGGTTCGCCGACACCGGCATGCTCGCCGCGCTGCACGTGCTGTCGGCCCTTGGCGAGCAGGAGCGCCCGCTGTCCGAGCTCTGCGCCGCCTACGAGCGCTACGTCGCGTCGGGCGAGATCAACTCGACCGTCACCGACCAGGCCGCCGTCGTCGAGCAGGTGCGCGCCTGGGCCAAGGTGCGTGGCGCCGGCACCGACGAGCTCGACGGCCTGACGGTGACCAGCCCCGAGGGCCAGTCACCGACCTGGTGGTTCAACGTGCGCGCCTCCAACACCGAGCCGCTGCTGCGCCTCAACGTCGAGGCTGCCGACCGTGAGACGATGCAGGACGTGCGCGACGAGCTGCTCGCCCTGATCCGCTCGGACGCCACCGCCGCCACAGACGACCGGAGCGGGTCCACCACCGGCTCCACCACCAGCTCCACCACCAGCTCCACCACTCAGGACGCAGGAGACGCTTCGTGACCCAGAGCCACCAGACCATCGAGCCGTGGCTGCGCGGGATCATCCGCTGCCCGCAGTGCAAGGGCGAGGTCGCCGACGTGGCGGCCGCACCCGGCGGCGCCGAGCTCGTCGAGCTGCGCTGCGACACCTGCCACCTCGCCTACCCCGTCGAGGGTGGCGTCCCGGTCCTGCTCGTCGACCTCGCCCGCCGCACCGACGGCTGAGTTCCGTGGGCGCCGTGTTCGACGAAGCCCGCCTCGACGACGACGGTGCGCTGAGCGCCCTCGACCGCAGCGAGTCGCTGCGCGCGCTCGCCGGGTCCGGCGCCCAGGTGCGCCGCACCATGGCCGCGGCCGGTGAGGCCGGCCTCGACCGGCTGCGTGACATCGAGCCGCGGGGCGTCGTGGTGGCGGCTGCCGGTGGATCGGTCGCCGTCGCCGACCTCTTCGAGGCCGTCTCTCACGGGGCTGCCGCGCTGCCCGTCCAGAGCTGCTCGTCGGGGTCGCTGCCCGGCTGGGTCGGCGCGCTCGACGTCGTCATCGCCGTGTCGCAGTCCGGCCGAGCCGCCGGCACGCTCGCCCTCGCCGCCGAGGCCGCACGTCGCGGGGCCTTCCTCGTCACCGTGGGCGCCGACGAGTCGCCGCTCGCCGACGTCACCGCTCGCGCCCACGGCGTCCACGTGCCGATCCCCGTCGTCGGCTCCTCGTCGCGCACGTCGATGTGGGCCCAGGCCACGCCGGCGCTGCTCGCGGCCGACGCCATGGGCATCGCCTCCTGCACGCCCGAGACCCTCACCGAGCTCGCCGACGTGCTCGACCGCGTCGCGACCGACGCGCGCCCCGGGTCCGAGTCCTTCGTCAACCCGGCGAAGGTGCTGGCGACCGAGCTCGCCGAGTCGACCCCCATCGTGCTGGGTGAGGGCCCGTTCGGCGACGTCACGGCCCGCCGGGCCGCGTCCATGTTCGGCCGCACCGGCCGCGTCCCGGTCGCCCACGGCTGCCTGCCCGACGCGGCGAGCCAGATCGTCGCCTGCTTCGACGGCCCGCTCGCGCCCGGGCAGTCCGGGGGCGGCGGCACGGACGACATCTTCGCCGACCCGTTCCTCGACGGTCCGACCCGGCCGCCGCTGCGGCTCATCATGCTGCGCGACACGTCCGGCGGCGAGGGCCCGCGCCTCGCTGACACCGTGGTGTCCGTGGCCGAGGACGCCGGCGTACGCGTGTCGCTGCTCGACGCCGACGCACCCGACCCGCTGCTGCGGCTCGCGCACCACGTGGCGCTCACCGACTTCGCCGCCACCTACCTCGCGCTCGGCTTCGGGTTCGACCCAGCCACGTCCCCGCACGTACGCCTGTTGCGCGGTGCCCGAGGCACCTGACCGACCGCGCGCAGCCCGGGATGTGTGCGGAACGTATCCTGCCCCGGTGACCCAGCACTTCGACCTGGCCATCATCGGCAGTGGCTCCGGCAACTCGCTCGTGACGCCCGACTTCGACGGCAAGCGGGTGGCCGTCATCGAGGGCGGCACCTTCGGCGGCACCTGCCTCAACGTCGGCTGCATCCCGACGAAGATGTTCGTCTACGCCGCCGACGTCGCGACCACGGTGCGCGAGGCCGGCCGCTACGGCGTGGACGCGACGTTCGAGGGAGTGCGCTGGGCCGACGTGCGCGACCGGGTCTTCGGGCGCATCGACCCCATCTCCGACGGTGGGCGCCGCTACCGACAGGAGGGGCCGAACACGACGGCGTTCCTCGGACGCGCGACCTTCACCGGCGACCGCACCCTCGCGGTCGAGCTGCACGGCGGCGGCCGCGAGACGGTCATCGCCGACCAGGTCGTCGTCGCCGCAGGGGCCCACCCCGTGCTGCCCGACGTCGTCACCCGGTCGTGCCTCGAGCTGGGCGTCGAGGTCCACACCTCCGACACGATCATGCGCATCGGCGACCTGCCGAGGCGGCTGGCGATCATCGGCGGCGGGTTCATCGCCGTCGAGATGGCGCACGTCTTCGCCTCGTTCGGCGTGCGCGTGACCATCGTGGCGCGTGGCTCGCAGCTGCTGCGGCACCTCGACACCGACATCTCGCAGCGCTTCACCGACCTCGCCCGAGAGCAGTGGGACGTGCGCACCAGCAGCAACGTCACCGCACTCGAACGTGGCGACGGGGGAGCGGGCGTCCGGCTTCACCTCGACAGCACCGCGGTCGTCGACGCCGACCTGGTGCTCGTCGCCACCGGACGCCGCCCCAACACCGGGGCCCTCGGCGCCGAGGCCGGCGGGCTCACCGTGCTCAACGACGGACGCCTCGAGGTCGATGCGTACGGGCGCACGGGCGCGCCCGGGGTGTGGGCGCTCGGCGACGTCAGCTCGCCCTTCCAGCTGAAGCACGTCGCCAACGCCGAGGCCCGGGTGATCGCGCACAACCTCGTCCACCCCGACGACCTGAGGCGGCTGCCGCACGACCACGTGCCCTCCGGCATCTTCAGCCACCCCCAGATCGCCACGGTCGGCCTCACCGAGCAGGAGTGCGTCGAGCAGGGCCGCCACCACGTCACGTACGTGCAGGCGTACGGCGACACGGCATACGGCTGGGCGATGGAGGACCGGTCCAGCGTGTGCAAGCTCGTCGCGGACCCGACCACCGGCCGTCTCCTCGGCGCCCACCTGATGGGACCACAGGCCACCTCGCTCATCCAGCCGCTCGTGCAGGCGCTCGCGCTCGACACCCCCGTGGCCGAGCTGGCCCGCGGCCAGTACTGGATCCACCCGGCGCTGGCCGAGGTCGTCGAGAACGCCCTGCTCGGCCTGCGGCTCGAGCCGAGCGCCTGAGCGCGTTCCCAGCCGTTTCCCAGACGCCCCTAGGATGACGCCATGGCAGGCGGACTCGTAGCCCTTCTCGACGACATCGCGGCACTCGTGAAGCTCGCGGCGGCGTCGGTCGACGACGTGGGGGCCGCCGCCGCGAAGGCCAGCGTCAAGGCCACGGGCGTCGTCGTCGACGACACCGCGGTCACCCCACGCTACGTCCAGGGGCTGGCGCCCGAGCGCGAGCTGCCGATCATCAAGAAGATCGCGCTCGGCTCGCTGCGCAACAAGCTGCTCATCATCCTGCCGGTCATCATGCTGCTCAGCCAGTTCCTGCCCTGGCTGCTGACGCCGGTCCTCATGGTCGGCGGCGCCTACCTCGCCTACGAGGGGGCCGAGAAGGTCTGGGAGCTGCTCTCGGGGCACCACGAGGAGCAGGACGCCGCCGAGGGCGAGGTCGACGAGGGTTCGGTCGTCGCGGGAGCGATCCGCACCGACTTCATCCTGTCGGCCGAGATCATGGTCATCGCGCTCAACGAGGTCGAGACCGAGCCGTTCGTCTCGCGCCTCATCATCCTCGTCATCGTGGCGCTGCTCATCACCGCGCTCGTCTACGGAGTCGTGGGTCTCATCGTCAAGATGGACGACGTCGGGCTCAAGCTCGCCGGGCGCGAGTCCGGCGCGTCGCAGCGCATCGGCCGCGGGCTCGTCAAGGGCATGCCGAGGCTGCTCTCGATCCTGTCGACCGTCGGCATCGCGGCCATGCTCTGGGTCGGCGGGCACATCCTCCTCGTCGGCGTCGACGAGCTCGGCTGGCACCCGCTCTACGACTTCGTGCACCACCTCGAGGAGGGCGTCGCCGGGGTCGCCGGTGTCGGCGGCATCCTCGCCTGGCTGGTCAACACGCTGGCCTCCGCGCTGATCGGCCTCGTCGTGGGCGCGGTCGTCGTCGCGGTGCTGCACGTGCTGCCGCGCCGCAAGAAGGCCGACGAGACCGCCTCGGCCCACTGACGCGCCGGCTCTCGAGCCGGCGACACCGCCACGACTCCGCCACGACTCCGCCACGACTCCGCCGGGGCGGAGCAGGCGCGGTGTCGCGGGTGGTGGCCGCGAACGCTCGACACGGCATTCGGGCCGACGCGGCGTCGCCGCTAGACTCGGGGACTGCCGGCGTGGGTGATGACCCGCCAGATGAGCCCAGAGGGGCGCGCCGGGTCTGCACACCGACCATCAAAGGAAGCGATCACTCATGTCCTTCGACTACAAGGTTGCCGACCTGGGCCTCGCCGAGGCCGGCCGACACCAGCTCCGTCTCGCCGAGCACGAGATGCCCGGCCTCATGGCCATCCGTGAGGAGTACGCCGCCGCCCAGCCCCTCAAGGGCGCGCGCATCGCCGGTTCCCTCCACATGACCGTCCAGACCGCGGTCCTCATCGAGACGCTCACCGCGCTCGGCGCCGAGGTCCGCTGGGCCTCCTGCAACATCTACTCGACGCAGGACGAGGCCGCTGCGGCCGTCGTCGTCGGCCCCAACGGCTCGGCCGACGAACTGCAGGGCGTCCCCGTCTTCGCCTGGAAGGGCGAGACGCTCCCCGAGTACTGGTGGTGCACCGACCAGATCCTCACCTGGCCCGGCGGCGAGGGCCCGAACATGATCCTCGACGACGGCGGCGACGCCACGATGCTCGTCCACAAGGGTCTCGAGTGGGAGAAGGCCGGCCAGGTGCCCGCCACCACCGAGGAGGACTCCGAGGAGTTCGGCGTCTTCAAGGAGCTCGTGCGCCAGACGATGGCCTCCGACCCGCAGAAGTGGACGAAGGTCGCCGCCGGCATCAAGGGCGTCACCGAGGAGACCACCACCGGTGTCCACCGCCTCTACCAGCTGGCCGAGTCCGGCGACCTGCTCTTCCCGGCCATCAACGTCAACGACGCGGTGACCAAGAGCAAGTTCGACAACACCTACGGCTGCCGCCACTCGCTCATCGACGGCCTCAACCGCGCCACCGACGTGCTCATCGGCGGCAAGGTCGCTGTCGTCGCCGGCTACGGCGACGTGGGCAAGGGCTGCGCCGAGTCGCTGCGCGGCCAGGGCGCCCGCGTCATCGTCACCGAGATCGACCCCATCTGCGCGCTGCAGGCCGCGATGGAGGGCTTCCAGGTCGCCCGCATGGAGGACGTCGTCGACTCCGCCGACATCTTCATCACGACGACCGGCTGCTACGACGTCATCACGGCCGACCACATGACGAAGATGAAGAACAAGGCGATCGTGGCCAACATCGGCCACTTCGACAACGAGATCGACATGGCCGGCCTCGCCCGCGTGCCCGGCGTCACGAAGACGCAGATCAAGCCGCAGGTCCACGAGTGGACCTTCGAGGGCGGCAGCTCGATCATCGTGCTGTCCGAGGGCCGCCTGATGAACCTCGGCAACGCCACCGGCCACCCGAGCTTCGTCATGAGCAACTCGTTCTCGAACCAGACGATCGCCCAGATCGAGCTCTTCACGAAGACCGGCGAGTACGACAAGCAGGTCTACACGCTGCCGAAGCACCTCGACGAGAAGGTCGCCCGCCTGCACCTCGACGCCCTCGGCGTCCAGCTCACCGAGCTGACGAAGGGCCAGGCCGAGTACCTCGGCGTCGACGTCGCCGGCCCGTACAAGCCGGAGCACTACCGCTACTGACGGTCCGCCCCGGGCCCACGGGCCCAGCCGACCGATGACGTATGCCGCCCACCTCGCGAGGTGGGCGGCATACGTGCTCTCGGCGCCGACTGCCGTGCGGCTGTCAGCTCGAGGGCGCCTCGAGCAGCAGGTAGGTCGAGCCGCGCGCAGCCACGGTCCAGGAGGCCTGGCGCACGAGCGCCTCGGCGACGGGCAGGTCCTCGGGCACGAGGGCCCACCGGCAGCCGGTCTCGTCGAGGTAGTCGTCCCAGCCGGTCGCGGCGCTCTGGAAGGTCATGTACGACTCGACGTGCGGGACGGCGTAGATCTCCGTGCGGCCGTCGATGGCAGGGCGCACGTTGGGGTGCTTCCAGATGAGCCAGCCACCGCTGCCGTAGTCGTTGCAGAGTACGGTGCCCGCGGGCAGGGCCGCGATCTGCCGGTCGAGGTCGTTGGGCCCCCAGTCGGGCTGGGCCCCCCGGGCCGGCGCCAGCAGGCCGGCGACGGCGAGCGCGGCCGTCGTGAGGCCCAGGGTCAGCACCACCTCGCGCCTGGCGAGGGGCTCTCGAGGAAGCCGCACGACCCGCGCGAGCGCCATGGCGGCCATCGGCGCGATGATCGCGGCTCCCACGGCGATCGTGCGGACGTAGAGCAGGGAGAAGCCGATGGCCAGGCCGACGAGCAGGATCTCGGTCCACGGGGTGCGTCGACGCTCCCTGGACCAGATGAGAAGGGTCAGGGCCGCCAGGACGAGCAGGGCCACGAAGGCGACGTCGGTCAGTGAGGGGGCCCGCCACTCGGTGACGAACTTCGCGTACTCCCGCACCGAGAACGGCGCCACGAGCAGCTCGGGGCCGACGGGCGTCAGGGCGGCGGCGGCGAGCGAGCCCAGAGGCACGAGGAGGAGGCGCAGCCAGGCGCGGCCGCGGACCGTCCCGTCGAGGAGGAAGCCGACGAGGGCGACGACGCCGATCGCGACACCGACGAACCACATGCCATGGCTGCACGCCCAGACCCAGGTGAGCGGGACGAGCCACCAGCGGGGCCGCAGGTCGCGGCGCGTCGCGAGCCACGCGCCGGTGGTCACCGCGGCGAGGGCGAACGAGACCAGGTGCGGACGCAGCGACAGGCTGCCGCTCAGCGCCACCGTGGCGACGACGAGCACGATGGCCGCGACGAGCAGCGGGGCCTGGCGGCGGACGACGACCCAGAAGCACAGGACGACCGCCGCGGCGCCTGCCGGGAGCAGCCACGAGACCCCGGCGAGACCGAAGGCCTGTTGCACGAGGCTCATGAGCAGCTCGGGGAGCCATTCGTGCAGCCGCCAGGGCTGCGTCGACATCGTGCTCCACGGGTCGGGGCCGCTGAACGACCACGTCTCGCGCAGCCGGTCGCCGGCCGCGATGTGCCAGAACGTGTCGGGGTCGTCGACGGGCCGGACCACGCGAAGGACGGTGAAGAGCACGACGAGTCCCGGCAGCACCTGCCGCAGCAGCAGCGGCAGCACCGACCGGCGGGCGGCAGCCGTGCCCGCGGCCCCGCCGTCGGTGGGCTGGGCCGGGTTCGCGTCGACCTCGCCGTCGGTCGACGCGACGGTCGACGCGACGGTCGACGCGGCGAGTTCCCTCATGTCGCTCGTCACCGCCCGATCATCCCCGTTCGTACGCGTGTCCGGGGCGTTTTGGGTGGATTGGCGGGCTCTTGCGGCGGCCTCCACGGCGGGCCGACCGCGCTCGCCCGTGGGAGGATTGCCGGACTCACCGACCACCTGGATCTCAGGAACCCTCCATGAACAAGCTCCTCCCCGGTGCGCTCGCACTGGCGCTGTCCGTCACGCTCGTCGGCTGCTCGAAGTCGGCCAACCAGGGAGCGGCCACCCCGTCCGCTCCGGCCGGCTCGTCGTCGAGCGTGACCACCCCTACCGACTCCATGTCGACGGGCACCGCTGACGACTCCGGCACCGCGACCGCCTCTGCGACCCGCGTCCCGATCGACCAGTCGACCCCCGAGGCTGCGATGACGTCGTGGCTCGGCTCCATGGTCGCCGGCGACGGCAACTCCGTGTGCTCGCTCATGGCGGCGAGCGGCAAGGCGATCACGAGCATCCCCGGCGCGGCGGCCGCGTGCGGCAAGTCGATCACGCCGATGCTCGACCAGATCAAGGAGCTGGGCGCGGCCTTCCAGGGGCTGCAGATCAACGGCGCCACCGTCAGCGGCAACACCGCAACGTTCGAGAGCGTCACGACCGAGCCGGCGCTGGCGGCTGATGTCGTCGCCAGCTTCAAGGCGGTCAAGATCGCCGGGAAGTGGTACATCACGCAGGGCTGAACCCGAGCCCCGACCGGGTACGCCGGCGGGCGTGCGTGCAGGCCGGCGCGCGCGCCCGGCTCCGGCGTGCACCGGCCCGCTGACCTGCGTGTGTGATGATTTGGTCAGGACATACGGGGCCGTGGTCCGCGGACCCGGGAAGGAGTGTGTCGTGAAGGGTCGGGTTCTGGTCGTCGACGACGACCTCGCGCTCGCCGAGATGCTGGGGATCGTGCTGCGCAACGAGGGGCTCGAGGTCACGCACGTGGCCGACGGCTCCGAGGCCGTCGGCGCGTTCCGCGACTCGCGGCCCGACCTCGTGCTCCTCGACGTCATGCTGCCGGGGCTCGACGGCATGGAGGTGTGCCGACGCATCCGTGCCGAGAGCGGCGTGCCGATCGTCATGCTCACGGCTCGCACCGACACCGTCGACGTCGTCGTCGGTCTGGAGTCCGGAGCCGACGACTACGTGGTCAAGCCGTTCAAGCCGCAGGAGCTCATCGCGCGGGTGCGCGCCCGGCTGCGCCGTGGCGACGAGCCGGCCCCCGAGAAGCTCGCGATCGGCGACCTCGAGATCGACGTCGCCGGCCACTCGGTCAAGCGCGACGGCCAGGCGCTGTCGCTGACGCCCCTCGAGTTCGACCTGCTCGTCGCCCTCGCCCGCAAGCCCTGGCAGGTCTTCACCCGCGAGGTGCTGCTCGAGCAGGTGTGGGGCTACCGCCACGCCGGCGACACGCGCCTCGTCAACGTCCACGTCCAGCGGCTGCGCTCGAAGATCGAGCACGACCCCGAGCGGCCCGAGATCGTGGTGACCGTCCGTGGCGTGGGGTACAAGGCCGGTCCCTCCTGAGATGAGCGAGCGCGCGGCCACCAGCGGACTCGGGGGCCTGGCCTCGCGGGCCGGATCGACGCTGCGTGGCTGGTGGCAGCGCGTGCTGCACCTGTGGCGGGCGTCCCTCGGCTTCCGCGTCGTCGTCGTGACGATGCTGCTGGGCATCCTCGTCCTCACTGCGGTGGGCACCTACCTCTACGGATCCATCGCGCAGAACCTCGTCGACAGCAGGCAGCGCATCGCGGCCGAGGACAGCCTGCGTGACGCGCAGGACGCGCAGGACAAGTTCGACTCCACCGACCAGACCGACACCGAGGCGAAGCTGACGCAGTTCGCCACCACGCTGGTCAACTCGTACCGTCGCGACGCCGGCAACGAGACCCGCTACGTCGTGCTGACGCGCTCCGACGACAACACCTCACCGTTCACCGTCCGCTCCATCGAGAGCGGCAGCGTCGGCCTGCGCTACATCCCCGACGAGCTGCGCCGCCAGGTGGCGACCCAGACCGACCGCCAGCACCTGCAGGTCGCGACCATCGACGAGGGCAACGACAGCATCTCGGCCGTCATCGTCGGACAGACGGTCGTGCTGCCCGTCGCCGGCAACTACGGGCTGTACTTCATCTACCCGATGGACCGCGAGCGCGAGATCATTCGTTCGATCGGCAACACCTTCCTCGTGGGCGGCTTCGCGCTCATCGTCCTCATCGGTGCCATCGCCTTCGTCGTCACCCGCCTCGTGGCCGACCCGGTCCGGCGCGCGGCCGCCGTCGCCGAGCGGTTCGCCGAGGGCAACCTCAACGAGCGCATGCGGGCGAAGGGGGAGGACGACCTCGCGCGTCTCGGCAACTCGTTCAACGGGATGGCCGCCTCGATCCAGCAGCAGATCGCGCAGCTCGAGAACCTCTCGCGCGTGCAGCAGCGCTTCGTCTCCGACGTCTCCCACGAGCTGCGTACGCCGCTCACGACCATTCGGATGGCCGGTGACCTCATCCACGACTCCCGGGGCGACTTCGAGCCCACGGTGGCGCGCTCGGCCGAGCTGCTGCGCGGTGAGCTCGACCGGTTCGAGTCGCTGCTGAGCGACCTGCTCGAGATCTCCCGCTTCGATGCCGGCGCCGCCGTGCTGGAGGTGGAGGCGGGCGACCTGCGGGCCTGCGTCGAGCGGGCCGTCGACGCCCACCGCACCCTCGCCGCCCGCAAGGGCACCCGGCTCGTCGTCAACACGCCGGCGGCGCCGGTCGTGGCCGACATGGACTCGCGCCGCATCGAGCGCATCCTGCGCAACCTCGTCTCCAACGCCATCGAGCACGGGGAGGGCAAGCCGGTCGAGGTGACCATCGGCTACAACGACTCCGCCGTCGCGGTCACCGTCCGCGACCACGGCGTCGGCCTGCGCCCCGGCGAGGCGGCGCTGGTCTTCACCCGGTTCTGGCGCGCCGACCCTGCACGAGCGCGCACGACGGGTGGCACCGGTCTCGGTCTCGCCATCGCCCTGGAGGACGCCCGTCTGCACGCCGGCCGTCTCGAGGCGTGGGGTGCACGGGGCGAGGGCTCCTGCTTCCGGCTGACCCTCCCGCGCAAGGCCGAGGCGACGATCACGAGCTCGCCCCTGCCGCTGAGCCCGCTCGCGGCCGAGGCCGCTCGTGCGGCCAAGGCGGCTGCCTCCGCCGGCGGCGCCGACGACGACACGCTGCGGCTGCGGCGCATCACGGTGGAGCGCTCCCCGTGAGACGGCGCGCGCTCGTCGCCCTGCTCGTGGCGGTCGCCACCCTCCTCGCGGGGTGCGGCGGCCTGCCGACCACGGGCCCCGTGGTCGAGGGCCGGGTGCTCGGCGACGCCGTCAACGAGCCGGTGCGTGTCGTCGCGGTCGGTCCGGCCGACGGTGCCAGCCAGGAAGCCGTGGTGCGGGGCTTCCTCCGGGCAGGTGAGGACGCCGACGAGACGCACGCCACCGGCAAGAGCTTCCTCGCCCCCCAGTCGGTCGACCTGTGGCGCTGGTCCAGCGCCGACGTCGTCGTCTACGACGGGGACCTCTCGTTCCGGCGGGTCGACGAGGACTCCGTCGAGGTCACCGCCGACGTGCTGGCCAGGGTGAGCCCCGACGGGCGCTACGTCGAGCAGCCGCCGGGCGAGCGTGCGCGGCTCCTGCTCGGCATGGCGAGGGTCGGTGGCGAGTGGCGGATCGAGCTGCCCACCGGCGGGTTCGGCCTGTGGCTCGACAACGACCAGTTCAACCGCGTGTTCGCCAACCGGTTCATCTACTACGTCAGTCCGACGGGGCGCGACCTCGTGCCCGACTCTCGCTGGTTCCCCAACGGGTCTCGTCTCGCGACGACCCTGGCGCGAGCCCAGCTGAGCGACGTGCCGACGCACCTGCTGGGGGCCGTCACGACCGGGGTGCCCCGCGGCACGACCCTCGCCGTCAACGCGGTCCCGGTCTCGAACAGCCGCGCCCAGGTGAACCTGAGCAGCCAGGCCCTCTCGGCCGACCCAGCCGGTCGCGCCGCGATGTGGGCCCAGCTGACCAAGACCCTCAGCCAGGTCGCGTCGGTGGGGTCGGTGTCCCTCTCCGTCGACAACACGCCGCTCGAGCTCCCCGGCGGCGTCACGTCCGTGGGGTCGGCGGCCGACCTCGGCTACGACGTCGTGTCCACGCCGGCGCTCGACACCGCGCTGCTGCGGCGGGGCGACACCATCCGACGCATCGACCCGCGCGTGCCCGACACCCCGGCCGTCAAGCGTCCGGACCTCAAACCGAAGGACATCGACGTCGGGCGCATCCCCGACACGTGGCGCGACCTGGCCCTGTCGGCCGACGGCAAGCAGGTCGCCGCGGTGTCGGGCAACCGGAACGACCTGTCGATCTGGCGGGCAACCGACCCCACCAGGGCGGTGCCGCCCTTCGCGACGTCCTTGGTCCGCCCGGTCTACGACGCGGGGGGCTACCTCTGGGTCGCCGGGGTGGACGAGTCGGGCGCCTACCGCATCTTCGCGCTCGACGCCGTGTCGAGCGACCCGAAGGCTGCGCCCAGGGCCGTTGCCACGCCGTGGCTCAAGGACCGCAGGGTCAAGCGGCTGTCCATGTCGGCAGACGGGACGCGGCTGCTGGTCATCACGACCGACCGCAACGGCATCGACGAGCAGGTGGGCCTGAGCGGCGTCGTCAGGGCGTCGAACGGCGAACCCAAGTCCGTGACCGCGCCGCTGCGCCAGGCCCAGTCCCTGACCCGCATCCAGGACGTCACCTGGCTCGACCCGACGAGCTACGCGCTGCTCGGGCAGGTGGCGCCGAACGACCCGATGCGACCGTGGCTCGCCACGATCGGGTCCGGCGTGGACGGCGCGCGGCGCGAGGCGGGGCGCCTCAACGCGGTGCCCGGTGCCGTGACCATCACGTCGGTCGGCGGGCCTCGCGGCATCCTCATCGTCACGAGCGACAACCGGGTGCTGGCCCGGGCAGGGTCGAACTGGCCGCCCATCGAGCGGGGGAGCGACGTCCTGGTGCCCGGCGGCTGAGGCGGCCACCGTGGCCGCATCCACCGCGCCGGGATCCTCCTCCACATCCCCTCTGTCGGTCGAGCCCTTGTCCCCAAGGGCCGGTGGCGGGGTCGATGCCCACCGACGGATCCGCTTGGCTGGTCGCGAGAGACGTGGCGAGCGGAGGGGGACCGGATGGGTGCCGGCAGGTCGGTGGGCTGGACGCGCCGGACCCGCGAGCTCGTCGAGCGGCGGGCCCGCACGCTGAGAGCGAGCGAGCTGCTCGACCTGGTGCTCCCGCGCGAGTGCGGCGGCTGCCTCCGCCCCGGCGACGAGTGGTGCGCGCGGTGCTCCCGAGCCCTGGCGGCGCTCGCCTTCGCCGAGCCCGCGGCCGGTGCGGGGCCACCACGGGTCCGTACGCGTCCGGCTGCGGACGAGCGGCTGCGCGCCCACGGCGGACGGCCGGCCGGGGTGGGACCGCCCGCGCCGGATGACGAGCGACCGGGACGGGGCGGAGGCGCCCCGTGGGTGGTGCCGCACCGCGCGCCGGCCGGGATGCCCCCGGTGCATGCCTGGGGCATCTACGCCGACCCGCTCCGGGCCGTCGTCTCGGCGTGGAAGGACGGGGGCCGACGCGACCTCGTCAGAGTCCTCGTGCCGCTGCTGGCGGCGTCGATCGTGGGTGCGCTCGACGGACTGGGCTGGGATGACGGCGAGGTGCTCGTCGTGCCGGCGCCGTCGTCGCGGCACGCCGAACGGCAGCGCGGCGACACGCCGATGGTGGGCCTCTGTCAGGCGGCGGCCGGGATCGTCGGACGTGCCCGCCCGACCGGGGTCCCCTGCGCCGAACGCGCCGGCCCGGCCCTGGTCATCCGGGTGGCCCCCGCGCTCGTGCACGTGCGTCGCGTCGAGGACCAGTCGGGACTCGGCACGGCCGCTCGGCGGGGCAACCTGAAGGGTGCGCTGACGGTGAAACCCCTGTGGTACAACGTCGTTCGTGGCCGAAGGTGTCTCCTCGTCGACGACGTCGTGACGACCGGGGCCACCCTCGCGGAGGCCGCACGGGCCCTGAGAGCGGTCGGCGCCGGACCTGTCGTGGGCGCCACGATCGCCGCCACCCAGCGCACCCGCGGCTGACTCCCGGGTGCCGCTGGCGGGGCTCTCGAGCGCCCGCCGAGCGAGCGGAATGTGATGTTCCAGCAGGTTGCGTCGGATGCCTTCCCAGTGGACGCGAGGCCCAAGTAGTGTCGGGTCATGGACCCCCGTCCCACTGCGAGCGGCCTTCCGGTGGACTCCGCGGGACGTGATCGACCGGAAGAGGTGGTGCCGCGTTGACCGCGGGCCTGTCCTAGGTGACCAGAGGCCCGGACCACTCTCACTGCCGCCGCACGAAGAAGACGTGCGCGATCAAGGAGGAACTGTGGAGATCGTCGTCACTGGACGCCACGTCCAGATCCCCGACCGATTCCGTGAGCAGCTCGACGAGCGACTGGCCAAGGTCCAGGCGCTCGCCCCCAAGGTGCACCGTGTCGACGTCGTCGTCACCCACGAGCGAGTTGCCCGCGGGTCCGAGAAGGTCGAGATCACCTGCCACGCAAAGGGACCCGTGATCAGGGCGGAGGCTTGTCTCGACGACAAGTACGCCGCTCTCGACGCGGCTGTGGACAAGCTCATGGAACGCCTGAGGCGGGTGCACGACAAGCGGCGGGTCAGCCGCGGACGACGGATCCCCGAGTCGGTCGCACAGGCGACCGCCCGCATCGACGCGTCCGCCAACGGCACGCGTCCGGTCGAGGCCGACACCGCAGCCGGAGAAGGCGGTGTCGACGACCTCGAGCGCTTCGGAGCCCTGGGCAACTCACCGATCGAGGTGCGCGAGAAGATCCACACCGCGGCCCCGATGTCGCTCGAGGACGCCGTGAACCAGATGGAGCTCGTGGGTCACGACTTCTTCCTCTTCCACGACGCCGACACCGACCGCCCGAGCGTGGTCTACCGGCGGCGCGGATGGAGCTACGGCGTGCTGCACCTCGAGACCGACGTCGACGTCGCAGCGACGGGCTGACACCGTCGTCCGCAGACACCCCACGTCGAGGCGCCCTCCGCTGCGGAGGGTGCCTCGACGCCTCTTCCGACCGCGTTCGCGCCGACACGGATCCTCGTCGTGCGCCTCACCGGGCACGGTGTCGGCAGTCTTTGACAAACTAGGCGCGTGAACCCCCCGCCAGACGTCATCCGCGTCCTCATCGTCGACGACCACGCGCTCTACCGTCGGGGGCTGCAGACCGTCCTCGCCACCGAGGACGGCATCGAGATCGTCGGCGAGGCCGCTGACGGGGTCGAGGCGGTCGACCAGGCGGAGGAGAAGCTGCCCGACGTCATCGTCATGGACGTCGGCATGCCCAAGCGCGGTGGCATCGACGCCTGCCGCGTCATCAAGCAGCGGGTCCCGTCGGCCCGCATCCTCATGCTCACCAGCTCGGACGACGAGGCCAACCTCTTCGAGGCGGTCCGGGCCGGCGCCAACGGCTACCTGCTCAAGGACGTCCCTCCCGAGGAGGTCGCGGCCGGCATACGCGGTGTCTTCCACGGCCAGTCGCTCCTGTCGCCGTTGATGGCCTCCAAGCTGCTCCTCGAGTTCGCGCAGATCAGCCAGCGCGAGACCGTGCCCGCGCCCACCCCCGGGCTCGAGCTGCCGCGGCTGACCGAGCGCGAGCTGGAGATCCTCAGGCTCGTCGCGCGCGGCAGGCTCAACCGCGAGATCGCCACCGAGCTGTTCATCTCCGAGAACACGGTGCGCAACCACATCCGCAACATCCTCGACAAGCTCCAGATGCACTCGCGCATGGAGGCGGCCATGTATGCCGTCCGCCAGCGCCTCATCGACCCCGAGGAGTGAGCGCCGGGTGACCGCATGACCGTGGCGACCACAGGCGGGCGCGCGATGTCGCGCGCCCAGGCACGCCGCGTCGCGATCGCCGCCCAGGGGCTGCTCGACCCACGACCGGCGCCCTTCACGGCGACGATGCGGCACGTCCAGCGGGTGGTCGACCGGGTCGGCGTCATCCAGATCGACAGCGTCAACGTGCTGACCCGCAGCCAGTACCTCCCGCTCTTCGCCCGGCTCGGGCCCTACGACACCGGTCTGCTCGACCGGGCGCGGGACCGCGCGCCGCGCCGCCTCGTCGAGTACTGGGCTCACGAGGCGAGCCTCGTGCCGCCCTCGACGTGGCCGCTGCTCGACTTCCGCATGCGCGCCGCCGCCGAGAAGGCCTGGGGCGGCATGCGCCGCATCCTCGAGGAACGGCCCGACTTCGTCGACGTCGTCCAGGCCGAGGTCGAGGCCCGCGGGCCGATGACGGCACGCGAGGTCGAGGTTGCCCTCGAGCACGACCAGCCCCGCAGCACCGCGCACTGGGGGTGGAACTGGTCCGAGGTCAAGCAGGCCCTCGAGTACCTCTTCTGGGCCGGTCGCATCAGCTCCGCCGGACGCACGAGCCAGTTCGAGCGCCGCTACGCAGCCCTGTCGGCCACCGCCCCGCCCGCCCTGCGGCCGGCCTGGACCCACAGACCCGGCGCGGAGGCCGACCCCGAGCGTTACGTCGAGCTCGTGCGCATCGCCGCCCGGGCGCACGGGGTGGGCACCGAGCTGTGCCTGGCCGACTACTTCCGCATCCGCCGCGAGGACGCCCGGCCGGCGATCGCGAGGCTGGTGGCCGACGGCGAGCTCGTGCCGGTGACGGTGCCCGGATGGAAGCCCGCGTGGCTGCACGCCGACGCGAGGCTGCCCCGGCGAGCCCACGCCGAGGCGCTCCTGAGCCCGTTCGACTCGCTGGTCTGGCAACGCGAGCGCATCCACGCCCTGTGGGACTTCCACTACCGCATCGAGATCTACACGCCGGCCCACAAGCGCGTGCACGGCTACTACGTGCTGCCGTTCCTCTTCGGCGACGCGCTCGTGGCGCGCTGCGACCTCAAGGCCGACCGCGCGGCCGGCGTGCTGCGCTGCCACCGGGTGTCCTGGGAGCCCGGCGCGCCGGCCGAGGCACGACCCGCGCTCGTGGCCAACCTCGAGTCGATGGCTGCCTGGCTTGGCCTCGCGCGCATCGACGTCGCGGCGGCCTGATCGTCGCCCCACCCACCGTTGCCGATCCGGAACCCCTGCGCCGGCCGGTGCGTTGGTCGTTCCGTCGGGAAGGCGGCTAGCCTAGGCGGGTCCCGTGACCCATCACGGGCGATGGAGCCCGCCCACCGGGCGAGTCCACACGTTCAGTCGGGAGTGAGATCACCAGATGGCCGTCATCGAGAAGCTGCTTCGCGCCGGCGAAGGCCGGACCCTGAAGAAGCTCCAGGGCATCGCCAAGCAGGTCAACGCCCTCGAGGCCGACTTCGAGAAGCTCACCGACGAGGAGCTGCGCGACGAGACCAAGGGTTTCCGCGAGCGCCTCGACAACGGCGAGACCCTCGACATGCTCCTGCCGGAGGCGTTCGCAGCCGTCCGTGAGGCGAGCAAGCGCACCCTGGGCAAGCGTCACTTCGACGTGCAGATCATGGGCGGCGCAGCCCTGCACATGGGCAACGTGGCGGAGATGAAGACCGGTGAGGGCAAGACCCTCGTCGCGACCCTGCCGAGCTACCTCAACGCCCTGTCCGGCAAGGGCGTGCACGTCATCACCGTCAACGACTTCCTCGCCGAGTACCAGTCCGAGCTGATGGGCCGTGTGCACCGCGCGCTCGGCATGGAGACCGGCTGCATCCTCGCGTCGATGACGCCCGAGCAGCGCCGGGCCGAGTACGCCAAGGACATCACCTACGGCACGAACAACGAGTTCGGCTTCGACTACCTCCGCGACAACATGGCGTGGGACCCGTCCGAGCTCGTACAGCGCGGCCACAACTTCTGCATCGTCGACGAGGTCGACTCGATCCTCATCGACGAGGCCCGCACGCCGCTCATCATCTCGGGCCCGGCCGACCTCGCGACCAAGTGGTACGTCGAGTTCGCCCGCATCGCCCAGCGCCTCAACCGCGGGGAGGACGGCCGCGGCGACTACGAGGTCGACGAGAAGAAGCGCACCGTCGGCGTGCTCGAGTCGGGCATCGCCCGCGTCGAGGACCTCCTGGGCATCGACAACCTCTACGACACGGTCAACACGCCGCTCATCGGCTACCTGAACAACTCCATCAAGGCCAAGGAGCTGTTCAAGAAGGACAAGGACTACGTCGTCATGAACGGCGAGATCCTCATCGTCGACGAGCACACGGGACGCATGCTCCCCGGTCGCCGCTACAACGAGGGCATGCACCAGGCGATCGAGGCGAAGGAGGGCGTCGAGATCAAGAACGAGAACCAGACGCTCGCCACGATCACCCTCCAGAACTACTTCCGCATGTACGAGAAGCTCTCCGGCATGACGGGCACGGCCCAGACCGAGGCTGCCGAGCTCAACTCGATCTACAAGCTCGGCGTCATCCCGATCCCGACGAACCGCCCGATGATCCGCAAGGACCAGCCGGACCTCGTCTACCGCACCGAGGTCGCCAAGTACGACGCCGTGGTCGACGACATCGCCGAGAAGCACGCCGTGGGCCAGCCGGTGCTCGTGGGCACCGTGTCCGTCGAGAAGAGCGAGTACCTCTCGCAGCAGCTGAAGAAGCGCGGGATCAAGCACGAGGTCCTCAACGCCAAGCAGCACGAGCGCGAGGCCGCCATCGTCGCCGACGCCGGCCGCAAGGGCGCCGTCACCGTCGCGACGAACATGGCCGGCCGAGGCACCGACATCATGCTCGGTGGCAACTCGGAGTTCCGGGCCGTCGCGGAGCTGAAGCGGCGCGGCCTCGACCCCCACGAGACGCCGGAGGAGTACGAAGCCGCCTGGGACGAGGCGCTCGCCAAGGCCGAGCGCGACGTGGCGGCCGAGCACGAGGAGGTGACCGAGCTCGGTGGTCTCTACGTCCTGGGCACCGAGCGGCACGAGTCGCGCCGCATCGACAACCAGCTGCGGGGTCGCTCCGGCCGTCAGGGTGACCCGGGCGAGTCGCGCTTCTACCTCTCGCTCAACGACGACCTCATGCGCCTGTTCAACGCCGGTCTCGTCGACCGCTTCATGCAGACCGCCGGCATGGAGGACGACGTGCCGATCGAGAGCAAGATGGTCACCAACTCGATCCAGAAGGCCCAGGGCGCGGTCGAGGCCCAGAACTACGAGATCCGCAAGAACGTCCTCAAGTACGACGACGTCATGAACCGCCAGCGCCAGGTCATCTACGACGAGCGTCGCGCGGTGCTCATGGGGGAGGACCTCCACGAGCAGCTGCGACTCTTCGTCAACGACGTCGTGAACTCCTACGTCGACGCGGCCACGGCCGAGGGCTTCGCCGCCGACTGGGACCTCGAGAAGCTGTGGGACGCGATGCGCCAGGTCTTTCCGGTGTCGCTGACCATCGAGGAGGTCGAGGACATGGCGGGCGGCCGGCAGGCCGTGACCGCCGAGCTGCTCCGCGAGCAGCTGATGTCCGATGCGCACCACGCGTACGACCAGCGTGAGGAGACGCTCGGCTCCGAGACGATGCGTGAGGTCGAGCGCCGCGTCGTGCTCTCGGTGCTCGACCGCAAGTGGCGCGAGCACCTCTACGAGATGGACTACCTGCAGGAGGGAATCGGGCTGCGCGCAATGGCCCAGCGCGACCCCCTCATCGAGTACCAGCGCGAGGGCTTCCAGCTCTTCGAGGCGATGATGGAGGCCATCAAGGAGGAGTCGGTCTCGCACCTGTTCTCCGTCGAGGTCCAGGTGCCCGAGGCGCCCGCAGCGCCGGTGGGCGCGGCTCCCATGGCGGTGGGCGACCTCGTGAGTGGCCTCGCGGCGGCGCCGGTGCCCGACGACACCACGGGTGCCGCGTCGGCGGACGAGCCGGTCGGCACGAACGGGAGCCGCGCCTTCGGGGCCGGCGTCAAGGTCTCGGGCGTCGACCTCGACACGGACGGGCAGCGCTCCGGCACACTGCGCTACACCGCGCCGGGCGAGGACGGCCGCGCCGTCGAGACGGGCGGTCAGCAGACCGTGGAGCGCAAGGCCGACCGCCGGGGCAAGAAGGTCAAGCGCAAGCGCCGCTGACCCCGTATGCCGTGACGCACGTGCGCGGCACGGCACACGCCCGCACGGGCACCCCACCCAACCATCGAGAAAGCGATCCGTCCGGCCGGACGGATCGCTTTCTCGATGAGTGGCGCCGTGACCTCACCCGATGGTGAGCGCGGTCAGCAGCCAACGACCGTCGAGGCCCTCCAGGCGCAGTGCGAGGGCCCGGACCCTGCCGTGCGACACCACGACGGCACAGGCCTCGACGATGCCGTCGGCCGGCTCGCAGACCCGGACCCGCCGCACCACAGCCGCCCGTCGTGGGCCGGGGGTGCGCCGTCGCGCCGCCACCATCGCCTGTCGCGCGATCACGGAGTAGACGGTGGGCGCGGTGTGCCGGATCAGCTGGGGCGCCGGCCGCTGACCGGAGACCACCTCGACGACGGCCTGGGCGAGCCGCCCCACGACTCCTGCCGGGTCGGGGAGCAGGCTGCTGCGTGTCGGCTGGCGCCCGAAGTCCTCGTCGTCGCGTGCGCCGAAGAAGTCGAGGGCGAGGGCGTCCTGCGCGTAGGGCTGCTCGCCGTGCCAGGCCTCGTCGGCGCTGATGACCCGCGGCGCGGTCTGCGGGATGCGGCGCACGACGAAGCCCTCCGGCCCGCGGACGCCGGCGGGGGCGCCCATCTCGCGGAACGTGGTGGGGGAGTGCTCAGGGGTGCTCGAGACGCTGCTCATCGGTGTGCTCCTCGCTCGGCAGGGACGGGCGCCGCGTGGTGGGCGGTGGGCGCGCTGGTCAGGTGGGAAGGCGGTCGCAGCTGCTGGCCCGGGACGAGCAGGTCGGGGTCGTCGCCGATGACGTCGCGGTTGGCGGCATACCACCGGGGCCACTCGCGAGCGACCTGCGCGTCGGAGGCGTCGGGTCCGAGGTGCCGTGCGGCGACGGCCCACAGGGTGTCGCCGCGGCGGACGGTCACGACGTCATGGGTGCCGGCGGTCGCCCGGGGCGAGGGCGCCAGCAGCCGCGAGCGGTCGGCCGGGAGCACTCGTGGCGGCGCGGAGGGGACGTAGCCGGGACCTTCGGTGTCGCCGCCGGGCACCGGGCGCGCGCCCGGTGTGGGGACGAAGGCGGGGACGAGCTCCGGGACGGGGGCGGCAGCGGACCCGCTGGGCGCGAATCCCGGTTCCGGGGCTGAGGACCCGACGGGAGCCCCCGAGGTCACGTCGCGTGCCGTGGCGGAGTGCGTGGGTGCGGAGCCGGCGCTGGACACCTGCGCCGGGGGGAGGGCGACGGAGCCGACGGAGGCCCCGAGCACCAGCGTCAGCGCCTTGCGCGCCGCCACCGGCGTGATGCGCCGCGCGAGGTCTGCCGCCACGCGCCCGGCCGCGCCGGGAAGCGCTGCAAACAGGCCGAGCAGCGAGCCCAGGGCCAGCCAGGCGGCGAGGGCGACACCCACCCAGGCCAGGAGCAGGATGAGCACGTCGTCGGGTCGCGCGGCCCCGGCGGGTGCGCCCGTGCCACGGATGGCGACGGCCGCCAGCATCCGGAGGGCCGCGAGCGCCACGCCGAGACCGACGGCGGCAGCGGCGACGCCCCGGAGGAACGGCCGTGACCAGAGGCCGGACGGGAGGCGAGCGAAGCGCCCCGGCGCTCGGACGGGGCGGCCCCGGGACTCCTGGGGGTTGTCGGTGGTGGCGCCCTGCCCGCGCTGCGTTCCCCTGTGCATGCGTTCATTCAATGCAGTTTGCTTGCGTTTGGTCAAGTATGGTGTTGGTCAAGATCGTGCCGGGTGGCTCGCGGCCACGCGGCAGGGAAGGGTGTGGCCATGCGCTGGGACCGGCTGTTCGACGACCTCGCGGCTCAGCTCGCCCTCGACGAGAGCCGCGAGCTCGATTCGGAGGTCGCCGACCGCGTGCGACGAGAGCGGGCGCTGCTCGACGTCCACACGCGCCTGCTGGCCAACGTCGACGCGAACCGCGTCGGTCTGCACCTGCCCGGGCGGGTGGTCACGGGTCGCCTCGTCGACGTGGGGCCCGACTGGGCGCTGGTCGAGACGGCGCCGGGGCGCCCCTGCCTGGTGGCCCTCGCGGCCGTCCGGGGGATCACGGGCATCGGCCCGGGCGCCCGCACGCCGTCGGTGGTCGCGAAGCGCTTCGGCCTCGGCGCCGCGCTCCGGGCCGCGAGCCGCGACCGGGCTGTCGTCGAGCTCGCCGACGTCGACGGGCGCCTCGCGACCGGCACGATCGACGTCGTCGGTGCCGACCACCTCGAGCTGGCCGAGCACGCTGCCGACGAGGCGCGACGCTCGGCCAACGTCACCGGTCGGCTGATCGTGCCCTTCTGGTCACTGGGGTCGGTGCGCCGGATCAGCTGAGCGGCGGGTCGGCCCACCAGCGACAGCGATCAGCCCCACGGGAGGGCGCCGGCTCACTCCTCGGCGCCGCCGCCGAACGGGTGGGCCTGCACGAACGACTTGGTCTCGGCGTACATGCGCTGGATGTAGCTCTCGAGCTCGGTCGCCTCGACGCGCCACTGGCCGCGCCCGCCGATCTTGATCGCCGGCAGCTCGCCCGATCGCACGAGGGCGTACGCCTGGGCCGAGGAGATGTTGAGGATCTCCGACACCTCGGCGAGCTGCAGGAACCGCTGGGCCACGTTGAATCCTCCTCAGGCACCGGCACGCGACGATCTCGCCCTCATCGTAGTTGCGTGGCGACCACGTCGTGGCACGCCGTCCACAGCTGTGGCTCCGGGCGCGCGGTGTGCCGCCACCTGATGCAAGATGTTCCCGGCGTCGGACGGCCTTCGTGCTCGGGCGGCGTCGCCATCGACAGCGGACCACAGGGGGCCCACATGACCGAGCTGGCCAGGCCGAGCGCCAAGAGACTCCAACGACCCTCGTGGCGAGACAGCCGCCTCGTCGTGGGCGTGCTCCTCGTCATCGTGGCCGCCACGCTCGGCGCCAAGGCCGTGGCGAGCGCCGACGACCGCGTGCCCGTCTGGGTCGCCGCCACCAACCTCGTCGCGGGTGACGCGGTGGAGGCCACGTCGTTCGTGCGGGCCGACGTGCGCCTGGCCGACGGCATGAACGCCTACCTCGGTGCCGACGCCCCGGCGCCCACCGGCTCGTTCCTGCTCCGCGACGTCCGGGCGGGTGAGCTGGTCCCCGCGTCTGCCGTCGGCGCGGCCGACGAGGTGGACGTCCAGCGGGTGACCGTGCGGGCAGACGCGATGTCGACCTCCGGCCTCACGCGGGGCAGCCGGGTCGACGTGTTCGTCACGCCCAAGGCTGCGACCACCGGCGAGCGGGCCGCGGTCTCGACCCAGCGCGTGCTGCGCTCTGCGGCTGTCGCGAACGTGCTCACGAGCAGCGGGGGCTTCGGGGCCGGGTCGATGACGTCCGTCCAGATCTACGTGCCGGCGGACAAGGTCCAGCCCCTCGTCGAGGCGGTCGACGCGGAGGCCAAGCTGACGCTCGTGCCCTCGGTCGGTGCGGTGTCCGGCGGCGGGGCATGACCGAGGTCCTGACCGCCCTGGGCCACCGCTGGGAGTCCGCGGTCGCGACGGCGCTCGAAGGCGTCCGGGGCGTCGTCGTCAGCCGACGGTGTGCCGACGTGCCAGAGCTGCTGTCGGTGGCGGAGGCGGGGCTCGGCGACACCGCCGTGGTGTCGTCCGACCTGCGCGGTCTGGACCTGTCGGTCGTGGACCGGCTGCGCTCCCACCGGATCCGCATCATCGGCGTCCACCCGCCCGACGACGAGCAGTCCGAGCGGCGGCTGCGTCAGCTCACCGTCAGCACCACCCTGCCCGTCGACGCCGGGCCCGACCGCTGGGCCGCGTGCCTCGACGAGGACCCCACCCTCGACGACCTCGAAGCCGCCCTCGCCGGTGGGGTGGCCGAGCCGACGCCTGACGGCGCATCTGGTGCGAGCGGCGTCGACGCGGCGCACCAGGCTGCGGTCGGGGCCGCCCCGTCAGAGGGCGACCGGCCCGGAGGCGCTGACGGCGCGACCGGTTGGCTTCCCTCCGGCGCACTCCCCGAGGGGGACAGGTCGTCCGCAGGGGCGAGCGATCCGCACGGCCGCAGCCCGCGGCAGGGTCACGGCGCACCCCGCGGTCCGGAGAGGGCTCCCGTCGTCGCGGTCTGGGGCCCGACCGGGGCACCCGGCCGCACGGTCCTCGCGACGACGCTCGCCGCAGAGGTCGCCAGCCGTGGCGTCGAGGTGCTGCTCGTCGACGCCGACACCTACGGGGGGTGCGTCGCGCAGTCGCTGGGCCTGCTCGACGAGGCGCCCGGGATCGCGGCCGCGTGCCGAGCGGCCGACCAGGGCCTGCTCGACCTGCCGATGCTGGCTCGGGTGGCGCCCGAGGTCGTGCCCGGGCTGCGCGTCCTCACCGGCCTGCCGAAGGCAGAGCGCTGGCCCGAGGTGCGGGCGGCCGCGCTCGAGCGCGTGCTCGACCTCAGCCGGTCGCTCGTCGGTGTCGTGGTCGTCGACTGCGGCTTCTGCCTCGAGGACGACGAGGAGCTGAGCTACGACACGTCCGCGCCCCGGCGCAACGAGGCGACACTGACGTCGCTGGCCGCGTCCGATCTCGTCGTGGCCGTCGGCGGGGCGGACCCCGTGGCGTTGCAGCGATTCGTCCGCGGTCTCCAAGAGCTCGGCACCGTGCCCTCGGGCGATCCGGTGCCGGTCGTCAACCGCGTTCGGGCCGGGGCGGTCGGGTCGCGGCCCGAGTCGCGCATCGCCGACTCGCTGCTGCGCTTCGCCGGGCTCGACTCGGTGCGGTTCGTGCCCGACGACCCCGCCACCCTCGACGCGGCGTTGCTCGCCGGCCGGTCGGTCGTCGAGCACGCGCCCGACTCGCCGGTGCGACGTGCCGTCGCCGACCTCGCGAGCGCGGTGCTCCCGTGGACCCTTCCTGACGGGGACCGTCGGCACCACAAGGATCGGCGGGCTCACCGGAGGCGGCTGTCGGGACGCGCGGCGGCAGCGGTCGAGGCCTGACAGGGCCGATCGAGAGAGTCGCCGTGCGGCCTCAGGGTGCGAAGAGGATCGTCAGCCCACCGACCGTGTAGAAGATCATGACGACCATGAGCGGCACCTGCCCGATCACGGCGGCCCGCCGCTCGAGCACGGTGATCGCGCGCTCGTGGGCGGCGAGGACGCCCAGCAGGTGGCCTACGACGATGCTGACCGCCTGGATCGTCGCGACGAGCGTCGGCTGGATGAGCGTGTCGTCCGGCGTGAGGTCGGCGGTTCCGAGCACGTCGGCGCCGGTGCCGAGCGGGTCGGTGAGCAGCACCCAGGCGTACTGCCCTTGGTAGACCCACAGCGACCAGTAGTGGGCGACGACGTAGCCGCCGGCGATCGGGATGAGCGACGGCGCGATGTCGCTGACGAAGGAGAACGAGCGCCGCAGGGGCTCGCCGGCAAGTGCCACTGACACCACCGAGGCGAGCCAGATCGTCCCGGCCACGAGGGCGAAGAAGGCGAGCAGCGTCGCCGTCCTGAGCAGTGACGAGGGCACCGAGGACGTCTGCACGAACGTGGCCCACGACAGGTTCGCCGAGAAGCCGTCGTATGCCGTCCCGCCGAGCATCACGGCCACCGTGGGCACGAGCCCCCGCCGGCCCCGCAGCCCGTTCACGCCGTGGAGCGGAGTGCGCAGCACCCAGCGCCCGTCGGTGCGACGACCGAGGGGTGAGAGCAGGCCGAGCAGTCGCGACCAGGCCTCGAAGGGGTCGCCCTGCTCGAACCAGGCTCGGCCGAAGACGGCGGCGCCGAGCATCGAGAGGGCGATGAAGGCAGCGACGAGCACCCGGAGGAAGCCGATCGACGTGTTGTCCTCGGCGACGAGCTCGACCCAGGTGAAGGCGCCGAGTCCGACCGCTGCGGGCCAGAGTCCCCACCGGTAGGGCAGGGCCGCGAGGTCGGGCGAGACCCTGGCCAGCCGCAGCAGCACGGCGTGCAGGGCCCGGAGCGGGTTGATGACCCGCCACACCGGGCCGAGGAGCATCGAGGCGAACGCGAGACCGACCCACAGCCACACGTAGACGACGTGGGGAACGGGGTTGCGCGCCGAGTCCGGACCGAGGACGAGCGCCACGAGCGTCCAGACGGTCAGCAGCGCCGCGAGCAGCCGCGCCGCGAGCCGCAGCCACCGCGAGTCGAGCACGGCCGCGACGGGGGCGGGCAGCAGGATGCCGTCGCTGGCGCGCAGACGCGGCTCGCGCCACAGGGTGCTGATGGCGACGAAGGAGATGACCAGCGCGGCGAGGGCAGCGATGACGAGCGCCGCGAAGGGCAGGGGCAGGTCGCCGCGGCTGCCGACCCCGTGCGCCGGTGCGACGGCGGGCCACGCGGCCTCCGGGATCGAGGGGACGAGGGCCGGCGCGGCGCCGGCGGTGAGGGCTACGGGAGGGGCCATGACGGTCGGCGTTCCGGGTGCGGCGTCGTCAGCGGACGGCGACCGTGAGCAGCGTGAGGGCCGGCTCGTGGGTCTCGACCTCGTAGGAGCCGGGCTCCTTGGCGGTGAGGCGCAGCGTCGCCGGCACGCCGGCCTTGATCTCGGTCTCGGCGTCGAAGCCGTGGGCGTGCAGCTCGTCGTCGTGGTCGGACGTCACGACGAGCTCGAGCGTCGACCCGACCGGCAGCTCGACCTGGGCGGGAGCGGGCGTGACGGTGGTGCCCGTGACGGAGACCTGGAGTCGCTTGACCGAGCCCGTGGAGCTCACGCCGGTGGCCGCCGCGGTGCCGTCGGTCGCGCTGCTGGACGAGCAGGCGGTGACGCCCGCGAGGGCGAGCACGCAGACGGCATACGGCAGGGCGCGAAACGCTGGCATGGCCACGATCCTACGTAAGGCGTTCTGGCAGAGTGTGACCATGTCTGACCGGCTGACCTCGCTCGACGCGTCGTTCCTCTACCTCGAGGAGTCCACCACGTCGATGCACGTCGGCTCGGTCATGGTCTTCCAGCCGCCACGCGAGGGCTTCGACTACGACCAGCTGGTGCGCATCATCGAGAGTCGCATCGGCGCGATCCCGCGGTTCCGCCAGAAGGTGCGCGACGTGCCGGGGCGCATCGCCAACCCGGTGTGGGTCGACGACGAGGCCTTCGACATGGGCTACCACGTCCGTCGCGCGGGCCTGCCCCGTCCGGGCAGCGACCGGCAGCTGCAGGACTTCGTCGCCCGCGTGCAGCCGCGCAAGCTCGACCGCACGCGCCCGCTCTGGGAGGTCTACCTCGTCGAGGGCCTGCACGACGGGCGGTTCGCCATCGTCACGAAGACGCACCACGCCCTCATCGACGGCGTCAACGCCCTCGACATCGCGCACGTGATCGTCGACGCCGTGAAGGGGGAGGACCTCGACGACGACCCGCCGCCGTGGGAGCCGCAGCGAGGCCCCTCGTCCGTCGAGCTCGTCACCGGGGCGGTCGTCGACGCCGTGCGGCGCCCGACGCAGGTCGTCGACCTCGTGCGCGGCGGTCTCAACGACGCCCTCAACGTCGGTCTGCGGGCGGTCGAGTCGGCGGGCCAGGTGCTCTCCACCGTCGCCCGCACCGCGGCCCGCCCGGCGCCGGACTCTCCCCTCAACGCCGAGATCGGGTCGGCCCGTCGGTGGGTCATGGTCGCCACCGACCTCGACGACTACCGCCTGGTGCGCAAGCGCCTCGCGCGCGGTGCCTACGCCGAGGACGTGACGATCAACGACGTCGTGCTCGCGACGATCGCCGGCGGCTTCCGGGCGTGGCTGCTGGGCCGGGGCGAGCCGGTCAGCCCGCACACGGTCGTGCGCGCCATGGTGCCGGTGAGCATCTACGGCGACGACCCGGCGGGCATGTACGCCAACCAGGTCATGGCGTGCGTCGTCAACCTGCCCGTCGGCGAGCCGGGCGCCTCCATGCGGCTGCACCAGATCGCGTTCGCCATGCGCCAGCAGATGGAGGGCGGTCAGGCCGTGGGGGCCACGTCGCTGGCCAACCTCGCCGGCTTCGCGCCGCCGACGTTGCACGCGCTCGGCGCCCGGCTCGGTTCGGCGATGTCGCGGCGCCTCTACAACGTCATGATCACCAACGTCCCCGGCCCCCAGGAGCCCTTGTACGCCGGCGACGCCGAGATGCTCTCGACCTACCCGGTGACGCCGCTCGCCAAGGGGCAGGCGCTGTCGATCGGCATCACGTCGTACAACGGCGGGGTCTACTTCGGCCTCAACGCCGACCGCGAGGCGATGCCCGACGTCGACGTGCTCGGGCAGGCCATCGTCGAGTCGCTCGCCGAGCTGACGAGCGGGAGGGAGGGCTGATGCCCGTCGTGCGCGTCTACGTCCCACTGGGCCGGGAGGGCCTCGAGGAGCTGTCGGCGGGCGGCTCGCTCGCGGCCGGCCCGGGCAACCCCAGGGTCGCGTATGCCGTCACGGCCGGTCTCGAGCAGAGCGCGCCGGGTCTCGACGTCGAGGACCTCGAGTACGCCGCCTTCAGCGACGCCGTCGAGGCCGCGGGCGGGCTGCGGGCGACGCCACGCGACCGGCGGGTCGTCGCCTCCGCCGACGCCGATCCCGGTTGGGTGGCGCCGGGTGACGGCCGGCCGGTGTCCCGCGTGGTGCTGACGGCCCCGGTGCCGCTGTCGCGGGTCGCCTCCTTCCACGTCGACGACGAGGTGACGGCGGGGGTCGACGAGGAGGCCGACGAGCTGCTCTGGTACGACGTCACCGAGCTCGACGACGTACGCGCGTTCTTCGGCTGAGGGGGCGCCGTGGCCGACGAAGTAGTCGCCCTCTACGACGAAGCCGGTCAGGTGGTCGGGTCGGCCCCGCGTTCGGTGATGCGGGCGCGGAACCTGCGCCACGCCGCGTCGTCGGTGGTGGTGCGCGACCGGCTCGGGCGGGTCTACCTGCACCGGCGCACGGAGACGAAGGACGTCTACCCGGGGCTGCTGGACTTCGCGGCCGGGGGAGTCGTGCTTGCGGGGGAGGACCCTCGCGACGGCGCGGTGCGCGAGGTCGAGGAGGAGCTCGGGGTGTCAGGCGAGCCTCTCGTGGAGCTCGCACCGGTGGACTACGCCGACGACCACACCCGCTACCGGGCGTTCCGCTTCGTCACGTCGTGGGACGGGCCGATCCGCTGGCAGCCCGAGGAGGTCTCGTGGGGGGAGTGGGTGCCGGTGGACGACCTGCTGCGGCGCATCACGGACGAGCCCGACAGCCTCGTGCCCGACAGCGTTGCCGTGTGGACCGCGGTGCTCCGCGACTGGTCGGCCCGCCGTTGACGCGCGCACGGGGCTTGTCACAACCGAACGGTCGTGCTTTTATTGGGTCGTGGGCAAGGGAGAGGGCACCAAGGCCGCCGTCCTCGACGAAGCGACCGAGCTCGCCTCGCTGGTCGGCCTGGGTGGTCTCACCATCGGCACCCTGGCCGCTGCCACCAAGCTGAGCAAGAGCGGTCTCTACGCGCACTTCGCGTCCAAGGAGTCGCTGCAGGTCGAGGTGCTGCGGCATGCCCGCGAGAAGTTCGTCGACGTCGTCATGAGGCCGACCCTGGCGACGCCGCGAGGGGAGCCCCGGCTGCGCGAGTACTTCGACCGCTGGCTCACGTGGCAGTCCACCGCTTTCGGGGGAGGCTGCGTGTTCGTCGACGCCGCAAGTGAGTTCGACGACCAGGAGGGTGCCGTGCGAGACGAGCTCGTGCGCGCCGAACGCGACAAGGCCGAGTCGGTGACGATGATCGTCGGCACGGCCGTGGCCGAGGGGCACTTCCGTGACGACGTCGACCCGGAGCAGTTCGCCTACGAGCTCGAGGGGATCGTGCTCGCCCACCACCACGCCCGCCGTCTCATGCGCGACAGCTCCGCCGAGGGGCGGGCCCGTCGAGCCTTCGAACGGCTCCTCGACAGCTGCCGGCCGGGCGCCGGCGAGGCCCGCCCGGCCTGACCGGCCGGGCCGGGCGGTCCACTGACCGGCTCACACCCCTACCACCCCGAAGACAGGTGATCACCATGGCACACACGTCAGCCAAGAAAAGCACGATCGTTCGGACTATTCTACGTCGCAGCGCGAGCCTCCTCGCCCGCACGTCACCCGCGCTGGCCGCCCGCACGGCGGAGCGCCTGTGGTTCCGGCTGCCCCAGGCCACCGCGCGAGATGCGGCGGACGGTCCGCCGGCCACCGTGCGCGAGCTGCTCGGTGCGCCCTTCGAGGTGCACCTGCGGGGCCGGGCCGTCCGTGGCTGGTCGTGGGGCGACGGACCGGTCGTCTACCTCGTGCACGGCTGGGGCGGCAGCCTCGAGCACATGGTGCCGCTCGTCGCGCCGTTGCTCGACCGGGGGTTGCAGGTCGTCGCGTTCGACGGCCTCAGCCACGGCCGTTCGGATGCGGGTGCACACGGGCCGCGCTCCAGCGACGCGGTAGAGCTCGGCCGGGCCCTGGATGCAGTGGCCGCGCGGTTCGGCCCGGCGCGGGCGGTCGTGGCGCACTCGATGGGAGCCCTCGCAACCCTGCTCGCCATCCGCGACGGATGGCTCGCCTCCGAGCGCCTCGTCCTCGTGGCTCCGCCGAGCGGCATACCCGACCTGCTCGACCGCATCGGGCGCGAGCTGGGCCTCGGGCCGAGGGCGACCGGCCTGCTCGCCGAGCGAGCGCGCCGTCGCACGGGCTACGCCGTCGACGACCTCGACCTCGTCCGCATCGCGACCGGCCTCGGCGTGCGGGAACGACCCGAGCTGCTGGTGGTGCACGACCTGCTCGACCGCGAGGCGCCGCACGAACCGTCGGCACGCCTCGTGCGGTCGTGGCCGGGCGCCCAGCTGCTCTCGACCGCCGGCCTCGGCCACCGCCGCGTCCTGGCCGACGCCGCCGTCGGGGGAGCGGTGTCCCGTTTCGTCGACCGGCTGCCCGTCGAGGCCACGCTGCACGGCGACGAGCGACCGGCTCCCTTCCCGCACGGTCTGGCCACGCCGGCCGGGGCTTCGGTCGCGGGAGCTGCCTGAGCGTCCACGTGCTGGTCCGGGGGAGTCGCGATGGTGTGCCCGCTTGTTACGTTGCGCGAATGGACTTCACCGCCGACGAGTACGCCCGCCGCGATGCCGACCGACTCCGCGAGATCCTCTCCGGACCGCCCGTGACGTGGGCCTTCCTGGGCGACAGCATCACCCAGGGAGTCACGCACACGCACGGCTACCGCTGCTACGTGGAGCACTTCGCCGAGCGCGTGCGCGGCGAGCTCGGTCGGCGCGGAGACACCGTCGTCAACAGCGGCGTGTCCGGCGCCACCACCGAGGACCTGCTGCCCGAGTTCCACTGGCGCGCGGGACGTTTCGCACCCGACGTGGTGCTCGTCATGTTCGGGACCAACGACATCCTCGCCGGCGAGGACGGCGTCCGCGGCTTCCGCTTCCGCATCGACCAGATCGTCCAGCGCTCGCGCGACGTGGGCGCGACCGTCGTGCTGCAGACCCCGCCGCCCGTGTTCGAGGAGGGCGGCCGCAACCCTCGTCTCATCTCGCTCTACGCCGAGGCGGTCCGTGAGGTGGCGCGCGACCTGGGTGTCCTCGTGGTCGACCACGCGGCCGCGTGGCACGACGCCGCCGCCGCGGCCGGTGACGACGTCGCCCCGGCGGGCTGGCTCGACGACGCGTTCCACCCGGGCGCCCGGGGCCACCACCAGATGACGCTCACCCTCCTGTCGACCCTGGGCATCGCCGCCTCCGACAGCGCGGTCTGCTCGCTCGTCGTCGAGGACGGCGTCGGCGCGAGCGCTTGAGGGTCGGCGCCAGATCCTGAGGCCCGTTGGTCGGTCTCGACCCTCACGGGTCAGGGGCGGCTCAGGGTCCGATCAGGGCCGTCCCCGGCAGCGCTCCACGCCGGTGACGGGCACGATGGACCCATGACACAACCGATCCCCAACCCGTCCGGCCGGGACCTGACGACGCCCACCAGCGACGAGCGCACGTGGGCGATCCTCGGGCACCTCGCCGCCATCGTCGCCGCCGTCGTCTCCGTCGGCTGGCTCAGCTTCGTCGGTCCGCTCCTCATCTGGGCCATCTACAAGGACCGCAGCGCGTTCGTCCGTCAGGCTGCCGCGGGCTCCTTCAACTTCAACCTGGCGGTCTGGGCGGCGATCATCGTCGGCTGGGTCATGTTCTTCACCGTGATCCTCATCCCGCTGGCGATCATCGTCTGGATCGTCGCGGTCGTCGCGGCGCTATGGTTCCACATCCGCGCCGCCATGGCCGCCAACCGCGGCGAGTCCTTCCGCTACCCGTGGAGCATCACGATCCTGCGCTGACGGCCCGACCCTGCACGCATGGAACGATGGGGTGGCCCCGCCCACGAGGCGAGGTCACCCCATCGCCCGTCCCGGGCGACGACCACCGCGCCGACCCCGCAGGAGAACTTGATGGACGCCGTGACCCACGTGCCCGCACCGGCCAACGAGCCGGTGCTCGACTACGCCCCGGGCTCGCCCGAGCGAGCCGCGCTCGAGGTCGCGCTCGTCGAGCTGGGAGCCACCCCGCGCGACCTGCCGCACACCATCAACGGTGAGCGCGTCACGGGAACCGGCGTGGAGGTCGCGGTGCGCCAGCCGCACGCCCACGCGAAGGTCCTCGGCACGCTGCGCAACGCGACCGTGCAGGAGGGCCAGGCGGCCGTCGACGCCGCCAAGGCCGCCGCGCCGATGTGGCGCGAGCTCTCGTTCGACGACCGCGCGGCGATCCTGCTCAAGGCGGCCGAGCTGCTCTCCGGGCCGTGGCGTGCGCGCCTCAACGCCGCGACGATGCTCGGTCAGAGCAAGACCGCCTACCAGGCCGAGATCGACAGCGCCTGCGAGCTCATCGACTTCTGGCGCATCAACGTCCACTTCGCCCGCCAGATCCTCGAGCAGCAGCCCCCGCTCAACGCCAAGGGCATCTGGAACCGCTCCGACTACCGCTCGCTCGAGGGCTTCGTCTACGCCATCACGCCGTTCAACTTCACGGCCATCGCGGGCAACCTCCCCACCGCACCCGCGCTCATGGGCAACACCGTCGTCTGGAAGCCGAGCCCCACCCAGCAGCTCGCCGCGTCGCTGACGATGGAACTGCTGGAGGAGGCGGGGATGCCGCCCGGCGTCATCAACATGGTCACGGGCGACGGCATCGACGTGAGCAAGGCAGCGCTCGCCGACGAGGACCTCGCCGGCATCCACTTCACCGGCTCGACGCCCACCTTCAAGCACCTGTGGCACGAAGTGGGCACCAACCTCGACCGCTACCGCACCTACCCGCGCCTCGTCGGCGAGACCGGTGGCAAGGACTTCATCCTCGCCCACCCGAGCGCCGACCCCGCCGTGCTGCGCACCGCAATGATCCGCGGCGCGTTCGAGTTCCAGGGCCAGAAGTGCTCGGCGGCCTCGCGTGCGTACGTGCCGGCCTCGGTGTGGAAGCAGATCAAGGGCGACCTCGTCGACATCACGAACGGCCTCACCCAGGGCGACGTCACCGACCTGTCCAACTTCATGGGTGCCGTCATCGACGACCGCGCGTTCGCCAAGCACAAGGACGCCATCGACCGGGCGCACGCCACCGACGGCATCGACGTCGTCGCCGGGGGCACGTACGACGACTCGGTCGGCTACTTCGTGCGCCCGACGGTGCTCGAGATCAAGGACTCCGCAGACGAGTCGTTCCGCACGGAGTACTTCGGCCCGATCCTGTCGGTCCACGTCTTCCCCGACGCGCAGTACGACAAGGTGCTCGACCAGATGGAGCGCTTCGCGCCGTACGGACTCACCGGCTCGATCATCGCCCAGGACCGCCGCGCCATCGCCGACGCCACGAAGCGGCTCCGCTTCGCCGCCGGCAACTTCTACGTCAACGACAAGCCCACCGGCGCCGTCGTCGGCCAGCAGCCCTTCGGCGGCGGCCGGGCGTCCGGCACCAACGACAAGGCCGGCGCGGCCCAGAACCTGCTGCGTTGGACGAGCGTCCGCTCGATCAAGGAGACGTTCGTCCCGCCGACGAACCACACCTACCCGCACATGGGCTGAGCAGGCACGCCTCCGTCGTCCGAGCAGGTATGCCGTCGGGCCCGTCCCCAGCAGGGGGCGGGCCCGACGTGTCGCGCGGTGAGCGGCGGGGCCGTCAGCCGCGCTCGGAGAGCCAGTCGGCGCCGGTGCGCTGCTCGCTGTGGATCGCCTCGATGACGGCCGGCGCGGCGGCCTTCTCCACCTTGCCGCCGAAGAGCGGGATGGACGCCTTGAGGTCGCCGTCGATGGTGATCACGCTGCCGCCACCCGAGGGAGCGAGCCGGATCTTCGAGCGCATCGCGACGGGCGCGCCCGCGACCTCGACCGTGAGGGTGCCGTCGCGACCGCCGTCGCCCGAGGCCGCCGCCCACTCGTAGGTCTCGGTCACCGAGAGGGTGGGCCCGACGATCGACTTCGCGAAGTCGGGCAGGTCGTCGGCCGGCAGGTCGCGCTTGGTGACGACGCGGGCGCCGTCACCGACTGCGCTGACCGCGGCCTCGTGCCGCTGCGCCCCGGCCTCGATGCACTTGCGCTCCTGGAAGGCCTGGTCGGTGACCATCGCGTAGACGGACTCGGGGGGTGCGGCATACGTGATCGTCTCGGTGATCCTCATGGCGCACACGCTATTGCACGCGCACGCGACGCCCCGGCGTCGGCTCGCGGGCGCCCGGTGCCGGGGCCCTCAGCCGCCCGACCTCGCCCGGTCGGAGAGCGCCACGAGCGACCGGTGCGACGCTTCGAGCTCACGCCGCAGCCGCGCCAGCTCGCGCGAGCGGACGGCCGTGACCCGGTTGAGCAGCTCCTGGAGGCGCTCGCGCTCGGCGAGCCGGTGGGCCGGCTCGACGCGGCTGGGACCGCTCCGCTCGACGACGAGCTGCCCGTCGACGACGAGGTCGCTGCGGGCGAGGGCAGGCTCGAGCGAGCGGAGCCCCGCCGCCGACTCGACCGCTGTGGTCGTCCACGACTGGAGCAGCCCACCGACGCGGTCGAGCTCGGTCGCGGCCCTCGTGACGAGGTCGCGCTCGTGACCGGACGGGTCGGGTGCGCCCGCCCGCGTGACGCGCGCCGCCGCGGAGTCGAGCTCGACCACGAGGTCGGCGAGCCGGCCCGCCTGGGTGCGCAGGGCACCGCCCAGCGCCGAGGCCGAACCGGGGTCGCCAGGGGAGAGGCTCATCCCGCGCCTCTCTGCGGCGCCCGGCCCGATGGGTCGGCGACCACGGAGGACGCCGAGGACGCAGAGGACGCAGAGGACGCAGAGGACGCTGCGGAACCGAGGTCCAGCAGGCGCTCCTCGAGCGCCTCGGACAGGGCGCGCAGGGTGTCGGCGGCCTGCTCGACCCAGGTGTCGAGCGCTCGTTGCGTGGGCAGGTCACCGAGGTCGGGGACGTGGGTGAGCAGCTCGTCGGACATCGACCGGGTGGCAGCGCGGGAGGTCGTGAGCGCCCGCAGTGTCGCGGGGTCCGCGCCGCTGCGACCCTGCCGACCGCGGTTCCCCTCGCTCATGGCACCACTCTAGGGACTGACCCCGGTGGTCCCCGCGAGTTCTCCACCGGGGGTGGTTCGGGCGGAGACCTCGACGGGGATAGGCTCACATCGTGAGATGCGCGGCACAGCGAGGTGCCGCGACACGGGCCGCACGGTGAGGAATCCGACAACCGCATGTCAGCGTCACTCGAACAGTCTCGAATCGACGTCATCAAGGCCGCGGCCGCGGCAGTGGCGCCTCCCAACAAGCGGGGCCGGGGCCGGGCCGCCGGCACCGCGCAGGCCGAGTTCGAGGAGTTCCTCCTCGCCTACTACCGCCTCGTGGCCACCGAGGACCTCCTGGCCCGTCCGGCGCGCGAGCTCGCCACCATCGCCTCGGAGCACCGCGCGTTCGCGCAGGACCGGCCCGTGGGCACCTTCAACGTCCGCGCGTTCAACCCCAGCTCCGACGACGAGGGCTGGTCGACGGGTCACACGGTCGTGCAGGTCGTCGTCGACGACATGCCCTTCCTCGTCGACTCGGTCGTGGCGGCCCTGGGTGGCTTCGACCGGGGCGTGCACCTCATCGTGCACCCGCAGATGACCGTGTCGCGCACCATCACGGGTGAGCTCAAGTCGGTCGTCACCGACGGGTCCACCACGGTGGAGTCGTCGGGTCTCGGCCTGGTCCGCGAGTCGTGGATGCACCTCGAGATCGACCGCCTGCCCGCCGACGCGCTGCCCGACGTCGAGGCGCGACTGCGCCACGTCCTCGACAACGTGCGCGACTCCGTCGAGGACTGGCCGAAGATGCGCGCGCACGCGCTGACCATCGCGAGCGAGCTGCGCTCCGCCACGCCCCCCGGCACCGACCCGCACCACGCGCGGGAGGCCAGCCGCTTCCTCGAGTGGCTCGCCCACAACAACTTCACCTTCCTCGGCTACCGCGAGTACTCCCTCTCTCACGAGGACGGCCACGACGTCTCGCGCCAGGTCCCGGGCACCGGCCTCGGTCTGCTCCGCTACGACCGGCCCTCCGCTGCAAAGGGACTCGTGCTCACGCCGGCTGCGAGCCGAGCCGCCCGCGACTCCAGCATCCTCATCATCACCAAGGCCAACTCGCGGGCCACCGTGCACCGCGACGTCTACCTCGACTACATCTCGATCAAGAAGTTCGACGCCCGCGGCGAGTGCGTCGGCGAGCAGCGTTTCCTCGGGCTCTACGCCTCGGCGGCCTACAACGACACGATCCACGACATCCCGCTCATCGACGTGCGGGCCCAGGAGGTGCTGCGCCTCACGGGCCTCAGCGCCGACAGCCACTCGGGCAAGGACATCCTCCAGATCCTCGAGACCTACCCGCGCGACGAGCTCTTCCAGACGAGCGCCCAGCAGCTCGCCGACATCGCGACGAGCGTCCTGCACCTGCAGGAGCGCCGCAAGACCAAGCTCTTCCTGCGCCGCGACGAGTTCGGCCGCTTCGTCTCGTGCCTCGTCTACCTCCCGCGCGACCGCTACAACACGACGGTCCGCCTGCGCATCGAGGCGATCCTGCTCCAGGCGTTCGGTGGCGAGAACATCGACAACACCACGCGGGTCAGCGAGTCCACCCTCGCCCGCCTGCACTTCGTCGTGCGTATGCCGGCAGGCACCGACATCCCCGACGTCGACGAGGCGGCGCTCGAGCGTCGCGTCATCGACGCCACCCGCACGTGGGACGAGGACCTCTCGGAGGCGCTCGGACAGGCCCGCGGGCTCGAGGGCGCGGCCCGCACCATGGCGGCCTACGCCAAGGCGCTGCCCGAGGCGTACAAGGAGGACTTCGACGTCGAGACCGCCGTCGAGGACCTCGACCGCATCGACGCGCTGGGCGACGGCGACCGCACCACCGGGCTGCACCTCTACGACGACCCGGCGTCCGACGACCCGCGCGAGCGGCGGTTCAAGCTCTACCGCCGCGCCGACCTGTCGCTGACCCAGGTGCTCCCGCTCTTCACCCACCTCGGCGTGGAGGTCACCGACGAGCGCCCCTACGAGATCCCGGGCTCCGACGGCCGCACCCTGCACATCTTCGACTTCGGCCTGTGCGCCGACGCCCGCACGTGGGGTGCGGGCGACGCCGCTCTCGCCGACGACGTCCGCGAGCGCTTCGAGGAGGCGTTCCGGGCGGTGTGGGACGGTCGCGCCGAGTCCGACGGCTTCAACGCCCTCGTCCTCGCGGCCGGCCTGACGTGGCGGCAGGTCGTCATCCTGCGCACCGTCGCGAAGTACCTCCGCCAGACCGGTTCGACCTTCTCGCAGGACTACGTCGAGTCGGCGCTCGTCGCCAACACCGGCATCGCCCGCAGCCTCGTCGAGCTCTTCGAGGCACGGTTCCACCCCGACGCGTTCCCCGCCACCGACGCCGGCCGCGACAAGCGCGCCGCGCGCGAGAAGCACGTCGTGACGAAGGTCCGCGAGGCCCTCGACGACGTCGCGAGCCTCGACCACGACCGCATCGTCCGGGCGCTGCTCGGCGTCATCCAGGCGAGCCTGCGCACGAACTTCTACCAGCCCGACGAGCACGGTCACGCCAAGCCGTACGTCTCGCTCAAGCTCAACCCCAAGAAGGTGCCCGACCTGCCGGCACCCCGCCCGATGTTCGAGATCTGGGTCTACAGCCCGCGCGTCGAGGGCGTGCACCTGCGCTTCGGCAAGGTCGCCCGCGGTGGCCTGCGGTGGTCCGACCGCCGCGAGGACTTCCGCACCGAGATCCTCGGCCTCGTCAAGGCGCAGATGGTCAAGAACGCCGTCATCGTGCCGACCGGCAGCAAGGGCGGCTTCTACGCCAAGCAGCTGCCCGACCCGGCGGTCGACCGCGCCGCGTGGATGGACGAGGGCATCGCGTCCTACAAGCTGTTCATCTCGGGCCTGCTCGACATCACCGACAACCTCGTCGCTGGCGCCGCCGTCGCACCCGAGCGTGTCGTCCGGCACGACGAGGACGACACCTACCTCGTCGTCGCGGCCGACAAGGGCACCGCGAAGTTCTCCGACATCGCGAACGGCATCTCGTCCGACTACGGCTTCTGGCTCGACGACGCGTTCGCCTCCGGCGGCTCGGCCGGCTACGACCACAAGGCCATGGGCATCACCGCGCGCGGCGCCTGGGAGTCCGTCAAGCGCCACTTCCGCGAGCTCGGCGTCGACACCCAGACCGAGGACTTCACCTGCGTGGGCGTCGGCGACATGAGCGGCGACGTCTTCGGCAACGGCATGCTGCTGTCCGAGCACATCCGGCTCGTCGCGGCCTTCGACCACCGCCACATCTTCGTCGACCCCGACCCCGACGCCGCCACCTCGTACGCCGAGCGCCGCCGCATGTTCGACCTGCCCGGGTCGTCGTGGGCCGACTACGACGAGAAGCTGATCAGCAAGGGCGGCGGTGTCTTCGCCCGTTCGGCCAAGTCGGTCCCGGTGTCGCCGCAGATGGTCGCGGCGCTCGGGCTGCGCCCCAACACGAAGTCCATGACGCCCGCCGACCTGATGAAGGCGATCCTGCTCGCGCCGGTCGACCTGCTGTGGAACGGCGGCATCGGCACCTACGTGAAGGCGACGGCCGAGACGAACTCCGAGATCGGCGACCGCGCCAACGACGCGATCCGCGTCAACGGCGCCGACCTGCGGTGCAAGGTCGTCGGCGAGGGCGGTAACCTCGGCGCGAGCCAGCTCGGCCGCATCGAGGCGGCGCTCGCCGGCGTGCGGGTCAACACCGACGCCATCGACAACAGCGCCGGCGTCGACACGTCCGACCACGAGGTCAACATCAAGATCCTCCTCACCGAGCTGACCCGCTCCGGCGAGCTGACCATGAAGCGCCGCAACACCCTGCTGGCCTCGATGACCGACGAGGTCGCCGAGCAGGTGCTGCGCGACAACTACGAGCAGAACGTGCTGCTCGGCAACGCCCGGGCGCAGCAGCACGCCATGCTCGGCGTGCACGAGCGCCTGATCCAGTTCCTCGAGGAGAAGGGCGACCTCGACCGTTCGCTCGAGTTCCTGCCGAGCGACGCCGAGATCGCGCGCCGCCAGAAGGACGGCCTCGGGCTCGCGTCGCCGGAGTTCTCCGTGCTCGTCGCCTACGCCAAGCTCTACCTCAAGAACCAGCTCATCTCAACGACCCTGCCCGACGACCCGTGGTTCGAGACGACGCTGGCCGAGTACTTCCCGAAGCCGTTGCGCGCGAAGTACGCCGCGCAGATCGCGGCCCACCCGCTGCGCCGCGAGATCATCACGAACGCTGTCGCCAACTCCATGGTCAACCGTGGTGGCATCACGTTCGCCTACCGGGCCGGCGAGGAGACCGGGGCCACCCCCGAGCAGGTCGCTCGCGCGTACGTCGTCTGTCGCGAGATCTTCGACCTGGCCGGCTTCGTGCGACGCGTCGAGGCCACCGACAACGTCGTGAGCACCGGTGCGCAGACGGCGCTCTACCTCGAGTTCCGCCGTCTCATCGACCGCTCGGTGCGCTGGTTCCTCTCGTCACGGCCGGCAGAGCTCGACATCGCTGCCGAGGTGGCCCGGTTCCGCCCCGGCATCCAGGCCTTCAGCGGCCGTATCGCCGAGCTGCTCCAGGGCAGCGAGCGCACGCGCCTCCAGCGCCGGGCTCGCGAGCTCGAGGGCAAGGGCGTGCCCGAGGAGCTGGCGGTCTCGGCCGCCTGCCTGCTCGACGGGTACTCCCTGCTCGACTGCATCGAGATCGCCGAGGAGACGGGCGAGAAGCTCGCCGATGTCGTCCCGACGTACTTCCTCACGTCCGAGACGTTCTCCATCGACGCCATGCTGACCCGCGTCACCAAGCTCCCGCGCGACGACCGGTGGGACGCCATGGCCCGTGGGGCCCTGCGCGACGACCTCTACGCCGTGCTCGAGAGCCTCACCCGCTCGGTGCTGGAGGTCAGCAACCCCAAGAACGACGCACCAGCCCGGCTCGCCGAGTGGTCCGAGCTCAACGCCGACGCGCTCGGCCGCGCCCGTGCGGCCCTCGGCGGCATCGAGCGGATGAGCCACGCCGGCATCGCCGCGCTGTCCGTCGCACTGCGCACGCTCCGCACCGTGACCAAGCCCGCCTCGTCGGGCCAGCCGGCACCGGTGCAGACCGAGGCGTCGCAGCCCAGCGCCGAGAAGAAGAGCCCACCCAGCCCGAAGCCGGCGAAGGCGGCTCAGGCGAAGAAGGGCACAGCCAAGAAGGTGACGGCCAAGAAGGGCACCGCCACGAAGGGCAACGCCACGAAGAAGGCGGTGGCGGCGACATCGGCACCCACGGCCGCCGCCAAGAAGGCTGCGTCCTCGGCCAAGAAGGCGGCGCCCTCCACCAAGAAGGCCGCAGCGAAGAAGGTGGCCGCCGCAGCCCGCACCTGACTCGAGCCCGCTGCTCCGGCGGGTCTGAGGGAGCGGGGCGTGGTGGTGCGAGCGGCATCGGCGGCGGGAGCCGAGCGCTGGGAGTGGGCGTCAAGGCATACTCCCGCCGACGCTCCACGCCGCGAGTGCCGCCATGCCTCGCTCCCGACCCTGACGGCCGGGCTCGGGCGGGCGCAGGAGGCCGCGAGGCCGGTGGGCGGGCCGGCTCACTAGGCTCGTGCCGTGGCAACCCTGAGCGAGCTCCTGCGCGGGCGGACCGACCTGCCCGACCACGACGTCGAGTGGCTCCAGCTTCTCGTCGGTGACTGGCAGCTCGTCGCCGACCTCTCCTTCGCCGACCTCGTGCTCTGGGTCCGCTCGGTGAGCGACCGGTGGGAGGCCGTCGCGCACGTGCGGCCGACCACGGGCCAGCTCGTCTTCGTCGAGGACCAGGTCGGCAGGGTCGCCGACCCGGGGCGCACCCGCGACCTCCTCGACGAGGCGGCCGCCGAGCAGCGCATCCTGCGGGTGCGCCAGGTCGTCGTGCCGCACGACCCGGGCCCCGACCAGGCCGTCCGCGAGGAGTACATCCCCGTCGTCCGTGGCGGCCACGTCGTGGCCGTGCTGACGCGGCACACGAACCTCTGGACGACGCGTACCCCCAGCCGGCTCGAGCTGACCTACCTCGCCACCGCCGACGCCCTCTGCCGCATGGTGACCGGTGGCGAGTTCCCGCACAGCGGCGCCCCGACCGGCCTGCGGCGCGGCGCCCCGCGCGTCGGCGACGGCGTCATCCGCCTCGATGTCGACGGCGTCGTCACCTACGCGAGTCCCAACGCCGTCTCGGCGCTGCACAGGCTCGGGCACCTCGGCGAGGTGGTGGGGGCGAGCCTCGCCCAGATCGTCACCGACAACGTGCGCGAGTCCTATCCGGTCGACGAGGGACTGCCCCTCGTCGTCACGGGCCGCCAGCCGTGGCGCACCGAGGTCGTCGCCGGTGGCACCACCGTGTCGATGCGGGCCATCCCGCTCACCGAGGCGGGCCAGCGGTTCGGCGCGATCGTGCTCATGCGTGATGTCGGTGAGCTGCGCCGACGTGAGCGCGAGCTGATGACCAAGGACGCGACGATCCGCGAGATCCACCACCGGGTCAAGAACAACCTGCAGTCCGTGGCCGCGCTGCTGCGCCTCCAGGCGCGGCGCCTGCCCGACGGCGAGGCGAAGGTCGCGCTGGCCGAGGCCGAGCGACGGGTCGGCACCATCGCCATGGTCCACGACCAGCTCAGCCAGGGTTTCGACGAGACGGTCGACTTCGACAGCATCGCGCAGCGCGGCCTCAACGCGGTCGTCGAGGTCTCAGCCAACGGGGCGCCGGTGCACACCGTGACGCAGGGGTCGTTCGGCCGGCTGCGGGCCGAGGACGCCACCTCGCTGGCGATGATCATGAGCGAGCTCGTGCAGAACTCCATCGAGCACGGGCTCGGCGATGCGGGGGGCGAGGTGCGCATCACGATCGAGCGGCAGCCCGACGAGCGTGGTCAGCCGAGGCTCGCGGTCTCCGTCGAGGACGACGGCAAGGGCATCGACCCCGAACGGCGGCCGGGGTCCGGCCTGGGCACGCAGATCGTCCAGTCGCTCGTGGGCGACCTCCAGGGCCGCATCACGTGGGAGCCCGTGACACCGCACGGCACCCGGGCCCGGTTCACCGCGAGCCTGCGCCCGATCAGCTGAGCGTCGCCGGTCCCGCCGCACGGTGGGCGGCCGGGCAGCCAAAAGCCCGGCGACCGTGTCGGTCACCGGGCTTGCGCACGAGGGGTTCGTGCGGGCTCAGCCGGCTCGGCGGGCCCGTGCGTTGCGGCGCTTGAGTGCGCGGCGCTCGTCCTCGGAGAGGCCTCCCCAGACGCCGGCGTCCTGGCCGGACTCAAGGGCCCACTTGAGGCACGTGTCGATGACCGGACAGGTCCGGCACACGGCCTTCGCCTCCTCGATCTGCAGGATGGCCGGTCCGGTGTTCCCGATGGGGAAGAACAGCTCGGGGTCGGCATCCAGGCAGGCAGCGCGGTCGCGCCAATCCATGTGGATCGTGCTCCTTCATGTGTCGTGTTCGGCACCTTGCGTCCGGGTTGTCGGTCGCGGTGCATGTGCTCGGGCGCCAGCGTCGTTGTCGGAGCCTGGTCATGGTGTCGGGGGTGGTCATCGGGGGATGACCCCCTGACCAACGGAAACGCGCACGAAGTTGTTCCGTACGCGTCGTGGACCATGAACCAGTGTGACCGGCAACCGTGTCCGTTTTCAACGCCGTGGGCGCTGGTCACACCAAGGATGGAGTCTATCGGCAGACGGCTCCCAGTTCCAGACCTCGAGCGGCCCGATGGGGTGCGCAGGGGAGCGGGGAGGGCCGTGCGTGCCCCGGGTCGTTAGGCTGCCGGGGTGACCCAACCGACCACTCCGAGCCGTGAGGTGGGCCGATCCCACCGCGCAGCAGCCCTGCTCACGCTTGTCGAGGCCCTCGTCGTCCTCGGCTTCGCCGCCTTCTACGTCTACGAGATGGTGACGGGCGCCACAGACGACCTGACGCGGGCGGCCACGTCGGGAGCGCTCATCCTGGTCTTCGGGATCGCGCTGCTGGCCCTCGCCAGGGCGTGGGCGAGGGCGTCGCAGTGGGCACGCACCCCGACGGTGCTGTGGAACGCGCTGCTGCTGCCGGTCGCGTGGTCGCTGCACGAGTCCGAGCGCGACGCGGTCGCGCTGGCCGTCGCCGCGGTCGCCGTGGCGAGCATCGTGGCCGCGCTGTCGAGCCCGGGTCGGCACGACGAGGTGGACGGGGCGGACGCGGAGACCGACGTCGTCAGCTGATCGAGAGCCAGTCGTTCCAGCCGTTGTGCAGGACGAGCCAGGCGATGAGGCCGTAGCCGGCCTGCCCGGGGTGTGCGCGGTCGGGACTCGCCGCCAGGTCGGCCATCCACTGGTCGTGCGTGGCGAGCGGCCGGAAGCAGTCGACGTAGGTGATGCCGCGCCGCGCACAGACGTCGGCCTGGGCCTCGGCGAGGGCCTCGATGCGGCGGTTGAGGTCGTCGTCGAGCGTCGGCGTCAGCCCCACCACGAAGACGCCGATGCCGGCGTTGGTGGCCTCGTCGAGCACGTTGGCGAGGTTGAGCCGCGACCGGGCCATGGTCATGCCCGAGAGCACGTCGTTGGTGCCGACCGACAGCACGAGGCGGCGCTCGCTGCGGCCCTTCCAGCGCGGGTGGCACTCCGCCCCCCAGCGCGTCACCACGTCGCCCGAGGTGTTGCCCCGCACGCCGAGGTTGTATGCCGTCAGGTCGAGGTCGGGGTGCTGCGTGCGAGCCACGACGCGACCGACCCAGCCCAGGCCCTTGGGGTCGCCGTAGCCGGCCGTCATCGAGGCGCCGACGAAGACCATCCCGACGTCGCGCAGGCCCTCGGCGACCGTGAACTCGGCGCTCGGCGTGTAGTACGGGTCGTCCGCGACGGGCGGCGCCGCCGGGGAGGGCGGAGCGGGTGCGGGAGGGTCGGACGGTGCGGCGTCGTCGGGGGCGGGCGCGGCGGCATACCGACCGGGGGCGTCGTCGGTGAACTGGGTGTGGGACGACGGGTAGGCCGGTCCCACGCCGTAGGGCTCGCGCGGGGCCTCGGGGGACCGGGTGGCCTGCGGCCCGGTGTTGCGGTCTCTCACGTGCTCAGTCCTCGTCGTCGTCCAGCCGAGCAAGCCAGGTGGCGAGTCGCTCGATGGGCACCTCGAACTCGGGGTTGAGGTCGACGAACGTGCGCAGCTGCTCGGCCAGCCACTCGACGGTGACCTCCTCCTCGCCGCGCCGGGCCGCCAGCTCCTCGATGCCCCTGTCGGTGAAGTACACGTGTGGAGGTTATCGCGACTGGCCGGGGGCCCGGCGGAGGCGGGCCGGTGAGCGGTCGCACACGCGCCCAGGCGGACGGCACACGGCGGCGGGAAGGACGGAGGGACCCCGCCGTGGTGGCGGGGTCCCTCCGTCTCGTGCACCGGCCCGAGGGCCGCCCGGGTCAGCGCCCGAACGCGCGCTCCATGAGCTCGGCCTGCTCGATGGCGTGCTTCTTCGACGAGCCGGTGGCCGGCGACGCGGCGGCCTTGCGCGCCACGACGCGCCACGGACGGGTCTCACCCATGCCGCAGAGGTCCTCGTGCAGCCACTGCGCCATGAGCGGCCAGGCGCCCTGGTTGCGGGGCTCGTCCTGCACCCAGACCAGCTCGGCGCCGGGGTACTTCGCGACGGCGTCGACGATCTCCTGCTCGGGGATCGGGTAGAGCTGCTCGACGCGCACGATGGCGGTCGCGGTGTCGCCGCGCTTCTCACGCTCGGCGTCGAGCTCGTGCACGATCTTGCCGCTCGCGAGCAGCACGCGGGTGACGTCCTTGGTGACGCCCTCGTGGTCGGCGAGCACCGGCTGGAAGCCGCCCGTCGTGAACGCCTCGACCGGGCTGGCCGCCGCCTTGCTGCGCAGCATCGACTTCGGGGTGAAGACGACGAGGGGCGTGCGCGGGCGGGCGTAGGCCTGACGGCGCAGGAGGTGGAAGTAGCTCGCCGCGGTCGACGGGTAGGCCACCGTCATGTTGTTCTCGGCGCACAGCTGCAGGTAGCGCTCGATGCGCGCGGAGCTGTGGTCGGGACCCTGGCCCTCGTAGCCGTGGGGGAGGAGCAGCACGACCGAGCTGCGCTGACCCCACTTCTGCTCGGAGCTGGAGATGAACTCGTCGACGATGGTCTGGGCGCCGTTGGCGAAGTCGCCGAACTGGGCCTCCCAGAGCACGAGCGCATCGGGCCGCTCGACGGAGTAGCCGTACTCGAAGCCCATCGCGGCGTACTCGGACAGCAGCGAGTCGTAGACCCAGAACCGGGCCTGGCCCTCACCGAGGTAGAGCAGCGGCGTCCACTCCTCCGCGGTGTCCTTGTCGATGAGGACGGCGTGGCGCTGGACGAACGTGCCGCGTCGGCTGTCCTGCCCGGCGAGGCGCACCGGGGTGCCCTCCTTGAGCAGCGTGCCGAAGGCGAGCAGCTCGGCCATCGGCCAGTCGATGCCGCCGTCGTGGACCATCGCGGCGCGCTTGTCCATGAGCTGCTTGAGCTTCGGGTGGATGGTGAAGCCCTGCGGCGGGTTGGCGAACGTCTCGCCGATGTGGACGATCTCGCTGGCCGGGACGCCCGTCTCGGTGGCCGACCGCACCGGCGCCTCGTCGTCGAGCACCTGCGCCATCGGCCGCTCCAGTCCGGCGTTGTCGGGGGCGTCGGAGTCGCGACGGTCGGCGGGCGCCGGCGTGCCGGCCGCCTGGGCCTTCTTCGCCTCGCGGGTCTCGACGAAGACGCGCTCGAGCTGCTGCTGGTAGTCGCGCAGCGCGGCCTCGGCGTCCTCGACGCTGATGTCGCCACGGCCGATGAGCGACTCGGTGTAGAGCTTGCGCACCGAACGCTTCGCCTCGATGAGGTTGTACATCAGCGGCTGGGTCATCGACGGGTCGTCGCCCTCGTTGTGCCCGCGTCGGCGGTAGCAGACGAGGTCGATGACGACGTCCTTGTTGAACTCCTGGCGGAACTCGTAGGCGAGCTCGGCGACGCGCACGCAGGCCTCCGGGTCGTCACCGTTCACGTGGAAGATCGGCGCCTGGATCATCCGGGCCACGTCCGTCGAGTACACCGAGGAGCGCGAGCTGCTCGGCGAGGTGGTGAAGCCGACCTGGTTGTTGATGACGACGTGGATCGTGCCGCCCGTGCGGTAGCCGCGCAGCTGCGAGAGGTTGAGCGTCTCGGCCACGACACCCTGGCCGGCGAACGCCGCGTCGCCGTGCAGCAGCACGGGCAGCACGGTGAACGACTCACCGGCGAGGTTGAGGCGGTCCTGCTTGGCGCGCACGATGCCCTCGAGCACCGGGTTGACCGCCTCGAGGTGCGACGGGTTGGCGGCGAGGTAGACCTTGGTCTTGCTGCCGTCCTCGGAGACGAACTCGCCCTCGGTGCCGAGGTGGTACTTCACGTCGCCGGAGCCCTGCACGGACTTCGGGTCCTGGGTGCCCTCGAACTCGCGGAAGATCTGGCCGTAGGACTTGCCCGCGATGTTGGCCAGCACGTTGAGGCGGCCACGGTGCGGCATGCCGATGCAGACCTCGTCGAGGTTCTCGCTGGCGGCCCGGCAGAGGATGCGGTCGAGCAGCGCGATGACCGACTCGCCGCCCTCGAGCGAGAAGCGCTTCTGGCCGACGAACTTGGTCTGCAGGAACGTCTCGAACGCCTCGGCGGCGTTGAGCCGGCGCATGATGCGCATCTGCTCGTCCCGGTTGGCCTTCTCGTAGGGCCGCTCGACCTTGTCCTGGATCCACTTGCGCTGGTCGGGGTCCTGGATGTGCATGTACTCGATGCCGACGGTGCGGCAGTAGGAGTCACGCAGGATGCCGAGGACCTTGCGCAGCTTGAGGAACGGGAAGCCGCCGAAGCCGCCGGTGGCGAACGTGCGGTCGAGGTCCCAGAGGGTCAGGCCGTGCGTCGTCACGTCGAGGTCGTGGTGGCGACGCTGCTTGTACTCGAGCGGGTCGGTGTCGGCCATGAGGTGGCCGCGGACGCGGTACGCGTGGATGAGCTCCTGCACGCGCGCGACCTTGTTGATGTCGTCGTCGTGCGAGGAGTCGATGTCCTGGATCCACCGGACCGGCTCGTAGGGGATGCGCAGCGACTCGAAGATCTCGTCGTAGAACCGGTTCTCGCCGAGGAGCAGCTGGTGGATGATGCGCAGGAAGTCACCGCTCTGCGCGCCCTGGATGATGCGGTGGTCGTACGTCGAGGTGAGCGTGAGGATCTTGCTCACGGCGTTGCGGTTGAGCGTCTCGGTGCTCGCGCCCTGCCACTCGGCGGGGTAGTCGAGCGCACCGACGCCGATGATGGCGCCCTGGCCGGCCATGAGGCGCGGCACCGAGTGCACGGTGCCGATGCCGCCGGGGTTGGTCAGCGAGATCGTCGTGCCCTGGAAGTCCTCGACGGTCAGCTTGTTGTTGCGCGCCTTGCGGACCATGTCCTCGTAGGCGGTCCAGAAGTGGACGAAGTCCATCTCCTCGGCCGACTTGACCGACGGGACGACGAGGGTGCGGCTGCCGTCGGGCTTCTGCAGGTCGATGGCGAGACCGAAGTTGACGTGGGCGGGCTGCACGAGCGCCGGCTTGCCGTTCACCTCGGTGAAGCCGTTGTTCATCTCCGGCATGATCGCCAGGGCCTTGACCATGGCGTAGCCGATGAGGTGGGTGAAGCTGACCTTGCCGCCGCGGGAGCGGGCGAGGTGGTTGTTGATGACGACACGGTTGTCGATGAGCAGCTTGGCCGGGACGGCGCGCACGCTCGTCGCGGTCGGCACCGACAGCGAGACCTCCATGTTCGACACGACCCGCGACGGGGCGCCGCGCAGCGGCGTCACGACGTCCTCGTTGACGGGACCGGTGCCCTTGACGGCGGGGATGTCGCGCGGCTTCGGCGCCTCGGCCGACGGCTCTGCCTTCGGGTCGGACTTGGGCTCGGTCTTCGCCTCGGTCTTCGCCTCGGTCTTCGCCTCGGTGGCAGCGGGAGCAGGCTGCGCAGCCGCGGTGGCCGGAGGCTGCGCGGCAGCCTTGGGCTGTGCTGCGGTCTTCGCCTCGGCGGGCGCAGGGGCGGCCTTGGCCGGCGCGGGCGCCGGGGAGCCGTTGCTCGCCCCGTTGCTGGGCGCGGCGGCCGGCTCGGCCTTCGTCGCGGTCGCCGTGCGGCTCGGGGCCGCGCTCGTTGCCGTGCCCTTGGGCCGGCCCGAGTCGGCCTCACCCGGCCGGTAGTCCTCGAAGAACCCCCACCAGGCCTTGTCGACCGACGACTTGTCGGTCAGGTACTGCTGGTAGAGCTCGTCGACGAGCCATTCGTTCGGCCCGAACGCTGCAATCGGGTCACCGGACGTGGACTGATCGGACACGGCGAATGCGCCTCTTTCGTTTGGCTTGGGAGCGACGTTGCGTATACAGGGGTCAAGCCTAGCCCTGAACGCTCCGATACCGGACGGCGGCTCGGATGTCGAGCCGGGCCGTCGACGAGGGCTTCGTCACGTTGACACCGGTGGCCGCCGAGCGCCCCTGTGCGGCACGGCAGCACGCGTGCGGAAGAGGCCTCAGCTGATGTCGGAGCGCAGTGTGCGCCACGTGCCGAGACCGGCCATGACGACGGCATACGCGGTGAGGACGAGAGCACCCGCCCACCACGAGAGCTGCTCGACCGGCTGCCCGTCGAAGCCGCCGCTCGTCGCCTCGACCATCGCGCTCGTGGCCCGGCTAGGCAGGTACGGCGAGATGCTCTTGCCCCACTCGGTGAGGGCGAGGACGAGGCTCAGCACCGGCTCGACGATCCAGGCGACGGCGACCGAGATGAGCAGGGCCGCGACCTGGTTCGGGATGAGGATGCCGGCGCCCAGCCCGATCATGGCCCAGAGGCCCAGGACGAGCAGGCACAGCGCGAGGGTGCGCCAGATGGACGTGTCGGCGTAGGGGGACACGCCCTTGGAGGTGAGCACGAGCGACCCGGCGCCGACGGCACCGGCCAGCGAGAGCACCCCGTAGAAGGCGCCGATGACGAGCAGCGCCGCCACCTTCGCCGCCATGACCCGCCCGCGGCGAGGGATGGCGAGGAAGGTCGCGGTGATCGTCTGGTGGCGGTACTCGGACCCGATGGTCAGCACCCCGACGGCCAGCGTCAGCAGGTAGCCGACCTGCAGCCCACCCGTGAAGACGGCCTTGGCGATGGCCGCGTCGGTGCGCGGCGCGACCGCCCCCTGCGGGCCCTGGACGGCGTCGCTCGTGAAGAAGAAGGCGAAGAGGACGGCGAAGGCGGCACCGCTCACGAGCACGGCGATCGCCATGCCCCACCACAGGCGGGTCGTGAAGAACTTGCGCAGCTCGGCGCGTACGGCGGTCATCGCGCGCCGCCGTCGCGTCGGCCGTGGACCCCGGCTTCGCGCTCACGCGCGTCGGGGCCCGGTTCGGCGAGCAGCGCCGGGTCGACGGGTGGGCCGCTGGGCGGTGGCAGGTCGCTCGGCGGCCCGGACGCCACCTCGTCCGCGGCCCCACCCGACTCCGCGAGGAGGTTGCGGTTGCGGAACTCCTCGCTCTCGGTGAGGTTGAAGAAGAGCTCCTCGAGGTGGGTCTGCTCCGACCGCAGCTCGTGGATCGCGACGTCGCTCGCGTGGGCGACGTCGCCGACGCTCGCGAGGTCGTCGGTCGTGACGCGGAGGCCACGGCCGGCCGCGGTCACGGTGAGCCCACGACGTCGAAGCCCCTCGGCCAGCCGGTCGGGGTCGGACGTGCGCACGTATGCCGTCGGGTTGCCCCGCAGCTCGGCGACGGTGCCCTGGGCGACCCGCTTGCCGTTGGCGATGATGACGACGTCGTCCACGGTCTGCTCGACCTCCGAGAGCATGTGGCTGGAGATGAGCAGCGTGCGCCCCTCGTCGGCGAGGTGGCGCAGGAAGCCGCGCAGCCACCGGATGCCCTCGGGGTCGAGGCCGTTCGCCGGCTCGTCGAGGATGATGACGCGGGGGTCGCCGAGCAGGGCAGCGGCGAGGCCGAGCCGCTGACGCATACCCATCGAGTAGCCGCCGGCGCGCTTGCGGGCGGCGGCGGGGATGCCGACGAGCTCGAGCAGCTCGTCGACGCGCCGGTCGGGCACGCCCGCGACCGCCGCCTGCACGCGCAGGTGGTTGCGCCCCGTACGCCCGGGGTGGAAGTTCGTGGCCTCGAGCGCGGACCCGACCACCGTGAGCGGGTTGGGGATGTCGCGGTAGCGGTGGCCGTCGATCGTGGCCGTGCCGGCCGTGGCGCGGACGAGGCCGAGCAGCATGCGCAGCGTCGTCGTCTTGCCGCTGCCGTTGGGGCCCAGGAACCCGGTGACCCGGCCCGGCTCGACGTCGAAGTCGAGGTGGTCGACGGCGGTGAAGGAGCCGAACCGCTTGGTCAGCCCGCGCACCTCGATGCGACCGCCCCGCTCAGCTCGTGCGCCCTCCACCGTGCCCTCTTTCGCTCGCCCCGCCGAGACCCCTGATGCGCCCAACTCAACCACACGGCACACGGCGGCAGACGGACCGGACAGAGCCGGCGGGGGCCGGCGGGGTCCCGTCGACGGCAGCCCGCCCGCACGGCCCGGGCGCTGGTGGCCTCGCCACCTGCCTGCCTCCCTATAGTTGGCGCACCATGACGTCCATCCGAGCCCAGGTGCCCGCCGTCCCGGCCCGACGGGTGGCGCGACGGTGACCGAGTGGCTGCTCGTCCTGGGGGCCGTGCTGCTGACGGCGGGGACGGCGGTCTTCGTGGCCGCCGAGTTCTCGCTCGTCGCGCTCGACCGGCCGACGGTCCAGCGCGCCATCGACGAGGGCGACTCACGGGCCCGCGTCGTGCTCCAGTCGCTGAAGCAGCTCTCGACCCAGCTGTCCGCGGCGCAGGTCGGCATCACCATCACGACCCTCGTCGTCGGCTACCTCGCACAGCCCTCGATCGGCGTGCTCGTGTCGGGACCGCTCGAGGCGTCCGGTCTGGGCGACGGCGCGGTGGAGGCGGTCTCGAGCACGATCGCCCTCGTCCTCGCGACCGTCTTCTCGATGGTCTTCGGCGAGCTGCTGCCGCAGTTCCTCGGCATCTCGGCGCCGTTGTCCACGGCGAAGGTCGTCGCCCTGCCCGTACGCGTGTTCGCCGTCATCGCGAAGCCGCTCATCGTCGTGCTCAACGGGTCGGCGAACGCCTTCCTCCGCTCGCTCGGCATCGAGCCGCAGGAGGAGCTCTCCGGCGCCCGCACGCCCCAGGAGCTCGCGAGCCTCGTGCAGCGCTCCGCCGAGGCCGGCACCCTCGACGTCACCACGGCGCGCATGCTGACGCGCTCGCTCGGCTTCGGGGAGCGCACCGCCGACGACGTCATGACCCCCCGGGTGCGCTGCACCGGCATCCACCGCGAAGAGTCCGCCGACGACGTGCTGCGCCTCTCGCGGCGCACCGGCCACTCGCGCTTCCCCGTGCTGGGCGACGACTGGGACGACATCGACGGCGTGGTCCACGTCAAGAAGGCGATGGCGGTGCCGCACGAGCGGCGCCGGGACGTGCCCGTCTCGGCGCTGATGTCCGAGCGGCTCGTCGTGCCCGAGACCATCCGGCTCGACCCGCTGCTGCGCCAGCTGCGCGAGGGGGGCTTCCAGATGGCCGTCGTCGTCGACGAGTACGGCGGCACGTCCGGCATCGTCACGCTCGAGGACGTCGTCGAGGAGATCGTCGGCGAGGTGTCCGACGAGCACGACCGCAGCCGGCAGGGCGGCCGTGAGCTCGTGGACGGGTCGTGGACCGTCCCGGGTCTGTGGCGTCCCGACGAGGTGCGCGACGCCTTCGACGCCGACGTCCCCGACGGGCACACCTACGAGACGATGGGCGGCTACGTCATGCACGTGCTCGGCCGGGTGCCCGTCGTCGGTGACGTCGTCGAGCTGCCCGGGTGGCGCATCAACGTCGTCGGGATGGAGGGGCGCCGGGTCGACCGGCTCCGTTTCGTGCCCGACCCCGACTCGCTGCCGGCCGCCGAGCGCGCCGTCGGCGACGACGGCGACTCGGGCGACGGCGCCGCCGGTGACCCGGCAGGAAGCGAACCGGGCGGCGCCGCACGAGGGGGCACCCGGCATACGGCCTCCGCCGGCGAGGGGGAGCGATCGTGAACGGGCCCTGGGTCTACGTCGTCTCGCTCCTCCTGCTGCTCGGCAACGCGTTCTTCGTCGGTGCCGAGTTCGCGGCCATGGCGGTGCGCCGCTCGACGCTCGAGCCGCTCGCCGACGCCGGCAGCAAGCGCGCCGCGTCGTGCCTGCTCGCCCTCGAACGGCTCGGTTCGATGCTCGCCACCGCGCAGCTCGGCATCACCGTCTGCTCGGTGGGCCTCGGTGCGCTCGCCGAGGCGGCGCTGCACCACCTGCTCGAGCCCGTCTTCCACGCGTGGGGGCTCTCCGAGGCCTGGGCGGGCGGGGTCGCCCTCGCGCTCGCGCTGCTCATCGTCAGCTACCTGCACGTCGTCGTCGGCGAGATGATCCCGAAGAACCTCGCCATCGCCGGCCCCGACCGGGCGGCACTCGTGCTCGTGCCGCCCCTCTTCCTCATCTCGCGCACCCTGCGGCCCATCGTGCACGCGATGGAGACCGTCGCCAAGGCCCTCGTGCGGCTCTTCCGGGTCGAGCCCAAGGACGAGATCACCTCGGTCTTCACCGTCGAGGAGGTCGCCCACATCGTCGGCGAGTCACGCCGGGAGGGGCTCATCGAGGAGGAGCGCCACGGGCTCGTCGCCAAGACGCTCGAGTTCTCCGACAAGCTGGCCCGCGACGTCGCCGTCGGCGTCACCGAGCTGACGACGGTCCAGCTCGGCGCCACCCCGGCCGACATCGAGCGGCTCGTCGCGAAACAGGGCTTCTCGCGCTACCCCGTGCGCGACGCGGCCGGCGAGATCGCGGGCTACATCCACCTCAAGGACGTGCTGTACGCCGACGACGAGCGTCACGAGCAGCCCATCCCGCCCAAGCGCATCCGGCGCCTGGCCACCGTCCGCGACGGCGACGACATCGAGGACGTCCTCGCCACGATGCAGCTGAGCGGCTCGCACCTGGCCCGGGTCATCGACGGCGACGCCGCCGTGACCGGCGTCGTCTTCCTCGAGGACGTCCTCGAGGAGCTCGTCGGCGAGGTCACCGACACGACCCAGCGCTGACGCCCGCCGGGACGGCTCGGCGGGCGTCAGCCGGTGGCGCGCGGCCACCGTGGTGATGACACCGGTCCGGGGAGGGCAGGAGGACCGGGTCACCGGCGGGGGAGTCGGTGCGGGGGAGCACGTCCAAGGGTGGGTCGTGGCAGGCTCGGCGGCAACACCCATCGGCGGGCGGGAGCCCTCCCCAAGATTTGGGGTGAAACGCCTACGTCGCCGTCCGCGCCTTGTGATAATTGCGGGACGGGAGGGGTGGCCCGCACGCGGACGTATGGGGGATTCAGATGGGTCGTGGCCTGCCCGGAGGGCACCTGAAGCATGCTGACGAGCTCGCCGGCGAGCACGTGGAGCTGCTGGCGGTCGCCGTCGTCGACGACCACCGCGCGGTGGCCGACGCGATGGCCTTCGCCGTCGAGCGAGAGGCCGGGCTCACCTGTGCCGGGGTCGCCTACTCGGCCGCCTCGGCGCTCGAGCTGCTGCAACGCGAGCACCCGGACGCGGTGCTCATGGACGTGCGGCTCGGCCACGACGACGGGATCGACCTCACGGCGGAGCTGACGAAGCGGCTGCCCGACCTGCGGGTCATCGTGCTCACCGCCCACCTCGACCAGGGCCTGATGAGCCGCGCGGCCGACGCGGGCGCGTGCGCGCTGCTGCCCAAGGACGGCTCGTGGGAGGACGTCATCGAGGCGATCCACTCCGCGTCGCGCGACGGCTTCCACGTGCACCCGAAGCTGCTCCGGGGTCTCGTCGGCTCCCAGCCGGCCCGTGGCCTGCCACCGGTCGACCTGACCTCCCGTGAGGCGGAGGTGCTGGGGCTGCTCGCCGAGGGCCGTGACGCCACCGAGATCGCCCGCAGTCTCGGCATCTCGGTGCTGACGAGCCGTGGGCACATCAAGAGCGTGCTCGCGAAGCTCGGTGCCCACTCACAGCTCGAGGCCGTGGTCACGGCGAGCCGCCTGGGGATGGTGAGCCTCCGAGGGGCTGGCTGACGTGGCGCTGGTGCGCTCGGCCGACCCCCTGCCGGGCGGCGTCACGCGATCCGCGCTGCGGCGCTTCCTCCTCTGGACGCTGGCCGCGCTCGCGCTCGTCGGACTCGGCACGGTGCTGCTGGCCCGTCCTCTCGCGTCGCAGATCGCCCTTCGCGACGCCACGGTGCGCGGCTCGGGGCTGGCGCGTTACGTCGTGGCTCCCCTGGTGGACCGGCGAGTGCGGGCCGGTGACCCCGGTCCCACGTCGACGCTGGCCTACCTGCTGCAGAACCGGATGCGCGACGGCTCGATCGTGCACGCGAAGATCTGGACCGCGGAGGGGCGGGTGCTCTGGGCCGACGAGCTGCAGCTCATCGGCAAGACCTTCCCGCTCGACGAGGACGTCGCCGAGCTCTTCGGCACCGAGAACGTCACCTCGGCCGTGTCGGACCTGTCCAAGGCCGAGAACGCCGACGAGCGTGCCAGCGGCGAGCTCCTCGAGGTGTATGCCGGCCTCCACGACGCGGAGGGGGTTCCCCTCGTCTTCGAGTCCTACTGGACCGCCGACCCCGTGCACGAGGACGAGTCGGCCCTCCTCGGACGGCTGGCGTTGCTGGGCCTCGGGTCGCTGCTGCTCTTCGCCGTGATGGTGCTCCCGCTCGCCGTGTCGTTGGCCCGGAGGGTCGAACGCGGCGAGGCCGACCGCAGCAGGATGCTGCGCCACGCGCTGTCGGCGTCGGACCTCGAGCGGCGCCGCATCGCGGACGACCTGCACGACGGGGTGCTGCAGAACCTCGCGGGTTTCGGCTACCTCATGGGCTCGCTCGTCGACGACCTGCCGCCGGAGGCGACCCGGGCCCGCACCATCGTCGGCGACCTCTCGAGCGGTCTCAAGCGCGACGCCGAGGGGCTGCGCTCGCTCATGACCGACATCTACCCGGCCGACCTCGCCGAGGGCGGCCTGGTGCCGGCCGTCGACCGGCTCGCCGACCAGGCGCGCGCCGCAGGCCTCGCCGTCGAGATCGACCTCGACCCGGCGGTCGCCGCAACCGGCCTCCCCATGGCCCAGGTCGTCTACCGCTCGATCCGGGAGGGGCTGCGCAACGTCCTCAAGCACGCCGACGCGTCAACGGTCCTGCTCCGGGCACGGGTCGTCGCCGACCAGGTCGTCGTCAGCGTGCGCGACGACGGCGTCGGCCCGCGCGATGCGCGGGGCCTCGCACCGCGCGGGGCCGACAAGGGTTCCGGGCAGGGGCACGTCGGCCTGCACCTGCTGAGGGACACGGTGCGCGACCTCGGCGGAGACCTCGTGCTCAGTGCACCGGACGGCGGGGGAGCCCTCCTCACCGTCACGGTCCCCAGGGCGTTCGCCGACTCCTGGGTCGGCACCGCCGCCGTCAGCGGTCGTTCCGGTCGGCCCAGCCGAGGTAGGCCGCGCCGCGCGGCGAGAGCTCGTATCCGACCTCGTGGCTGATGGTGAGCCCCAGTGTCTTCAGCTTGCGGATGTCGACCTTCATCGGCAGCAACTCGCAGCCACGGAGTGCAGCCAGCTCCTTCGAGACCACCCGAGGGTTGTCGCGGATCCACTCGAGGATGTCGCGGGTCCAGGCGCCACTCGGTCGCGCATCGAGCCGAGCGAGCCTGGTCGCGATCTCCTGTAGCTCATGGTCGTCGGGCACCTTCTCGCGCAACGCTATTCGTGGGTCCTCGCCGGCCCAGCTCAGCCGTATGCGGTAGACCTTGTCGCCGCCGCGGCCACCGCGGGCGGACGGCTTGCGGTCGGTCGGGGTCAGGGCCTTCTGCAGCGCCGCGAGGCTCTTGACGCCCGCCCTGCGAGCGTCGCGCTCGGTCAGCTTCGCGGGGTCGCGCACCTGGCTCACCGCGTCGAACCGCACCAGCCCGGCCGGTGTGAGCTGCAGCCCGCCCACCTTGACCCGTGGCACGTCCCAGCGCCGGAAGGCCTGCGTCACGGTGCCCGCGCGGATGGCTTCGGCGACCGGCTTCGAGATGAGCACGCCCCATCGTGGCACCGGATCTCATCGTTCGGTGCCCCCGGCAGGACTCCGGTTCCGTCCTCGTTCCTCGGAAGGCACCTCCTCGAATCCGTCGGGGGCACAAAACGGGAAGAGGCTGATCCGAGTGACGCTTCGCGTCTTCAGACCAGCCTCTTCCGGTGTGGTGCCCCCGGCAGGATTCGAACCTGCGCTCCCGCCTCCGGAGGGCGGTGCTCTATCCCCTGAGCTACGGGGGCGATGCGCACTTTCGTGCGCCCGGTGAGATTAGCAGCCGAGGCGCCCGATCGCTGAATGCACCCCCGAGGCAGGGCCCGTCACGCCGCCTTGGGTGCCGCTCCGGGTGGCCCGACGCCCACTCGTAGACTCGCCGCCATGACGCCGGAGCAGCTGCGTGCCCTCCTCGAGCAGGTCGCCGCGGAGGCGGCGAGGAGCGGGGAGCTGCCCGAGAGCGCCGCAGGCGGCCTGCCCGACGGCGCGATCTTCCGGCCGACCGACACCCGGGCGGCAGGGGTCGTGGCCGACTGGGTGACGCCCGTGGCGCAGCGGTGGGCGCCGCGCCTGGGTCTCGGCGCCCGTGACCTGGCCCGAGTGCTCGCGCAGGGGCTCACCCTGCAGAAGCCGGTGGCCGCGGTGGAGGTCGCGCCGAGCGGCCTCATCGCGGTGACGCTCGAGGACGCCCCGCGGTCGGCCATCGTCGAGCACGTCCTGGAGCACCAGGACGCGTACGCCCTCGGGGGAGCGGTGCTGCCCGTTCCCGCGGAGGTGCCCGGCAGCAGGCCGCCAGGTGACCCGGTCCTCGGTGCGCAGCTCGCGCACGCCCGACTCTGCCGACTCATCCGCAACGCCGAGGCCGCCGGCGTCGAGCGCCGCGCGTCGGCCCGCGTCGAGCGGCTGACCCACGTGGTCGAGCGGCACCTGCTCGTGGCGCTCGCCGACCTGCCCCAGCGGCTCGACACCCATGCCGGCGACCCGGCGCAGCAGCGTCGGGCCGTGACCGACCTCGCCGACCTCGCCGACGGGTGGGACCACCCCCTCCGGCCCGCGGTCGTCGGGGAGCCCGTGCGGTCCGTCCACGCCGCCCGGCTGCTGCTCGCCGACGCCGTCCGCGTCGTCTTGCGCAATGGACTCGCACGACTGGGGGCCGCGGCCCCCGAGAGGATGTAGGAATGCGCGCACACGAAGCCGGAGCGCTGCACGCCGAGGGCTATCGCGGCCCCGCGTGGCTCCAGACCCCCGTCGACGTCAACGCCCTCGTGCCCTCGCTCTGGGCGACCTCCGTCGGACGTGGCTCCGACGGCGCCCTGACGGTCGGGGGAGTGAGCGTCGCCGACCTCGCGCGCGAGTTCGGCACGCCGGCATACGTCATCGACGAAGACGACTTCCGTTCCCGCGCAAGGGATTTCAAGCAGACGTATGCCGAGGTGTTCGACAGCCTCTCCGGCGGCGCCGACGTGTTCTACGCCGGCAAGGCGTTCCTCTGCACCGAGGTGGCGCGGTGGATCCTCGACGAGGGGCTGAGCCTCGACGTCTGCACCGGGGGTGAGCTCGCCGTCGCGATGCGCGCCGGCGTGCCCGGCGAGCGCATCGGCCTGCACGGCAACAACAAGAGCCTCGCCGAGATCCGCACCGCCCTCGATTACGGCGTGGGCCGCATCGTCATCGACTCGTTCGACGAGATCGACCGCGTGGCCGCGGTCGCCACCGAGCTGGGCGTCGTCGCCCCGGTCCTCATCCGCGTCACCGTGGGCGTCGAGGCCCACACCCACGAGTTCATCGCGACGGCCCACGAGGACCAGAAGTTCGGGCTGTCGCTCTCGGGCGGGCACGCCTTCGAGGCGGCTCGGCGCATCCTGGCCCGTCCCGAGTCGCTGCGGCTGCTCGGACTGCACAGCCACATCGGCTCGCAGATATTCGACACGTCCGGCTTCGAGGTCTCGGCCCGTCGCATCGTCGGCCTGCACACGCAGATCGCCCGCGAGCTCGGCACCGAGCTGCCCGAGCTCGACCTCGGCGGCGGCTTCGGCATCGCCTACACGACCGAGCACGACCCGCTGCCGCCGAAGAACCTCGCCGCGGGCATGGCCGAGATCATCGAGCGCGAGTGCCGGGCCGACGGCGTCGCCGTGCCACGCATCTCGGTCGAGCCGGGCCGCGCCATCGCCGGGCCCAGCACCTTCACCCTCTACGAGGTGGGCACCGTCAAGCCGGTCGACCTCGACGGCGGGGCCCAGCGCGTCTACGTCTCGGTCGACGGCGGCATGAGCGACAACGTGCGCACCGCCCTCTACGACGCCAACTACTCGTGCACCCTCGCGAACCGTGCCTCGACGGCAGACCCGGTTCTCGCGAGGGTCGTCGGCAAGCACTGCGAGAGCGGCGACATCGTCGTCAAGGACGAGTTCCTGCCGGCCGACGTGAGCGCCGGTGACCTCGTGGCCGTGCCCGGCACGGGGGCCTACTGCCGGTCGCTGTCGAGCCAGTACAACCACACGCCGCGCCCCCCGGTCGTCGCGGTGCGCGACGGCGTGGCGCGCCTCATCGTGAGGCGCGAGACCATCGACGACCTGCTCGCGCTCGACGTCTGATGACACCGCAGATCCTGCACCGGGCATGTCCGGATCGCGAAACAATGGCCGTCCAGATCCCGGACAGGCGGCAGGATTCGCACCGTGGACAGTCCTGTGAGTGACCCTCGGCCGTTGCGCGTCGCCCTGCTCGGAGCCGGCGTCGTCGGTGGAGCCGTGGCCCGACTGCTCACAGAGCACGCCGACGACATGGCCGCCCGCGTCGGTGCGCCGCTCGAGATCGTCGGCATCGCCGTGCGGCGGGCCGGGCGCGACCGCTCGGACCTCGGGGTCGACCCGTCGCTCTTCACGACCGACGCCGACGACCTCGTGACGCGGGCCGACGTCGTCGTCGAGGTGATCGGCGGCATCGAGCCCGCCCGCTCGCTCATCCTGCGCGCCATGGACCACGGCGCCTCCGTCGTCACCGCCAACAAGGCGCTGCTCGCCGAGGACGGCCCGGCGCTCTACACCGCCGCCGCCGAGAAGGGCGTCGACCTCTACTACGAGGCCGCGGTCGCCGGCGCGATCCCGCTGCTGCGTCCGCTGCGCGAGTCGCTGGCGGGCGACGAGGTGCGCAAGGTCCTCGGCATCGTCAACGGCACGACGAACTACGTCCTCGACAAGATGGACACCACAGGCGCCGGCTTCTCCGACGCCGTGGAGCAGGCCCAGGCGCTGGGCTACGCCGAGGCCGACCCCACCGCCGACGTCGAGGGCTTCGACGCTGCCGCGAAGGCCGCGATCCTGGCCTCGCTCGCCTTCCACACCCGGGTCTCGGGCACCGACGTCTACCGCGAGGGGATCACCGAGGTGTCGGCGGCCGACGTCGCCGCGGCCCGCGAGATGGACGCCGTCGTCAAGCTGCTCGCCATCTGCGAGCGCGGCGAGCGAGGCGTCAGCGTACGCGTGCACCCGGCGATGATCCCGCGCTCGCACCCGCTCGCGGGGGTCCGCGAGGCCTTCAACGCCGTCTTCGTCGAGGCCGACGCCGCCGGTGAGCTGATGTTCTACGGCAAGGGCGCCGGTGGCGACCCCACCGCCTCCGCGGTGCTCGGCGACCTCGTCGCCGTCGCCCGCCACCGCGTCGGCGGGGGCCTGGGGCCGGGGGAGTCGAGCTACGCCGACCTGCCCGTCCTCACCATGGGCGACGCCGAGACGAGGTACCACATCAGCCTCGACGTCGAGGACCGCTCCGGTGTGCTCGCGCAGGTCGCCGCCGCCTTCGCCGACCACGACGTGTCCATCGAGACCGTCCGCCAGCAGCTCGTGGCGGCGTCCGACGGCGAGTCCGCCCGGGCCAACCTCATCATCGTCACCCACACCGCGACCGACGCGGCCCTCTCGTCCACGGTCGAGCGCCTGCGCACGCTCGACGTCGTCCGTGGCGTCAACTCCGTGATGCGCGTGGAAGGTTCGTGATGGCCCACCAGTGGCGCGGAGTCATCCGCGAGTACGCCGACCGGCTCCCGATGCTCGAGGGTGCGCCGGTCGTCACGCTCCACGAGGGCGGCACGCCCCTCATCCACGCCGAGAAGCTCTCCGAGCGCGTCGGCGCCGAGGTGCACCTCAAGTACGAAGGCCTCAACCCGACGGGCTCGTTCAAGGACCGCGGCATGACGACGGCCATCAGCGTCGCTGCCCGAAAGGGCGCGAAGGCCGTCATCTGCGCGAGCACGGGCAACACGTCGGCGTCGGCGGCGGCATACGCGACGAAGGCCGGCATGGCCTGCGGGGTCCTCGTGCCCGACGGCAAGATCGCGATGGGCAAGCTGAGCCAGGCCATCGCCCACGGAGCCACGCTGCTGCAGGTCGACGGCAACTTCGACGACTGCCTGACGCTCGCGCGCAAGCTCGCCGAGGCCTATCCGGTCGACCTGGTCAACTCGGTCAACCCGGCCCGCATCGAGGGCCAGAAGACCGCGAGCTTCGAGGTCGTCGATGCCCTCGGCGACGCCCCCGACATCCACTGCCTGCCGGTCGGCAACGCCGGCAACATCACGGCGTACTGGCGCGGCTACCGCGAGTACCTCGCGTCGCCGGTGACCGACGCGCCTGCGGGCCCGGCGACCCACCTCCCTGCGATGTGGGGCTTCCAGGCCGCCGGCGCCGCCCCCATCGTGCTGGGTCACCCGGTCGACCACCCCGAGACCATCGCCACCGCCATCCGCATCGGCAACCCGGCGTCGTGGGAGCAGGCGGTCGCGGCCCGCGACGAGTCCGGAGGCCGCATCGACGCCGTCACCGACGAGCAGATCCTCGAGGCCCACCGCTACCTCTCGTCCGAGGAGGGCGTCTTCGTCGAGCCCGGCTCGGCCGCCTCGGTGGCCGGTCTGCTCGCCTCCCACGCGGCCGGCCTGGTGCCGTCCGGCGCGCGCATCGTGTGCACGGTCACGGGGCACGGCCTCAAGGACCCCCAGTGGGCGCTGCGCACCGCCGACGGCAGCGACGTCGTGCCCACCCGGGTCAGCGTCGACGCCTTCAGCGCCGCGCAGGCGCTCGGCCTCGAGGGCTGAGCGCGTGAGCCGGGTTCCCGCGGGGCGGTCCGTGCACGTCCGGGTGCCGGCGAGCAGCGCCAACCTCGGCCCGGGCTTCGACTCCGTCGGTCTGGCGCTCGGCCTCTGGGACGACTACGTCCTGACGACGTCCGACGAGCTCGGCCTCGTCATCGAGGTGACGGGCGAGGGCGCCGCCGACGTGCCCACCGACGAGCGCCACCTGGTGCACGCCACCATGCAGCACACCTGGCACGCGTTGGGAGTCGAGCCGCCGTCCGGGCTGCGCATCGTCGCCGTGAACGGCGTGCCGCACAGCCGGGGACTCGGGTCGTCCGCCACGGCGATCGTCGCGGGGGTCGTTGCCGCGCAGGCACTCTCGCTCGGGGTCACCCCCGATGTCACTGAGCCGGGTGACGCCGAGCCGTATGCCGGCTGGCCGGCCGCCGGTGACGAGGTGCCCATCGACCTCGGGCTGGCGACGCACCTCTCGAGCGAGCTCGAGGGGCACCCCGACAACGCCTCGGCGAGCGCCCTCGGCGGCCTCACCGTGAGCTGGATGCCTGACGACAGCGGCCACGACCACGGCGAGCGCACCGTCACGGCGCGCATCGAGCCGCACCCCGACGTCGAGGTCGTCGTGTTCGTCCCCGAGACCCAGCTGGCCACCCGCACGGCCCGCGCCGTGCTGCCCGCCACGGTGCCGCTCGCTGCAGCTGCCGCGGGAGCGGGCAGAGCCGCGCTGCTCGTGCACGCGCTGACGGCGGACCCGTCCCACCTGCACGCGGCCACGCGCGACTGGCTGCACCAGGAGGCGCGCCGCCCGTCCTATCCCGACACCATGGAGCTCGTCGACCAGCTGCGCTCGCAGGGGCACGCGGCCGTCGTCTCGGGCGCAGGCCCCAGCGTCCTCGTGCTCACGACGCGCGAGGCTGCCGCGAGCGTGCAGGCGGGCCGGCTCGCGCCGCACTGGGAGCGGCTGACCCCGGGCGTGCCCAGCCACGGCGCCACCGTCAGCGCCTGCTGAGAGCGCCCGAGCGAAGACACACCGGGCAACCGCCCGGTCGGCGGAACGGTCGGATGGTATTCTTGGCGCGCACCACAGCCGCGACACTCGCAGGACGGTGCATCACCCCCACGCTGAGGCGAAGTCACCTGCCTCTGGGCGCGTTCTGCGCCGAAGTGGATCTCAGACGACCAGGTCACCTGGTCCAGCTCCGGCCCGCACTGTCTCCCGGGCCGCAAACGAGGGGGAAGGATCCTTCGTGTCAGAAACAACCACCCGTCCGGTGTCCGGTCTGTCGGCCATGAAGCTGGACGAGCTCAAGGGCGTCGCGTCCTCGATGGGCATCACCGGCACGACGAAGATGCGCAAGAGCGACCTCGTCGAGGCCATCAAGGCCCGGCAGGCAGGCGGCTCGTCGGCCCCGGCGGCCACCGCCCCCGCAGCTGCGAAGACCGAGACGTCCGACGGCGCTGCGCCGGCCCGCACGTCCCGTCGCGTGAGCCGCCCGGCCGGCTCGTCCGGCCAGGCAGAGAAGACGAGCGAGACGACCGAGACGGCCGAGACGGCGCACCGGGCAGAACCGGCCGCACGCCGCACCGACGCCGACCGGGCGGCCGCTCCCGCCGACTCGTCCGCCGGCACCGACACCGGCACCCGCACGTCCCACGACGGGGCCGCCGGTAGCGCCGGCACGAGCGCCGAAGGCGAGCACGACGACCGGGGCAGCCGACAGCGTGGCCGCGGCCAGCAGTCCGACCGCCAGTCCGAGCGCCAGTCCGAGCGCCGCGAAGACCGTTCCAGCCGGCAGTCCGATCGCCAGCAGGATCGGCAGCAGGGCAGCCGCGCCGAGCGCCAGAACGAGCGCGGCCAGCAGCAGGACCGTCAGCAGGCACGCCAGCAGGACCGCCAGCAGGACCGCCAGCAGGACCAGCAGCAGGACCGTCAGCAGGCACGCCAGCAGGACCGCCAGCAGGACCGCCAGCAGGACCAGGGCGACCGCCAGCACGAGATGCGACAGGGCGACAACCGGCAGGGCGACAACCGGCAGCAGGACTACCGCCAGGGCGACACCCGCGGTCAGCAGTCGCACTTCGACGATGACGCCGGTGGCAGCCGTCGCAGCCGCAACCGCCAGCGCAGCCGCGACCGCAAGCGGGGCCGTGGCCGCGAGGGCGGCCAGGACTGGAACGACGCCGAGCTGCAGGTCGGCGACGACGACGTCCTCGTGCCCGTCGGCGGCATCCTCGACGTGCTCGACAACTACGCCTTCGTGCGCACGTCGGGCTACCTCGCCGGCCCCAACGACGTCTACGTGCCGCTCGGCATGGTCAAGAAGAACGGCCTGCGCAAGGGCGACGCCGTCACCGGAGCCGTCAAGGCGCTGCGCGACGGCGAGCAGCCGTCGGGCAACGTGGGACGCCAGAAGTTCAACGCCCTCGTGCGCCTCGACACGGTCAACGGCACCACGCCGGAGGAGGCCGCCAAGCGCGTCGAGTTCGGCAAGCTGACGCCGCTCTACCCGCAGCAGCGCCTGCGCCTCGAGACCGAGCCGAACGTGCTGACGACGCGCATCATCGACCTCGTCGCCCCCATCGGCAAGGGCCAGCGCGGGCTCATCGTCGCCCCGGCCAAGGCCGGCAAGACGATGATCATGCAGACCCTCGCCAACGCGATCACGACGAACAACCCCGAGTGCCACCTCATGGTCGTCCTCGTCGACGAGCGCCCCGAGGAGGTCACCGACATGCAGCGGGCCGTCAAGGGCGAGGTCATCTCCTCGACCTTCGACCGCCCGGCGGAGGACCACACGACGGTCGCCGAGCTCGCCATCGAGCGGGCCAAGCGTCTCGTCGAGCTGGGCCACGACGTCGTCGTGCTGCTCGACTCGATCACCAAGCTCGGTCGCGCCTACAACCTGGCGGCGCCGGCGAGCGGTCGCATCCTCTCTGGTGGTGTCGACTCCGCTGCGCTCTACCCTCCGAAGAAGTTCTTCGGCGCGGCGCGCAACATCGAGAACGGTGGCTCGCTCACCATCCTCGCGACCGCGCTCGTCGAGACCGGCTCGAAGATGGACGAGGTGATCTTCGAGGAGTTCAAGGGCACGGGCAACATGGAGCTGCGCCTCAGCCGCGACCTGGCCAACCGCCGCATCTTCCCCGCTGTCGACATCAACAGCTCCGGCACGCGCCGCGAGGAGATCCTGCTCGCGAGCGAGGAGCTGAAGATCATGTGGAAGCTGCGCCGGGTCCTTGGTGGCCTCGACGCGCAGCAGGCGATCGAGCTGCTCATCGACCGCCTCAAGAAGACGCGGACGAACTACGAGTTCCTGACGCAGGTCCAGCAGACGAGCGGGTCGAAGCTCGACGACGTGTCCTGACGCGCGTCCTGCAGCGACGTCCGCGCGACGTCGCGCCGGGAGGGGAGTGGTGCCTGACAGCACCGCTCCCCTTCGGCGTTTCGTGGCCCATTCGGGTGATTTGTTCCTAAAATGGTGATCGATACCCGAACGTCTCCATGGAGTGCCATGTCTGCGCCTGCCGGCGATCCCGATGCCAGTTCCGTCCGCGTCCTGGTTGCCGACGACGACGCAGACATCCGCGACCTCGTCGAGTTCAAGCTGACCCAGGCCGGGTATGCCGTCGAGGCCGTTCCGGACGGCATCAGCGCCTGGGAGGCGTTCGCCGCCAACCCGCCCCAGCTGGCGGTGCTCGACGTGATGATGCCGGGTCTGTCGGGCATCGACGTGCTGCGCAAGATCCGCGAGAGCGAGCACGCGTCCGTGCCGGTCCTGCTCCTGAGCGCCAAGTCGCGCGACTCCGACGTCGACACCGGCTTCGCCGTCGGCGCCGACGACTACGTCATCAAGCCGTTCAGCCCGCGTGAGCTCCTGCACCGCGTCAACGGCATGCTCGCCCGGGCGCGGTGAACCGCCCTATGACCAGCGGGCGGGCGACCGCGTCGAACGGCGCCATGTCGTGATCGTCGGCGGTGCCCTGCTCATCGGCGCGACGATCGCCGTCCTCGGCGGCTGCCTGCTCCTCGTCCTGGCCGTGGTCACGGTGCGCTCCAGGCGTCGCAGCCGCAACCAGCGCGACCAGATGCTCCTGTCCCCTCTGCGCGTGCCGCTCATCACCGTGGCGTCTGGTGAGGACGACGACGGGTCCGCGGCCGAGCAGCTCACGTGGGCCACAGGTGTCACGCGCACGGTGCTCGACAGCAACATCGTCGAGCTCCTGACCAAGATCCGCGGCGGCCCCGGCGACCAGCTCATCCGGGTGCTCGAGGTGCACGGCGCCGTCGACGCGGCCGTCTCCGACCTGACCCACCGGTCGTCGGTCCGACGAGCCCGGGCCGCGCAGCTGCTGGGCCTCGCGCGCGCCGACCACACCGTCCCGCTGCTGGTCGAGGCCCTGAGCGACGAGTCGGTCGAGGTGCGCAACAGCGCCGCCTACGCGCTGGGCCTCATCGGCGACCCGAGCGCGGCCGGCGCCGTGCTGGCGGCGATCGGCGCCCCCGACCGTGGTCTGCCCGCGGCCACGGCGGCCGAGGCGCTCCAGTCGATGGGCGTCGGCATCTCCGAGGTCCTGCGCGAGGGCATGCGTGACGACAACGCCCGCACCCGCATGGTCGCGGCCCACCTCAGCGGCGAGCGGAGCTTCACCCGTGGGCTGCCCGAGCTGCGGCACCTGCTCGACCACGACACCGACCTCACCGTCCGCGAGACCGCCGCGACGGCGATCGGCCGGCTGGGGCGCGACGAGGACGCCGCCGTGCTGTCCCGTCACACGGTGCCCACCGAACCCCTCTCGCTCCGCCGTGCGTGTGTCCACGCGCTCGGCGAGCTGGGCGACGACACCGCCGTCCCCACCCTCGCCGCCCTGCTCGACGACCCCGACCCGCGTCTCGCCGAGCTCGCCGCGAGCGCCCTGCTCGTGCTCGGACCCGGCGGCGGTGCAGCACTCGCCGGCCACGAGGACGATCCCGCGGTGCGCACCGCCCGGCTCATGGCCAGTCTGCAGAAGGCGAACGCATGAGCTGGGACGGTTTCACCGACGGGCTGCGGTCCTTCGTCGTGTGGGTCATGGACGTCTCGAGCGTCCCCATCATCATCTACTTCGTGCTCATCAACTCCTCGTTGCTGCTGCTGATCGGGCTCGCCTACCTCGAGTTCCGAGCCCAGCAGCGGCGGCGTGCCACGGCCCTCACGTGGCAGGGCGCCGGGATGGCCCCGGGCGTCTCGCTGCTCGTGCCGGCCTACAACGAGGAGGCCGGCATCGTCACGGCGGTCAAGTCGTTCCTCACCCTGCGCTACCCGCGCCACGAGGTCGTCGTCGTCGACGACGGCAGCAGCGACCAGACGTTCGCGCGCCTCGAGGAGGCGTTCGACCTCGTCCAGGTGCCTCGCGAGCTGCCCGCCGAGGTGCCCATCCGGGCCAGGGTGCTCGGCATCTGGGTGCCTCGCGACGGACGCACGCGCCTCGTCGTGGTGCGCAAGGAGAACTCCGGTCGCTCCGAGGCGATCAACGTCGCCATCAACGCGGCGAGCGAGCCCCTGGTCGCCATGATCGACGGCGACTCGATCCTCGAGCCCGACGGCCTGCTCCACGTCACGAGGCCCTTCGCCGACGACCCCACCCGCATGGTCGCCACCGGCGGGGCGATCCGTCCGGTCAACGGCAGCCGGGTGGTCTCGGGCCGCATCGTGCGCGTCGAGATGCCGCAGACGTGGATCCCGCGCATCCAGCTCGTCGAGTACCTCCGGGCCTTCCTCCTGGGCCGCACCGGCTGGTCACGCCTCGGGGGCCTCATCCTCATCAGCGGCGCCTTCGGGCTCTTCCGCCGCGACGTCGTCGTCGAGGTCGGCGGCCTCGACCCGGGCAGCATCGGCGAGGACTTCGAGCTCGTCATGCGCATCCACAAGCGCATGCGCGACGAGGGCCGCGACTACAAGGTGGAGTTCGTGCCCGAGCCGGTCTCCTGGACCGAGGTCCCGGTCACGGCCAAGGTGCTGCGCAACCAGCGCCGTCGCTGGCACCGCGGCCTCTGGGAGACCCTCTGGGCCTACCGCAGCATGCTGTTCCGGCCGAAGTACGGCCGCATCGGATCCGTGGCCCTGCCGTACTACTGGCTCTTCGAGCTCATCGCCCCGCTCCTCGAGCTCTTCGGCATCCTCATCGTGCCGCTGGCGCTGCTGCTGGGTGTCGTCAACGTGCCGTTCGCGATCCTCTTCCTCGTCCTCGCCTACGGGTATGCCGTGCTCGTCACCCTGGCGGCGATGGTCGTCGACGAGTGGGCCTTCCACAAGCACGACCGCTGGCGCGCGATCTGGCAGACGGTCGCCGCCTCCGTGCTCGAGAACATCGGCTACCGGCAGCTCACGGTGTGGTGGCGTCTCGAGGGCTGGTGGTCGAGCCTGCGCGGCAAGAAGCACGTCTGGGGCGTCATGACCCGCACCGGCTTCGACGAGGAAGCCGCGTGAGCGGCGGCCTACCGGCCGTCTCGAGGCGTTCGGTGGGCAGCCAGATCCGTGTGCTCATCGGGATCCTGGTCATCCTCGTCCCGCTGAGCGCCGTCGTCTCGGTCGCCACGATCCACTCGCAGAGCGCCGCCGTGCGCGCGCTCACCCTGGCACTCGGACCCGCGTCCGAGGCCAACAGCTCCGTGGTCCTCGACATGACGCGCGCCGAGGGGGCCTGGCGCCAGGCCGTCGTCGGGGCACCCGCCCCGGTCGACCCGCTGTCGCTGCAGGCGCGCATCGACGACGAGCTCGACCGCGTCGAGCGGGGCACCCAGAGCACCGAGCTCGCAGCCGCCGACCGGGCCCGCTACGCCACGCTCCTCGGGGCCGAGCGGGCGACCGTCGACGAGTGGTTCGCAGCCGCGAAGGCCTCTCTCGCCGGGGCGCCGAGCAGCGCGTCGGGCTCGCCGGCGGTCGACCCCGCTGCTCGCACGCGCGCCGAGACGGCATACGCCCGGTTCGGCCAGGCCAGCGCCAGCCTCGGCGACACCATCCGCGCCCACCGAAACGCCGCCCGCGTCGACTCCCGCGAGGCCACGGGCATCACGTCGGGCGTCATCATCGCCGCGGCGGCCCTCGTGCTCATCGTGCTGGTCGCGGCCGGCTTCGGCATGGACCGCGCAGTCGGCCGCCCCCTGGCCAGGCTGCGCGAGGTGGTACGCCGCCAGGCCGAGGAGGACGTCATCGCCATGGCCAACCAGGAGGAGGGGGCGCTCGAGGTGCGCATGCTGGCACGCGACTTCAACGACCTCACGCGCGCCAACGCGCGCCTCGTCGACCAGCAGGCGGCCGTGCTCGAGATGCAGGAGCTCGTCCTCGACGTCGGCCGGGGCGCCCGCGGGGCGGCCGACGTGCGCGAGGCGCTCCAGCGCGTCACGTCGAAGCTCGGCGCGGGGCTGGGGGCCGACCGCGTGCTGCTCTACACGCTCGCCGACGACGGGCAGTCCATCGAGGACCGCCTCCAGTGGCACACGGACGACCTGCCCGACCTCCCGCCGCTGCCGCGCTCGCTCGCGCAGCAGGTGGGTGCCGTCAACGACGAGCTGCGACGCGACGCCGGCTTCTTCGACCTCGGTGACCTGCTCGCCCACGGGGCGTACGCCGACGAGCGGGTCCGCGCCTTCCACCGGGCCACAGGTGCGCTCTCGCTCCTCATGCTGCCCGTCGGCACGGGCGGGCGCGGCCTCGGGATCATGGCCGTGCTCATGGTGAACGCCCCGAGGCGCTGGCACCGGCACGAGATCCAGGCCGCGCAGCAGTGCGCCGCCATCGCCGCCCAGTCCATCGTGTCGCTGCGCCTCTCGCAGATGCAGGACGAGCAGGTGCAGCGGCTCACCGAGCTCGACCGCCAGAAGACCGACTTCATGGCGACCGTGAGCCACGAGCTGCGCACGCCCCTCACCTCGATCAGCGGCTACCTCGAGCTGCTCGTCGACGGCGACTTCGGCGAGGTCTCCGACGGCCAGCACGTCGCCCTCGACATCATCGGTCGCAACGCGACCCGCCTGCGGGGTCTCATCGAGGACCTCCTCGTGCTCAACAAGATCGAGATCAGCGGGCTGCAGGCGATCGCCGAGGAGGTCGCGGTGCGCGATCTGCTGCGCACCGTCACCGAGACGATGGAGCCGGTCGCGGCGGCCTCCGGCGTGCGGCTGATCTGCCCCGTGGTGCCCGACGACCTCGTCGTCAAGGTCGACCGGGGCCAGGTCGAGCGCGCCCTCATCAACCTCGGCTCCAACGCGGTGAAGTTCACTCCCGAGGGCGGTGAGGTGGTGCTCACCGCCGAGCGCTCCGGCGGCTCGACCATCATCTCGGTGCACGACACCGGCATCGGCATCCCGGCGGCCGACCTCGCCCGCCTGTCCGAGCGGTTCTTCCGCGCGGGCAACGCGACCGCGGCCGCCATCCCCGGCACCGGCCTCGGCCTCGCGATCGTGCGGGCCATCGTCGAGGGCCACGGTGGCGAGCTCGTCATCGCGTCCGTCGAGGGCGAGGGCTCGACGATGCAGGTCGTGCTCCCGGTGGCCCAGCCGGCAGGGGTCATGGCCTAGCACCCGACGGGAATGCCCGCCTCCCCAGGCGCGTTTGGGAGGAGGTGCGCCTTTCTGGCACACTCTTCCTTTGGACCGGTTCACGGCCGAGCGACCCACCACGGTGGCGAGCGACGACACCGACCCGGCCGACTACCTCGAGGAGACGACGTTGAAGAAGGACCTTCACCCCGACTACGTGGAGACCACGGTCACCTGCACCTGTGGCAACACGTTCACCACCCGCAGCACCGAGAAGTCCGGCAAGATCTCTGCCGACGTGTGCTCGCAGTGCCACCCGTTCTACACGGGCAAGCAGAAGATCCTCGACACCGGTGGCCGCGTGGCCCGGTTCGAGGCCCGTTACGGCAAGAAGGCCGCCAAGTAGGTCTCCCGCACGCCGGCTCCCACGACTTCGGTCGTCGGGGGCCGGCGTTCGTTTTCCCTCCTCCCCGACCTGACGTCCCCCTGACGCCGGCTCCGACCGAAGGACCCCACCGTGCTGGACTCCGTGCAGTCGATCCTCGACGAGTACGCCGAGCTCGAGTCCCGGCTCGCCGACCCGGCCGTCCACAGCGACCAGGACCTCGTGCGCACCCTCAACAAGAGGTATGCCGCCCTGGCCCCAACCGTCGCTGCGGCTCGTGAGTGGACCGCGGCCGGCGACGACCTCGCGGCAGCGCGTGAGCTCGGCGCCGAGGACGCGTCGTTCGCGGCGGAGGTGCCGGCGCTCGAGGCCCGCCTCGCCGACGCCGAGGAGCACCTGCGGCGGATGCTCGTGCCCCGCGACCCCGACGACGACCGCGACGTCATCCTCGAGGTCAAGGCGGGGGAGGGCGGTGACGAGTCGGCCCTCTTCGCCGGCGACCTGCTGCGGATGTACCTGCGCTACGCCGAGCAGCGGGGCTGGAAGACGGCCATCGAGGACGCCACCGAGAGCGACCTCGGCGGCTACAAGGACGTGCGCGTCTCGGTCAGGGCCAAGGGCACGCCCGGTCTCGGCGAGGCCCCTTGGGCGCGCCTCAAGTACGAGGGCGGCGTCCACCGCGTACAGCGCGTGCCCGTCACCGAGAGCCAGGGCCGCATCCACACCTCCGCGGCCGGCGTGCTCGTCATGCCCGAGGCCGAGGAGGTCGAGGTGACGATCGACCCCAACGACCTGCGCATCGACGTCTACCGGTCGAGCGGCCCGGGTGGGCAGAGCGTCAACACGACCGACTCGGCCGTGCGCATCACGCACGTGCCCACCGGCCTCGTCGTCTCGTGCCAGAACGAGAAGTCGCAGCTGCAGAACAAGGAGGCCGCGATGCGCGTGCTCCGGGCCCGCCTGCACCAGATCGCCCAGGACGAAGCCGACGCCGAGGCGTCCGCGGCCCGCCGCTCGCAGGTGCGCACCGTCGACCGCTCCGAGCGCATCCGCACCTACAACTTCCCCGAGAACCGCATCTCCGACCACCGCACCGGCTACAAGTCCTACAACCTCGACGCCGTGCTCGACGGCGACCTCGACCCGGTGGTGCAGTCCGCCCTCGACGCCGACGAGGCGGCCAAGCTCGCAGCCCTCGCCGAGGGCACGGGGTCGTCGGCGTGACCGACCTGCGCGACGGCATACGCGCCGCCGCAGGGCAGCTGCGCGCCGCAGGCGTCGCCTCGGCCGACGTCGACGCGGTCGAGCTCGCGGCCCACGTGCTGGGCACCGACGGGTCCGAGGTGCGTCGCCTCATGGTGCTCGGTCGCCGGTCGTTGCCGCCGACGTATGCCGTCCTCGTCGACGAGCGCGCCCGCCGGGTCCCGCTGCAGCACCTCACGGGCCGGGCACACTTCAGGCGGCTCACCCTGGCGGTCGGCCCCGGCGTCTTCGTGCCCCGACCCGAGACCGAGGTGCTCGTCGACCTCGCGCTGGCCGAGCTCGCGCAGCTCGCGGACGGCGGTGACGGCGCGCGCGTCGTCGACCTCTGCTCGGGCTCCGGCGCGATCGCGCTCGCCCTCAAGGACGAGTGCCCGGTGGCCGAGGTGCGCGGCCTCGAGCTGTCACCCGACGCGTACGCCTGGGCCGTGGCGAACCGCGACCGCCTCGGTCTCGACGTCGGCCTCGCCAACGGCGACGCCACGGCCCCGTGCTTCCCCGAGTGGGCCGGCACGGTCGACGTGGTCACGGTCAACCCGCCGTACATCCCGGTCGGGGCGGTCCCGCTCGACCCGGAGGTGCGCGACCACGACCCCGAGATGGCGCTCTACGGCGGCAGTGAGGACGGGCTGGCGATCCCGCTCGCGGTCGTGCGCGTCGCGGCCGGGCTGCTGCGTCCCGGCGGCCTCGTGCTCGTCGAGCACGCCGACTCCCAGGGCGAGAGCCTGCCGCGCCGGATGGCCTCGACCGGTCTGTGGGTCGACGAGGCCGACCACGCCGACCTGTCGGGGCGCCCGCGGGTCACGACGGCGCGTCGGGCCGGCTGAGCGGGGCCGTCGATCAGCCGTGCAGCTCCCGGTAGCGCCGTGCGGCGCCGGGGTGCAGCGCGATCGGGAAGGTGTCGACGAGCGTCTGCTGGGTGAGGTACTGGATGCCGGTCGACGGCGGTGGCACGAGGTCGCGGGCCCGGGCGAGCACGAGGTCGACGAGGCGAGCGGCCGTGTCGTCGGGCAGGTCGGGCCGCGACAGGAGGAGGTTCGCGACGCCGACCGTCGTCACGTCCTCGGCCATGGCGTACGTGGCCGCGGGCACGGTCGTGCGCACGAACACCTCCCGCTGCGCCGCCGTCAGCCTCCCGAAGGCGTCGGAGAGGTCGAGCAGCCGCACGGGAAGGTCGGCGGCGACGGCGGTCAGGGCGGGGATCGGGATGCCGCTGCTGAAGACGAGCGCGCTGAGCGCGCCAGTGCGCAGACGCGCGACCGCCTCCGCCAGGACGAGCTCGGTGACGCGCACCGGACGCGTGCTCGCGTCGAGCAGCCCGAGCGCGCCGAAGACGCGCCGGGTCGTCGCCGCCGTGCCCGACGCCGGTGCCCCGATCGAGACCGGCCGGTCACGCAGCTGCTCGACCGAGGTCACGGGGCTGTCCGCCGGGACGACGACCTGCAGGTAGTTCTGGTAGACCCGCCCGATGGCCGCCGGCGCCCACGAGCTCTCACGCGCGGAGTCGGCGAGGCACATGGCCAGGGCCGCGGATCCGCTCCGCAGCCGGTCGAGGTTGTCGACGCTGCCCGCGGTGACGAGGGCGGTCGACGACTCGGCGAGACCCTCGGCGACGGCGGCTCCGCCGAGCAGCCGTCCGAACTGGATGTAGGTGCCTCCCGGTTCACCGCACGCGATGTCGAGGCGTCCCGGCTTCGAGGAGGAGGTGCAGCCGGCGACCGGGAGCACGGCCGCGCCGACGCCGCCGAGAACCGCCTGCACGACGGTGCGACGGGAGGGGCGAGACCGCGGTGACGTCGGGCGCGTGCTCACGTCGCCTCCGCCACCGGCAGCGCGAGCCGAACCCGCAGGCCGGTGGGCTCGTTCGCGGCGAGCTCGACGGCACCGCCGTTGGCCCGGGCGAGCTGCGCGACGATGGCGAGTCCGAGGCCCGTGCCGTCCGTGTCGCGGTGGGCGGGGGAGCGCCAGAAGCGGTCGAGCGCGAGGGCGAGCTCGTCCGCGGGCAGGCCCGCGCCCGTGTCGCTGACCTCGACGACCGCCGTGCCGTCCTCGATCCGAAGGTGCAGCACCACCTCGGCGTCGCGGCCGGCGTACCGCAGGGCGTTCTCGACGAGCTCGTCGACGAGGTCGTGGGCGTCCATGGCCGAGCAGCGCAGCCCGAGGTGGTCCAGGCCGCTGCGACGCAGCGTGACCCCTCGCTCGGTGGCCTGAGCCAGCCACCGCGCGACGACCTCGTCGGCGAAGAGGTCGCAGGTCAGCTCGAGGGGACGCTCGTCGGGGTCGAGCAGCCCACGCACCGAGCCGGCGCCGGTGCGGTGCTCCGCCTCCGCCAGGTCGAGCATGGTGTCGACCATCCGCTCGAGACGGTCGAGGTCACCGTCGACCTGCGCGAGCGACGCGCCGCGGGTGGTCTCGACCTCGTCGTGCGCGAGGGCGTCGACGCGCAGCCGCAGGGCCGCGAGCGGGTTGCGCAGCCGGTGCGAGAAGTCCTCGACGAGGCGGCCGCGCTCCCGGATGGTGCCGGTGACCGAGGCGGCCATCCGGTCGAAGGACTCCGCGAGCCGCCGCAGCTCGGGCGGGCCGGTGCGACCGAGGCTGTCGGGCAGGCGCCCCTCGGCGAGGGCCTGCGAGGCGAGGTCGAGCTCGCGCACCGGGCGCAGCACCCAGCGGCCCAGCCACAGTCCGAGGACCGTCAGCACGACGAGACCGGCGACGGCTGCGGCGAGCGCCAGCGCCCACCGCGCCCGCACGTCGCCGATGGCCGCGGTGGCGTCGACACGGGTGACCACCGCCCCGCCGGTCAGGTCGGCGGTGCCGACGACGGGCTGGGCCATGAGGTGGTCGGCCCGGCTCCAGGGGAAGACGACCGGCAGGGTGTCGATCGGCTGGTTGCGGCGCGCCGCGGTGGCCGCCCCCGCCACTCCCGGATCGTCGAGCGTGAGCTCAGGCGTCTGGAAGATCGCGGTGCCGGAGGGGTCGATGACGAGCACCGGCTCGCCGTAGAGCTCGAGGTAGGTCTCTCCGTGCTGCCGGAGGGCGGTGGTGTCACCGGTGTCGATGCTCGAGCGTGCCAGGCTGGCGAAGCGGGCGAGGGACGTGGACCTCTTGAGCACGAGCTCCTGCGTGCGCTCGCGCGAGATCGCCTGCAGCGCGGGCACGGCGATGGCGACGACGACGAGCAGCACGCACGCCAGGATCGGGGCCAGCACCCGGGTCCGCACGGTCAGGCCTCGAGGCGGTAGCCGAAGCCGCGGATCGTCGTGATCAGCTCCGGCACCGGGAGCTTGGCGCGGACCTGGGTCAGGTGCACGTCGAACGACCGCGAGGCGGCCGCGAACGCGTCGCCCCAGACCTCGTCGAGGATCTGCTGGCGGCTCACGGCGGTGCCGACACGCCTCGCCAGAACAGCGAGGAGAGCGAACTCCTTGGCCGTCAGGGAGATCGGCGTGTCGTCCGCGCCGATCACGGTCCGTGCCGCGAGGTCGATCAGGAGCCCATGCGTGGCCACGACATCATCGGGAGGGCTGGCCGTGGGCTGTCGCCGGGTCACCGCGTCGATGCGAGCGAGCAGCTCTCGCAGACGAATCGGCTTGACGAGGTAGTCGTCGGCGCCGAGGTGCAGGGCTCGCACCGTCGACCGCTCGTCGGATCGGGCCGTCACGACGAGCACCGGGGCGCGGCTGACCTGGCGCAGCTTGCGCAGCACCTCGAAGCCGTCTCCGTCGCGCAGACCCAGGTCCAGCAGCACGACCTCGCGGTCGTGGTGGCGCAGCAGGGCGTCGACTCCCGAGTCGATGCGGTCGACGTCGTGGCCGGTCGCCCGCAGGGCGTCGGCGAGGGCGGAGGCGACGGAGTCGTCGTCCTCGACGATGAGGACACGCATCCGGCGATGCTAGCCCGCTGAATCCTCAAGAGGGTGTTAAGAATCGGTTCGCGGACCTCTCGAGGGCCACCATCGGTGGCAGCCTCCCGGGCATGTCCCTCAACGAAGCGGTGACAGCAGGCCCCGATCGCGTCCGGGCGAGCAAGCAGGATCCGGAGGCCTCGGCGGTCGACGTCGACGACCTCATCGCCGAGTACGACGAGGAGCGTCCGCAGCGACGGCTGGGGGAGCGGCTCGACTCGCTCGTGACGCTCTACTGCTTCGCCATCTCGGTGTTCGTGCTGCTGCAGGTGTTCGTGCCGCTGCGGCAGGGCAACCAGTTCTTCCTCATGCTCTTCCTCGGCCTCGTCCTGCCGCTGGTGTTCGTCACCTACCGCAGCCGCAAGCGTGCACCGGGCGACCGCGGCCCCAGCGACGATCCTCGCGTCCACGACTGGCTGCTGGCCCTCGTCACCCTGGCCGTCTGCCTCTACCCGGTGCTCCCCGTCACCCTCGGCGACAGCGCGGGAGGCTTCAACGCGTTCCTCGACCGTCAGGGCCAGCTGACCGCGACCGACGTCGCCATGGGCACGCTGTTGACGCTGCTCGTCCTCGAGGGGTGCCGCCGCACGACGGGGCTCGTGCTGCCGGTCGTCTGCGTCGCCTTCTTCGCGTACGCGTACTACGGCGGGTTCCTGCCGGTCGGCTGGCCGATCTCGCACGCCGGGGTGGACTTCGACCAGATCGTCAACGGCTTCTACAACGACCAGTCCGGCTTCTACGGGGTGCCGCTCGACGTCTGCGCCTCCTACATCGTGCTGTTCACGATCTACGGGGCCGTGCTCGACGCGACGGGCGCCGGGCGGTTCTTCATCGACTTCAGCTTCTCGGTCTTCGGCCGCTCGCGCACCGCTCCGGGCCGCACGGTCACGCTGAGCGGCTTCCTGCTCGGCACGGTGTCCGGGTCGGGCACGGCCACCGCCGTCAGCCTCGGCGCGGTCTCGTGGCCGATCCTCAGGAAGGCCGGCTACCCCCGCGAGAACGCGGGCGGCATGCTGGCGGCGGCCGGTATCGGCGCGATCCTGTCGCCGCCGACGCTGGGTGCCGCGGCGTTCATCATCGCCGAGTACCTGCAGACGAGCTACCTGCAGGTGCTGCTCTGGGCCAGCGTGCCGACGCTGCTCTACTACCTCGGGATCGTGCTCGCCGTCGAGATCGACGCCCGCCGCTTCGGGGTGGACGCCGTGGAGGTGCCGCGGCGCAACCCGTGGCGGCTGCTGCTCCGCTACGGCTACCACCTGCTCTCGCTCGGCGTCATCGTCGTCTTCCTCGCGCTCGGGGTGCCGCCGTTCAAGGCCGTCATCTACTCGACCGCGCTGGCCGCGGCCGTCGGCCTCGTCGAGCGGTTCGTCTCCCGCCGGGACCCGCTCGACCCGGACTCGAGGGTGCAGTCGCGCGGTCGGGCCGTGCTCACGTATGCCGTGCAGCTCTACCGGGCGCTCGCGGCCGGGGTGCGCTCGGTACTCCCCGTCGCCGCCGTGTGCGCGGCGGCCGGCATCATCACGTCGGTCATCGTCAAGACCGGGCTCGGCCAGAACCTCGCCAACCTGCTTGTCGCTGCCGCCAACGCGGTGACCGACAACCCGGCCCTCGTCATCGTCATCACGGCGGTGCTCTCGGCGCTGGCGATCATCCTGCTCGGGCTGGCCGTCCCGGTCACGGCGAGCTTCATCATCAGCTGGGTCGTCATCGGTCCGGCCCTGCAGACGCTCGGCGTGAGCGGGCCGGAGACGGCGATGTTCATCTTCTACTACGCCGTGCTGTCGGAGGTCTCGCCGCCGACGGCCCTGGCCGCCGTCGCGTCGGCGGCCATCACGGGCGGCGACACCATCAAGACCATGTGGCAGGCGGCGAAGTACACGCTGCCCGCGTTCCTCGCGCCGCTCGCGTTCGTCATGACCGACAACGGCTCGCACCTGCTGCTGCAGGGCCCGGTGGTCGACATCGTCTGGACGACCGCCGTCTCGATGCTCGCGGTCGCCGCTCTGGCCGCCGTCACCGGAGGCTGGCTGCTGCGCCCGGCGAACGGGGTCGAGCGCCTGCTCTGCGTGCCGGCAGCCGGCCTGCTCCTCTTCCTGCAGCCCGTCACCATCCTCATCGGCGCCGCCTGCCTCGCGGCCGCGGTGCTGCTCAACCTGTCGCGCTCCCGGCGCGACGGACCCCCGACCCCACTCTCGCCGAACTCCGCACCCCAGCCAGCGAAGGAGCTGTCATGACCCACACCCGCACCACGCCCTCCCGGACCCGTCGCCGAGCCGTCCCGCTCGTCGCCGCAGCTGCCGTCGCGGCGCTCGCCCTCGGTGCGTGCGGCGGCAAGCAACCACAGGGCAGCGCCGCGGGCGGCGCCACCGGTGCCGGCGGCTGCGAGGCGTCGGCGGGCCAGGTCACGATCGCCACGGGCAACAGCACCGGCGTCTACTACGTGCTCGGTGGCGGCATCGCGAGCCTCATGTCGGCGAAGACGAAGCTCAAGGCGACGGCCGCCGAGACCGGTGCGTCGGTGCAGAACATCCAGCAGCTCGCCGCGGGGCAGTACGACATCGCCTTCTCGCTCGCCGACACGGCAGCCGACGCGGTCGCCGGCAAGGGTGCCTTCAAGCAGCCCCAGAAGGTGCAGGCCCTCGGCCGCATCCACTCGAACTACACGCAGGTCGTCGTTCGCAAGGCCTCCGGCATCAAGACCGTCGCGGACATGAAGGGCAAGCGGATCTCGACGGGCTCACCGAAGTCGGGCACCGAGGTCATCGCGACACGGTTGCTCAAGACGGCCGGCCTCGACATCAACTCGGACGTCGCGGCGCAGCGCCTCGAGCTCGGCAAGACCGTCGACGCGATGAAGGACGGCTCGATCGACGGCTTCGTCTGGTCCGGCGGCCTGCCGACGCCCGCCCTCACCGACCTGTTCACCTCGCAGAAGGACACCGTCGAGCTGCTCGACATCACCGCCAACCTTCCCAAGATGAAGGAGGTCAACCCGGTGTACGCCGAAGGCACTGTCCCGGCCGCCACCTACGGCCTGCCCGGCGACGTCAAGACCATCGTCGTGCCCAACGTGCTGCTCGTGCGTGACGACTTCGCCGCCGCGAACGCGTGCGCCCTGACGAAGCTGATCTGGGGGAGCAGCGCCGAGCTGGCCAAGGTGCACCCCGCCGCCAAGGAGCTGACGGCCGAGACCGGCCCGCAGACCGACCCGATCCCGCTCGCCCCCGGCAGCAAGCAGGCCTTCGACGCCCTGTGAGCCCCGCCCGCACCGTACGCCGCCCGTCCCGCGCAGGGAGCGCGAGCGGCGTACGGCGGGCCGGGCCGGGCCGGGCGAGCTGCGACAAGTAGGCTCGCCACCGTGAGCGAGCGCTACGACTGCACCGATCCCGAGCAGCGCGCCGAGGGCATCCCGGCCGCCGGGGCCGCCGTCCGACGCGGTGAGATCGTCGTCCTGCCGACCGACACCGTCTACGGCATCGGGTGTGACGCCTTCGACGCCGACGCCGTCGCGTCGGTGCTCGCCGCCAAGGGCCGCGGCCGCGACATGCCGCCGCCGGTGCTCATCCCGACGGCCCGCACCGCCCAGGGGCTCGCCACCCAGGTGCCCGACTACGCCCAGCGCCTCATGGAGCGCTTCTGGCCGGGGCCGCTGACGCTGGTGCTCAAGGCCCAGACGTCGCTGCACTGGGACCTCGGCGACACCAACGGCACCGTCGCGCTGCGCGTGCCCGACAACGAGCTCGCCCTCGAGCTGCTCGGCGACATCGGCCCGATGGCGGTCACGAGCGCCAACACGACCGGCGACCCCGCGGCTCGCACCGTCGACGAGGCGGTGGCGATGCTCGGCGAGTCCGTCGCGGTCTACCTCGACGGCGGCCCGGCCGGCGAGGGACAGCCGTCGACCATCGTCGACTGCACGGGAGAGACGCCCGTGACCCTGCGCCACGGCGCCCTCTCGCAGGCCGACATCGACGCCGCGCTGGAGCCGGAGGCCGAACCCGACCGGGCCGAAGGAGCCGAAGGGGCCGACGGGGCGGATGGGGCAGACGGCGCCGACGGGCCCGACGACGCCGGGCTCGACTACGAGCCCGAGACCAACCCCTACGGCTCCGGAGCCGCGCCCGAGGCGGTGTCCTCCGACGAGCCCACCGGCTTCTCGTCGGCGGTCGTCGTCCAGGGCGAGCTGCCGCCGCCCGAGAGCCCCTCGGGCGAGCGTCCCCCGACGGCATAGAGTTGGCTAGCGCTCGCGCCCCACTCCCGACCCACCCGGAGATCCCCCATGGCTGACGACACGTTCTACGGCTCCGACTTCGGCGCCCTCCAGTCCTTCGACCCCGACATCGCGGGGGTGCTCCTGTCCGAGCTCGACCGCATCCGCGGGGGACTGCAGCTCATCGCCAGCGAGAACATCAGCTCGCCGGCCGTGCTGACGGCCCTCGGGTCGACCCTGTCGAACAAGTACGCCGAGGGCTACCCCGGTCGCCGGTACTACGGCGGCTGCTCCGAGGTCGACAAGGCCGAGCAGATCGCCATCGACCGCGCCAAGGAGCTCTTCGGCGCCGACCACGCGAACGTCCAGCCGCACTCGGGCGCCAGCGCCAACCAGGCCGTCTACGGCGCCTTCATGGCCCCGGGCGACACCATCCTCGCGATGGCGCTGCCGATGGGCGGCCACCTCACGCACGGCACGAAGGTCTCCTTCTCCGGCAAGTGGTTCAACGCCGTCCACTACGGCGTCGACAAGCAGTCCGAGGACATCGACTACGACCAGGTCGAGGCGCTCGCCAAGGAGCACCGGCCCAAGGTGATCTGCGCCGGCGGCTCGGCGATCCCGCGGCTCATCGACTTCGAGCGCTTCCGCGCCATCGCCGACGAGGTCGGCGCGATCCTCTGGGTCGACGCCGCCCACTTCATCGGTCTCGTCGCCGGCAAGGCGATCCCGTCGCCGGTGCCCTACGCCGACGTCGTCACCTTCACCACGCACAAGGTGCTGCGCGGCCCGCGTTCCGGCGCGCTCGTCTGCAAGGCCGAGCACCAGGCCGCCCTCGACAAGGCCGTCTTCCCGATGATGCAGGGGGGCCCGCAGATGCACACCATCGCGGCGAAGGCGGTCAACTTCAAGGAGGCCGCGAGCCCCGAGTACGCCCAGTACGCCAAGGACGTCATCGCCAACAGCCAGCAGCTCGCCGAGAGCCTCAAGGAGGTCGGCATCCGCCCGACCACCGGCGGCACCGACACGCACCTCTCGCTGCTCGACCTGCAGGGCGTGGGCGTCACCGGCAAGGAGGCCGAGGAGCGCGCCGACGCGGCGGGCATCGTGCTCAACAAGAACGCGATCCCCTTCGACCCGCAGAAGCCGAACATCGCCTCGGGCATCCGCGTGGGCACCCCGTCGGTGACGACCCAGGGGATGGGCATCGAGGAGATGAAGACCATCGCCTCCCTCATCCACACGGCCGTGACCAAGGGCGACGCCGACCCCGAGCACGCCGTGAGCAAGCAGGTGCGCGCAGAGGTCACCGACCTCGTGACGCGCTTCCCGGCATACCCTCGCTGAGTGGGGTCCGCCCGCACGCGTCGGGGCACGAACGAAGGTCGGTAGGTGCACGAGTACGTCCTCGTCCTCATCGTGGCCGCCGCGGTCACGTACCTCGCCACACCCTTCATCCGCAGCGTCGCGGTGGCGACGGGGGCCTTCACGGCCGTCCGTGAGCGCGACGTCCACAAGACGCCGATCCCCCGACTCGGGGGAGTGGGCATCTACGTGGGCTTCGTCGCGGCGGTCCTCGTCGCCCGCGCGCTCCCGTACCTCGGCGGGCTCTTCTCGACGCGCCAGCTGTGGGGCGTCCTCGTCGCCGGCGGCATCGTCTGCCTCCTCGGGGCCTTCGACGACATCCGTGAGCTCGACTGGCTGACCAAGCTCGCGGGGCAGATGCTCGCCGCCGGGCTGATGGCCTACACGGGTGTGCAGCTGCTCTCGCTGCCGATCTTCGGCACGACGATCCTGCCCACCCCGGTGCTCGTGCTCGTGACCGTCGTCGTCGTCATCGCCTCGACCAACGCGGTCAACTTCATCGACGGCCTCGACGGACTCGCGGCGGGGGTCGTCGGCATCGCGGCCCTGGCCTTCTTCGTCTACAGCTACTCGGTGTCCAAGGCCTTCCAGCCGGCCAACGTCTTCTCCACGGCGACCCTCATCTCCGCAGCCCTGGTCGGGTGCTGCGCCGGCTTCCTGCCGCACAACTTCCACCCGGCCCGGCTCTTCATGGGGGACTCCGGTGCGCTGACGCTCGGGCTGCTCCTGTCGGCCGCGACCATCACCCTGACGGGCAACGTCGACCCCGGCGAGGTCAGCACCAACGAGGTGTCCGCGGCGTTCCTGCCGATCCTCGTGCCGCTCGCGGTGCTGCTGCTGCCGCTGCTCGACATGTTGCTCGCCGTCGTGCGGCGCACCCGCGCCGGCAAGCGGCCCTGGCACCCCGACGCCCTGCACCTGCACCACCGGATGCTGCGCATCGGGCACGGCCACCGCCGGGCCGTGCTCATCCTCTACCTGTGGGCGGCCATCGTGGCGCTCGGCTCCGTCTCCTTCGTGATCTGGGACGGACCGCGTCCGCTCGCGGTCGTGGGTGCGGCGGCCGCGCTGGGGGTCGTGCTCACCGTCTGGCTTCCGCGGTGGAGGCCCTCCGAGCGCTTGTGATAGCATTCACAAGCACCTGAGGGGAGTCTGAGAGAGGCTCTCCGAGGCGCTGAAATCGCTTCACGCGCAGTCGATCCGAGCCTCACCCGGATCAAGCCCAGGTCCCGCCCGCACTACGCCTCACGACGCACCCAGGCAGGTTTTCTTGAGCGCCACACCGGCCCCGAGCGCATCACAGTCCGATGCGTTCGCGCAGCTCCTCCGGGGGTCCTTGCTGCCGACCGCCGCCGCCGGCCTCGTGTGCGTCGTCGTCGGACTCTTCTCGAGCCCCAAGGCCGCCTGGTCGGCCGCGCTGGGCGCCGCACTCGTGATCTTCTTCTTCAGCCTCACGCTGCTCGTCATGAAGCGCACGGCCGACCTCCCGCCCACGACGACGATGATGATCGTGATGGCGACGTACACCTTCAAGGTGGTCGTCCTCGGCGTCATCATGTTCGCGCTGCGCGACGTCACCTGGGCGTCCGGCTACGCCATCGGACTGTCCGTCACGGTCTGCGCCGTCGTCTGGCTGTTCTTCGAGATGCGCGCCTACAAGCGGCTGCGCATCTTCGCCTACGACCCCGACGGCGAGGCCTCGCTCGACCAGCCGCAGAGCCGGGAGCCGCGTGATGAGCCGTGACACGGAAGGTCACCATGACCACCCCCACACCGCCCGACGAGCCCACCACGTCGTCCGAGCCATCCGAGCCGTCCGAGCCCACGGCGGCCGAGAAGGCCGAGGAGCTGCGTGCGTTCAACAGCCGCGAGCAGGACTCGGCGTGGCGTGCCGTCGCCTACCTGCTGTCAGGACCGCTGGTCTACGGCGGCCTGGGTGCCCTGGCCGACCACTGGCTCGGCACGTCGTGGCTCGTCGGAGCCGGGATCGTGGGTGGGATGGCCCTGTCGCTCTACCTGATCTGGTTCCGATACGGTACCCATTGAGCCCAGCGGCCCCCGTGCTGTCGCACAGCGCGCACCGAGCCAGCACGCCGACCTGGGATCCCGCCGGCAGCACGAAGCCAGGCGTTGATCCAGCACCGCTGACGCAGAGCGTCACCCGAAGTGCCCAGAACCTACGAAGGAGTAACCCGTGAGCATCGTGGCCGCCGCCCCGACGGACTACACCGCCCCCGGTGTCGAGGAGTTCTGGCAGCCCCTCATCGGTGACGGTGCGTGGGCGATCACGCGTCCCATCTTCCTGATGGTCTTCGCGACCGGCCTCATCATCTGGTGGCTGCTCGCCACCACGAAGAAGAAGGCCCTCGTCCCGAGCCGCGGGCAGATGGGCACCGAGGCCGTCTACGGCCTGGTGCGCAACGGCGTAGCCAAGGACCTCATCGGCAGCCACGAGTTCATGAAGTTCGTGCCGCTGCTGTTCTCGATGTTCGTGCTGATCCTCGTCAACAACTTCTTCGGCGTCATCCCGCCGATGAGCTACCCGACGATGAGCCGCATCGGCTTCCCGATCGCCCTGGCCCTCATCGTCTGGGTCGTCTTCCACGTCGTCGGCATGAAGAAGCACGGCTTCCTCGGCTACTGGAAGTCGCTCGTCCCGGCTGGCCTGCCCAAGGGCATGATCATCCCGATCTTCATCCTCGAGCTGATCACCGACCTCTTCACCCGCCCCGTCACCCTGGCACTGCGACTCTTCGGCAACATGTTCGCCGGTCACATCCTCATGGTGCTGTTCATCACCGGCGGCTGGTACATGCTCACCTCGGGCGGCATCCTCATCGCCGCCGGCGGCGTCACGTGGGTCTTCGCCTTCGTCATGACGCTCTTCGAGCTGCTGGTCGAGTTCCTGCAGGCCTATGTCTTCACCCTGCTCGCCGCTCTTTACATCGCCGGCGCGGTCGCCGACGAGCACTGAGCGCCCACCGATTTCACCGACTGCACCACCTGCACGACCCGAGCTTCGCCCAGCCCGGCTGACAACCGCCAGCCGGACAACACAAGAAGGAATGGAACAAACATGACTGGCAACATCGCCATCCTCGGTTACGGCCTCTCCGCCATCGGCCCCGGTATCGGTGTCGGTCTGATCTTCGCCGCCTACATCAACGGCGTCGCCCGTCAGCCCGAGGCCCGCGGCATGCTCCAGCCGATCGCCTTCCTCGGCATGGCCATCACCGAGGCGCTCGCCATCTTCGGTATCGCGCTCGCCTTCGTCTTCAAGGGCTGACGCCCCTTCCCGGGGCATCCCGAGACATCGTTCGATTCTCACGAGGAGCACCTCATGCAAGCAGTGACCGTGACCGCCGAGGGCGGCGAGGGCGGCTTCTGGGCCACCGCGGCACCGATCATCCCGCACCCGCTGGAGTTCTTCTTCGGCCTCGCGTGCTTCGCCATCCTCTACTACGTCGTCAAGACGAAGGTCGTTCCGCGCCTCGAGCAGATCTACGCCGAGCGCACCGCGGCCATCGAGGGCGGCATGAACAAGGCCGAGGAGGCCCAGGCCCAGGCCCAGGCCGCGCTCGAGCAGTACCAGGCACAGCTCGTCGAGGCCCGCTCCGAGGCCGCCCGCATCCGTGAGGACGCGAAGGCCCAGGGTGCGCAGATCATCGCCGAGATGCGCGAGCACGCAGCCTCCGAGGCGGCGCGGATCACCGACACGGCGCACAAGCAGATCGAGGCCGAGCGCCAGCAGGCCGTGGTCTCGCTCCGCAACGACGTCGGCCGCATCTCGACCGACCTCGCGAGCCGCATCGTCGGTGAGTCGCTGCACGACGAGACCCGCCAGAAGGGCATCGTCGAGCGCTTCCTCGCCGAGCTCGAGTCGGGCGAGGTCGTGCGCGAGAAGGTCGGCGGCCCCGCCGGCAGCCAGGGCGGAGACGCCTGATGCAGGGACCCTCACGCGCAGCAGCGGCGACCAGCCGCGACGCCTTCACCGGTGCGCTCGCGGCCGGTGCCGACCGGTCGCGGTTGGCCGAGGAGCTGTTCGCCGTCGTCGACCTGCTCGACGGCAACGCGACCCTGCGTCGCGCGGTCGCCGACCCTTCGCGCGAGGGCTCCGAGAAGGCGCAGCTCGCCGAGCGGCTCCTCTCCGGCAAGGTCAGTGCCGAGGCGCTGGTCGTGCTCAAGGGAGTCGTCAGCCAGCGCTGGAGCTCCGAGCGTGACCTCTCCGACACCCTCGAGGCGTATGCCGTCGAGTCCGTCATCGCCTCGGCCGAGGCAGGCGACCGCGCCGACCGCGTCGAGGACGAGCTGTTCCGCTTCGAGCGCATCGTCGCGGCCGACCCCGCGCTGCGGGCGGCCCTGACCGACTCCCAGGCGCCGGCCGACAAGCGTGCCGACCTCGTGTCCTCGCTGCTTCGCGACAAGGTGGCGCCCGAGACGCTCGTGCTGGCTCGCCAGGCCGTCGTCGCCGCCCGCGGGCGCCGGTTCGACCGGGTCGTCGAGTCCTACCTCGAGACGGCCTCGAGGCGCCGCGAGCAGCAGACGGCCGTCGTCACCTCGGCCGTCCCGCTCACCGACGACGACCGCGCCCGCCTCGCCGCGGGCCTCGCCTCCATCTACGGCGGCACGGTCCACGTCAACACCGTCGTCGACCCCCGGGTCGTGGGCGGGGTCAAGGTCGAGATCGGTGACGAGGTCATCGACGGCACCGTCATCCGCAAGCTCGACGCGGCCCGCCGGGCCATGGGCGCCTGAGCGCCACCACAGCGCCCGACACAGCGCCCACCACAAGCTGTGAACAACCACCGGCCCGTTCCGCGGGTCGAAACCGAGGAGAAGATCTGACATGACGGAGCTTTCGATCCGTCCGGAGGAGATCCGGGACGCACTGGACTCGTTCGTCCAGTCCTACGAGCCCGGCGCGGCCTCCCGCGAAGAGGTCGGCCGCGTCACCGACGCCGGTGACGGCATCGCTCACGTCGAGGGACTGCCCTCGGCCATGACCAACGAGCTGCTCCAGTTCGAGGACGGCACGCTCGGCCTCGCCCTGAACCTCGACGTTCACGAGATCGGCGTCGTCGTGCTCGGTGACTTCGCCGGCATCGAGGAGGGCCAGGTCGTCAAGCGCACGGGCGAGGTCCTCTCCGTCCCGGTCGGCGACGACTTCCTCGGTCGCGTCATCGACCCGCTCGGCAACCCCATCGACGGTCTCGGCGAGATCGCGTCGGAGGCGCGCCGCGCCCTCGAGCTGCAGGCCCCCACGGTGGTCCAGCGCAAGTCGGTGCACGAGCCGCTGCAGACCGGCATCAAGTCGATCGACGCCATGACGCCGATCGGCCGCGGCCAGCGCCAGCTCATCATCGGCGACCGCCAGACCGGCAAGACCACGGTCGCGATCGACACGATCATCAACCAGAAGCGCAACTGGGAGTCGGGTGACCCCGACGCGCAGGTCCGCTGCATCTACGTCGCCATCGGCCAGAAGGGCTCGACCATCGCGTCGGTCCGCGGCACCCTCGAGGAGGCCGGCGCGCTCGAGTACACCACGATCGTCGCGGCCCCGGCGTCCGACTCGGCGGGCTTCAAGTACCTCGCGCCCTACACCGGCTCGGCCATCGGCCAGCACTGGATGTACCAGGGCAAGCACGTCCTCATCGTCTTCGACGACCTGTCCAAGCAGGCCGAGGCCTACCGCGCCGTGTCGCTGCTGCTGCGCCGTCCGCCGGGCCGCGAGGCCTACCCGGGTGACGTCTTCTACCTGCACAGCCGGCTCCTCGAGCGCTGCGCGAAGCTGTCCGACGACCTGGGCCACGGCTCGATGACGGGTCTGCCGATCATCGAGACCAAGGCCGGTGACGTCTCGGCGTACATCCCGACCAACGTCATCTCGATCACCGACGGCCAGATCTACCTCCAGGCCGACCTGTTCAACGCCAACGTGCGTCCCGCCATCGACGTGGGTGTCTCGGTCTCCCGAGTCGGCGGTGCCGCGCAGATCAAGGCGATGAAGTCGGTCGCCGGTCGACTCAAGCTCGACCTCGCGCAGTTCCGCGCCATGGAGGCGTTCGCGATGTTCGCCTCCGACCTCGACCCCGCGTCGCGTGCCCAGCTCGCCCGTGGTGCGCGCCTCGTCGAGCTGCTCAAGCAGCCGCAGAGCTCGCCGTACCCCGTCGAGGAGCAGGTGGTCTCGATCTGGACCGGCACCACCGGCAAGCTGGACGACGTCGCCGTCGAGGACGTCCGCGCGTTCGAGACCGAGCTGCTCGAGACCCTGCGTCGCGACGGCAAGATCCTCCAGACGATCCGCGAGACCCTCAAGCTCGACGAGGACACCGAGGCGGCCCTCACCAAGGTCGTCGACGAGGTGAAGTTCACCTTCCGCGGCACCGGGCGTGACGGCCTCGAGGCCGGCAACGAGGAGTTCGACGAGATCGCCGACGACCAGATCACCCAGGCGAAGATCGTCAAGCAGAAGTGACACCTTCCGTATGCCGCCCGGCCCGGCCGGGCGGCATACGGAAGCGGGCGTGAGCCCACCCTGTCGGCAACCACAGACCTTTAGAGACCAAGAGAGGCGGAGCACATGGGAGCGCAGATGCGGATCTACCGCCAGCGCATCAAGTCCGTCAACTCCATCAAGAAGATCACCAACGCGATGGAGCTGATCGCGGCCGCACGCGTCGTCAAGGCCCGCCAGCGGGCCACCGAGGCGATGCCGTACACGACCGCGCTGACGCGCGCCGTGTCCGCGGTGGCGACCAACACGAACGAGGACCACCCGTTGACGACGGCGAAGGAGACCGCGAAGCGGGCCGGCGTCGTCATCATCACGGCGGACCGCGGACTTGCCGGTGCCTACTCCGTCGCGGCGATCAAGGAGAGCGCGGAGCTGATCTCCAGGCTGACCGCCGAGGGCAAGGAGGTCGTGCCCTACCTCGTCGGTCGCAAGGCCGTGAGCTACTACAAGTTCCGCAAGCGCGAGTACGCCGCCGAGTGGACCGGCTTCTCCGACGCTCCGACGTTCGAGAACGCCAAGGAGATCGCCGACCGCATCACGGCCGACTTCCTCAAGGACACCGAGGAGGGCGGCAACGACGAGATCCACGTCGTCTTCACTCGGTTCCGCTCGATGGTCCGCCAGGACCCGCACGTCCTGCGGCTGCTGCCGCTCGAGGTCGTGGAGGCCGACGAGGCCGGCGAGGACAGCGACCTCGACCTGTCGGTGAACCGCTACGAGGAGGGGCAGATCCCGCCCGAGTACTCCTTCGAGCCGGGTGCCGCCGAGGTGCTCGACCTGCTGCTGCCGAAGTACGTGCGCAACCGCATCTTCACCGCGCTGCTCAGCTCGGCCGCCTCCGAGCTGGCCGCCCGCCAGCGCGCGATGAAGTCCGCGACCGACAACGCCGGCGAGCTCATCAAGAAGTACGAGCGTCTCGCCAACCAGGCCCGCCAGGCCGGCATCACCCAAGAGATCAGCGAAATCGTGGGCGGCGCAGACGCCCTCGCCGACGCCACGAAGTAACGCCCACAGGTAAGGAAGCAGACCACCATGACTGCAACTGTCAGCGACACCGCCTGGACGGCTCCGGCCGCGGGTGGCGTCGGCCGCATCTCCCGCATCATCGGCCCGGTCGTCGACGTCGAGTTCCCCTCCGACGCGATGCCCGAGCAGTACAACCTGCTCACGACGGAGGTCACCCTCGCCGGTGAGACGAGGGAGCTCAACCTCGAGGTCGCCCAGCACATCGGCGACAACATGGTCCGCGCCATCTCGCTCCAGCCGACCGACGGCCTCGTGCGTGGCTCGGCCGTGCAGGACACCGGTGGCCCGATCACCGTGCCCGTGGGTGACGTCACGCTCGGCAAGGTGTTCAACACCACCGGAGTGTGCATGAACCTCAAGGAGGGTGAGACCCTCGACGTCAAGGAGCGCTGGGGCATCCACCGCAAGGCCCCGGCCTTCGACCAGCTCGAGTCCAAGACCACGATGTTCGAGACGGGCATCAAGGTCATCGACCTGCTCACCCCGTACGTCCAGGGTGGCAAGATCGGCCTCTTCGGTGGCGCCGGTGTCGGCAAGACGGTGCTCATCCAGGAGATGATCGCCCGCGTCGCCCGCGACCACGGTGGTGTGTCGGTGTTCGCCGGTGTCGGCGAGCGCACCCGTGAGGGCAACGACCTCATGGTCGAGATGGAGGAGGCCGGCGTCCTCGGCCAGACCGCCCTCGTCTTCGGCCAGATGGACGAGCCGCCGGGCACGCGTCTTCGTGTCGCCCTGTCGGCGCTGACGATGGCGGAGTACTTCCGCGACGTCCAGAAGCAGGACGTGCTCCTCTTCATCGACAACATCTTCCGCTTCACCCAGGCCGGCTCGGAGGTCTCGACCCTCCTCGGCCGTATGCCGTCCGCCGTGGGCTACCAGCCCACCCTCGCCGACGAGATGGGCACCCTCCAGGAGCGCATCACCTCGACGCGTGGTCACTCGATCACCTCGATGCAGGCGATCTACGTGCCGGCCGACGACTACACCGACCCGGCCCCGGCCACGACGTTCGCGCACCTCGACGCGACGACGGAGCTCTCGCGTGACATCGCGTCGATGGGTATCTACCCCGCCGTCGACCCGCTGTCCTCGACCTCGCGCATCCTCGACCCGCGCTACATCACGACCGAGCACTACAACACGGCCGTGCGCATCAAGTCGATCCTGCAGCGCAACAAGGAGCTCCAGGACATCATCGCGATCCTCGGTATCGACGAGCTCTCCGAAGAGGACAAGATCCTCGTCAACCGCGCTCGTCGCATCCAGCGGTTCCTGTCGCAGAACACCTACGTCGCCAAGCAGTTCACCGGCATCGAGGGCTCGACGGTTCCGCTGTCCGACACCATCGAGGCCTTCACGAAGATCGCCGACGGCGAGTACGACCACGTCGCCGAGCAGGCCTTCTTCATGTGCGGTGGCCTCGACGACGTCGAGCGCCAGTGGGCGGAGATCCAGAAGAACCTCTGAGCTCGCACCACTCGACCACCAGTGTGATCGAGCAGACATGCGCCGGCGCCGGTGTCCCGAAAGGGATGCCGGCGCCGTCGCGTTGTAGGAGTTGACGAGAACCTGTCGAGCAGCAAGGAGCCGCCGTCATGACTCAGCCCACCTCGCCCACCCCGTCCACCGCGTCGCGCCACCGCGTCGTGGTCATCGGCTCGGGCTTCGGAGGACTGTTCAGCACACAGAAGCTGAAGGGCGCCGACGTCGACGTCACCCTCATCGCCCGCACCACGCACCACCTGTTCCAGCCGCTGCTGTACCAGGTGGCGACCGGCATCCTGTCCGAGGGCGAGATCGCGCCCTCGACGCGCGAGGTGCTGCACCGGCAGCGCAACGCCAAGGTGCTGCTCGGCGACGTCACCGACATCGACCTCGATGCGCGGACCGTGACGCACACGGCGGTCGGCCGCGAGACCGTCACGCCCTACGACTCGCTCATCGTCGCGGCGGGTGCGGGCCAGTCGTGGTTCGGCAACGACCAGTTCTCCCGCCACGCCCCGGGCATGAAGTCGATCGACGACGCGCTCGAGCTGCGTGGGCGCATCTTCGGCTCGTTCGAGCTGGCCGAGCTCGCCTCGACGCCGGCCGAGGTCGAGCGCCTCATGACCTTCGTCGTCGTCGGCGCGGGCCCGACCGGCGTCGAGATGGCCGGTCAGATCTCCGAGCTGGCCAAGCGCACCCTGCGCCGCGACTTCCGGCGCATCGACCCGACCAAGGCGCGGGTCATCCTGCTCGACGCCGCGCCGGCCGTGCTCGGGTCGTTCGGCGAGAAGCTCGGCGAGCGCGCCGTCAAGCGCCTCACCGAGATGGGAGTCGAGGTGCGCCTCGGCGCCAAGGTTGTCGACGTCGACTCCACCGGCATCGAGGTCGAGACCGACGACGGCTCGCGCGAGCGCATCGAGTCGGTCTGCAAGGTGTGGGCGGCCGGCGTCAGCGCGTCGCCGCTCGGGCGCCGGCTCGCCGAGCAGTCCGGAGCCGGCGTCGACCGCGCCGGCCGCGTCGAGGTGAACGACGACCTCACGCTGCCCGGTCACCCCGAGGTCTTCGTCGTCGGCGACATGATGGCCCTGCGTGGCCTGCCGGGAGTCGCGCAGGTCGCGATCCAGGGCGGTCGCTACGCCGCAGAGCAGATCGAGCGCCGGCTCGAGGGCAAGCCGCCGAAGGGCCCGTTCGAGTACTTCGACAAGGGCTCGATGGCGACGATCTCACGCTTCTCGGCCGTCGCCTCGGTGGGCAAGGCCCAGTTCAGCGGCTTCTTCGCCTGGATCCTCTGGCTGGCCGTGCACCTCGTCTACATCATCGGCTTCAAGCACCGCATCACGACGCTGCTGCACTGGGTCGTCACCTTCATCGGGCGCGGCCGCTCCGAGCGGGTCGTGACCGAGCAGCAGGTCTTCGCGAGGCAGGCGATCGCCGACCTCGGTTCCGACTACAGCCCCGAGCTGCCTCGGCTCGAGAAGGACCGACCGCACGAGGCCCAGGCCGACTGACCGGCCTCTGTCACGAGACGCCGCTGGGCCGGCTCCCACCCTCGGGAGCCGGCCCAGCGGCATACGTGGTCGGCGTCAGCGCACGCCCGGTGGACGGCTCGGGAGGCCGCTCAGGGGACGAGGCGCTCCACGGCGGCACCGAGGCGAGGGAGGGCGGCCACGACGTGCTCCTTGGCCTTTCCGCGCAGCGAGCCGTAGACCTTCGCGGCCGCCCCGTGCGAGGTGCTCGCGGCCTTCGTGTCGGTGACGGCCAGCAGGGCGTCGGCTGCGGCGTCGGGCTGCGCGGCGAGGTGCGCGCCGAACGACTGCTCTCCCTTGGTCGCCCAGAACGGGTCGAGCGCCGTGGCGAACTGGGGGAGCAGTCGGTCTGTGGCGCTCGAGACGAAGTTGCCGCCCAGCTTCTTCGCGGCGGCGTAGCCGGCCTTGACGGCGGCGCCCCCGAGGCCGGACTTGTCGGCGACCTCGGCGTCGATGACGTCGGTGAGGGTCGCGACGGCCACCGGGCGGCGGGTCGGCTCGAGCAGGGCATCGGACACGGCAGTGCTCATCGGTAATGACTCCTGTGGAGGTGGGGAATCGGCGCGGGCGGCCCGTGCCACCTCGCGTACGGAGCATCCTTCCAGAGGCACTAAACTGCAGAGCACACCCCCACGATCCGGAGGAAACGTGAGTTCGCTCAAGGTTGAGATGGTTGCCGCCGACCGGAAGGTCTGGGAGGGCGAGGCCAAGTTCGTACGCGCCCGGTCCATCTCGGGCGAGCTGGGCATCCTGCCCGGCCACACGCCGCTCCTCGGCGTCCTCGTCGAGGGCGAGGTCGCCATCGAGTCGCTCGAGGGCGACCGTCGCACGGTGACCGTCGACGGCGGCTTCCTGTCGGTCGACTCCGACGTGGTCACGATCGTGGCCGAGCACGTCGACGCGTCGTCGCTCCAGGCGAACTGAGGCCACCGCGTGCCGTCCGTTCTCGTCTCGACCGAGATCGTGATCGGCACGCTCCTGGTGGTCGCGGTGGTCGTCCTCGCGACGACGTACCTGCGCCGCCGCTACATCGCCAAGGGCCTGCCCCTGACGCTCTGCGGTCTGCGCTGCACGCAGACCGACCGTTGGCGCTTGGGTCTGATCCGGTTCGGTGACAACGCCCTCGAGTGGCACGCGCTCGGGGGCGTCTCCGTGCGCCCGAAGCACCGGTGGCTGCGCCAGCGGCTCATCCTCGACGCCCCGGAGCTGCTCGTCGGGCGCGACTCGATCCCGCTGCTGCCCGACGCGAGCCGCGTCCCCTGCACCGACGGTGACAAGGTCTTCGAGCTGGCCCTGCAGGGCCCGGCCTACACCGCGCTGCGGTCGTGGCAGGAGGCCGCGCCCCCCGGCTACAACGTCAACGTCGCCTGACCTCGCCGGGCAGCAGGGGCGCGGGACGTGCCCCGTTCCGGCTCACGTGGCAGGGCGCCGCTCAGCAGCGCCGCAGTCCTGCGACGTCGCTGAGCGAAACCGGCGCTGCTCAGCGGCGACCCGCGTCTTTCGGGTGGAGTCAGTGCTTGCGGTGGCGCTCGGGCTTCTCGACCCGGCCGCCACCCGGCTGCCAGAGGATGTCGCCGCCGATCGGCTTGTTGGCGACCCGCGCGAGGATGAAGAGCAGGTCCGAGAGCCGGTTGAGGTACTTGGCCGTCAGCACGTTGACGCCGCCGACACCGCGCACGTCGGTGCCCTCGGGCGCCGGCTCGGTGCCGTGCTGGTCGACGGCCGCCCAGGCCGAGCGCTCGGCGCGACGCACGATCGTCGTCGCGAGGTGCAGGTGCGCGGACCCTGCGGTGCCGCCGGGCAGGATGAACGACCGCAGCTTCTCGACCGACTCGAGGTAGTGGTCGCAGTCGGCCTCGAGGTCGTCGATCCACGGCTGCTCGACCCGCAGCGGCGGGTAGTCGTACGTGTGCCGGAGGGGCGTCGACAGGTCGGCCCCGACGTCGAAGAGCTCGTTCTGCACGCGCTGAAGCGTCGCCGTCACCTCGTCGGGGAGGTCCCCGCACGCGACCGCGATGCCGATGGCCGCGTTGGCCTCGTTGGAGTCGGCGTACGCGTGGAGCCGGGCGTCGTTCTTGCTGACCCGTGAGAAGTCGCCGAGGCTCGTCGTGCCGTCGTCGCCGGTGCGCGTGTAGATCCGCGTCAGGTTGACCATGGGCACACTCTCTCACCCGCCGGAGCCGGGCTCGGCGGCGGTCGGTGGCCGATAGGGTTCGGTGGGTGAGAGAGCGATTCCGGGTCGTCGGCGGCGCGAACCTCGTCGGCGAGGTCGCCGTCGTGGGGGCCAAGAACAGTGCCCTGAAGCTCATGGCGGTGGCCCTGCTCGCGGTCGGCCGCACCACCCTCACGAACGTGCCGGCCATCGCCGACGTGACGATCATGGCCGAGCTGCTGCGTCGGCTCGGGGTGGGCGTCGACTACGACGCGGCTGCGGGCACCGTGGTGCTCGACGTGCCGGAGCGCATCGGCCACCGCGCCGACTACGAGCTCGTGCGTGCCCTGCGTGCCTCGATCTCGGTGCTCGGCCCGCTCGTGGCCCGCGTCGGTGAGGCCGACGTCGCGGTGCCGGGCGGCGACGCGATCGGCTCGCGCGGCCTCGACCTGCACGCGGCCGGTCTGGAGGCCCTGGGCGCGGAGGTGCACGTCACCCACGGCTACCTCGTCGCAACCGCCCCGCACGGTCTGCACGGCGCCGAGATCCGGCTCGACTTCCCGAGCGTCGGCGCCACCGAGAACATCCTCACCGCCTCGGTCCTGGCCCGCGGCACGACGACGATCGACAACGTGGCCAAGGAGCCCGAGATCGTCGACATCGCCGAGATGCTGAACGCCATGGGAGCCCGCGTCGAGGGTGCGGGCACGTCGCGCATCACCGTCTCCGGTGTCGAGTCCCTGTCACCGTGCGAGCACGCCGTCGTGCCCGACCGCATCGCGGCCGGCACGTGGGCCTTCGCCGCCGTCACGACCCGCGGCGACATCGAGGTCGTCGGCGGGGTCGCCGACCACCTGCGGGCGCCGCTCGGCGCTCTGGAGCGGGCCGGGTGCCACGTCGAGACGACCGACCGCGGGTTCCGCGTCTCGGCGAAGGGGCGCACCGTGCGGGCCTTCGACGTCGCGACGCTGCCCTACCCGGGATTCCCGACCGACCTGCAGCCCTTCGCGCTCACCTGCAACGCGGTCGCCGAGGGCTCGGCGATGATCACCGAGAACCTCTTCGAGGCCCGCTTCCGCACCGTCCAGGAGCTCGCCCGCCTCGGCGCGGACGCCCAGGTCGACGGGCACCACGTCATGATCCACGGGGTGCCGATCCTCTCGGGCGCGCCCGTCGAGAGCAGCGACATCCGTTCCGGTGCGGCCCTCGTCCTGGCGGGGCTCGTCGCCGAGGGCGACACGCTCGTCAGCGGCGTGCACCACATCGACCGCGGCTATCCCCGGTTCGAGGAGGCGCTTCGGGCCCTCGGCGCCGACGTCACCCGCGAGCCCGACGACGCGCCCTTCGAGTAGGCCGCCCGAGGCCGCCCGAGGCCGCCCGAGGCCGCCCGAGGCCGGTCGCCCGCGACTGCGGGCTTGGCTGCCCGCTTTGTCCGGACCCGCCGGAAGCCGTTCCGGGGCGGCCTGGAACTTTGTCTCGACGTACGTATTTTCTTGACCACTTCTTGACTCCTAGGGGCAACGTTTCGGGAGGCTGGCGCGTCATCATGGGTGACGGCACAGCGTTGAGAGGGGTCTACATGACGCTGAACACCCACCGCAGGGGACCGGTCAGAGTGCTTGATGCACCCGACGGCCATGACGTGATCATCGAGGGTCGACTCGATGTCCACACCGTTCCCGACATCCGCGACGCCATCCACGCCGTGATCGTTCTCGGGCCGGGGGAGCTCCGTCTCCACCTGGGCGATGCCGAGATCGGTGACGCGACGGGTCTCGGGGTCATCGTCCACCTGCACCGCCGCGCCACGCGCGCGGAGCGGCGCCTGCTCCTCGTCGACGCGAGCGACCGCACGACGCGTCTGCTGCGTGGCTGTCGTCTGGAGCGGATCCTCGCGCCGCGCCACCCGGCCGCTACTGTGGCGCCTCTCACCGCCTGAGCGCCTCCCCACCGCAGCACCCCGCCGCTACCGTCGAGCCATGTCTTCGACGGAGAGCACACCGCACCCGACCGCCCGGGTGACGCCCGACCGTCCGTGGGTCATGCGCACGTATGCCGGCCACTCGAGCGCCGCTGCGAGCAACGCGCTCTACCGCCGCAACCTCGCCAAGGGCCAGACCGGCCTGTCCGTCGCCTTCGACCTGCCCACCCAGACCGGCTACGACCCCGACCACGTGCTCTCGCGCGGCGAGGTCGGCAAGGTCGGCGTGCCGATCAGCCACATCGGCGACATGGAGGCGCTCTTCGAGGCGATCCCGCTGCGCGAGATGAACACGTCGATGACGATCAACGCGACGGCGATGTGGCTGCTCGCCCTCTACCAGGTCGCCGCCGAGCGGCAGGCCGAGGCGGCCGGTGACGACCCCGCCGACTGGGTGCACGCGCTCGCCGGCACGACGCAGAACGACATCATCAAGGAGTACCTCTCGCGGGGCACCTACGTGTTCCCGCCCGCGCCGTCGCTGCGGCTCATCACCGACATGGTCGCCTACACGGTGCGCGAGATCCCGAAGTGGAACCCCATCAACATCTGCAGCTACCACCTGCAGGAGGCCGGGGCGACGCCCGTCCAGGAGATCGCGTACGCCATGTCCACCGCGGTCGCGGTGCTCGATGCCGTGCGCGACTCCGGCCAGGTGCCCGCCGACGAGTTCCCGAGCGTCGTCGCGCGGATCTCCTTCTTCGTCAACGCCGGCGTGCGCTTCGTCGAGGAGATGTGCAAGATGCGCGCCTTCGTCGAGCTCTGGGACGAGCTGACCCGTGAGCGCTACGGCGTGACCGACGCCAAGGCGCGTCGCTTCCGCTACGGCGTGCAGGTCAACAGCCTCGGCCTCACCGAGGCACAACCCGAGAACAACGTGCAGCGCATCGTCCTCGAGATGCTCGCCGTGACGCTCTCGAAGGACGCCCGGGCCCGGGCCATCCAGCTGCCGGCGTGGAACGAGGCGCTCGGCCTGCCGCGCCCGTGGGACCAGCAGTGGAGCCTGCGCATGCAGCAGGTGCTCGCCTACGAGTCCGACCTGCTCGAGTACGACGACCTCTTCACCGGCTCGGTCGTCGTCCAGGCCAAGGTCGCCGAGCTCGTCGCCGGCGCCAAGGCCGAGATGGCGCGCATCGAGGAGATGGGCGGCGCCGTCGCCGCCGTCGAGTCGGGCTACATGAAGTCCGCCCTCGTCGCGTCGCACGCGGAGCGCCGGCGCCGCATCGAGGCAGGCGACTCGATCATCGTGGGCCTCAACAAGTTCGAGACCACCGAGCCGAACCCGCTCACCGCCGACCTCGACACGGCCATCCAGACCGTCGACGCGGGCGTCGAGCGCGAGGCCGCCGAGGCCGTACGCGTGTGGCGCGAGTCGCGTGACGCCGACCCGGCCCGCCGCGACCGGGCAGTCGCGGCGCTCGATCGGCTTCGGGCCGACGCGGCCTCCGGGACCAACCTCATGGCCGCCTCGCTCGAGTGTGCTCGGGCCGAGGTGACGACGGGGGAGTGGGCCGCCGCGCTGCGCGAGCAGTTCGGTGAGTACCGCGCTCCGACAGGTGTCTCCGGCTCTGTCGGCGTCGGCTCCAGCGAGCCCGGTGACGCCCTGGCGCGGGTCCGGGACCTCGTGGCCCGCACGGGCGAGGACCTCGGCGAGAAGCTGCGCATCCTCGTGGGCAAGCCCGGGCTCGACGGGCACAGCAACGGCGCCGAGCAGGTGGCCGTGCGGGCGCGCGACGCCGGCTTCGAGGTCGTCTACCAGGGCATCCGCCTGACGCCCGAGCAGATCGTCGCCGCCGCCGTGGCCGAGGACGTCCACCTCGTGGGCCTGTCGATCCTCAGCGGCTCGCACATGGAGCTCGTGCCCGAGGTGCTGCGGGGGCTCGCGGCGGCAGGTGCGGCCGACGTGCCGGTCATCGTCGGCGGCATCATCCCCGAGTCCGACGCCGCGGCCCTCAAGGCGGCCGGGGTGGCGATGGTCTTCACCCCGAAGGACTTCGGGCTCAACGACATCATGGGCGAGATGGTCGGGGTCATCCGGGCCGCTCGCGGACTCGCGCCGCTCGAGACCGCGCCGGCCTGACTGGCGTAGCGTCGGAGCATGAGCGACCTGCAGTGCGCCGCACGGATCGTCGTGGTGAACCCTCCGGGGCTGTCCGACGTCGCCTGGCTCGCCTCGGCGATCCATCTCGAGAAGGTCCAGGCGGTGTATGCCGCCGACGACGTCCCCGACACGGGCCCCGTCGAGACCCTGGCGGACGACCTGGGCGTGCCCTCGCACCTCGGGCACGGTGACCTCCACGACGGTTCCGAGGGGTTCGGCGAGCTCGTCGACCGCCACCGCGGCGAGTGCATCGTCGTCGTGCGGGGTGGCGCGGACACCGAGCCCGTGATGCTGCTCGTCGACGCCGACGGGACGACCCGCCAGCCCATCGAGGGACTCGCCTGATGCCGCGTGCGTCGACCGCTGCCGCGGTCGTCGCAGAGCTCGGGCAGGCAGCCACCGAGGCGGACCTCGCGAAGGTACAGGCCCGCCTCACCGACGGCGAGGCGGCCTTGGGCGTCCGCATGGGCACGCTCTTCGCCGTGGCGAGGACGCACACCGGAATGCCCCTCGCGGAGGTGCAGCGGCTGCTGGCGCACCCGGCCTACGAGCCGCGGCTCGCAGCGTTCTGCGTGCTCGACTTCAAGGCCCGGCGCAAGCGCACCGGGGCGCACGAGCGCGGCACGCTGGCTCGCACCTACCTCGGGCACCACCACGCCATCACGTCGTGGGACATGGTCGACCGTGCCGCGCCGCGTGTCATCGGCCAGTGGCTCGTCGGCAAGGACAAGCAGATCCTGCGCGACCTCGCGGCGTCACCCGATCCGCTGCGCCGTCGCACCGCGATGACGGCACCCCTCGGCTTCCTCGACGTGACCGACGTGGAGGCGGGCTACGAGATCGCCTCGACGTTGCACGACGACCGGGATCCGTTGGTGCACAAGCCGGTCGGCATCTTCCTCAAGCACGCGGGCGAGCGCGACCGCGACCGACTCGTCGCCTTCCTCGAGTCGCACGTCGACACGATGCCGAGGTCGGCGGTTCGCCTGGCCGTCGAGAAGCTGCCGCCCGAGCTCCGGGCCCGCTGGGTCGGGCGCTGACGATGCGGGCCGGCCGGACGGCATACCGGGCCGGTGTCAGAAGAGGCGGGACTCCGCGTCGTCGATGCCCTTGAGGGCGTCGTAGTCGAGCACGACGCACCGGATGCCGCGGTCCTCGGCGAGGGTGCGTGCCTGCGGCTTGATCTGCTGCGCGGCGAAGACGCCGGTGACAGGGGCCAGGTGCGGGTCGCGGTTCATCAGCTCGAGGTAGCGGGTCAGCTGCTCGACGCCGTCGATCTCGCCGCGACGCTTGATCTCGACCGCCACGCTGACGCCCGACGAGTCCTTCGCGAGGATGTCGACCGGCCCGATGGCGGTCATGTACTCGCGGCGCACGAGCGACCAGCCGTGGCCGAGGGTGTGGATGTGCTCGGCGAGCAGCTTCTGCAGGTGCGCCTCGACGCCGTCCTTGACCAGGCCCGGGTCGACGCCGAGCTCGTGCTCCGAGTCGTGCAGCACCTCGTGGATGAGGACGGTGAGGCGGTCCTCGCTCTTGGCGTGCTGGACGCGCCACACGGCCACGACGCCGTCGCCGGCCTGCGTCTCGTCGGGCTCGACCTCGGCCATGGTGCACGGCGGCGACATCCAGTTGAGCGGCTTGTACGAGCCGCCGTCGCTGTGCACGAGCACCGAGCCGTCGGACTTGACGAGGAGCAGCCGGGTCGCGAGCGGGAGGTGGGCCGTGAGCCGGCCGTCGTAGTCGACGCTGCAGCGGGCAATGACGAGACGCACCGGACCACCCTAGGGCAGGGCGCAGGCGCTCGCGCGCACCCGGCGTGGGGAGCGTCACCCCGAGGACGGGTGTGGGCGGCACACGCCCTCTGCGAGACTCTGGCGCATGGCTCGTGAGTTCACCAAGGTTGGCGTCATCGGACTCGGCACCATGGGTGCCGGCATCGTCGAGGTCTTCGCACGCAACGGCATCGACGTCGTCGCGGTCGAGGTCACCGACGAGGCGGTCGAGAAGGGCCGGGGGGTGCTCCAGCACTCGACCGACCGTGCCGTCTCCCGCGGCAAGCTCAGCGCCGACGACCAGGCCGCGCTGCACGACCGCGTGCAGTTCACGAGCGACATGGCCGACCTCAAGGAGTGCCAGCTCGTCGTCGAGGCCGTGCCCGAGCACCTCGACCTCAAGAAGGAGATCTTCGGCCGGCTCGACACGATCGTCAGCGACGACGCGATCCTCGCGACCAACACGAGCTCGCTGCCCGTCACCGAGATCGCCGTGGCCACGATCAACCCCAAGCGGGTCGTCGGCATGCACTTCTTCAACCCGGCGCCGGTGCTGCAGTTCGTCGAGGTCATCAAGACCGTCATCACGAGCGACGAGATCTTCGAGGACGTCAAGGCGCTCGCAGAGCGGCTCGGCAAGAAGCCGGTCATCGTCGGCGACAAGGCGGGCTTCATCGCCAACGCCCTGCTCTTCGGCTACCTCAACCATGCCGTGTCGATGTACGAGAGCCGCTACGCCACGCGCGAGGACATCGACGCCGCGATGAAGCTCGGCTGCGGCTACCCGATGGGCCCGCTCGCGCTGATGGACCTCATCGGTCTCGACACCGCCTACGAGATCCTCGACACGATGTACAAGCAGGGGCGTGACCGCCTGCACGCGCCGAGCCCGATCATCAAGCAGATGGTCAGCGCCGGCCTCAAGGGCCGCAAGAGCGGTCGTGGCTTCTACACGTACGCCGAGCCGGGCAGCTCGCAGGTCGTCGACGACGCGCTGACCCCGAAGGGGACCGCCTCGGGTGCGGGTGCCGCTCGCACGATCAGCACCGTCGGCGTCGTCGGCTCCGGCACCATGGCGACCGGCATGGTCGAGGTCTTCGCGAAGGCGGGCCTCGACGTCACGTTCGTCGCACGCAGCGAGGCCAAGGTCGAGGCCGTGCGGGCAGCCCTCGCCAAGAGCCTCGAGAAGGCCGTGCAGCGGGGCAAGGCCACCGAGGAGGAGCGCGACGCCGCCCTCGCCCGCGTGACCGGCACGACGCGTCTCGACGACCTCGCCCGGGTCGACCTCGTCGTCGAGGCCGTCGTCGAGGACCTGACCGTCAAGCGCGCCCTCTTCGAGAACCTCGACGAGATCTGCCGGCCCGGTGCGATCCTCGCGACGACGACGAGCTCGCTGCCCGTCGTCGAGTGCGCCGCCGCGACGAAGCGCCCTCAGGACGTCATCGGGATGCACTTCTTCAACCCGGCCCAGGTGATGAAGCTCGTCGAGGTCGTGCACACGGTCTCGACCGCACCCGACGTGGTCGCCACCGTCCAGGCGCTCTGCGCGAGCATCGGCAAGCACGCCGTGACGTGCGGCGACCGCGCCGGCTTCATCGTCAACGCGCTGCTCTTCCCGTACCTCAACGACGCCGTGAAGATGCTCGAGGCCAACTACTCGACGGCCGACGACATCGACACCGCGATGAAGACCGGCTGCGGCCTGCCGATGGGCCCGTTCGAGCTGCTCGACGTCGTCGGCCTCGACGTGTCGCTCGCCATCGAGCGCGAGCTCTACCTCGAGTTCCGCGAGCGCGGCTACGCCCCGGCGCCGCTCCTCGAGCACCTCGTCACCGCCGGCTACCTCGGGCGCAAGACGGGGCGCGGGTTCCGCACGTACGCCTGACACCTAGGCTGGTGGCATGCCCTCGCGCCGTCGACCCAGCAAGCACGCGCGCGAGCACGTCCCCCTCGACGTGACGCGCATCCAGGGCGGGTCGACACGCGAGGAGGCGTATGCCGGCACGCGCTGGACCGTGCGCGCCGTGAGCGGGGCGTCCGCCACCCGGGCGTACCTGTGCCCCGGTTGCCAGCAGGACGTCCCGCCCGGCGTTCCGCACGTCGTCGTGTGGCCGGCCGAGGGCGTCGGTGGTCTCGGCGACCGGAGGCACTGGCACTCCGGGTGCTGGCAGAAGCGCGACGCCAGGCCGCCGGGCAACGCGTACCGCTGAACGGTTTCAGCGGCGCTCGGCGAGCACCTGCTCGCGCAGGATGTCGGCGTGCCCGCAGTGCTGGGCGAGCTCGCGCAGCACGTGGAGGTAGACCCAGCGCAACGGCAGCGCACCGAGGCGGTGGCCCGTCAGCACGTCGTCGAGTCCCATGGACGCCGTCGCACGGCGCGAGACCTCGCACGTCTCGGCGTGGGCCCGTGTCACCGACTCCACCGTGTCGGCGTCGGTGAGCAGGAACGACTCGCTCGAGTCCTCCGGGATGCCGATCTCGGCGCGGCTGCGGCCCGTGACGGCCTGGTCGAACCACACCTTCTCGACGTAGGTCGCGTGCTTCACCAGCCCGAGCAGGGTCGTGGCCGACGGCACGAGGGAACGCCTCGCCTCCGCCTCGCCCAGGCCCTCGAGGCTCTGCCGCAGCGCCGCGCGGTGCTCGTCGACGAAGGACTCGATCTGGGCCTTGGACGGCTGGGCGATGACGTCCTGGGCGAAGGTCTGCGGGAAGGTCATGGGCCGAGCCTGCCACGCGGCGGACGAGTCTGGACCGTCGTGGTCTCGCTGGCTCAGGGGCGCCGGACCAACAACGACCTGCCCAGCGGGGAACGCACGATGCGCGGATCGGCGAAGCCGGCGTCGCGCAGCTCGGCCGCCAGCTCTGCGGGCGTGCGCAGCGGGATGTCCCACGAGGCCAGCTTCGCTCGGAAGGCGGCGACGTGGCTCGCGTCGTCCCGAGCGGGAGCGGCGACGAGCGGAGCCGCCAGGAGGCCGCCCGGGCGCACGGCCCGGTGCGCTGCCGCACGTGCCCCCGGCCGTGACGGGGCAGGGAAGAAGAACTGGCTCCAGAAGCAGAGGTCCGCGCTGGCCGGCCGGTCGAGGGCCGCTGCGTCGGCGACGACGAACTCGACGCGGTCGGTGAGCCCGAGCCGTTCTGCCCGGGCGCGTGCCTCCTCGACGAGGTCGGCGCAGATCTCGACCGCGGTCGCCCGCAGCCGCGGGAAGAGCTGGAGCTGCGCGAGGAGGCCGCCGCCCACACCGCATCCGAGCTCGAGGTAGTCGGCGCCCGCCTCGGCGCGCTCGCCCCACTCGGGGAACCGGGCGAGGAAGTCACCGACCAGCTCGACGTCGGCAGGCTTCTCCGGGTCGACGCTGACGCCGTTCGCGTACCCGAGGCGGGTGGCCGCGTCGGTCGTCCAGTAGTCGCTGGCCCGGGCGCTCGCGTCCATGCCGCCAGCGTACGAGCCACGGCGGGGGCGACACGCGTGCGCACCGGGTGCTCCGGGCCTAGTGGCGTCGTTGCCTGGGGACGAGCACCTCCTCGTAGAGCAGCAGCGCTCCGGCGGCGAAGGGGATCGCGAGCAGGGCGCCGAGGATACCGAGCAGCGTGCCGCCGGCCAGCGCGGCGACGACGGTGACTGCGCCCGGGACGGCCACCGTGCGCTGCATGATGCGCGGCATGACGGCGTAGTTCTCGATCTGCTGGTAGACGACGAAGTAGATGATGACGATGAGCGCCTTCTTCGGCTCGTCGAAGAAGGCCGTGATCGCGACGACCGAGGCGCCCAGGGTGGCGCCGACCATGGGCACGAGCCCCAGGAAGCCGACGGCGACGGACAGCACGGCGGCGAACTTCAGGTCGATGAGGCTCATCATGATCCACGCGAAGAAGGCGTTGATTGCGGCCACGACGACCTGCCCGATCGCGTACGACCCGACGCGTCGCATGACCTCCTCGGAGAGGGAGACGGTGCGCGGGCGCCGGCTGGCGGGCACCAGGGCGTAGGCCGCCTGCTTGACCGCCGGGAGCGACGCGAGGAAGTAGAGGGTGAGGACCAGGACCGTCAGCACGCTGAAGACGCCCGCCGCGATGAGCTTGCCGGCGTCGAGCACGCCACCGAAGATGCCGGCCCACAGGTTGCCGTCGGCGACGCGACGGTTGACCTCCTCCTGGATGCGCTGGATCAGCTGGTAGCGGTGGTCGACCTCCTGGACCCACGGGTTCGCGAGCAGGTTGTCGAAGAGGCGTGGCGCGTTCGTGGCCAGCTCGGAGCCCTGCTCGGCCACGGGCGGGATGACGACCCAGCCCACGAGCGTGAAGACCGCGAGCACGCCGAGGAAGACGATGGTGACCGCCCACCCGCGCGAGACCCGGCGACGGGTCAGCGCCTCGACGAGAGGGTTGAGCGACAGGGTCAGGAAGAGCGAGATGACGAGCAGGGTGATGACGGTGCCGAGGCGCCCGACCGCCTGCACGACGGCATACGCGGTGAGCACGCCGACGGCACCGACGAAGCCGACGTAGAACGGCGACTGGCGGTTGAAGGGGGTGCCGGTCGGGCCGAAGTCGCGCCGTGGGCCCTTGGGTCGTCCGGGCGGGGCGTACGCGTCGTCGTTCCCCTGGGGGTCGTCGGTGCCCTCCTCGCCTGGTGCGGCACCCGGGGCGTACGCGTCGTGCTGGGTGCGGCTCGGCGATCCGGGCTCCACGTCGCCGGGTGACGCCGGAGGCTCGGGGACGTCCCTGCCCGCGCCGTCGCGCGTGGGCTCGTCCGGGCCAGGGGGGCGCTCGTCGAGGCCGAGGTCGCGCGCGAGGAAGGTGTCCATCCGGGCACGCTGAGCGCGCCGGTAGCGCGACCAGCGTCCCCAGATGCTCACGTGCGCGAGCCTACGTGAGTCGTCGCCTCGGGGACGGGGGCCGCATCGACCACGGCCCGGCGTCGCCGTCCGGGTACGAGGCGGGAGGGCGCGCGCTGCGTGTGCCCTTGTGCACCCGACCTGACGAGGAGAAACCATGCCCAGCGTCACCCGGAGCTTCACCGTCCGCCGCGAACCCGCCGCCGTCATCGACTACCTGAAGGACTTCGCCAACGCCGAGGAGTGGGACCCTGGCACCGAGTCGTGCACCCGGGTCGGGGACGGGCCCGTCGCAGTGGGGGCTCGCTGGCACAACGTCTCGAAGATCGCCGGAGTGACCACCGAGCTCGAGTACGAGCTGACCGAGCTCACCGACTCACGGGTGGTGCTGGTGGGCCGCAACGACAGCGCGACGTCCACCGACACGATCACCGTGGTGCCGTCGGGTGAGGGGAGCGAGATCACCTACCACGCCGACCTCGACATGCACGGGCTCGCCAACCTCGCGTCACCGGCGATGAAGCTCGTCTTCGAGAAGCTCGCGAACGACACCGAGGAGCAGCTGACACGGGTCCTCGAGTCACGCTGACGAGCAGCGCCCGTGCGCGCATGCCCTGGACGACGACGAGGGCCGGCCCACCGCGACGGTGGGCCGGCCCTCGGTCCGTGTGACGGATGGGGCTACTGGTCGGCGAAGCGGTTGATGGCCTTCTCGAAGCCGGCGCGCTTCTCGGGGTCGGTGACGCCGAGGCCGGGCTCGGGGGCGAGCGTCAGCACGCCGACCTTGCCCTGGTGGGCGTTCCGGTGCACGTCGAGCGCGGCCTGGCCGACCTCGTCGAGCGTGTAGGTCTTGGAGAGCGTCGGGTGGATGAGACCACGGTTGATGAGCTCGTTGGCCTCCCACGCCTCGCGGTAGTTGGCGAAGTGAGAGCTGACGATCCGCTTGAGGTTCATCCAGAGGTAGCGGTTGTCGTACTCGTGCATGTAGCCCGACGTCGACGCACAGGTGACGATGGTGCCGCCCTTGCGCGCGACGTAGACGCTCGCACCGAACGTCTCGCGGCCCGGGTGCTCGAAGACGATGTCGACGTCGTAGCCGCCGGTGAGCTCGCGGATCCTCTTGCCCAGTCGCTGCCACTCGCGCGGGTTCTGCTCCGTGCCCTCGTCGTTCCAGAACCGGTAGCCCTCGGCGTTGCGATCGATGATCAGCTCGGCACCCATGGCGCGGCAGATCTCGGCCTTCTCGGGCGAGGAGACGACGCAGATCGGGGTGGCGCCGCCGGCGAGGGCCATCTGGGTGGCGTACGAGCCGAGACCACCCGACGCGCCCCAGATGAGCACGCGGTCGCCGAGCTTCATCGCCGCGCCGTTCTTGCTGATGAGCTGGCGGTAGGCCGTCGAGTTCACCAGTCCGGGGGAGGCGGCCTCCTCCCACGAGAGGTGCGCGGGCTTCGGCATGAGCTGGTTCGCCTTGACGACGGCCAGCTCGGCGAGGCCACCGAAGTTCGTCTCGAAGCCCCAGATGCGCTGCTGCGGGTCCATCATCGTGTCGTCGTGGCCCTCGGCGTCCTCGAGCTCGACCGAGAGGCAGTGGGCGACGACCTCGGTGCCCGGCTTCCACTTCGTGACGCCGGGGCCCGTGCGCAGGATGACGCCGGCGAGGTCGGAGCCGACGACGTGGTACGGGAGGTCGTGGCGCTTGGCGAACTCCGACATGCGGCCGTAGCGCTCGAGGAAACCGAACGTCGACACGGGCTCGAAGATCGAGGTCCAGACGGTGTTGTAGTTGATGGCGCTCGCCATCACGGCCACGAGGGCCTCGCCGGGCGCGAGCTCCGGCACCGGCACCTCGTCGATGTGCAGCGACTTGCGGGGGTCCTTGTCGCGCGTGGCGATCCCCTCGAACATCCCTACCTCGTCCTTGTGGACCGTGGCGCCCCGGTAGGTCCCGGGGATCTCGAGGTTCGCGTAGGTCTCCTGGGTGCGGTCGCCGGAGAGGATGGCGTCGCGGATGGCCTGCATTGAAGGTCCTTACGTCGCAGCGTCATTGGTGGGCTGGCTGTGCCTGCTGCAGCGAACGTAGCGACGCCTCGAGTACTGGTGAGTACTTCTGAGACTCCCACCACAGGTGACCTGAGTCACGAGCCGATCTTCGCGTCTTCGCGCGTTCCGGCCCGCGGCCGCCCGCGCTCGGCCACACTGTCGCCGTGTCACAGGCCCAGCACCCCGGACGCTCCCACGAGGGGCCCCGGGCCGACGCCTTCTCGGCCGTCTCCCGGCGGTCGGTCATGACCGGTGTCGCCGGCCTCTGCGCCCTGCTCGCCTGGCCCCGGGTCGACGAGGCGCTGCACCCTGGCGGCCCCGGGCACGAGACGGACAGCCCGGCCCTGCGCCGCGACGTCGACCCGCACGGCATCACCCGCGTGCGCACGTCGCGGCCGTGGGTGGCCCTCACCTTCGACGACGGTCCCGACCCGAGGTGGACGCCCGGCGTGCTCGACGTGCTCCGCGCGTACGGGTGCCGGGCCACGTTCTTCGCCGTGGGCAGCAACGTCGAGGCCCACCCCGACCTGGCGCGCAGGATCGTCGCCGAGGGGCACCGCCTCTCGAACCACACGCACGACCACCTCTGGCTCGACCGCATCGAGGCGGCTGCGGTGGCCGACCAGCTCACGCGCGGCCGCGCCGCCGTGATGGCCCACGACCCCGCCGGCGGCGAGCTGGTGCGCCCGCCCCGCGGCTGGACGTCGCGGACGGTCGCCCGGTGCACGAGCGACCTGGGGCTGCGGTCGGTCTTCTGGACGGCCTGTCTGGAGTCGGCGCTGCACGACGGCCCGTTCGCGGCCGGCACCGAGGTCGGGGAGGGGCTTCGGGCCGGTGACGTGCTGCTCGCGCACGACGGCGGCCGCGTCGTCGGGGCCAACCCCCAGGACATCGACCGCTCAGGCACCCTGGCGGCGCTGCCCTCCCTGCTCGAGAGCCTGCGCCGCAGGGGGCTGCTCGGCGTGCCGGTCCAGGACCTCGTCGCGGCCGGCACGCCGCACTGACCGTCTCGGGTCAGTGACCGTCCGCCGCCGGCTCGACGAGCTCGACGAGCACGCCGCCGGCGTCCTTCGGGTGGATGAAGTTGACCCGGCTGTTGCTCGTGCCGCGCTTGGGGGTGTCGTAGAGCAGGCGCATCCCGCGCTCCCGCAGGGTCTCGCACACGGCCTCGATGTCGGTGACGCGGTACGCGAGCTGCTGCATGCCGGGACCGCTGCGGTCGAGGAACTTCGCGATCGTCGACTCGGGCGAGAGCGGTGCGAGCAGCTGGATGCACGACCCGGAGTCGCCGACCGCCATCATCGCCTCGCGCACGCCCTGCTCCTCGTTCGTCTCCTCATGGAGCATCCGCATGCCGTAGGTGCCCTCGTAGAACGCGATGGCCGCGTCGAGGTCGGGCACGGCGATGCCGACGTGGTCGATGTGGGTGAACAGGGGGTCGGGAGTCGCGCTCATGGTCCCAACGTAGGACGCCCCACGGCATACGGCCGCCGTATGCCGTGTGCGCTTGGTCATGCTCGTCCGGGGCCCTCGGGGAGCGCGACTAGAGTTGACGCGGACATCCCCAATGACGTCGGAAGAGGCTTCACCCATGACTGCTGACCGTCCCACCTCCGTGATCGTCGCGGGCGCCCGCACCCCCATGGGTCGGCTGCTCGGCTCGCTCAAGGACTTCTCCGGATCGGACCTCGGTGGCATCGCCATCAAGGGCGCCCTCGAGAAGGCGGGCGTGGCCCCCGAGCAGGTCGAGTACGTCATCATGGGCCAGGTGCTGCAGGCCGGCGCCGGCCAGATCCCGGCCCGCCAGGCCGCGCACGCCGCCGGCATCCCGATGACCGTCCCGGCCCTCACCATCAACAAGGTCTGCCTCTCCGGCATCAACGCCATCGCCATGGCCGACCAGCTCATCCGCGCCGGCGAGTTCGACGTCGTCGTCGCCGGCGGCCAGGAGTCGATGACCAACGCGCCGCACCTCATGACGAAGTCGCGCGAGGGCTACAAGTACGGCGACGTGACGATGCGCGACCACATGGCCTACGACGGTCTGTGGGACGCCTTCACCGACCAGGCGATGGGGCTGCTCACCGAGCAGGCCAACACCGGGTCGCAGGCCTTCACGCGCGAGGAGCAGGACGAGTTCTCGGCCCGCTCGCACCAGCTCGCCGCCAAGGCCTGGAAGGACGGCCTCTTCGACGACGAGGTCGTCCCCGTCTCGATCCCGCAGCGCAAGGGTGACCCGGTCGAGTTCAAGAACGACGAGGGAATCCGCGCCGACACGACCGCTGCCTCGCTCGCCGGCCTGCGCCCGGCGTTCAGCAAGGACGGCACCATCACGGCCGGCTCGGCCTCGCAGATCTCCGACGGCGCCGCCGCGGTCGTCGTCATGAGCAAGGCGAAGGCGGAGGAGCTCGGCCTCTCGTGGATCGCCGAGATCGGTGCCCACGGTGTCGTCGCCGGTCCCGACTCGACCCTGCAGCAGCAGCCCGCCCGCGCCATCGCCCGCGCCTGCGAGAAGGAGGGCATCACGCCCGCCGACCTCGACCTCGTCGAGATCAACGAGGCTTTCGCGGCGGTCGGTCTGGCCTCCGCCAAGGAGCTCGGGATCGACGTGGACAAGGTCAACGTCAACGGCGGCGCGATCGCGCTGGGCCACCCGATCGGCATGTCCGGTGCCCGCATCGCCCTGCACCTCGCGCTCGAGCTGGGGCGTCGTGGTGGTGGCGTCGGTGCAGCCGCCCTCTGCGGCGGTGGCGGCCAGGGCGACGCGCTCATCGTCCGCGTTCCCGCGTCCGCCTGACAACCGCCCATCCGTAGCCGCGTGGCGCGCCGACCCGTCGACGTCCCCGCCCTGGTCGAGTCGGCCAGGGCGGGTTCGCCGCGCGCCGTGGCGCGTCTCATCTCCCTCGTCGAGGACGGCCACCCGGCGCTGCGTGAGGTGATGGCCGCCCTTGCGCCACATGCGGGTTCGGCGTGGGTCATCGGTCTCACGGGCTCGCCCGGCGTGGGCAAGTCGACGACGACCACGGCGCTCGTCGGGGCGTTCCGCGAGCGACGTCTGCGGGTCGGGGTGCTCGCGGTCGACCCGTCGTCGCCCTTCTCGGGCGGGGCGCTGCTCGGCGACCGCATCCGCATGCAGGACCACGTCCTCGACCCCGAGGTCTACATCCGGTCGATGGCCTCCCGAGGACACCTCGGCGGTCTCTCCTGGACCACGCCGCAGGCCATCCGGGTGCTCGACGCAGCGGGGTGCGACGTCGTGCTCGTGGAGACGGTCGGCGTCGGCCAGTCCGAGGTCGAGATCGCCGGGCTCGCCGACACCTCGATCGTGCTGCTCGCGCCCGGCATGGGCGACGGCATCCAGGCCGCCAAGGCCGGCATCCTCGAGATCGGCGACGTCTTCGTCGTCAACAAGGCCGACCGGGACGGTGCCGACGCGACCGTGCGCGACCTGCGGCACATGATCTCGCTCGGCGACCGCACCGAGCCGGGCCTGTGGCGGCCACCGGTCGTGAAAACCGTTGCGGCACAAGGTGTCGGCATCGACGAGGTAATGGAGGCGCTCGACAAGCACCGCGCCCACGTCGAGGAGAACGGTGAGCTCGCGCGGCGTCGGGAGCGGCGCGCCGCCGACGAGATCGAGACCATCGCGCTCGCGACGCTCCGCTCGCGGCTCGGTGACCTCGGCGGTCGCGACAGCGTGCTGGCGCTGGCCCGCGAGGTGCTTGCCGGCACCACCGACCCGTATGCCGCCGCGGACCGTCTGGTGGAGCAGCTCGGCTCCTGACCGCGCGTCGGACACGACCCTGCTCGACCGCCAGGCATCCCGCGGAGTTCGTGTGTGCCTTGGGGACGCGTCACTGCGGGGGGGCAGGAGGACGAGGGCGGCGGCACACGAAAACCCGTTGTCGGCGGGGGAGCCCCGGTGTCACCGTCGAGACATGGACATCATCCCGCTCGACCGTGACGACGACGTCATGCTCAAAGGGCTCTTCGGCGTCGCGACCCGCAGCGAGGCGGTCTCCCGCGTGCAGCCGATCCAGCGCTCCGAGGACGAGTTCCTCAAGATGGTGCGCTTCTCGTTCCCGGGGGAGCGCGAGGAGGGGGCCGTCGCCGTCGTCGACGGCTCACCCGTCGGCTGGACGCGCGTCTTCTTCCCCGAGCGCGACAACCTCGACAAGTGCTGGAACGACCTCGCGGTCGACCCGGAGCACCGGGGCCGCGGCATCGGCTCGGCCCTGCTCGAGTGGACGGAGGAGCGGGCACGTGCCGCCGGCCGCGACATGCTCCTGACCGAGGTCTACGTGCCCGTCGGCGACCGCGAGTCGCACGCCGACCGCGAGTTCGCCCTCAGGCGTGGGTATGCCGTGTCGAGCGTCGAGATCGTGCGCTCCCTCCCGCTGCCCGTCCCGGCGTACGTGCTCGCCGAGCACCGTCGGCGCTCGGCCGAGGCCATGGGTGATGAGTTCGAGCTGAGCGTCCACGTCGACGGGGTGCCGGAGCACCTGCGCCAGGGCGTGTGCGACGCCTCCAACCGGCTCATCCTCGACGCGCCCACGGGTGACGTCGAGTTCGAGCCGGAGTCGATGACGGTCGACGACTACCAGACGATGCTCGAGCACCAGCGCGACCTGGGACGCCGGATGGTGACGGCCGTCGCCGTGCACCGGGCCACGGGCGTCGTGGCCGCCTACACCGACCTGTCGGTCCCGGCGGGCGATCCCGACGTGGTGTTCCAGTGGGGAACGTTGGTGCTGCCCGAGTTCCGTGGTCACCGCCTCGGCATGGCCGTCAAGGTCGCCAACCTCGACGAGCTGGCGCGCATCGCGCCGGACCGTCGGTCGGTCCAGACGATGAACGACGAGCAGAACCCGTGGATGGTCCAGATCAACAAGGACCTCGGCTTCGAGATCATCGAAGAGGCGCTGTCGGTGAAGAAGGCGTTCTGACTCCCGGCAGGGCGACGCAGGGGTGACGACGGTCGGGAGACGGGTGGGGTGACTCCGGCGCGACGGTGCGGGCGGCATACGGTGAGGCCATGCTGATCGCCTTCTCCGTCGCCCCCACCGTCGCGGCCGACGACACCGGATCGGTGTCCGAGGCCGTCGCCCGTGCCATCCGCGTCGTCCGTGACTCAGGGCTGCCGCACCGCACGGACGCCATGTTCACGACGATCGAAGGGGAGTGGGACGAGTGCATGGCTGTCGTGAAGCAGTGCTGCGACGTGCTGGCGCAGAGCTCACCGCGTGTCGGTCTCGTGCTCAAGGCGGACATCCGGCCCGGCTTCACGGGCGAGCTCGACGGCAAGCTCGAGCGGCTCGAGGATGCTCTCGACCGTCAGCGAGATGAGTGAGCACCGCTGGCAGCTGAGGCCGCTCGCGCTCGATGACTGCGACGAGCTGGGGCGGGTGCACATCGCCGTCTGGCGCGACGCGTACTCGGGGATCATGCCCGACGACTACCTCGCCGGTCTCAGCGACGAGCGGTCCGCCGACCGCTGGCGTGCTGTCGCCGGCCAGCCCCCTGACGCCCCGGCGCGCACCCTCGTGGTGGTGGACGAGAGGGGGCGGCTCGCGGGCTTCGGCAGTGCCGGGCCGAGCCGCGACGACGACGCACCCACCGAGTGGGAGCTGTATGCCGTGAACCTGGCCGCCGCCGCGCGGGGCACCGGCGTCGCGGACCGGCTCCTCGACGAGCTCCTCGACGACCGTGACGCGACCCTCTGGGTGCTCGAGGACAACGCCCGGGCGAGGGCCTTCTACACCCGGCGCGGCTTCGTCGACGAGGGCGGCCGCGACCAGCACCCGGCCACCGGCGCCCCCGAGATGCGGCTGGTGAGGCGGGCGAGTCCCACGATGCGGCTCGGCTGAGTCCGATCCCGTCGGTCGCGGCCGGCGGCGGGGGGACGCACAGCGGTCATCTGGGGACAAACGGCGACAGGGCCAACCGGCCGGTAATTTGCGTCACCCCGCACGAATCGCGCCCGGATTGTCCGTCATTGTCCGGCGACGCGCCTTTCGGCGGATTGGGGCTGCGGGTGCCCTGCGCCGTATCGTGGGGCGCGGTCGAGGCTCCTCGGCCGCATCCCCTCTGCACCATCGAAAGGCTCACCCATGCCCCGCCCTGCGATCCGACGTGCCATGGCCGCCGTGCTCGCGTCCACCGCGCTGCTCTCGGCGTGCACCGGCAACGCCGACGACGGCACCGACGGCACCGGCGTGTCGGCGACCCCCGTGGTGGCGCCTGACGCCGCCGCGACCACCGCGTCCTCGGCAGTGGCGGCCGCCGCATCCGCGTCGCTCGACGCGTCGGCCGGCGGAGCCGCAGCCCGCGACAAGGCCTTCGCAGGTGTCGCTCTCGAGTCGGCGAACGCGTACGCGAAGACCCTCCCCGGTCGAACGGCGGCGGAGAAGGCCGAGGCAGAGCTCGCCACGACGGGCGTCAAGGTGCTCGGGATCTCCCGCGAGGGTGACAAGCCGCGCCAGATCCTCGCCCAGACGACCCTCAAGAAGACCGGCGCGGCCGTGCTCGTGCTCCTCGTCGGCGACGCCGGTGGCGCGTTCAAGGCCGCAGCCGTGACGCCGATGCTGCCCGACGCGAAGCTCGACGCGCTCGACCCGACGAGCGACGGTTCGGCCGCGGTCGCCGAGGGCAAGGGCCTCGTCGCCTCGCCCGACGACGTCCTGGCAGCGTTCGCCGCCTCGGTGAAGTTCCCGAAGCCGACCGCGGCGAAGGTGCTGGCCGCCGACCCGCTCTCGGAGCAGCTGCGCCAGTCCGCGAACGCACAGTCGCAGGCCCTGAAGAACCAGGGCGCCTTCACCCAGGACCACGAGCCGAAGGGCGTCATCGGCGGCCTGCGCCTCAAGGACGGCAACGGCGCGATCGTCTTCGGCCACCTCGTGCGCCACGACACCATCGCGATGCGCACGCCGGTCAAGCTCACCCCGGCCAAGGACCTCACGCTCCTCACCGGCATCAAGCAGATCACCACCGAGGCCGACCTCACCTCCAACGAGGTCGTCGCCATCGTCATCCCCGCGACTGGACAGGCCCGCATCGTCGCCGCCTCGGACCAGCTCGTCGCCGGCTCGGGTCGGTGAGGCAGGATTGATCTATGAGTCACCAGCCATTCACCGCAGCAGCACTTCGCGGTGCCGTCGACCTGTCCTCGCTGAAGCGTCCGGCCCCGCAGGGTGGCCCCGCATCAGGCGCGGGCTCCACCTCCGCGGACGCTGCCTCCCTCGTCGTCGAGGGCACTGACGCCTCGATCCGCGATGTGCTCGCAGCCTCGGCGACCCACCCGGTCGTCATGGTGCTGTGGTCGCCGCGGCTGCAGGAGTCGGCCGACTTCGTCGCGACGTTCGGCGCCATCGCCCGCCGCTACGCTGGGCGCTTCCAGCTCGTGACGGTCGACGTCGACGCGAACCCGACCATCCTGCAGGCCTTCCAGGTGCAGGCGGTCCCGGTCTCCTTCGCGTTCGTGCAGGGTCAGCCCGTGCCGCTCTTCGAGGGCGTGCAGCCCGACGACCAGGTCACCGCCGTGATCGACCAGGTGCTTGCTCTCGCCGCGCAGCACGGGGTGACCGGCACGGTCGCGGTCGACGGTGCGCAGCCGTCGGACGGCGCCGGCGACGTCGACGAGGAGCCGCCGCTGCCGCCGCTGCACCAAAAGGCTTTCGACGCCATCGAGGCGGGTGACCTCGAGGGAGCCGCCGACGCCTACCGCGAGGCGCTCCTGCAGAGTCCCGCCGACGTCGACGCGAAGGTCGGGCTCGCGCAGGTCGGCCTCATGCAGCGCACGCAGGACGTCGACCTCCAAGCCGCTCGTGCCGCAGCGGCCGCCGCCCCGGCCGACGTCGACGCCCAGATCCTCGTCGCCGACCTCGACCTGCTCGGAGGTCACGTCGAGGACGCCTTCGTGCGCCTCATCGACACGGTGCGAGTCACGGCGGACGCCGACCGCAACAAGGCCCGCGAGCACCTCGTGGAGCTCTTCGAGGTCGTGGGCTCGGCCGACGAGCGCGTGGCCAGGGCCCGCAAGTCGCTCATGAGCGCCCTCTTCTGACGTGTTCGCGCAGGAGCGGTCCGTCCCTCGGGGCGGACCGCTCCTTGCGTCCGTCGAAGGGTGACGGAGCGTTCTCTCGATCGAGAGGTGACGGGTGGTCGCCCGGTCGTCAGTCGGTGGTGGCGGTGTCGACCACCGACTCGGCGAGGCGCTCGACCACCTCGGCGGCGGTGCCCGCGAGCGACTCCGCGTCGTCGGTGTCGGGCGGCGTCGTCACCCACAGCCCCCATCCCGGCGTCGACGGGTCGATGCCGGTGCCGACGACCACGAGGTGCACCGGGGCCGGCGCCGCCAGGTCGAGGTAGTCCTCCAGGCGGTCACCCTCGACCCGGTCGACGACGACGACGTCGTAGCCCTCGATGAGGTAGGTCTCCGCCAGCGCGAGGCCGGCCGACCAGCGCAGCAGCTGGCGCCGAATCAGTCCGACGGCCGTGAGCTCGCCGCCGGAGTCGCCTTGGGCGGCCTCGACGAGCATGGCGTCGAGCACCTGGCCGTCGACGACGACCGAGCTGCCCAGCCGTTCGCCGATGGCGCGACCCAGCCGGCCCAGGCTCGACGCGTCGGCGCCCGTGACGAGCACGAGCCGGCCGGGGGTGCCGGCCGGCTCGGGGACGGAAGCCGTCATCCGCCGAGTGCCGCCGACACGACGTCCTTCGCCTCCGCCTGGACGCGGGCGAGGTGCTCGGCGCCCTGGAACGACTCGGCGTAGATCTTGTAGACGTCCTCGGTGCCCGAGGGCCGAGCTGCGAACCAGGCGCTGTCGGTGGTCACCTTGAGGCCGCCGATCTTCGCGCCGTTGCCGGGCGCTGCGGTCAGCTTGCCCGTGATCGACTCTCCCGCAAGGGTTTCGGCGCTCACGTCGTCGGGGGAGAGGGCGCCGAGCTTGGCCTTCTCCTCACGCGACGCCGCTGCGTCGATGCGGGCGTATGCCGGGTCGCCGTGCCGGGCGGTCAGCTCGGCGTAGTGCTGGCTCGGGGTGCGCCCGGTGGCTGCGAGGATCTCGGAGGCGAGCAGCGCCAAGAGGATGCCGTCCTTGTCGGTGGACCACACGGTGCCGTCGAACCGGAGGAAGCTCGCGCCCGCCGACTCCTCGCCGCCGAAGCCGACCGTGCCGTCGAGCAGCCCGGGCACGAACCACTTGAAGCCGACCGGGACCTCGAGCAGGGGGCGCCCGAGGTCGGAGGCGACGCGGTCGATCATCGAGCTCGACACGAGCGTCTTGCCGATGGCCGTGCCGGCGCCCCAGCCGGGCCGGGCGCCGCCGTAGAGGTACTGGATCGCCACGGCGAGGTAGTGGTTGGGGTTCATGAGGCCGGCGTCGGGCGTGACGATGCCGTGCCGGTCGGCATCGGCGTCGTTGCCGGTGGAGAGGTCGTAGGCGTCCTTGTTGCCGATGAGCGAGGCCATGGCCGAGGGGGAGGAGCAGTCCATCCGGATCTTGCCGTCCCAGTCGAGCGTCATGAAGGCCCACTGCGGGTCGACCCGCGGGTTGACGACGGTGAGGTCGAGGCCGTGGCGCTCGCCGATCTCGCCCCAGTAGGCGACGGAGGCCCCGCCGAGCGGGTCTGCGCCGATGCGGACGCCGGCCTCGCGGATCTTCGCGAGGTCGACGACGTTGGGCAGGTCGTCGACGTAGGTGCCCATGAAGTCGTAGGCGCCGGCTTCGCCCCGGGCCTTCTCGAACGCGACCCGCTTGACGTCCTTGAGGCCGCCACGCACGAGGTCGTTGGCCCGGGCCGCGATGACGGAGGTGGCGTCGGTGTCGGCCGGGCCACCGTGCGGCGGGTTGTACTTGAACCCGCCGTCGGCAGGCGGGTTGTGGGACGGCGTGACGACGATGCCGTCGGCGAGACCGCTTGCGCCTGAAGGCTTCCCGTGGTTGGCGCGGAGGATCGCGTGGGAGACGGCCGGAGTCGGGGTGAAGCCGTCCCGGTCGTCGACGAGCACCCGGACTCCGTTGGCGACGAGCACCTCGAGCGCCGAGCGCCAGGCCGGCTCGGAGAGGCCGTGGGTGTCGCGCCCGATGAAGAGCGGCCCGTCGAAACCCTGCGACACGCGGTAGTCGACGATGGCCTGGGTCGTCGCGAGGATGTGGTCCTCGTTGAACGCCGTGCGCAGGCTCGACCCGCGGTGCCCCGACGTGCCGAAGGCGACCTGCTGGTCGGGGTCGTCGACGTCGGGGTGCCGGTCGTAGTACGCGCCGATGAGGGCGTCGACGTCGACGAGGTCCTCGGCCTGTGCCGGCTTGCCGGCGCGCGGGTGGGTCATGAGGGGTCTCCGTTCGTCGTCGTGGGCTGGGCGGTGGTCGGATCGGAGCCGACCGTCCCGGTGATGGTGGCCGACGCAGCCGAGGTGGGCCCGTCGACCGGGACGAGCCAGACGGTGGACAGCCGGGGGACCGTCAGGTCCGCGGCATACGGCTGCTGGTGCCACGGCTCCGCTCGGGCCTCGACGACGATGCCGGCGCTGCTGGGGGCGTCGGGGTGGTATCCGGCCGTGTCGAGCACGACCGTCCAGCGGCCTCCACGGGGCAGCCCGATGCGGTAGGACTGCTGCGTCTCGCCGCTGAAGTTCATGACGCAGGCGACGACGGGGGCGCCGGTCGCCCGGTCACCCCGGCCGAAGCGAAGCCACGAGAAGGTGTTGTGGTCGGCGTCGTCGGCCTCGAGCCACTCGAAGCCGCTCGGGTCGGCGTCCAGCTCCCAGAGGGCCCGGTTGCCTCGATAGATGCCGTTGAGGTCCTTCACGAGGTTGTGCACGCGGTAGTGCAGGGGCTGCTCGAGCAACCACCAGTCCAGACTGCGGCCCTCCGACCACTCGGACTCCTGGCCGAACTCGCAGCCCATGAAGAGCAGCTGCTTGCCCGGGTGGCACCAGAGGTAGGCGAGGAACGCGCGCAGCGTCGCCACCTGCTCCTCGCGCGGGCCGCGCGACTTGCGCAGCAGCGAGCCCTTGCCGTGGACGACCTCGTCGTGGCTGATCGGCAGCACGAAGTTCTCGTCGAAGGCGTACATCAGCGAGAACGTGAGCTTGCCGTGGTGGTACTTGCGGTAGATGGGCTCCTCGCCGAGGTACTTCAGCGAGTCGTTCATCCAGCCCATGTTCCACTTGAAGCCGAAGCCGAGCCCGCCGTGGTTCGTCGGCTTCGTGACGCCGGGCCACGTCGTCGACTCCTCGGCGATGGTGACGATGCCACCGACGCGCTTGTACGCGGTCGCGTTCGTCTCCTTGAGCAGCTCGACGGCCTCGAGGTTCTCGCGCCCGCCGTGCTTGTTGGGCACCCAGGCGCCCGCGTCGCGGGCGTAGTCGAGGTAGAGCATCGAGGCGACGCCGTCGACGCGCAGGCCGTCGATGTGGAACTCCTCGAGCCAGTAGATGGCGTTGGCGACGAGGAAGTTGCGCACCTCGGGTCGGCCGTAGTCGAAGATGTTGGAGCCCCACTCGGGGTGCCATCCCAGCCGCGGGTCGGGGTGCTCGTAGAGCGGGAGGCCGTCGAAGCGCGCCAGCGCCCACTCGTCGGTGGCGAAGTGGCCGGGCACCCAGTCGAGCAGCACGCCGATGCCGGCCTTGTGCAGCTCGTCGACGAGGTAGCGGAAGTCGTCGGGCCGGCCCCACCGGGAGCTCGGCGCGTAGTAGCCCGTGACGTGATAGCCCCACGAGGGGACGTACGGGTGCTCCATGACGGGCAGGAACTCGACGTGGGTGAAGCCGAGGTCGCGCACGTAGTTGACGAGGTGCTCGGCGAGGCCGCGGTAGCCGAGGTCCTGGCGCCAGGAGCCGAGGTGCACCTCGTAGATGCTCATGGGCCCCTGGTGGGCGTTCGAGGTGCGGCGGTGCTCCATCCAGGCGTCGTCGCCCCAGTGGTAGTGGCTCTCGGTGACGATGGCCGCCTGCTTCGGGGCGACCTCGGTCATCCGCGCCATGGGGTCGCTCTTGAGCCGCACGAGCTCGTCGGGGCCGCGCACGGCGAACTGGTAGTTCATCCCCTCGCTCGCGCCCGGCAGGAAGAGCTCCCAGATGCCGCTCTCGCCGAGCGCCCGCATCGGGTGCGAGCGCCGGTCCCAGTCGTTGAAGTCACCGATGACGTGCACCGCCTTGGCCCGCGGAGCCCAGACGGCGAACGACACGCCCCAGACGTCGCCCAGCGGACCCGGGTAGTGGCGCACGTGGGCCCCGAGGACGGTCCACAGCTGCTCGTGGCGTCCCTCGTTGATGAGGTGGCGGTCGATCTCGCCCAGCGTGGGCGCGAAGCGGTAGGGGTCGTCCTGCTCGTGCTCGACGCCGTCGCCGTACTCGACGAGCAGGCGGTAGTCGTGCGTCGAGCCGAAGTCGGGCGAGGTCATCGACCAGATGCCGTCGCGCACGTGCTGCAGCTCGACCCGGTCGCCCGAGTCGAGGCGAGCCGCCACGCGCGTGGCGAAGGGCCGGAACGCCGTGATGGTCAGCCCTCCGGGACCGACATGGTGCCCCAGCAGGTCGTGGGGCTGGCCGTTGCGGCCGTGGACGAAGGCCGTGATGGCGGCCTCGTCGAGCGAGGGTCCGTGGGACGTGTGGCTGCTCATGGCGTGCCTTCCGGGGTGATGAGCCGCTCGACCGCGCCGAGCGGGATCGGCAGCCAGGACGGGCGGTTGCGGGCTTCGTAGACGACCTCGTACAGCGCCTTGTCGAGCTCGAGCGCACGGGTGAGGGCGACCGCGTCGGCGTCGGGCTCGCCCGCGACGGAGGCGTATCCGTCGAGGAACGCCCGTCGGCAGGCGGCGGCCCAGGCCGACGCGTCGACCGGTGACTCCGCCAGCGCCACAGAGCCGGCCGCGTAGTCGAACGAGCGGAGCATGCCGGCGACGTCGCGCGCCGTGAGGTCGGGCTGCGTCCGTTCGGCCAGGGGGCGCAGCGGCTCTCCCTCGAAGTCGAGTGCCACCCAGCCACGTTCGGGGACGTCGAGCACCTGGCCGAGGTGGTAGTCGCCGTGGATCCGCTGGAGCGGGGGCCAGCGCACGTCACGCACCGACTGCGCGATGCGGTCGACCGCGGCCGAATGGGAGGAGAGCTCGGGCACGAGGGCGGCCGCGGCGGCATACCGGTGTCGCATCGAGGTGACGAGCGCGTCCCGCGACTCGGGAGTGACCTCGGAGGTGCCGAGAGCGTGGGCGAGGGCCGTGTGGATCTGCGCCGTGACGACACCGAGGTCACGGGCGCGCGCGGTGAAGTCGGCTCCCGAGGCGGCTGCGACGAGCGCCACGCGCCAGGCGTCCTCGACGCCGGGGATGAACTCCTGCGCGAAGGCGAGGTGCCCCTGCTGCGCGGAGCCGTCCGCAGGAGAGTCCCACGCTCCTGCCAGGTGTCCGACCGCCATGGGCACGCGGTCGGAGCCCTCGCGGGTGAGCGCCGACTGCACGACGACGTCGGGGTTGTCGCCGTCCTGCACGGTGCGGAAGACCTTGACGATGAGCGGCTCGGCCGGCCCGCCGTCGGGGGCCGCCATGCGGCAGATGATCGAGGTGTTGGACTGCTCGCCGCTGAGCACCGACGACGAGGAGACCGAACCGTCGACCTGGCCGGTGCTCGAGCCCTCGGCGAGGGCGTTGCTGCCGACCGAGGCCTGGGCCTCGTCGGCGACCCCGGACCCGAGGATCGTCGCCATGAGCTGCGAGACGTAGACGGGGTCGTGCGGCCCGTCGTAGACCCAGCGCGTGCCGAGGACGCTGTGCTCCATCGTGCCGAGCAGCGCGTGCTCCGCGCCCTCGAGCGGCGCGTTCCGGTAGGTGAGCGGCACCTGGTAGACCACGGCCGGTGTCACGGCCTCGTCGGCGAGCAGCAGCGTCTCGCACCCGACCTCGCCCTCGGGATCCTCGAAGCGGAAGCCCCCGACGCGACGCAGCTGCGGCACGTGGCCCTTGCCGTGGTACCACCGCTGGCGCGGCATCCACTCGGTGACGATCTCGGTCTTGGTGGGCACGATCGTCGCGCCCTTGTGCACGATGGCCATCAGCCGTTGTCCTCTCCGCCGCGCAGCTGCAACCAGAAGAAGTCGCGTGAGCCCAGCGTCAGCGTGACGCGGCCGTCGTTGGCGACCCACGGGAAACCCTGACCGCCGAACAGGTCGATGAGCTGGCGTCCCGACAGGTGCTCGGGCAGCTGGATGGTGGCGGCCTGCGGGCGGCTCGACAGGTTGTTGACGCACAGCACCGCCTCGTCGGCGTGGTCGGCGTCGCCGGTGAGCACCCGGGTGAAGGCGAGGATCGCGTCGTTGTCGGCATCGACCACGTCGAAGGCGCCGAGCCCGAAGACCGGGTGGCGGCCGCGCACCTGCAGCATGCCCCGGACCCAGTGCAGCAGCGAGGCCGAGGAGGCCATCTGCGCCTCGACGTTGACGTTGTTGTAGTGGTAGACGAGGCTGCTGATGACCGGCAGGTAGAGCTTGCCGGGGTCGACGTTGGAGAAGCCGGCGTTGCGGTCGGGGGTCCACTGCATCGGCGTGCGCACGGCGTCGCGGTCGTTGAGCCAGATGTTGTCGCCCATGCCGATCTCGTCGCCGTAGTAGAGGCAGGGCGAGCCAGGCAGCGAGAGCACGAGCGCGTGGATGAGCTCGATCTCCGGGCGGCTGTTGTCGAGCAGGGGAGCGAGGCGGCGGCGGATGCCGACGTTGGCGCGCATCCGCGGGTCGGGGGCGTACCAGCCGTACATCGCGGCACGCTCCTCGGGCGTCACCATCTCGAGCGTCAGCTCGTCGTGGTTGCGCAGGAACGTGCCCCACTGCGTGCCGCCCGGGATGGCGGGGGTGTCGGCGAGGACGTCGATGATCGGCTTCGCCTTCTCCTCGCGCAGCGAGTAGTAGAGCCGCGGCATGACGGGGAAGTGGAAGCACATCTGGCACTCCGGCGACTCCTCCGAGCCGAAGTAGTCGACGACCTCTGCCGGCGGCTGGTTGGCCTCCGCGAGCAGGATCCGCCCGGGGTACTCCTTGTCGACCATGGCCCGCAGCCGCGCCAGGAACTCGTGCGTGCGGGGGAGGTTCTCGCAGTTGGTGCCCTCCTCCTCGAAGAGGTACGGCACGGCGTCGAGGCGGAAGCCGTCGATGCCGAGGTCCATCCAGAAGCGCACGATGTCGAACATCGCCTCCTGCACGGCCTCGTTCTCGAAGTTGAGGTCGGGCTGGTGGCTGAAGAAGCGGTGCCAGAAGAACTGTCGGCGCACCGGGTCGAAGGTCCAGTTCGAGACCTCGGTGTCGACGAAGATGATGCGCGCGTCGTCGTAGCCGTCGTCCGTGTCGGACCAGACGTAGAAGTCGCCGTAGGGACCGTCGGGCTCGGCGCGGCTGGCCTGGAACCACGGGTGCTGGTCGCTCGTGTGGTTCATGACGAGGTCGGTGACGATGCGGATGCCGCGCGCGTGCGCCTGCGAGACGAGCTCGGTGAACTCGGGCAGCGTGCCGAACTCGGGCAGCACGGCCTTGTAGTCGGAGATGTCGTAGCCGCCGTCGCGCAGCGGGGAGGCGTAGAACGGCGGCAGCCACAGGCAGTCGACCCCGAGCCACTGCAGGTAGTCGAGCCGCTGGATCAGTCCCGTGAAGTCACCCGCCCCGACGCCCTTGCTGTCGGCGAAGGCCCGCACGAGCACCTCGTAGAAGACCGCCTTCTTGAACCACTGGGGGTCGTGCTTGAGCCCCGGCTGGGAGAGGTTGAGTCCCTGCATGTGGTCAATGGCTCCTCACGTGGATGATGTGGACGGGCTCGGAGTCGGGACCCAGGCGGACGAAGTTGTCCTGACGCCACTCCCACGTCTGGTTGGTGATGTGGTCGTGCGCGTCGAAGGTCGACCACGAGGCCATACCCAGCGCATCCATGTCGAGGTGCACCCACGTCTCACGGGTCGCGTGGGGGTCGAGGTTCGCGACGACGAGCACGGTGTCGCGCTCGCCCGTGGCGTGGTCGACGACGCGCGACTTGCTGAAGACGAGCACGTTCTCGTCGTCGGCGGCGTGGAAGCGCAGGTTGCGCAGCCACCGCAGGGCGGGGTGCCAGCCGCGAATGTCGTTGAGCCGCTTGAGGTACCACGCCAACGAACGGCTCTCGAGCGGGCCGCCGGGCTCGTAGAGGTACCACTGGCGGTCCTTGTACTCGTACTTCTCGTTGTCGATCTGCTCCTCGGCGCCCGGCCGGGCCACGTGCTCCATCAGCTCGTAGCCGGCGTAGATGCCGTAGGTCGGCACCATCGTCGCCGCGACGGCCGCCCGCAGCTTCCAGGCCGTCGGGCCGCCGTACTGCATGTAGGGCGTGAGGATGTCGTGCGTCGTCGGCCAGAACGACGGCCGCATGTAGGCCGCCCCGCTCGACTCGCCGGCCAGCTCGCGGCCGTACTCCTCGAGCTCCCACCGCGCGTTGCGCCACGCGTAGTAGGTGTAGCTCTGCTGGAAGCCGGCCTTGGCCAGCTGGTGCATCATCGCCGGCTTGGTGAAGGCCTCGGAGAGCCAGATGGTGTCGGGGTGGTCCTTGGCGACGTCGGCGATCAGCCACTGCCAGAAGGCGACCGGCTTGGTGTGCGGGTTGTCGACGCGGAAGATGCGGATGCCGTGGTCGAGCCACACCTGGATGACGCGACGCACCTCGGCGTAGGCGTCGGCCGGGTCGTTGTCGAAGTTGAGGGGGTAGATGTCCTGGTACTTCTTGGGCGGGTTCTCGGCGTAGGCGATGGTGCCGTCGGCCCGCGTCGTGAACAGGTGCGGGTGCGTCTGCACCCACGGGTGGTCCGGGGAGGCCTGCAGCGCGATGTCGAGCGCCACCTCCATGCCGAGTCGCTGCGCCTCGGCGACGAACTCGTCGAAGTCGTCGAACGTGCCGAGGTCGGGGTGGATGGCGTCGTGGCCGCCGTCGGGCGAGCCGATGGCGTACGGGGACCCGGGGTCGCCCGGCTCGGCGGTCAGCGTGTTGTTGCGCCCCTTGCGCGCCGTCGTGCCGATGGGGTGGATCGGGGTCAGGTAGACCACGTCGAAGCCCATGTCGGCGATCGCGGGCAGGCGCTTGGCCGCCGAGCGGAACGTGCCGGAGACCCACTCACCGGTCTTCTCGTCGCGGTGGGCGCCCTCGGACCTCGGGAAGATCTCGTACCAGGCGCCGTAGAGGGCGCGCTCGCGCTCGACGAGGAGCGAGTAGGCGGGGGAGGGCGAGACGAACTCGCGCAGCGGCACGAGCGCGTGCAGGCCGGTGATCTCGGGCGAGGTCGCGGCGCCGAACCGGTGCGCTGCCGGCGCTCGGGTGTCCCCGAGCGCGACGACGGCCTTGTCGATCTCGGCCGCGTCGACGCCGAGACCACGGACTGCGGCGGCGAAACGCTCGAGCACGCGTACACCCTCGGCGCACATGAGGTCCTCGTCCACGCCCGCGGCGATCTTGATGCCGGCGTCGTGGACCCACGTCGCGTACGGGTCGGACCAGCCCTCGACGCGGTAGGTCCACCAGCCCTCTCGGTCGGCGACGACGGTCGTCGACCACTCGGAGAGCCCCGGGTTGTCGCTGTGCATCGCGAAGAAGTGCTCGCCGCCGTCGGGGTCGGTCAGCACGGCTGTCGCGTTGACGGCGTCGTGGCCCTCGCGGAAGACCTTGGCCCGCACCGTGAACTCCTCGCCCGCGACCGACTTGGCGGGGCGCGTGCCGCCGTCGACGAGCGGACGCACGTCGCTCACCGGGATGCGGCCGATCGGCAGGGCGCCGCCAGGCATGCCCTCGACGGTCGGGGCGGCGCTGACCGGGTGCTCGGGGGCGAGGTGGACGGCGCCGGCCTCGGTGTCGTCGACGAAGGCCTCGTCGGCGCTGGGGTTGGCGTCGAGGCGTGGGGACGGTTCGGGTGCCGCTGGTGCGGCGGCGGTGCTGCGCACGGGGGTTGGCTTGCTGGAACGGGACTTCTTCGCTGAGCCAGTCACGTGATCGACCGTATCGAAGTTGGGGCGCTACGCCCATGACGTGGCACGCGACGTTCCAACCGGTGAAACTCGGCTGCAAGTGTTGCAAGAACACGACATGGCGACCCCTATGCTGTCCCCTTGTGAAGGCCATCCGTCGCTTCAGCGTCCGCACCGTCCTGCCGAGCCGCATCGAAGGTCTCGGCGTCCTCGCGAGCAACCTGCGCTGGTCGTGGCACCCGCCGACCCGCGCCCTGTTCGAGAGCATCAGTCCCCGCAAGTGGTCCGACGCCGGTGAGGACCCCGTCAAGCTCCTCTCGCGGCTCTCGGCCGACGAGCTGGCCGCGCTCGCCGCCGACGACGAGTTCGTCAGCAGGGTCGTGGCGGCCAACGAGGACCTCCACCACTACCTCACCGACGAGCGCTGGTACCAGTCGTGGAGCCGCGAGCAGGAGGCCGCCGGCAAGGCCGCGCCCGCCGCCATCGCGTACTTCAGCCCCGAGTTCGGCATCACCGCGGTGCTGCCGCAGTACTCCGGCGGCCTGGGCATCCTCGCGGGCGACCACCTGAAGTCGGCCTCCGACCTCGGCGTGCCGATCGTCGGCGTCGGCCTCTTCTACAAGACCGGCTACTTCAAGCAGTCGCTCAACCGCGACGGGTGGCAGGTCGAGACCTACCCGGTGCTCGACCCCGACGGGCTGCCCCTCTCGCTGCTGCGCGAGGAGGACGGCACACCGGCCGTCGTCACGATCGACCTGCCCGCGGGGCGCGTGCTCAACGCGCACGTCTGGAAGGCGCAGGTCGGGCGAGTTCCCTTGCTGCTGCTGGACTCCGACGTCCCGGGCAACGACGAGCAGACCCGCAAGGTCACCGAGTCGCTCTACGGCGGCGGCGGCGACACCCGCCTCGAGCAGGAGCTGCTGCTCGGCATCGGCGGCGTGCGCGCCCTGCGCCTCTGGTCGCGACTCTCTGGCGCCCCGACGCCGGAGGTCTACCACACCAACGAGGGCCACGCCGGCTTCCTCGGCATCGAGCGCATCACCGAGCTGGTGCGTGACCACGGGCTCACCTTCGACGAGGCCCTCGAGGCCGTGCGCGCTGCCACGGTGTTCACGACGCACACGCCGGTCCCGGCCGGCATCGACCGCTTCGACGCGGCGAAGATCAACCTCTTCTTCGGCGGCGCCAACGCCATCGAAGGCGTGCCCGTCGAGCGGCTCCTCGCCCTGGGCGCCGAGGACTACGAGGGCGGCCAGCCCGGCATCTTCAACATGGCCGTCATGGGCCTGCGCCTCGCACAGCGCGCCAACGGCGTCTCCCAGCTGCACGGCGTCGTCAGCCGCGGCATGTTCGACGGGCTGTGGCCGGGCTTCGACGACGTCGAGGTGCCGATCAGCAGCATCACCAACGGGGTCCACGCCCCGACGTGGGTCGACCGTGCCGTCTACGACGTCGCCCGCAAGCACCTCGGCACCGCCGACATCGCCGGCACCGACGCGTGGGGCCGCATCGACGAGGTGCCCGCCGACGCCGTCTGGTCGACCAAGCGCGAGATGCGCGAGAAGCTCGTCGCCGACGCCCGCCGCCGCGTGCGCTCGTCGTGGCAGAAGCGCGGTGCCACGGACGCCGAGCTCGGCTGGGTCGACGACGTGCTCGACCCCGACGTGCTGACGATCGGCTTCGCCCGTCGCGTGCCCACCTACAAGCGGCTCACGCTCATGCTGCGTGACCCGGCCCGCCTCAAGGCGCTGCTGCTGCACCCCGAGCGGCCCGTCCAGCTCGTCATCGCCGGCAAGTCGCACCCGGCCGACGAGACGGGCAAGCGCCTCATCCAGGAGATGGTCCGCTTCGCGGACGACCCCGAGGTGCGCCACCGCATCGTGTTCCTGCCGAACTACGACATCGCGATGGCCCAGCACCTCTACCCGGGCTGCGACGTCTGGCTCAACAACCCGCTGCGCCCGTTCGAGGCCTGCGGCACCTCCGGCATGAAGGCGGCCCTCAACGGCGGCCTCAACCTCTCCATCCTCGACGGCTGGTGGGACGAGTGGTTCGACGGCCGCAACGGCTGGGCCATCCCGACGGCCGACGGTGTCGAGGACCCCGAGCGCCGTGACGACATCGAGGCCGCCGCGCTCTACGACCTCATCGAGAACGACGTCGCCGCGAAGTTCTACGACCGCGACGCCGCCGGCCTGCCGCAGGGCTGGATCGCGATGATGACCCACACCCTCAAGACCCTCGGGCCGAAGGTGCTCGCGAGCCGCATGGTGCAGGACTACACCGGACAGCTCTACAGCCCGGCCGCGGGTGCGGGCCGCTCGGTGATCGCCTCGGACTTCGCCGGAGCCAAGGACCTCGCAGCGTTCAAGGCGAAGATCCGCGCCTCCTGGCCGAAGGTCAAGGTCGAGCACGTCGAGCCCTCGGGCCTGTCGGACTCGCCGCAGATCGGCGACGTCCTCGACCTGCGCGCCTACGTCGCGCTCGACGGTCTGACGCCCGACGACATCGACGTCCAGCTCGTCCACGGCCACGTCAACGACGTCGACGAGCTGTGGGGCATGGAGGTCGCCCCGCTCCACCTCGTCGAGTCCTACGAGGACGGCCGTCACCAGTTCGCCGGGTCGCAGCCGCTGCGCCGCACCGGGTCGTTCGGCTACAGCGTGCGCGTCGTGCCGAAGCACGCGGGCCTCGCCGGCCCGGCCGAGCTCGGGCTCGCGCGCAACGCCTGACGCGTCCGACGCACGTCGAGAAGCCCGGGTCCCGTGTGGGCCCGGGCTCCTCGCGTATGCCGTCAGGCGCCGTCGCTGTCTGCGGTCAGTGGGGCGGGACGGAGCACCAGACGCGCATCGAGGCGGCGTCCATCGTGACGATGCTGCGCGACTGGACCGGCTCGCCAGGTGCGGCCGGACGCTCGTCGGCGCTGTCCCAGAGCAGCTGGTATGCGGTCACGCCGGGAGCGTGGGGCAGCGTGGCCTCGGTCCTGCGCGCCGACCCGTTGACCACGACGAGCACCGACTGCTGCGAGAACCACGCACCGTTGTAGAGGGCCTGGAGCACGTCGACGGCCGGGCCGTCCCAGCGGTGCCCCATGAGCTCGCCGTCGGCGGCGAACCAGGCCAGGTCGGTCGACCCGCCCTCGTGGATCTGCCTGCCGGAGAAGAACTCCCGCTGACGCAGCACCGGGTGGTCGCGTCGCAGCCGCACGAGGTGACGGGTCGTCTCGAGCAGGTCGTCCTGCCACGGCTCGAGGTCCCACCGCATCCAGCTGATCTCGTTGTCCTGGGAGTACGGGTTGTTGTTGCCACGCTGGCTGCGGCCGAGCTCGTCGCCGGCGTTGAGCATCGGGACGCCGGTCGAGAGCAGCAGCGTGCCGAGGAGGTTGCGCATCGACCGCCTGCGCGCCGTCACGATGTCGGGGTCGTCGGTGCGACCCTCGACGCCGTGGTTCCACGACCGGTTGTCGTTCGAGCCGTCGGTGCCGCCGTGACCGTTGGCGCCGTTGTGCTTCGTGTCGTAGGCCGTGAGGTCCGCGAGGGTGAAGCCGTCGTGCGCCGTGATGAAGTTGACCGACGCGATGGTGCCGCGGTCGTGGCTGTCGAAGAGGTCCTGCGAGCCGGCCAGGCGGGTGGCGAGCTCACGCACGCCGTGACCCATGCCGCCCGCGGCCGAGGCGGCGAGGTCGCGCAGCCAGAACGTGCGAGCCGTGTCGCGGTAGCGGTCGTTCCACTCCGAGAAGGGCGGCGGGAACTGTCCGGTGCGCCAGCCGTGGATGCCGAGGTCCCACGGCTCGGCGACGAGCTTCGCGCGCGACAGCACCGGGTCGGTGCGCAGGGCGACGAGGAAGGGGTGGTCGCGGTCGTAGCCGTCGTCCTTGCCGCGACCGAGCGCGACGGCGAGGTCGAAGCGGAACCCGTCGACGTGGCACTCCTGCACCCAGTAGCGCAGGGAGTCGAGCACCATGCGGGCCACGACCGGGTGGGTGAGGTCGAGGGTGTTGCCGCAGCCGGTGACGTCGATGTCGCGGCCGCGCGCGTCGACCCGGTAGTAGGCGCGCTGGTCTAGGCCGCGCCACGACAGCATCATGCCGTCGCGGGAGTTCTCGGCCGTGTGGTTGTAGACGACGTCGAGCAGCACCTCGATGCCGGCTGCGTGCAGCGCCTTGACCATGCCCTTGAACTCGTCGAGCACGCCTTGGGGGTCGGTCGCCGCGGCGTAGGGGGCGTGCGGCGCGAAGAACCCGAGGGTGTTGTAGCCCCAGTGGTTGGTCAGGCCGCGCAGCACGAGGTCGGGCTCGTGGGTGAACGTGTGCACGGGCAGCAGCTCGACCGCGGTGACACCCAGCCCCAGCAGGTGCTCGACGAACGCCGGGTGGGCGAGGCCGCCATACGTGCCCCGGAGCTCCTCGGGAACGCCGGGGTGCAGCCTCGTGGCGTTCTTGACGTGCACCTCGTAGATGAGCGACTCGGTCAATGACCTGCGCGGGAAATCGTCGGTGCCCCAGTCGAACTCGTCCTCGACGATGACGCAGCGCGGCATGTGGGGCGCCGAGTCGCGGTCGTCGCGCACCCAGAGGTCGCCCCGCAGGTCAGGGCCGACGCGGTGCCCGTAGACGGCGGGGTCGAGCCTGACCTCGCCCTCGATCGCGCGGGCGTACGGGTCGAGCAGCAGCTTGGCCGGGTTGTGCAGCAGCGACCGGTCGGGGTCCCACTCGCCGTCGACGCGGAAGGCGTAGCGCTGCCCGGCGACGATCCCGGGCACCGTGTCGAACCACGTCCCGTGGGCACGGTGCCGAAGCAGGACGCGGCGCTCGGCCCGCGACCCGTCGGGGAGCTCGTCGAAGAGGCACACCTCCACGGAGCGGGCGTGGCCGGCGTAGACGGAGAACTGCGCGCTGCCGTCGATGAGCCGGGCGCCGAGCTCCGGTGGGAGGTCGGGCGTCGCGGGCGGGGGCGGGCACATGCATCCGAGCGTAGGGGGCCGGGGGAGGGGTGGCGGACCCGACGCCCCCGGCGGACCGTGGAGGGCCGGTCGGGGTCCGGGCCGGGGTCCGGGCCGGATCGACCTCGACGCGCGCTCTCGTTACGGTTGGCGCATGACCGATCCGACTTCGCTGCCCAACTTCATGCCGAGCGCTCCCGACGCCGGGCCCGACGGCGGCCAGGCCCCCGCCAGCGCCACCCCCGTGCGCGACCGCATCCTCGAGGTGCTGAAGGGCCTCGGCATCGAGGCGTCCATCGACGGCGACGGCGACCTCGAGTTCGCCATCGTCGACGACGAGGGTGCCAGCACGACCCTTTTCGCCCGCGTGGCCGAGGGCGACCTCGCCCTGGTCCGCTTCTTCGGTCAGTGGCAGCTCGCCGAGCCCGTCTCGCCCGACCGCAACGAGCGCATCGCCCGCTGCAACGACCTCACGATGCAGCTCAACATCGTCAAGCTCTCGCTCGTGCAGGAGAGCCTCGTCGTCTCGGCCGAGCACGTCATCACCCCCAACGCCGACCTCGAGATCCTCGTGCCGCTGTCGGTGAACCACATCCTCCAGAGCGTCGGCTTCTTCTTCCAGTCCTGGCTGCCCGTCGACGACGTGCCCGCCGGCCCGACCGCCTGATGGGCGAGTTCGTCCGGCTCGAGGTCGAGGACGGCGTCGGCACGATCCGCCTCGACCGGCCGAAGATGAACGCCCTCAACGTCCAGGTGCAGGAGGAGATCCGGGAGGCCGCTGCCGAGGCGACGGCACGCACCGACGTCAAGGCCGTCATCGTCTACGGCGGTGAGCGCGTCTTCGCGGCAGGGGCCGACATCAAGGAGATGCAGACCATGTCGTACACCGACATGGTCCAGCGCTCCGGGCCCCTCATGAGCTCCATCACGTCGGTCGCCCGCATCCCGAAACCGGTCATCGCCGCGATCACCGGCTACGCCCTCGGCGGCGGTTGCGAGCTCGCCCTCGCGTGCGACTTCCGCCTCGTGGCCGACGACGCGAAGCTGGGTCAGCCCGAGATCCTGCTGGGCATCATCCCGGGGGCCGGCGGCACGCAGCGCCTCTCGCGCCTCGTCGGCGCCTCGCGCGCCAAGGAGATCATCTTCAGCGGCCGCTTCGTCGACGCGCAGGAGGCCCTGGCGATCGGCCTCGCCGACAAGGTCGTCCCGGCCGCCGACGTCTACACCGCCGCCCGCGAGTGGGCCGGCTCGTTCGTCGGTGCCGCGTCGTATGCCGTCCGCGCCGCCAAGGAGGCCATCGACCGCGGTCTCGAGGTCGACCTCGAGAGCGGTCTCGAGATCGAGCGGATGCTCTTCGCCTCGCTCTTCGCGACGAAGGACCGCGAGATCGGGATGAGCTCCTTCGTCGAGCACGGCCCGGGCAAGGCGCAGTTCGAGGGTCGATGACACCACCGCTGGACGTCCTCGTGTTCTACTCGCCCGTCGAGTCGACCGAGGACGTCCTGGCGGCGGTGCACGGCGCCGGTGCGGGCGCGCTCGGCGACTACCGCGAGTGCGCGTTCGTGACCCGCGGCACGGGCCGCTTCCGTCCCGTCGCGGGCGCCCGGCCGGCGATCGGCACGGTGGGCGACCTCGAGCGGCTCCCCGAGGATCGGGTCGAGGTCGTGCTCGAGCGGTCGCTGCGCGGCGCCGTCGTGGCGGCCCTGCGCGCCGCCCACCCCTACGAGGAGCCGGCCTTCCACGTCATCGAGACCGCCCCGACCGACGGCGCGCCCTGACGGCGCCCTGGCGGCGCCCCGGCGTTGCCCCTCCGTCAGGCGTGGCGCAGGCCACTGGTGGTGAGCGTCACGCCTCGGGCGTGCTCGGGGAGCGAGCGCTCGGTGAGAGGATGGCTGGCAGTGCCGGAGCGACCTCCGGCAGCTCCATGAGCACCACCATCCGCAAACGGAAGAGGACGTTCACCCATGAACATCGTCGTCTGTGTCAAGTACGTGCCGGACGCCCAGGCCGAGCGCACGTTCAACGCATCTGACAACACGACCGACCGCGAGAACGTCGACGGCCTGCTGTCCGAGCTCGACGAGTACGCCGTCGAGGAGGCCCTGAAGATCGTCGAGGCCGGCGAGGGCGAGGTGACGGTGCTCACCGTCGGCCCCGACCAGGCCGCCGACGCCATCAAGAAGGCCCTGCAGATGGGCGCCGACAAGGGTGTCCACGTCAACGACGCCGCGATCCACGGCTCCGACGCCGTCGCGACCTCGCTCGTGCTCGCCGAGGCGATCAAGAAGCTCGGTGACGTCGACCTCGTCATCACCGGCATGGCCAGCACCGACGGCACCATGGGTGTCGTCCCGACGATGCTCGCGGAGCGCCTCGGCCTGCCGGCCGTCACCTTCGCCTCCGAGCTGACCGTCGACGGTGGCGCCGGGGGCACTGCCACCATCCGCCGCGACGGCGACGCCTCGACGCAGACGATCACGGCCACGCTGCCGGCCCTCGTGTCGGTGACCGACCAGATCAACGAGCCGCGCTACCCCTCCTTCAAGGGGATCATGGCCGCGAAGAAGAAGCCGGTCGAGACGTGGGCGCTGTCCGACCTCGGTGTCGACGCGTCGCAGGTCGGCCTCGACGCCGCGTGGACGAAGGTGTCGTCGTTCGACGCCCGCCCGCCGCGCACGCAGGGCGAGATCGTCAACGACGAGGGTGACGGCGGCAGCAAGCTCGCCGCGTTCCTGTCCGAGCGCAAGTTCGTCTGACCGCTCTCTCCTCCCGAACTTCCCAGCCAGCAAAGGAGATCCACACCATGGCTGAAGTACTCGTGCTCGTCGACCACGTCGAGGGCAAGGTCCGCAAGACCACAGCCGAGCTGCTGACGATCGCCCGCCGTCTCGGTGAGCCCTCCGCGGTCTTCGTCGGCGCCGGCTTCGACGCCGCGAAGGAGTCCCTCGCCCGCTTCGGCGCCGAGAAGGTCTACCGCGTCGAGTCGCCCGAGGTGCTCGAGCACCTCGTCGTCCCGCAGGCCGAGCTGCTCGCGCAGCTCGTCGCGGAGAAGTCCCCGGCCGCCGTGCTGGTGCCGGCGTCGCCGGAGGGCAAGGAGGTCGCCGCCCGCCTCGCCGTCAAGACGGAGTCGGGCCTGATCACCGACGCCGTGGACGTGCAGGCTGCCGATGGTGGCGTGGCCACGACGCAGTCGGTCTTCGCCGGCTCCTACACGGTTGCGGCGACGGTCACGAAGGGCACGCCGATCATCGCGGTGAAGCCGAACTCGGCGACGCCGGAGGAGGCGGCCGGTGCGGCCGCCGACGAGGTCGTCGACTTCACCCCGTCCGATGCCGCCAAGGGCGCGCGCATCACCGAGTCCAAGCCGAAGCAGGCCACCGGGCGTCCCGAGCTCACCGAGGCGGCCATCGTCGTCTCCGGTGGCCGCGGCACCGGTGGTGACTTCTCCAAGGTCGAGGACTTCGCCGACAGCCTCGGTGCCGCGGTCGGTGCGAGCCGTGCGGCCGTCGACGCCGGGTGGTACCCGCACACGAGCCAGGTCGGCCAGACCGGCAAGCAGGTCAGCCCGCAGCTCTACGTCGCGTGCGGCATCTCCGGTGCCATCCAGCACCGGGCCGGCATGCAGACCTCGAAGACGATCGTGGCCGTCAACAAGGACAACGAGGCCCCGATCTTCGAGCTCGTCGACTTCGGCGTCGTGGGCGACCTCTTCACCGTGCTGCCCCAGGCCACCGAGGCCATCAAGGCCTCCAAGGACTGAACCCTTCCCACTCTTCCGCAGCACAGTGCCCACTCGACCGACCGGTCGGGTGGGCACGGTGCTGTGCGGGGTCACCAACCAGCCGAGGGGGCCTGGCCGCGGCCGTGCTCAGGCGGCCTCGGGGTCGACGTCGACACGGGCGAGGCGAGCCCAGCTCTCGAGGCGCTCGCGGTTGAGGGCGTATGCCGCCCTCCCGGTGCCGAGCGTCCACCAGGCGCCCCGCAGGGCCTCCGACGGCAGCCGCACGGGCCGCCCGTCGTCGCGGCTCCACTCGAGGCGGCCGCCGGAGGACACACGGCGGACGTCGATGCGCCGGACCGTGGTCGACGCGAGCGTGTTGTGCACCCGCAGGCTCGTCGCGCCGAGGTCGATCCGGGCCGACCACGCTCGCCAGCCGAGGGCGACCGCGACAGCCAGGCACACGGCATACGCGACGGGTGCGGGAATGCCGGGCAGGAGGCGCAGGACGAGGCGCGCGACGAAGAAGCCGAGGACGGGGCAGGCCAGCGCCGAGACGGCGCGGTGGGCGGCCGGGGCACGCAGACGGCTGCCCCCGGTGCCACCACTTTGCAGGTGCGCGTCACCCATGGGGCCGATCCTAGGTCGATCGGCCCCAGGGGTGACGTCTCTCGGTTCGGACGCGCGTCGGACGCGTGCCCGTCGCGTGTCCGACCCGAGCGGTCAGCGGACGGCTGCGGCGGCGGCCACGACGTCGACGAGGCCGTGGCCCTTGTCGAACGACGTCGTGCCGTTGCCGGTGGGGTCGGCCACGTACGCCGAGCCGTCGGAGTACTTGTAGGCCGTCGACTTGATCGCCGCCTCGACCTGAGCCGGGGTCGCGTTCGGGTTGGCCTGGAAGAGCTGCGCGACGATGCCGGAGATGTGCGGGGTGGCCATCGAGGTGCCGCTGATCGTGTTGTAGTCGCCGCCCTCGCGGGGGTCGCCACCGGTCGAGCAGATCGGCAGGTAGACGCGGCAGGACGACGTGATGTCCTCACCGGGGGCCGAGATGTCGGGGTAGCTGCCGAACTGGCCCTGCTTGCCGCGCGAGCTGAAGTCGCTCACGGTGCCGTTGCGGGTTCCGGTGTTCTGGTCGAAGTAGGACGCGACCGAGATGATGCCGCCGGTGGGGTCCTGGCCGGGCGGGTTGGAGAGGTTGGCTGAGCCGTCGCCACCGTCGTTGCCGTTGGCCCAGACCGTGACGACGCCCTCCTTGACGAGCGCGCGCTGGAGCTTGACCGTGGCGGAGTTCGGGTCGAACTCGCCGCCGCCCGAGGGGCCGTAGGAGTTGCTCGTGACCTTGATCGGCGGGCAGGTGCTGGCCGGCACGCCGGCGCCGCACGGGGCGGCGTGGTTCTCGAGCACCCAGTTGAGGGCCGAGTCGGCTCCGACGATGAGCAGGACGGCGCCGGTGCCGAGGCTGACGATGCTGGCGCCGGGGGCGGCGCCGTGCATCCTCGTGCCGTCGGAGAGCGTCACGTCGCGGCCCGCGACGATGCCCGAGACGTGCATGCCGTGGCCGCCCGCGGCGAGCAGGTCGGTGTCGAGGCTGCCGGCGTCGACAGGCTGGCAGGGGAGCACCTCGAGCGGGTCGCAGACCATCTTGAGGTTCTTGACGACGGCCGACGTGCCGTTCGCGTTCTGGAGGAACGGGTGGGTCGGGTCGACGCCCGAGTCGATGACGGCGACGCTGACGCCGGAACCGTCGAGGGCCTTGCCGTTGGCGCCGGTCAGGGTCGCACGGGCCTCGGAGCCGCGCGTGGCCGTGTTGGAGGTCGAGAGGAACATGTCGATCGGCTCGTTGCCCTCGACATAGGTGACCCCGGACTGCGAGCGCACCGCGTCGATCTGCAAGGGCAGGCCGGCGGCGACGACGACGCCGATCTTGTCGAAGGTCTCGCGCACGACGAGCCCGGACGCCGTGGCGGCCTTGCGCGCGGTGGCCACGTCGGCGGCGTGGACCATGACGGTCGTGGGGGTGGCGGCCGACAGCGTCGACCAGTTGGCCGACAGCCACGGCGAGAGGGGTGCCTTCGCCGAGGCCGAGCCGAGGAGGCCTCCGACGGCGGTGGCGGGCCCGGCCTGCGGGGCGGGCGACGCGGCCGCGACGGAGGCCGACGTCAGCGCGGCGGCGGCGGTCAGGGTGGCCGCTCCCAGACGGAGACGACGGGATGGGGTGGAGCGCATGAGTTGCCTCTCTGCAGGGCCGTCCTGCTGCAGTGGAAGACGGCGATGTGCAGGGCCAACGAGGCGCGGTCGACCGAGGTTACGCCCGGGTAGCGGCCGCGACGGCCGGACGGGGCACGCTCGGGACCGTCCTAGAATCGGTGGGTGACTGCGTACCTCGACCATGCGGCGACCACGCCGATGCTGCCCGCCGCGATCTCGGCGATGACCCGGCAGCTCGGGATCGTGGGCAACGCGTCGTCGCTGCACCGCACGGGCCGGGCGGCCCGGCGTGCCGTCGAGGAGTCGCGCGAGAAGATCGCCCGCTGCCTCGGCGCGCGCCCCTCGGAGGTCGTCTTCACGTCCGGCGGCACCGAGTCCGACAACCTCGCCATCAAGGGCACCTACTGGGCCCGCCGCGACCGCGACCCGGCCCGGGTGCGCCTGCTCGTCGGTGTCACGGAGCACCACGCCGTGCTCGACTGCGTCGACTTCCTCGTCGCCCACGAGGGCGCCAAGGTCACCTGGCTCGAGTGCACGCCCGAAGGCGTCGTCGAGCCCTCGACGGTGCGCGCGGCCATCGAGGCGGACCCAGCCTCCGTGGCGCTCGTGTCGGTGATGTGGGCCAACAACGAGGTCGGCACGGTCCAGGACGTGCGCGCCATCGCCGAGGTCGCGCACGAGCACGGCGTCCCGTTCCACACCGACGCCGTCCAGGCAGCCGGTCATCTGCCCGTCGACTTCGCCGCCAGCGGGGCCGACCTCATGTCGGTGACCGCGCACAAGCTCGGCGGCCCCATCGGCGTGGGAGCGCTCGTCGTCCGGCGTGACGTGAAGCTCGTGCCGCTCAGCCACGGCGGCGGGCAGGAGCGGCAGGTCCGCTCGGGCACGCTCGACACCCCGGCGGTCGTCGGCTTCGCCACGGCGCTCGTCGAGGCGACGGCCGCCGTCGACTCCGAGTCGGCCAGGCTCGTGGCCCTGCGCGACGACCTCGTCCAGCGGGCGATGGCCCTCTCGCCCGACATCCGGGTCACCGGCGCCTGGGCCGCGGGTGACGGCACGACGCGCCTTCCCGGCAACGCGCACCTGCTCGTGCCGGGCTGCGACGGCGACTCGCTCCTCTACCTGCTCGACGCGGCGGGCGTCTCGTGCTCGACGGGCTCGGCCTGCCAGGCGGGCGTGCCGCAGCCGAGCCACGTGCTGCTCGCCATGGGGGTGCCCGAGGCGGACGCCCGTGGGGCGCTGCGCGTGACACTGGGCCACACGTCGACCCAAGCCGACGTCGACGCCTTCATCGACGCGCTGCCGGCCGCCATCGAGCGGGCCCGCCGCGCGCGGGAGGCGACCGCATCGTGAGGGCGTCGTGAGGGTCGTCGCAGCGATGAGCGGCGGCGTCGACTCGGCCGTCGCCGCCGCCCGCATGATCGACGCGGGCCACGAGGTCGTCGGCGTGCACCTCGCCCTGTCGCAGAGCGCCGCCACCCTGCGCGAGTCGGCGCGCGGGTGCTGCACCATCGAGGACGCCGGCGACGCCAGGCGGGTGGCCGACGTGCTGGGCATCCCCTTCTACGTGTGGGACATGGCGGCCCGGTTCAAGCGCGACGTCGTCGACGACTTCCGCGCCGAGTACGCCGCCGGCCGCACGCCCAACCCCTGCCTGCGGTGCAACGAGAAGATCAAGTTCGCGGCCCTGCTCGACAAGGCGGTCGCGCTGGGTTTCGACGCCGTCGCCACCGGTCACTACGCCCAGGTGGTCGAGGTGCCGGACATCGACGGCGGCGTGCGGCGCGAGCTGCACCGGGCCGTCGACGCGGCGAAGGACCAGAGCTACGTCCTCGGCGTGCTCGACGCCGAGCAGCTCGCCCGCTCCTTCTTCCCGCTCGGTGACACCACCAAGCCGCAGATCCGGCAGGAGGCGGCCGAGCGCGGCTTCTACGTCGCGAACAAGCCCGACAGCCACGACATCTGCTTCATCGCCGACGGCGACACCCGGGGCTGGCTCGGGCGCGAGCTGGGGCAGGCGCCGGGCGACATCGTCGACACCGAGGGTGCCGTCGTCGGCAGCCACGACGGTGCGTTCGCCTACACCGTCGGTCAGCGCCGCGGACTCGGGCTCTCACGACCGGCCGCCGACGGGCAGCCGCGCTACGTCGTGGAGGTGCGCCCTGACACCAACCAGGTGGTCGTGGGCACCGCCGACCTGCTCGGGGTCAACGCCCTCACCGGCGACCACGCCCGCTGGTGCGGCCCGGCGCCGGAGGGAGTCGTGGAGGTGGGTGCGCAGGTGCGCGCGCACGGTGCCGAGTACCCAGCCCGCGCGTGGGCTGACGGCGAGAACGTCGAGGTGCGGCTCGACGAGCGCATCCGCGGGGTGGCGCCCGGGCAGTCGGTCGTCCTCTACGACGGCACGCGTGTGGTGGGCTCCTCGACGATCGCCGCCGCACGCCTCGAGCGCACGTCCGTCGCCTGAGCCCGCAGCGCGGCAGGGCAGGCCGTCGCGACCCTCGGTCGGACCGGCCGGCCGTCGTCAGTCGAGCGTGCGGGTCCAGGTGAGGGTGCGCGCGGTCGGACGGAAGCCGAGCGACCGGTAGAGGCGCTGCGGGCCGGGGTAGTCGTCGTCGCCCCGCGGGCTGACCTGTGCCGACGAGCCGCCGAGCGCGCCGAGGTGGTTCAGCGCGGCGAGGGTGACGGCGCCGGCCAGGCCCCGGCCACGGTGCTCGGGCACGCACCCGACCGGCTCCACGAGACCGACCCCGGTGGCCTCGTCGAGCCAGACGACGACCGAGGCCACCATCCGGCCGTCCGCGTCGACGGCCACCCAGTCGAGGTCGTGCCGGTAGGGCCACGCCGCCATGAGCTGCCGATAGGCGGTCTCGTCGACCTTCGACGGCCCGAAGTCCGACCACGCTGCGGCGTGCACGGCGGCACGCTCGCGAGCCTCGTGCGGCTCGACGTGCCGGAACCGGTAGCCGTCCACGCGGGGCGCCGCGGCGAGGTCGCCCACCGCGACGGTGTGGTGGGTGAACCACCACGCGTCGGGTTGTGGCTCGAAACCTGCTGCGGCGAGGGCCGGTCCGGCCACGTCGTGCTCCATCACGAGAGCCGACTGCGTCTCGGCGTCGCTGACCTCCTCGAACCAGTCGACGAGCTCCTCGGCGACGTCCGGGCGGTCGGGGGCCACCTGCAGCTCCACCCAGTCCGGTGCCTCGGCCCAGCCGAAGCCCACGACCTGGCCGCCGTCGCTCCAGGCGGCGATCGCCTCGCCCTCGTCCAGCCGGGTGGGGTCGACGGGGCGGTGGTAGCGGCTCCACGCGAGCTGGCCGGGGTGGAACCTGCTGGTGGGGGACCACAGCCGCGACGCCATGGCCTGCATCGCCCGCAGGTCGTCGGGCCCCGAGAAGTCACGACGTGCGGCCGGCATCGCGCCAGCCTAGGGGCGCCCGAGGCCGTCCGTCGCCCCGGTTCCCGCACACCGCCCGCCGGCCGCGGTCCCGCCCCTGCGTCGAGCCGCAGCGTGCTGCCCATAGGCTGGCGCGGTGACCCTGGCAACCGGTATCGGATCCTGGCCCGGCACGTCCGTGCGCGACGCCCTCGCACAGGTGGGCGAGATCCTCGACGGTCACCTGCCGTACCTGCCCGAGCTGCCCGCCCGCGGGCCCGGCGCCGACATGGTGGGGCGCACGGCCGGCCTGCTCGTCGAGATGCCGGTCGACCTGCAGCCGGTCGGCTGGCGGCTCGTCGACCGCCCCGGCCGCGATGCGGCCCGCACCGCTGCGTTCCTGCGGGAGGACCTCGACCAGCTCGCCGAGGCCTTCGACGGGCACGCGGGTCGACTCAAGCTCCAGGTCGTGGGGCCGTGGACGCTCGCCGCGAACGTGTGGCTCGGCCGCGGCGAGCGGATGGTCGTCGACGAGGGCGCGAGCCGCGACCTCGTCGAGTCGCTCGCGGAGGGCGTCCGCCTCCACGTCGGCGCCGTCCGGCGGCTCGTCCCGGGCGCCGAGATCGTGCTGCAGGTCGACGAGCCGTCGCTGCCCACCGTGCTCGCCGGCCGCCTGCCGACCTCCTCGGGCTTCGGCCGCCTGCCGAGCCTCGACCCGCAGGTCGCTGCAGCCGGGATCAGGACCGTGCTCGCCGCGCACGACGGCGAGACCGTGCTGCACTGCTGCGCCGCCGACCCGCCCCTGGCGCTGCTGCGCTCGACCGGCCCGTCGGCCCTGTCGGTCGACACCTCGCTCCTGCGGCCGCGCGGGTGGGAGGGCGTCGCCGTCGCGGTCGAGGACGGCATACGGCTGCACGCGGGAGCGATCCCGACGGACGGCAGCCTGACCCGGCCCCAGGCGGTCGCCGACCGCTTCGTCGACGCCTGGCGCCGCATCGGTATGCCGTCCGCCTCGCTGGCCGACGTCGTCGTGACGCCGGCGTGCGGCCTGGCCGCTGCCACCCCCGAGCTGGCCCGCACCATCCAGCGTGCAGCCGTCGAGACCGTGCGCGAGCTGGACGAGCGCAGCGTCGTCTGACCAGCGGGCAGCCCGGCACGGCGAAGGCCGGTCACCCCGAGGGTGACCGGCCTTCGCCGTGCCGGGGGAGCGGGCTCAGAGCGCCGAGCCCGCCGTCCACTTGGACCAGCTGAGGTTCCAGTCGGCGTAGCCGTTGCCCATGGTCATCGGGCGGTTGGTGCCGACCGTCTCGACGACGTCACCGATGCGGGTCTGGCCGTAGAGCCACTGGCCGTTGGCGTCGCTCATGCCGGTGCAGCCGTGGCTGACGTTGCGGTGACCCTGGTCCTTGACCGACCAGGGGGCCGTGTGGAGGAACTCACCCGAGTTCGTGACGCGCATGGCGTACTTGACCGGGGTGTCCTCGTAGTAGCCGGTGTCGCCCTTCTTGAGGCCGATGGTCTCGGCGCGCATCGTGATGTTGGTGACCTTGTCCATGATCACCTTGACGCCGGAGCGGGTGATGAAGCCGGGCTGACCGCCAGTGACGGGGATGCGACGCGCGAGCTTGCCGTTGATCATGACGTCCATCTGGTGCGTCTGCAGGTTCACCTTGGCGATGACGGAGCGGCCGATCGTGAAGTCGGACGTCCGCGACTGCTCGCCCCAGCGACCGCCGCCGGCGGAGACGCCGTTGAGCTTCGCCTCGACGTGGACCTTGGTGCCGGGCTTCCAGTACGTCTTGGGGCGCCAGTGGGCCTCCTTCGACGACAGCCAGTACCAGGAGCCGGCCTGCGCAGGCGTCGACGTGACGACCATGTGCTTCTCGAAGTTCGCCTTGTCCTTGACCGGCAGGTCGAAGCGCATGACGACCGGCATGCCGATGCCGACCGTGCCGCCGTCGCGGGGGGAGACCGAGGTGTAGACCTGATCGTCGAGCGTGAGGTTCGCGGTGCGGAACGAGCGGGTCGTCTCGTCGGTGCGGCCGTCGGAGTCCTCGGCCTCGAGGGCCAGGGTGTACTTGACGCCGGGCTCGAGCAGGTCGCCGGCCGTCCACGTGCCGTCCTTGAGCGTGCCGTCGACGGTGACCTTGTTGCCCTTCTTGCTCACGTAGGACAGCGAGGCCTTCTTGAGGGTGCCCTTCTCGGCGGAGGCGGTCACCCGCGTGTCCACGGCGACGTCGTCGGCGTCGGCGGCCGGGGTCGTCGTGTAGGCGACCGGGTCGGTGGTGGGCGTCGGGGTGGACGTCTCGGAGCTGTCGGGCCCGGCGGACGCCGACGAGCTCGCCGGCTTGCCGTTGTCGGCCGTGGCGGAGGCGTTGCAGGCGGTCACGCCCAGCATGGCCAGGATGGCCATCCCCGAGACTGTGGCGGTACGGATGCTCGACTTCACGCTCAATAAACCCTTCACGGACGCGACGCCGGGCGTCCCACGGCGGGACGGGGTGCGGCGCGTCGATAGACCCTGCTCCAGTGTCACCGATGGCGACCTGATACTCCAAAACGTACGGCGAGTCCAAACTGCGCGTGTCGCAGGCCGTCCGCGGGCACCCGAGCCTACCCGCCGTTATGCCGTTCGGGGCTGTTCCCGGGCCCTTCTCGGGGCTTTCTCGAGTGCCTCCCAGACGCGCCCACGGCCTCAGGAGGCGTCGGCCGGGCGCACCTCACGGCGCAGGATCTTGCCGGTCGGCCCCTTGGGCAGCTCGTCGAGCGTCCACAGGCGGCGGGGGTACTTGTACGCCGCGAGCCGCTCCTTGACGTAGGCCTGGACGTCGTCGAGCGTCGCGCTCGAACCCGGTCGGAAGACGACGGCCGCGCCGACCTCCTCGCCCATGAGGTCGTCAGGCACCCCGACCACGGCCGCCTCGAGGACGTCGGGATGCGTGTAGAGCACCTCCTCGACCTCGCGGGGGTACACGTTGAGCCCGCCGCGGATGATCATGTCCTTCTTGCGGTCGACGATCGTGAAGTAGCCCTCGTCGTCGACGGTGGCGAGGTCGCCGGAGCGGAACCAGCCGTCGGGGATGGCCTCCTTCGTGGCCTCGGGGCGGTTCCAGTAGCCCTTCATGATGTTCTCGCCGCGGATCGCGATCTCGCCGATCTCGCCGGGCGGGGTGTCGTTGCCCTCGAGGTCGACGAGCTTCATCTCGCACCCCGGGATCGCGCGGCCGATCGTGCCCGGCTTCGTCGGCTTGTCGGGCATGTTGAACGAGGCGACGGGAGACGTCTCGGACAGGCCGTAGCCCTCGAGGATCTGGCAGCCGAACTTCGCCTCGAAGGCCTTCATGACCGCCTCGGGCATGGCCGAGCCGCCGGAGGCGCAGGTGCGCAGGCTGCTCGTGTCGGCCTGGTCGGCGTTCGGGTGGTTGAGGATCGCGGCGTACATGGTCGGGACGCCTTGGAAGATCGTCACGTGGTCGCGCCCGAGCACCTCGATGGCCTTGGCGGGGTCGAAGCGGGGGATGAGCGTCAGGGTCGCGCCGCGCTGCACCGACGTGTTGAGGCCGCACGTCAGGCCGAAGACGTGGAAGAGGGGCAGGCAGCCCATGATCACGTCGTCCTCGGTGATCTGCATGATGTCGGTCGCCGAGCGTTCGGCGTTGCGGTGCAGGTTGAAGTGGGTGAGCTCGGCGCCCTTCGGCTTGCCGGTGGTCCCGCTCGTGTAGAGGATCACCGCGGTGTCGTCGTCGGCGCGGTCGACCGGCTCGGTCACGGGGGCGGCCGCCGTCTCGGACGTGTCGAACTGGCCGTCGGCCGGGCCCATCGGACCGCACACGACGAGGCGCGTGCCGGTCTCGGCGGCGGCCTTGCCGGCCTCCTCGGCGAAGTCGGGCCAGACGAAGCTGAACCGGGCGCCGCTGTCCTCGTAGAAGTACTGGATCTCGCCGGACTTGAGCAGTGGGTTCATCGGCACCACGATCCCGCCGGCCAGCAGCGTGCCGTAGAACGTGACCGGGTAGGCGGGCACGTTCGGCAGGATGAGCGAGACACGGTCGCCCGGCTCGAGCCCCGCCGCGCGCAGCTGTCCCGCGACGGCCGCTGCGGCCCGGTGCAGGGCCGACCAGCTGACCTCGGCCTGGTCGAGCTTGATCCCGACCTTGTCGGGAACGCGCCCTGCCGTGGCGACGAGGTTGGCGGCGAGGTTGGTCATCTCTGCTCCTTCGCAGGGGGTGGGGCGCTGGGCTCGGGTTCATTGTTACTGCTGGGTCGCCCGGTGAACAGACCTGGCGCGCGACGTGCCGAGGCTCACGGCCCGGTGGCGTCGGGGGTGGCTGGCAGGATGGTCGCGTGAGCGAGACCAGCGGCCCAACGCCCGTCACCGACGACGTCCCGACCGAGGTCCACCAGGAGTGGGCCGACCTCGCCGAGCAGGCCGCTGCGGCCCAGTTCGCCTATCACGTCAAGGATTCGCCGACGATCAGCGATGGGGAGTACGACCAGATCATCCGGCGCCTCAACGAGATCGAGGAGTCACACCCCTCGCTGCGCACCCCGGAGAGCCCGACGCAGAACGTCGGTGGAGCGGCCTTCGCGACGGGCTTCGAGACGGTCGACCACGTCGAGCGCATGCTGAGCCTCGACAACGCGTTCTCCTTCCAGGAGCTGCAGACCTGGGCCGAGCGGGTCGAGCGCGAGGTCGGGGCGGGGGCGCACTTCCTCACCGAGCTGAAGATCGACGGCCTCGCGATCAACCTGCTCTACGAGAAGGGCCGACTGGTCCGCGCGCTCACGCGCGGCGACGGGCGCACCGGTGAGGACGTCACCAACAACGTCCGCACCATCGACGGCATCCCCGAGCGGCTCTCGGGCGACGACGTGCCCGAGCTCGTCGAGATCCGCGGCGAGGTGTTCTTCCCGACGGCGGCGTTCGCCGACCTCAACGCCGGGCTCGTCGAGGCGGGCAAGGCGCCGTTCGCCAACCCGCGCAACGCGGCAGCGGGATCCCTGCGGCAGAAGGACCCCAAGGTCACCGCCAGCCGCCGCCTGCGAATGCTCGTGCACGGCATCGGCGCCCGTCGCGGCTTCGACATCGAGCGGCAGAGCGAGGCGTACGACCGCCTCCGCGGCTGGGGGCTGCCCACCTCCGACGAGGTACGCGTGCTCGACGACATCGCTGCCGTCGAGAAGTTCGTCACCTACCACGGTGAGCACCGGCACGACCGGGCGCACGAGATCGACGGCATCGTCGTCAAGGTCGACGAGGTGCCCCTGCAGCGGCAGCTCGGCGCGACGTCGCGGGCGCCGCGCTGGGCCATCGCGTTCAAGTACCCACCCGAGGAGGTCAACACCAAGCTCCTCGACATCCGCGTCAACGTCGGCCGCACCGGCCGGGTCACGCCCTACGGCGTCATGCAGCCCGTCGTCGTGGCGGGGTCCACGGTGGAGCAGGCGACGCTGCACAACGCGTACGAGGTCGAGCGCAAGGGCGTGCTCATCGGCGACACCGTGGTGCTGCGCAAGGCGGGCGATGTCATCCCCGAGATCGTGGGGCCGGTCGTCGACCTGCGCGACGGCAGCGAGCGGGCGTTCGTCATGCCGACCGAGTGCCCCGCCTGCGGCACGACCCTCGCCCCGGAGAAGGAGGGCGACAAGGACATCCGCTGCCCCAACACCCGCTCGTGCCCGAGCCAGCTGCGCGAGCGGGTCTTCGCCCTCGCCTCCCGCAGCGGGCTCGACATCGAGGCCCTCGGCTGGGAGGGGTCCAGCGCCCTGCTCGACTCCGGCATCATCACCGACGAGGGCGACCTCTTCACGCCGGCCGATGACAGCCCCCACGCGGGCGAGTACGGCATCACGCGCGAGAAGCTCGCGCAGGTCCCGCTCTACACGCGCGCCGCGAAGAAGAGTGATCCCGACGACCGCGTCGTCGACGGGCGGGTCCTGTCCGCCGGCGGCGAGAAGCTGCTGGCCGAGCTCGAGAAGGCGAAGTCGCAGCCGCTCTGGCGGGTGCTCGTCGCCCTTTCGATCCGGCACGTCGGGCCCACCGCGGCCCGCGCGCTCGCGACCCACTTCGGGTCCTTGGACGCGATCCGGGCCGCCTCGACCGACGAGCTCGCCCAGGCCGAGGGCGTCGGCGGTGTCATCGCCGAGGCCGTCACCGCCTGGTTCGAGGTCGACTGGCACCGCGAGATCGTGCGCAAGTGGGCCGACGCCGGCGTGCGGATGGCCGACGAGGTCGACACCTCCGTCGAGCGCACCCTCGAGGGGCGCACGGTCGTCGTCACCGGGTCGCTGGAGGGCTTCTCGCGCGACGAGACCAAGGAGGCGATCATCAGCCGCGGCGGCAAGGCCTCCGGCTCCGTGTCGAAGAAGACCGACTTCGTCGTCATCGGCGCGAACGCCGGTTCCAAGGCGGCCAAGGCCGAGGAGCTGGGGCTCACCATCCTCGACGAGGACGGCTTTCGCCGGCTCCTCGAGACCGGCTCGCCCGACTGATCGGAGCCGTCCCCGCCGTACGGGGGCTGGGACGGCTCCGGCCGCACGGCCGGCTGTGTGGGGCAGGGCGCGTCGGTGGCTCGGCGACCAGCGAGGGGTGCGCGCGCTCTCATGTGTGCCCGCACCACAGATCCAGCGCAGGTGTGTGGGTACCCACCGTCACTTTGGGAGGCGGTCCTCCTAGGCTTGCCCGAAGTTTCCGGTTCCGTGCCACGGAGCCTGACCACCGGAAGATGCCGCCGACCGACCGGTCGGCCCGCAGCGAGCGCGACGCACGAGGAGGTGCAGGTCTTGACGGGTACCCCGTTGCTCGAGACCAGGGCCCTGACGAAGGAGTTCCGGGGCTTCCGGGCCGTCTCGGACGTCGACCTCACGGTGGCGCAGGGCACCGTCCACGCCCTCGTCGGCCCCAATGGTGCGGGCAAGACCACGCTGTTCAACCTGCTGACCGGCTTCCTCACCCCGACCTCCGGAACCGTCACCTTCGACGGGCAGGACATCACCGGCCGGGCGCCGGAGCAGATCGCCCCTCTCGGCATCGCCCGCTCGTTCCAGATCACGAGCCTGTTCGAGGCGATGACCCTGCGTGAGCACCTCGAGCTCGCCCTCGCCAGCCCCACCGGCATGGGCAAGCAGTGGTGGCGCTCGGTCACCCGCATGGCGACGTTCAAGGACAGGGCCATGGACCTGCTCGAGCAGGTCGGTCTCGCCGACCGCGCGGGCGCGCCGGCCTCGTCGCTCGCGTACGGCCAGAAGCGCGCGCTCGAGCTCGCCATCGCGATGGCCCTCGACCCGAAGCTGCTCCTCCTCGACGAGCCGACGGCCGGCATGGGCATCGAGGACGTCGACCGAACCATCGCCCTCGTCAAGCAGCTGTCGGCCGGGCGCACCGTCGTCTTCGTCGACCACAACATGCACGTCGTCGGCTCGCTCGCCGACCAGGTGACCGTGCTCCAGTCCGGACAGATCCTCGCCGAGGGTCCCTACGAGCAGGTGCGCGCCGACGAGCGCGTCATCACGGCCTACCTCGGAGCCACCCATGAGTGACGAGACCACCACCACCGAGCGCACCGGCGCGGCTGCCGAGACCCCTGCAGGGCAAGGCTCCTCCCGCATGCTGGAGGTCACCGGGCTGTCCGCCTGGTACGGCGAGGCGCGTGTGCTCACCGACGTGGCGATCGACGTCGCCCCCGGCGAGGTCGTCACCCTCGTCGGTCGCAACGGTGCCGGCAAGACGACCCTCCTGCGGTCGGTCATGGGCCTGCACCGCCAGATCGAGGGCACGATCAGCCTCGACGGCACCGACCTCACGCGGAGGTCGGCCGACGCCCGCGCGCGTGCCGGCATCGGCTGGGTGCCCGACGACCGCGGCATCTACGCCAGCCTCACCGTCGCCGAGAACCTCCTGCTGCCGCCCGTCGTCCACGCCGACGCGTGGCCGCTCGAGCGCGTCTACGAGTTCTTCCCGGTGCTCCACGAACGACGCGACTTCCCCGGCACGAAGCTGTCGGGTGGCGAGCAGCAGATGCTCGCCATGGCCAGGGTCCTGCGGATGGGTTCGCGCCTGCTGCTGCTCGACGAGCCGAGCGAGGGCCTGGCCCCCGTCATCGTCCAGCGCATCGGCGAGATCATCCGCGAGATCAAGGGCCAGGGGGTCGGCGTGCTCCTCGTCGAGCAGAACGTCAAGTTCGCCTCGACGGTCGCCGACCGGCACTACCTGCTGGCGCAGGGGAAGGTCGTCGAGCACCTCGGCAACGACGACTTCCGGGCTCGCGAGAGCGAGCTGCTCACCTATCTCGGGATGTAGCCGCCCGGTCGGCCCGTCCGCGGGTCGCACCGGCCGGACCACCAGCACGTCACCGCACCACGTCACCGCACCACCTCACATCTCGTCACACCCCAGGAGGGGACATGCGTAGCAGGACAGTCCAGGGCACCGTCGTCATCGCGGCGACCGCCTCCCTCGCGCTCGCCGCGTGCGGCAGCGGCGCCGGCGGCCCGCAGTCGGGCGGCTCGGGCAAGCTCACCGACGACAAGATCGTCATCGGCCTGCTCAACGACCAGTCGGGCGTCTACAAGGACCTCTCCGGCCCCAACTCGAAGACGGCCATCGAGCTCGCCATCGCCGACTACAAGGCGAAGTACGGCGACAAGGCCGTCGCCAAGACCATCGAGATCGTCACGGCCGACCACCAGAACAAGGCCGACGTCGCCAACTCCAAGGCGCAGGAGATGTACGACCGCCAGAAGGCCGACATCATCCTCGACGTGCCGAACTCGGCGGCCGCGCTCGCCGTCGCGACCCAGGCCGCGAACAAGAAGAAGCTCTACATCAACATCGGCGCCGGCACGACGAAGCTCACCGGCGAGAGCTGCAACAAGTACACGTTCCACTGGGCCTACAACACCGCGATGCTCGCCCGCGGCACCGCCGGCACCATCACCAAGGAGGGCGGGACGAGCTGGAACATCGTCTACCCCGACTACGCCTTCGGCCAGGACATGAACAAGTCCTTCACGAAGGAGGTCACGGCCGCCGGCGGATCGGTGGGCCAGTCGATCGCGTCGCCGTTCCCGAGCGACAACTTCGCCACGTTCATCACCAAGGCCGGTGAGGGCAGCCCCAAGGTCATCGGCTCGATGCACGCCGGTGGCGACCTCATCAACTTCGTCAAGCAGTTCAACCAGAGCTCGCTCAAGGGCAAGGCGCAGCTCGCCGTCGGCCTGATGTTCATCACCGACATCCACTCGCTCGGTGTCGACCAGTTCGCCGGCACCCAGTTCACCGACGCGTGGTACTGGAACTTCGACGACCAGAACAAGAAGTGGGCCGACCGCTTCAAGGAGAAGACGAACACCCGTCCGTCGTTCGCCCACGCTGCCAACTACTCGGCCGCGATGAACTACCTCGAGGCCGTCCAGGAGGCCGGCACCGACGACGCCGACGCCGTCGTGGGCAAGCTCGAGGGCAAGAAGATCAACGACGTGTTCCTCCGCAACGGTGAGGTCCGCAAGGCCGACCACGCCGTCACGCACGACGTCTACCTCGCCAAGGTCAAGAGCTCCGCACCCGAGGAGTGGGACTACGAGGACATCGTCAAGACGATCCCCGCCGCCGACGCGTACGGCGAGGCGAACCCCGCCTGCAAGATGGGCTGACCCGAGGCCGTATGCCGTCCGGCCGCGTCCCACGAGGCCGCACCGGACGGCATACGGCAGGGTCCGTCCCAGCCCGATCGACCGCGAGCGAGCGAGAGACATGAGCGCATTCCTCCAGTACACCCTCCAGGGTCTGGCCGCCGGCGGCTTCTACGCGCTGTCCGCGCTGGGCCTGGCCGTCATCTTCGGCGTCCTCGGGGTCGTCAACTTCTCCCACGGCGCCTGCTACATGCTCGGCGCCGTCATCTCCGCGGTGCTGCTCGCCGAGCTGCACGTCGGCTTCTGGGTCGCGCTCGTCGTCGTGCCGATCCTCATGTTCGGGTTCGGGGTGCTGATGGAGCGGCTGCTCGTGCGCTGGCTCCTCGCCCTCGACCCGCTCTACAACTTCCTGCTCACCTTCGGCCTGACCCTGATCCTCGTCGAGGCGGTCAAGCAGAAGTACGGCGTCTCGGGCCTGCCCTACGAGGTGCCGGCCGGGCTGGGTGGGCAGGTCAGCGTCGGCAGCGTCAACCTCTCGGTCTACGCGATCTTCGCGTGCCTCTTCTCGGTCGTCGTCTGCGTGGCCGTCGGGCTGCTGCTGACGAAGACCCGCATCGGCATGATCGTGCGGGCCTCGACGGAGGCGCCCGAGCGCACCCGCGCGCTCGGCATCAACGTGGGCCGCTGGGTCACCCCGGTCTTCGGCTTCGGCATCGCGCTCGCCGGGCTCGCCGGCGTGCTGGCCGCGCCCACCCGGGCCATCACGGCCGAGATGGGCAGCAACTTCATCATCATCCTGTTCGCGGTCGTCGTCATCGGCGGCCTCGGCAGCATCCTCGGTGCGGTGGTCGCAGGGTTCCTCGTCGGACTCGTCGAGGCCTACGGCATCGCCTACGCCCCCACGTACGCCCAGATCGTCATCTTCGTGCTGATGGCGCTCGTGGTCCTCGTCCGGCCCTCCGGGCTCTTCGGACGGGAGGAGGTCGCATGAGCGAGCAGATGACCGCCAAGGTCGACGTCGACCTGGCCCAGCCCTCGATCCTGTCGCGTCGCAACCCGCTGCGCTACCTCATGCTGCTCGGTGGCCTCGCGGTCCTCGTGCTGCTGCCGTACTGGATCTACCCACCCGTCGCGATGGACATCCTCTGCTGGGGGCTCTTCGCGATCAGCGTCGACCTGCTGCTCGGGTTCACCGGGCTGCTGAGCTTCGGGCACGCGGCGTTCTGGGGCGGGTCGGCCTACTGCACCGGCCTCATCGCCACGCACTGGGGCGTCCCGTTCCCGGTCGCGGTCCTCGGCGGCGCCGTGTTCGCGATGCTCATCGCGTGGCCCATCGGCTACCTCTCGGTGCGCCGCACGGGCATCTACTTCGCGATGGTGACGCTGGCGTTCGCGCAGATGCTCTACTTCATCGCCAACCAGGCCCGCGACCTCACCGGCGGCGAGAACGGCCTGCAGGGCATCCCGCGCAGCTTCTTCGGCATCGAGCTGGTGGAGGAGGACTCGTTCTACTTCTACTACGTCGGTGCCGCGATGATCCTCGTCGGCATCTTCATCGCCTGGAGGGTCGTCAACTCGCCGTTCGGCCGCGTGCTCACGGCCGTACGCGACAACCCGGCCCGCGCCCGCGCGCTCGGCTACGACGTGGAGCGGTTCAAGATCAAGGCGTTCGTCATCTCAGCCGGTCTCGCGGGGTTGGCCGGTGGGGTCTTCGCGATCAGCCACCAGTTCGCGTCGCTGCAGGAGCTGATGTGGACGACGTCGGGCAAGGTCGTGCTCGTCACCGTGCTCGGCGGCATCGGCACCCTCTGGGGCGGACTCGTCGGTGCCGGCGTCGTCGTGACGCTCGAGGACTTCCTCGCCAGCTCCGGCTTCGAGGGGATCGGCCTCATCACGGGCTCGATCTTCGTGCTCATCGTGCTGCTCTTCCGCCACGGCATCTGGGGCACCGGCCGCAACGTGCTGCGCAGGTACGTCCTCGACCGCCGCAAGCGCGCCCGAGACTGACGTCAGGTTCGAGGTGCTCCCGGTGGTTCACCCGGAGAGCACCTCCGACCATGTGCTCAGGGGGTCAGGAAACGGCGCGCCACGCGGCCGACGACGAGCCAGGCGACCGCGCCGAGGCCCCAGTTGACGAAGGTGTTCTTGACCAGGGCGTTCTCGCCCGTGAACTGCTTGATGCCCGCGGTCCGGCTGAAGACGCCGAGGTCGGCCCAGTCGGCAGCCTTGAGGACGCCAGCAACCAGGGCGTTGCCCGTGTTGGCCTCGAGCACGACGAGAGCCGCCCCGACCAGCAGGGCGGCGGCGGCCAGCAGGCAGACGACCCACACGATCTCGCCGAGCAGCGTGCGCAGCCGGTTGACGCCCGTCTTCGTGAGGGTGGCGGCACGGCGGGCGCCCGCTCTGAGGTCGGGGGAGCGGCGCACCCTGGCAGGGTGGGCGGCGACGGTCGACGCGGTGCTGGCGGACCCCGTCGTCGGCGACGCCTGCGACGCCTGCGCCTCCTGCGCCGCCCGGGCGGCTGCTCGGTCGGTGAACCGGGGCGTCACCGGCTGCTCGGTCACGGTGGCGTCGCCGGGGTCGTGCTCGCGCGCGGTGGTGGCGGCGCTCGGGTCAGCGCCGGGCGTGCGGTCCGCCGGGCTCGAGGAGGTGCTGCTGGCCGTGCTCGTCATCGAGGGGTTCTCCTTGGCTGTTCGTGGCTCTCGCGGCTCAACGAGCCAGACCCCCTGCAGGACACGGCCCGGGCCGCGATTTCGTGCTCGGGAGGCGTCCGGACACCGGTTCGAGGCCGGTGTGCGTGACCCATAGACTGGCCCGCATGTCCTCCCTGTCCCGCGACGACGTAGCCCACCTGGCCGGCCTCGCCCGCATCGAGCTCTCCGACGCCGAGCTCGACCGCATGGTGGGTGAGCTCGGAGTCATCCTCGAGTCGGTGGCCAAGGTCCAGCAGGCCCCGACCGACGGTGTGGCCCCGATGTCGCACCCCATGCCGCTGACCAACGTCACCCGCCCCGACGTCGTGCGCCCGACCCTCGGTGCCGAGGCCGCACTCGCCGGCGCCCCCGAGGCCGAGCAGCAGCGCTTCTCCGTGCCGCGCATCCTCGACGAGGACTGACCCCTCACCAGCCGTCCCGCGACGCCCGCGTATGCCGCCGGGCCGAGCCCCGCGGCATACGCCCTCTCGTGGGCACCACGAAACCCCCTGCAGCAGAACCGAACACGAAGGCACTGACGTGACCGACCTGCCAACCGACCTCACCCGGGCCACTGCCTCGGCACTCGCCGACGCCCTCGCCGCCGGCACCGTCTCCTCGGTCGAGGTGACGCAGGCGCACCTCGACCGCATCGCCGCGGTCGACGGCCAGGTGCACTCCTACCTCCACGTCGACACCGAGGGTGCCATCGCGCAGGCCCGGGCTGTCGACGAGCGCCGCAGGGCCGGCGAGAGCCTCGGCGCGCTGGCGGGCGTGCCCATCGCCGTCAAGGACGTCATGACGACGAAGGGCGTGCCGACCACGTGCGGCAGCAAGATGCTCGAGGGGTGGGTCCCGCCCTACGACGCGACCGTCGTCACGAAGCTGCGCGAGGCCGGCCTGCCGATCCTCGGCAAGACGAACATGGACGAGTTCGCCATGGGCAGCTCGACCGAGCACTCCGCGTACGGCCCCTCGCGCAACCCGTGGGACCTCGAGCGCATCCCCGGCGGGTCGGGCGGTGGCTCGAGCTCGGTGCTCGCCTCGTTCCAGGCGCCGCTCGCCACCGGCACCGACACCGGCGGCTCGATCCGCCAGCCCGCCGCGGTGACCGCGACCGTCGGCACCAAGCCGACCTACGGCGGCGTCTCCCGCTATGGTCTCGTCGCCCTCGCCAGCTCGCTCGACCAGGCCGGCCCGTGCGGGCGCACGGTGCTCGACACCGCACTGCTGCACGCCGTCATGGGCGGGCACGACCCCATGGACTCGACCTCGATCGACGCACCCGTGCCGCCCGTCGTCGAGGCCGCCCGCGCCGCCGACGTCAAGGGCATGCGCATCGGCGTCGTCAAGGAGCTCGGCGGCGAGGGCTACCAGCCCGGCGTCCGCGCCCGCTTCGACGAGTCCGTGGCCCTCCTCCAGGAGCTCGGGGCCGAGGTCGTCGAGGTCAGCTGCCCCAACTTCGAGTACGCCCTCGCGGCCTACTACCTCATCCTGCCGAGCGAGGCCTCGAGCAACCTCGCGAAGTTCGACGCGATGCGCTACGGCCTGCGGGTGCTCCCCGAGGGCGTCGACGACCCGAGCGCCGAGCAGGTCATGGCCGCAACCCGCGACGCCGGCTTCGGCCCCGAGGTCAAGCGCCGCATCATCCTCGGCACGTACGCCCTCAGCTCCGGCTACTACGACGCCTACTACGGCTCGGCGCAGAAGGTGCGCGCGCTCATCGCGCAGGACTTCGACAACGCGTACGGACGGGTCGACGTGCTCGTCAGCCCGACCGCCCCCACCACGGCCTTCAAGCTCGGCGACAAGCTCGAGGACCCGATGGCCATGTACCTCAACGACATCGCCACCATCCCGGCCAACCTCGCCGGGGTGCCGGGCATGTCGATCCCGTCCGGCCTCGCCGACGAGGACGGCCTGCCTGCCGGCATCCAGATCCTTGCCCCCGCGACGAAGGACGAGCGGCTCTACTCGGTGGGCGCCGCCCTCGAGGCCGCCCTCGTCGACCGCTGGGGCGGTCCGATCCTCGACCGCGCGCCCGCGCTGGGCGATGCCGCTGCTGTGAAGGGAGCCTGACATGAGCACGGCCACCGCCGACGCCGTCATGGACTACGACGAGGCCATGGCGAAGTTCGACCCCGTCATGGGTCTCGAGGTGCACGTCGAGCTGCACACCGCGACGAAGATGTTCTGCGGCTGCCCCACCGAGTTCGGCGCCGAGCCCAACTCGCAGGTCTGCCCGGTCTGCCTCGGCCTGCCCGGCGCGCTGCCGGTCGTCAACGAGAAGGCCGTCGAGTCGGCCATCCGCATCGGCCTCGCGCTCAACTGCGAGATCGCCGAGTGGTGCCGCTTCGCCCGGAAGAACTACTTCTACCCGGACATGCCGAAGAACTTCCAGACGTCGCAGTACGACGAGCCGATCGCCTACAACGGGCACCTCGACGTCGAGCTCGAGGACGGCACCGTCTACCGCGTCGAGATCGAGCGCGCCCACATGGAGGAGGACACCGGCAAGTCGCTCCACATCGGCGGTGCGACCGGCCGCATCCACGGCGCCGACCACTCGCTCGTCGACTACAACCGCGCGGGGATCCCGCTCATCGAGATCGTCACCAAGCCGATGACCGGCGCGGGGGAGCGGGCACCCGAGGTCGCGAAGGCGTACGTCTCGGCGCTGCGCGACCTGCTGCGCGCGCTCGACGTCAGCGACGTGAAGATGGAGCAGGGCTCGATGCGCTGCGACGCCAACGTGTCGCTGCGCGCCAAGGCCGGCGACCCGACGTCGCCCGAGCAGCTCGCGGTGCCGCTCGGCACCCGCACCGAGACGAAGAACGTCAACTCGCTCCGCTCGGTCGAGCGGGCCGTCCGCTACGAGATCTCGCGCCACGCCGCGATCCTCGACGGCGGCGGCTCGATCCTCCAGGAGACGCGTCACTGGCACGAGGACACCGGCATCACGACGTCGGGCCGCGTCAAGTCCGACGCCGAGGACTACCGCTACTTCCCCGAGCCCGACCTCGTTCCGGTCGCCCCGACCCGCGAGCGGGTCGAGGCGCTGCGCGGCACGCTCCCCGAGAACCCGGCCGCCCGTCGCAAGCGTCTCCAGTCCGACTGGGGCTACAGCGATCTCGAGATGCGCGACGTCGTGAACGCCGGTGCCGTCGAGCTCATCGAGCAGACGGTGGCCGCGGGTGCGAGTGCCGGTGCCGCGAAGAAGTGGTGGCTCGGTGAGCCCTCGCGTCGCGCCAACGCCGAGGCCCAGGACATCGTCACGTATGCCGCCGGGCTCGGCCTCACGCCGGCGCACATCGCCGAGCTCGACGGGCTCGTCGTGTCCGGGCGCCTCAACGACTCGATGGCGCGCCAGGTGCTCGACGGCGTGCTCGCCGGTGAGGGCACCCCGACTGCCGTGGCCGACGCGCGCGGGCTCGAGCTCGTCCAGGACGACGGCGCCCTCGAGGCCGCCGTCGACAAGGTCATTGAGGCCAACCCCGACGTCGCGGCGAAGATCCGCGACGGCAAGGTGCAGGCCGCCGGTGCGCTCATCGGCCAGGTGATGAAGGAGATGAAGGGCCAGGCCGACGCCGGCAAGGCCCGCGAGCTCATCCTCGCCAAGCTCCAGTAACCGACGTGTCGGGGGCCGCAGACTTCGACCTCTCGACGGCTGAAGGGGTGGGTGGGGGCCAGCTAGCGCTTACCGCCTCCGAGGAGGCCGCCCAGCAGACCACCGAGGATGTCGCCGGCTCCGCCCGACGCCCCGGCCCCACCGCCTGAACCGCCGCCGAGCACCTGGCCGAGGATGTCCTGCAGCGGGTTCGACCCGGATGAGGAGTCGCCTGTCGAGGCGCTGCCCGTCGGCGTCGCGCTGCCCGGCGCCTGCACCGGCCCGCTGCCCGCTCCCGCGCCTCCGGGGAAGAGCGGCCCGTCATCCGTGGCGCCGCCCCCGCTCGGGGCCGAGGGCGCACCGCCACCGAGCACGCCGCCGAGCCCGCCACCGAGCCCACCACCCTGCCCGACCTTCCCGGCCAGCCACGACAGCACGATCGGGGCGAGGATCGGCAGCAGCTTCTGGACGATGCCCCCCGAGGTCCCCCCGAGGCCGCCGAGCTGGCTGACGACCTGGTCGGTGTTGTCGCCGAAGATGTTGCCGACGATGGCACGCCCGTCCTGCTCGTCGACGTCGTCGAGGCCCGTGACCGGGTCCTGGTGGTCGGAGAGCGCAGCCATCAGCGAGTCGGCTGCCGCCGGGTCGGAGGCGTTGGCGTGCAGCCCGCCGAGCAGTGCGGGCAGGGCGCTCTCGGCGGCCCTGCGCACCTCGTCGCTCCCGACTCCCAGCTGGCCGGCCAGCTGGTCGACCGGAACCTGGTCGAGGATCTCGTCGTACGAACCCATGGGTGGCCCTCCTCGTCGCGGCCCGCGCCGCTGCGGGTCCTGCCCGTCAGGCTAGCCATGCGGGACGGTCACCGGCAGCCCGCGGGCGTCCGTATCTCGCGGGACGTCAGCGGGCGCCCACGGCGGAGAGCGGCAGCGAGACGAGGCGGTCGGCGCGGTTGTTGTTGCTCGTCGTGATCCACACGCGGTTGCCGACGAAGTGGATGTCGCGGATGCGGCCGTAGGTGCGGTTCAGGTGCCGGGTCGCCGTGCCGGCCGTGCCGTCGGCGTTGACCGGCACGCGCCAGACGGACTCGCCACGCAGGGCAGCCATGTACACCGCCCCGTCAGGGCCGACGGCGATGCCGCTCGGCGACATCTCGTCGGTCGGCCACTGCGCCACGGGGTCGACGAAGTCGGAGTTGCCCTCCCGCCCCTCGACCTCCGGCCAGCCGTAGTTCTTGCCGGCCTCGATGAGGTTCAGCTCGTCCCAGGTGTTCTGCCCGAACTCGCTGGCCCACAGGCGTTTCCGGCTGTCCCACGCGAGGCCCTGGACGTTGCGGTGGCCGTAGGACCAGACCGGAGATCCGCCGAAGGGGTTGCCCGGAGCAGGCTCTCCCTCCTTGGTGATGCGCAGGATCTTGCCGCCGAGCGAGTCGAGGTTCTGCGAGAGCCCCGTGTCGCCGGCCTCGCCCGTGCCGACGTAGAGGTAGCCGTCGGGACCGAAGGCGATGCGCCCGCCGTTGTGGCGGCGCCCGCTCGGGATGCCGGAGAAGATGACCTCCGGCTCGCCCAGTCGGCCGTCTCGCCACTCCACCGCCGCGATGCGGTTGTCGCTGTTGGTCGTGTAGTACGCGTACACCACCGGGTCGCTCGCGAAGTCGGCGGCCACCGCGAGGCCGAGGAGGCCGCCCTCGCCCTCGGTGCGGAAGATGGGGAGCCGTCCGACGACGGTGGACCTGCCCCCGGTGCCGGGCTTGGGCACGTGGTGCACCCGCCCGGTGTTGCGCTCACTGACGAGGGCGCTGCCGTCGGGCAGGACGGCCACCGACCAGGCGATGTCGAGGCCGCGGAGCAGGGTGACGGGTCCGGCCGGCTGGACGGGCGGGGGCGTCGCCCGGGTCGTGGTGGTCTTCGACGGGGTGGTGGTCGAGGCGGTCGGGCTCGCCGTGCTCGGCGGGACGGCCGTGCTGGTGCCGACCGCCGTGCTCGTGGCCGACGTGGAACTGGTGCCGGCCGTCGACGAGCCGGCGCTCGTGGACGGCGCTTCCGGGGTCGAGCTCGTGCACGCCGTGGCGCCGAGCGCCACGACGAAACCCCCCGCGAGGGCACGGCTGATCCAACGGGAACGATGCGGCATACCTCATTGTGTCCCAATGGCGGCCGATGGCCACCATGGTCAGCCTCCGCGTCGCGCGAGGATCGCGGCGAGCTCCTCGTTCACCTCGGCGTGGGCGACTCCCGCGTCGAGGACCCGGCGGGCCGCGCCGAGGTCTCCCATGAGTCCCCGGAACAGCAGCAGCAGGTCGACGTCGTGGTCCGGTCGCTCGACCGTGATGGCGGCACCCGCGCGCACGGTCCCGGGCGTCACCACCGACAGGTAGGCGCCGGTGCGGCCCTCGTCCGCGAAGCGGCGCACCCAGCGGGGGACCCCCATGTGGGCGGCGAAGGTGGCGCAGGGGATGCGAGGCACCTCCACCCGCAGCACCACGTCGTCGATCCGCCACAGCTCGCCGACGAGCGCGTGCGTGGCGTCGACCCCGACCGTGGTCACGTTCTCGCCGAAACCGCCTGGGGCGATGGGGCGCCCGAGCTCACGCTCCCAGTGGTCGAGGTCCTCGCGGGCGTACGCGTAGACGGCTTGGAGCGCCCCGCCGTGGTGCTGCGGCTTGCCGATCTCGTCGCCCACCACGCCGCTGCCGAGACCGCCGTGCTTGGGCCCCGGGTCGCGCACCTCGAAGGAGTCGACCGGCTGCTTGTCGATCGCGGTGGGGGCGCCGCCACCCGGCGGACGCGTGCGACGACCCGAGTTGAGAGACAGGACGTGGGGCGTGTTCACCCGCGCGAGCCTAGTCGGCGCGGTCCGGCGCGGTCCGTCCCGCCGGCGGTGCTCGCGGCCGGTCGCGTGGACGGGTGGGGTCGGCCGCGATCGTGTCATCTAGCGTGGCCGCATGGCTGCAGCCCCGCTCGTCGTGTCCGTGCCCGAGATCGAGTACGCCGAGGCGCTCGCCGACCTCGACGGCGTCGACACGGTCGTCTGGGACATGTCCGAGCCGCACCCACGAGGTGCGGAGATCCGGCTCGCGGTCATGCCGTACATGACGAGGCTGCGTCTCGCGGACGTCGCCGTCGGCCTCGACGCGCTCGAGGTCGTGCAGCTGCAGAGCGCCGGCTACGAGCAGTTCCTCCCAGAGGTGCCGGAGGGGGTCACGCTGTGCAACGCCGCGGGCGTGCACGACGCGTCGACGGCCGAGCTCGCCCTGGCCCTGACGCTCGCGTCCGTCCGTGAGATCCCGAAGTTCGTCGTGTCGCAGGCCGGCTCGACCTGGGAGCCCCTCATCCTGCGGTCCGCCCTGGCCGACAGTCGCGTGCTCGTCGTCGGCTACGGCCAGATCGGGCGCGCGGTGGCGCGCCGCTTCGCGCCCTTCGAGGTGGCGCTGACCGCCGTCGCCTCTCGCGCGCGTGACGGCGACGACCTCGTCCCGCACGTGCACGGCATCGACGAGCTGCCCGATCTGCTGCCGCACCACGAGGTGGTGGTCGTCATCGTGCCCCTGAGCGAGGCGACGCGCGGGCTGTTCGACGCCGACATGCTCGGGCGTATGCCGGACGGCGCGGTCCTCGTCAACGTGGCCCGCGGGCCCGTCGTCGACACGGACGCGCTCATGGCCGAGTGCGCGTCGGAGCGACTGAGGGCGGCGCTCGACGTGACCGACCCCGAGCCGCTGCCCGCCGACCACGCTCTCTGGACGACTCCCGGCGTGCTCATCACGCCGCACATCGGCGGGGCGACGCAGGCCATGCGCCCCCGGGCCAAGGCCCTCGTGCGCCGTCAGGTCGAGGCGATGCTGGCAGGCGGTCCCCTCGTGAACGCGGTCGCGACGGGCGGTTCCGCAAGGGGCTGAGCCCACCTCGACACCGACAGGGCGACGAGCCCTTGTCGCTGTCAGACCCTTAGTGGACACTGTCAACATGACCGAGACCATCGTCGCCATCGGCACCCGCAAGGGCCTGTGGGTCGCCCGCAGCAGCGACCGCACCGAGTGGGCCCTCGAGGGTCCGCACTTCCTCATGAGCGAGGTCGCCTCCGTCGCCGTCGACACGCGAGAGGGGCGCTCGACGGTGCTCGCCGGGGTGAAGTCGTGGCACTGGGGGCCGACCGTCCAGGCCTCGACCGACGGCGGTCGCACCTGGACCGAGAGCGCCGAGCGCGCCCTCGCCTTCCCGAGCGACACCGACACCGCGCTCGAGCGGGTGTGGCAGCTGACCCCCGACCCGAACGACGCCGACGTCGTCTGGGCCGGCGTCGAGCCGCACGCCCTCTTCCGCAGCACCGACCGGGGCGAGCACTACGAGCTGGTCCGGGGCCTGTGGGACCACCCGCACCGCCCAAAGTGGGAGCCCGGCTTCGGTGGGGGAGCGGTGCACACGATCGTTCCCGAGGCCGGCCACCCCGAGAACCTCCTCGTCGCGATGAGCGCGGGCGGTGTCTACCGCTCGAGTGACTCCGGCGAGACGTGGGCGCCGTCGAACCCGGGCATCCGGGCCTACTTCATGCCCGACGACGAGTACCCCGAGTACGGCCAGTGCGTGCACAAGGTGGCGCGCGGTGCGGCCGACGGCGCGCTCTACGCCCAGAACCACAAGGGCGTCTACCGCTCCGACGACAATGGGGCTTCTTGGCAGTCCATCGCCGACGGGCTGCCCACCGACTTCGGGTTCACCATCCTGGCCCACCCGAGGCGACCCGGCGTCGTGTGGAACATCCCCGTCGCCGACGACGGCGAGCGCATCCCGCCCGGCGCCCAGCTGCAGGTGCAGCGTTCCGACGACGGCGGCGCCCACTGGCGCATGCAGGCGCAGGGCCTGCCGTCCGAGAGCTTCACGTGCGTGCTCCGCGACGCCGCGTCCCTCGACTCCGCCGACCCGGTCGGCGTCTACCTCGGCACCCGCAACGGCGACGTGTTCGCGTCGGTCGACGAGGGTGAGACCTTCCATCGCATCGCCACGCAGCTGCCCGACGTCCTCGTGGTCCGCGCGGCCCAGCTCGACTGAGGCACAGGGGTTCTCGTATGCCGTCTGCTCCCGTCCGCGTCATCCTGCCGGGCATGCTCCGCGACCTCGTGGGGGGCGTCGCCGAGATCGAGGTCGAGTCGCCCGGTGACGGCCAGACCGTCGCCGAGCTGCTCGACCGCGCGTTCTCCGAGCACCGCATCCTCGACGGCAAGGTGCGTGACGAGCGGGGTCAGATCCGCCGGCACGTCAAGGTCTTCGTCAACGGTGAGGACGCCACGCGCGGCGACGGCGTCGCCGCGCAGGTTCCTGCCGGCGCCAGGGTCCACATCATCAACGCCGTGTCCGGCGGCTGAGCGCCGCGACGGTCAGCGCGACGAGACCCGCAGCGCCAGCGGGAAGGTCGCGCGCAGCACGGTGCCACCCCCCGATCGTTCGCTGATCGTCACGTCGCCACCGAAGGTGCGGAGAGTGTCGCGCAGCAGCCGTAGGCCGAGGTGCCCCTCGCCGCCGGGCAGCCCGTCGGGCCCGCCCGTGCCGCCGGACGACATCTCCGTCCCTGCGCCCAGTCCGACCCCGTCGTCGCGGACCTCGACGACCGCGGCCTCGTGCACGACCTCAGCCGTCACCTCCACCTCGGTCGCACGTGCGTGCTTGGCCACGTTCCTCAGGGCCTCCCGCACGATGCGGTAGGTCAGCTGTGCGACGCCCAGCGGCTCGCCGAGCCGGGAGTCGACCGCCACGACGACGTCCGTGCCGTGCCGCCGCTGTCGCTCGGCGAGGTCCTGGATGGCGGGCTCCAGCCCACCGTGCTCGAGGTCGGCCGGGTAGACGTCGGTCAGCAGCTCGCGCACGCCCGAGACGCCGCGGGCGACGTCGGTGTGGACCTGCTCGAGTAGGGCGCGCGCCGCGGTGGCCTCACGCGGCAGTGCCGCCGCCACGGTCGGCAGGGCGTAGCCGAGGGCGACGATGTCCTGGACGATCCCGTCGTGGAGGTCCTGGGACAACCGTCGCCTCTCGAGGTCCGACGCAGAGAGCGCCTGCGCCATGATCGCCTCCCGCTCGGCGAGGCCACGGTCGACACGCCTGGCCAGCGACAGGGCGAGGGGGAGCAGGGCGAGGGCCAGCAGCAGCAGCGCCCCGAGTCCGAGCAGCGTGAACTGCCAGCGGATGTCGCTGACGTCCTGGCGGATGCGTTCCGTCGGCCAGTACGCCTCGAAGACGAGGGGCGTCCCGTTGTCGGCCCTGAAGCCCACGTACACCTCGATCAGCTCCTGGGCAGACTGCTCCGAGACGTTCTCGGGCTTGTCGAGCGGCGAGACCTCACCCGTGGCGTCGTTGGTGCCGAACAGGGTGGCCACGTCCTCTTCCAGCTCGAACGTCCTGCCGGTCACCTCCGGCTCGTCGCTCCACAGCACCCGCCCGCTCGCCGTCCAGATCTTCATGTGCGCGATCGACCCGTCGGCCATGCGGGTGCGCATGAGCCGGACGAGGTCGCGCGTGGCGACGGTGTCCCCGGTGAGCACCTTGTCGTCGACGAGGGGCGCCACGACGGACTTGGCGTACGCGACGCTCCTCGTGGTCGCCTCGCGGACGGACAGTCGCTCGGCCAGGGGGGTCGACAGCAGCAAGGTGCCGGCCGCGACGAGGCCCAGGACTGCGAGGCTCCACAGCAGGAACCGGACGACCGAGTCGCGCACGACCTTCGAGCGTCCCGGTTGTGGGACGTCGAGCTGTGCGGGTGACGTGCCGGCGGGTCTCGGCGGCACGACGGCAGTGGTGTCGGAGGTCGTCGTCGGCGGTGTCTTCACTGGCATGGCTCAGTCCTCGTTCGGGAGCTGGATGAGCCTGCGGCGCAAGGCGATCATCACGGCTTCGAGCTGGCTGTGGGCGTCGAGCTTCACGAGGAGGCTCTTGATGTAGCCGCGGCACGTCAGCACCGAGATGCCGAGTGTTCGCGCGATGGTCGTGGGGTCGCGTCCCTCGGCCAGCAGGGTGAGCACCTCCCGCTCGCGAGCGGTCAGCAGGTCGGGCGTGGCCCGCGGGGCGGCGGATGCGCCGATGAGCGTGCGCAGCAGCACCGGGTGCACCGCGAAGCCGTCGCGCGGCGCGGTGCGCAGGGACTCCATCAGCTCGGTCAGCGGACCCCCTTTGGGCAGCACCGCGCAGGCGCCTGCCTCCGCTGCCCTGGTCAGCAGGGACTCGTCGACGTGCGCGGTCAGCACCACGACACGCGTCTCGGGCCGGTCGGACGTGATGGTCCTCGTCACGTCGACGCCGTCGCCGTCGTCGAGCCTGACGTCCATGACGACGACGTCGGGAGACGCGGTGGCCACAAGGGCCGTCGCCTCACGGGCCCCGTGGGCCGTGCCGACACACTCCATGCGGGGCTCCGCGGAGATCGCGAGGCACAGCGCGTCGGCCAGGGTCCGGTGGTCGTCCACCACCAGGACCCGCAGGACATCAGACGTCATCGAGAAACCCCCTCGCGGGGGCCCCGCGCCCCCCCGGCACTCCCCCTGGCCTTCAGTATCACGGCACTCGTGCGCCCGCGACGGAAAACGGTCCCAAATACTGGGGGTCGTCCCACCCGTGCATGGGAGATCCGCCCGAGCCCGTCGCGACGCACCATGGCAGGCAGGGGAGCTGCCCGGGGATCAGCTATGGGGGGATCAGAGATGAAGGATGTCGTCGGCGTACCGGTGGTGCGGTTGTGTGGCGGGCTCGTGGTGGGGCACGGGCCGGGAGCGTTGGGTCCGCGGGACCTGGGGGGTGCGAAGGCGCGGCACGTGTTGCTGGCGCTCCTGCTCGAGGGCGGCGACCCGGTCTCGAAGGGTCGGATCATCGAGTACCTGTGGGGGGACACGCCTCCGGCGGGGGCGTTGGGCACGTTGGAGGCGTACGTGAGCCTGCTGCGCAAGCGGCTGGCCGGGGCCCCGGGTGTCGAAAGCGCCGAGGGCGCTGGGGGTGCTGAGGGCGCTGGGGGTGCGGGTGCCCGGGTGGCGCCGATCGTGACGGTGCCGGGCGGGTACCGGTGGGACGTCGCGGCGCGGGCGCAGGGGTTGACGGTGGACGTGATCGAGTTCGCGCGGTTGGTGGCGCGGGCGCAGGAGCTGTTGGGGGCGGCGGCGGTGGGGGTGTACGCGCAGGCGTTGGCGTTGGTGGCGCGGCCGTTGCTGCCGGACGAGGCGGACCTGCCGTGGTTGCAGGAGGCGGTGCAGGCGCACGAGGCGCGGGTGCTGCGGGCGTTGGCGGACGGGGCGCGGGCGGCGTTGGAGGCCGGTGACCTGGGGCACGCGCAGGTGTGGGCGCGGGCGGCGATCGGGCGGGACCGGTTGCTGGAGTCGGCGTGGCTGGTGCTGCTGGAGACGTTGGAGCGTCGGGGTGAGCACACGGACGCGGTGCGGGAGTACGAGACGTGTCGCACGGTGTTCGCGGCCGAGCTGGGGTGTGACCCGGGTCCGCGGTTGCGGGCGGTGTTCCGGCGGTTGCTGGCGGCGACCTCGGAGCAGGACGACCGGTTGCGTGACCTCGTCGCCGCGGTGGTGCGCCTGCACCACGTCCTCGACGACTCGGCCTCCGGGTCGGCGTCCCCGGGAGGTGGTGAGCACGGCGCGGACGGTACGGGCGGTGCGGGCGGGGCGCGCAGCGCCGGACCGGTGGTCCCGGCCTCCCTGAAGGAGGACTGCAGCCGGCTGTTGGCCCTGGTCCGCGCGGCCGATGCCCGTCAGCGCGCGGCGGTGCCGTCCCACGGGTCCCACGGTGTCCCCGTCGCCGCGGCCACCGGTTGACCACCGGCCGCCCGGTTGACGGGGCGCGCCCGCCGGAGGACCGCCTGCGGGCCGCTACGGGCCGACGACGCGACCCTCCACGGCGTCGAGTGCGACCGCGCCCAGGTCGCGAGAGTCGACGGAGGTCGCCCGGGCGTCACCGAGCACGAACACCGCGTCGGAGGGCACCGTCACCGGTCCGAACCACACGCCGTCGACCGACTCGAGGTCGACGAACGGCTCCACGACGCGTGTGCCGTTGACGACGAGAGCACCGTCGTCGAGCTCGACGGTGTCGCCACCGACCCCGACGACCCGCTTGACCAAGGACGTGTCCCGGACGGTGCGGACCGCGGCGTCGACACGGTCGGGGGACAGCCCGACGACACCGCCGCTCGCCGCGGCTGCCGCGGCGCGCTCCGACCACCGGTCGCCGTCGAGTACCACGACGTCGCCGCGCGCGACCGTCCCTGCCCAGGGCTGCTTGAGCAGGAGCACCTGCTGGCCCGGCGTCAGGGTCGGGCTCATCGAGTCGGAGGTGACCCGGACGGGCTGCACCACCCACGTGAGCGTGGCGGCCGGGACAGCCACGAGTCCCACGAACGCCAGCGCCCGACGCCGGAACGTCGCGCGCCGCGCCGGAGGTGGTGCGAGCGCTCCGGGGACGGAGGCGGACCCGAGGACAGGGGAGCTGCGCTCGGGTGCCGCCCCTGCCCGGTCCGGCGCCTGTCGGCTCACGTGAAGCGCACCAGGCCCCAGACGACCCAGCCGCAGAGACCCACGGCGAGGAGGAGGTTGCCGACCGACCGACGCTGGCGGACCGGCAGCATCCCGACGAGCAGGGCCAGGGCCCCCAGCTCGGCGACGACGCACAGAAGGTCGAGCGTCCCGACGGTCTCGACGGCCGCCTCTGCGCCGGAGCCCGGCACGATCGGCATGCCGTTGCCGTGCCCGCCGGGCACCTGCGACCCGCCGTGGTGGCTCCAGCCCAGCCCGAGCCCCTGGCCCGCGGTGTCCGGGTGGACCGGCAGGCCGATGGTGCGCGACGCGACGTAGAGCCCCACGAGGCCCGCCGTGAGGAGCACCGCGGCCGGGACGAGCCGTGCGCTGAGCCCCCGCCAGAGGGCCTGCGCCAGCCACAGCTGACCTGCCGCGACGACGATGAGGAAGACGCCGGCCGGCGCCCACTCGGCGAAGTGCTCGGGCGCCACAGCGAGGTGCACGAGCGCAGCGATGCAGCTGAGCGCCCCCGCGGCCCGCGCCTGTGCCGCGAGTGCCGGCCCCGTGGACACGGCGTCCGCAGCCGTGTCGGTGCCGGGCGACGAGCTCGACGGCAGTGCCGTGGTCGACATGTCGCCGCCCCTCAGACGTCGTCGATCTCAGGGAGCGACTTGCATGGATCGCTCATCGGGTCGCTCACGTCGTGGTCGGCCAGCACCTCGAACTGGCTCATCATGTCGTGGTCCTCGTGGACGAGGTTGTGGCAGTGGATCATGTACTTGCCGCGGCCCTCGAAGCGAGCCACGACCCGCACCGTCTCGTTCTCACCCACGTAGACGACGTCCTTCGGGCCGAGCTCGTGCGGCATCGGCGGCTTGCCGTTGCGGTCGAGGATGCGGAAGTCGATGAGGTGGATGTGAACCGGGTGGAACCAGCCGCCCGAGGAGTTGCGGATCTCCCAGATCTCGACGTCTCCCTCGCGCGGGCTGGCCTCGACGAGGGAGAACTTGCTCTTCACGACGTCGTCCCAGGTGTGCCCGTTGATGGTCCACATCCCGTGCTTGCGCTTGAGGTCGAGGCGGCGCGTGCGCACCGCGTCGGCCGCCGTGAGGAGCATGGCGGGGTTGGTCGGGTTCAGGGCGTCGGGAACGGCGTTGTCCGCGCGGTCGAAGTCGTCGGCGACGACGTCGAAGGCCATCACCTTGTTGGTGTTGGCGTAGTCGATGTTGTTCTTCGGGCTGGTGTTGCGCAGCACGACGCGACGGCCCACCGGCATCTTGCCGAAGTCGATCACGACCTCGTAGCGCTCGGCCGCGCCGTGGCGGAAGCGCTGCACCGTCTGCGGCTGCGGCATCAGTCCCGCGTCCGTCGCGATGACCGTCATGGGATCCCCGGAGTCGAGCGACCACTGGTACGAGCGCGAGATGGACGCGTTGAGGATGCGGAAGCGGTACTTGCGCCGCTTGACCTTCATCACGGGCCACGGCACCCCGTTGACCAGGACGACGTCGCCGAACATCCCCGACTCGCTGTGGTTGTCGAAGTAGAGCGAGCCGTCGCTCGCGAACATCGCGTCACTGACCAGCAGCGGCACGTCGAACTCGCCCTTGGGGATCGGCAGGGCCTGCTCCAGCGGGTCGACGAGCTGGTACTGGGCGGCGAGGCCCATGAGCACGTTCTCGGCCGTGTGGTGCAGCCCGTGGTCGTGGTACCACAGGGTGCGACCCGTCTGGGTGTTCGGGTACACGTAGTCCTTGTACTGGCCCGGGTTGGTGATGTCGCTCGCGTAGCCGTCGTACTGCGGCAGCGACGGAGAGCCGTGCAGGTGCACGGATGTCCACGGCGTGTAGCTCAGCACCGGGTGCTTGCCCGGCAGGTTGTTGACCTGGCGCATCACGGTGCGCCGGCCCTGCGCGACCTTGACGGTCGGTCCGGGAACGAGTCCGTTGTAGCCCCACAGCGGCGTCTGCAGGCCCGGGACCACCTCGGCCTGGAGCGGCTTCATGTAGACCTTGTAGAAGTCGGTGGTGGCGTCCGTGCGGTAGGGCCGCAGCACCGGCGGCGTCCGGAACTGCATCGTGAACGGCCGGGGCAGCCGGCTGCTGGCGAGGCGGCCCTGAGGGCTGGACTTGGCACTCACCGTGCGCTCCAGAGGCAGCGCCAGGGCGGCGCCCCCGACGACGCCCAGCTTCATGAGGTCTCGGCGAGACAAAGACATGGTTCCTCCCTTGATCATGTCCTTTCCTACTCAAGAGGAACCCAGCGACCTTGTTGATACCTTGGATGAATCCGGCTGTGAGGCAGGGCAATTCGGACATCTGGGGGTGTATGGGGCAAGGCGCTCGAGTCCAAGGTTTTCGCAAGGATCACCCCCGACAGTGGGACTGCACCCGGTCAGGGTGAGGAGACTTCCTTCAAGCGGCTCGGCGCCGACCCCGTGCGTCGCCGACCGTCCCCGGCGGGATCTCCACCTCGATGGTGAGAAGCAACACTGTGACCTGATCCCCCAGGAGAGGCGGGCGTCCCGAGTGGGCGCCCGCCACTGGGGCGTCGCGGCGCGGGGGTGCGTCCCCGCTCAGGTGTCGACGCCGAGCAGCACGGGTAGCACGGTCCGCTCGAGCTCTCCCACGGTGAGCGAACGGGGCTCGACGAGGCGCTGCGTCATGGAGCCCTGCGCGAGCGCGATCGCGGCCCGGACGAAGACATCGGTGGGCATGGGCAGCGTCAGCCCCTGCCGGGCCACCGCCTCGTCGACGACGGCCACCAGCTCGTCGCGCACCCGTCGCTGCTGCGCGGCCCAGGCGCGGCGGGCCACCGGTTCGCGGATCGCGTGGAGGGTGAACTCCGTGGTGAGGACCAGCCACTGCTCCTTGCTGCGGGTGTCGTCGGCGAGGGCTGCGAAGACAGCCTTCAGCACCTCGTCAGCCGTTGCATGCTCCTGCTTGCTGGCTGCGCGGATGCGCTCGGCGAGAGCCTCGGAGTGCCGGCGGGACAGCTCGAGCACGAGGTCGTCCTTGGAGGAGAAGTTGGAGTAGAAGGCCCCTCGGGTGAAGCCGGCCCGCTCGCAGATGTCCTCGACGCTCGCGCCGTGGAAGCCGCGTTCCGCGAAGACCTCGCTCGCCGCCGCGAGCACCCGGTCACGGGTCGCCTGGCGGCGGGCGGTGATCGGGGGAGTGGCTGGTTCGCGGGACCTCAGGGTTGGCATAGGACCACGATACGCCCTCGAATTGAATACGGACATGTATTGGATGCATACTTGTATCGAAAAGCGGGATGGTCCCGTCGGAGGATGGTCAGGTGAACGAGCGCCAGGTGGTCGCACACGACGTGTCGGTCCGAGGCACGCACGAGCCGTTCGTGTCGGGGATCGGGTTCTCGGCCCCCGCGGGAGCGGTCACGGTCGTCGGCATCGACCCCGGCGTCGGCCAGGTCGCGCTGGCCCTCGCGATCGGCGGACGAGTCGACCTGCTCACCGGCTCCGTGTCGATCGGTGGCTCCACCGACCGGGCGCAGCTGCAGCTGCGCACGCGACTCGTCGACGTGCCCGACGTGACCGCGCCGGAGGACTCCTTCTCCCTCCGCGCCGTCGTCGCGGAGGAGCTGGCCCTCGCCGAGCGGCCGTCGTCGCGCAGGGACGTCGCAGCCTTCCTCGGCGACCGTGGTGTCAGCGACCTGGCATCGCGGCGTTGGGAGAGCCTGCCCACGGGCCTGCGCACCCGCCTGCTGCTCGAGCTCGGCTCGTGGCACCCGCAGGTTCGCGTCATCGTGCTCACCGGTCCCGACCGGCACGGTGGCGAGCCGCGCGAGTGGTTCGAGGCGGCCCAGTCGGTCGCCGACCGTGGTCTCACCGTGGTCGCGCTCTGCGCACCGGCGACCGCCTCGGCGCTGTCCCGGTCGACCCGGCTCCCTCCCGAGGCCACCGAGCCCGCCACCGAACCCGCCACCGAACCCGTCGTCGAACCCACGACTTAACCCACGACTGAACCCACGACCGACCCCACCACCGACGGAGTGCCCGCATGAACCCCGTCCGCCTCGCGCTCGCTGAGCTGCGCCGCCTCACCGCCTCGCGCCTCGCACGTCTTGCCCTCGCGGCCCTCGTCCTCGTCCCGACCCTCTACGGCGGCCTGTACCTCTACGCGAACCACGACCCCTACGGCGCCTTCCCGCAGGTGCCTGCCGCCGTCGTCAGCGACGATGCCGGCACCACCCTCCGCACGGGGGAGAAGCTCCAGGTCGGCGGCGAGGTGGCCGACCACCTCGTCGAGTCGAAGAGCTTCGACTGGCACCGGGTGCCGCGCGACGAGGCGATGAACGGCGTGGACGACGGCACGTACGCGTTCGCCGTCATCCTCCCGAAGACCTTCTCCGCGGACCTCGCGTCGACGGCGGAGTTCACGCCACGTCAGGCGACCCTGCTGCTCGAGACGAACGACGCCAACAACTACATGACCTCGATGATCGGCGGCCAGGTCATCAAGCAGGTGACCGCCAGCGTCGCCGGCGAGGTGAGCCAGACCGCGGCGAGCCGGCTGCTACTGGGCTTCAGCGACGTGCACGACGAGCTCGCGAAGGCCGTGGACGGATCGGAGAAGCTCCGCGCCGGTGCGGCCAAGGCTGACGACGGAGCCCACCAGCTGGCTTCCGGCGCGGGCTCTCTCGCGACAGGGCTCGAGCAGCTCGCGACCGGTGCCCGCACCCTCGACGCCGGCCTCGGCCGCGCGGCCTCGGGCGCCCACGAGCTGCAGACCGGCTCAGCACGCCTCGCCTCCGGCCTCGGCACCCTGCAGTCCAGGACCGCAGACCTCCCCGCACAGACCGACCGTCTCGCCGACGGTGCCGAGCAGGTCGCGGCCGGCAACCGCACGATCGCCGGCTACGGGGCGAAGGCGGCCGCCGCCTCCACCCAGCTCAAGAGCCGCGTCGCCGCCGACCGCGCCGGTCTGGTCGCCGCCCTGAGGGCGCAGGGACTGACCGACGCGCAGCTGGCCGTCGTCGAGTCACGCCTCGACCTCGTCGACGGCTACGTGGACAACGCAGACGCCACCATCCAGTCGGCCTCGGGCGACCTGACGCGCCTGTCGAAGGGGGCCGACCAGGTGGCCACCGGGGCTCGGGCGCTCGCGAACGCCACGCCGGCGCTCGCGGACGGCATCGCGCAGGCCCACACGGGCGCGGTCAAGGTGCGGGACGGGGCGGCTGCCCTGGCGACCGGGCTCGACCGGCTCGACGCCGGCGCCGGCCGGCTCGTGTCCGGCGCGACGTCCGCCGCCACCGGCGCGGACGCGCTCGCGCGGGGTGCAGGGTCGCTGGCGTCCGGCCTCGACTCGCTGGCCAAGGGCACGACCGACCTGCACGCCGGCCTGGTCAAGGGCCGCGACGCCGTGCCCGACCCGTCCGAGGCGCAGCGCAAGGCGATGGCGCAGACCATCGGCAACCCGGTCGGGGTGGCCACCGACTCCCTGTCGTCGGCGGGGTCGTACGGGGCAGGGCTGGCGCCGCTCTTCATGAGCCTCGCCCTCTGGATCGGCGCCTACGTGCTCTTCCTCTTCGTGCGTCCCCTGTCCCAGCGCGCACTCGCCACGAGCCAGCGCTCGTTCCGCACCGCGCTCGGGGGCTGGCTCGCGCCGGCGGTGGTGGGGATCGTCCAGGCTGCTGCCCTGGTGCTCGTCGTGGGCCGCGGGGTCGACATCCGGATCGCGCACCCGGTCCTCGCGTTCCTCTTCCTCTGCTTCACCTCGATGACGTTCGTGGCGATCCTGCACGCGCTCGCGTCGAGGTTCGGGGCGGTGGGCAAGTTCCTCGGCCTCGTGTTCATGGTCGTCCAGCTCGTCAGCGCCGGCGGCACGTTCCCGTGGCAGACGTTGCCCGCCCCCCTGCAGGCGGTCCACCACGTCGTGCCGATGAGCTACGCCGTCGACGGCCTGCGCCGACTGCTCTACGGCGCCGACCTCGCGCCGGTGCTCGGGGCGGTGGGCGTGCTCACGGCATACCTCGTCGGGGCCCTGCTGGTGTCGACCGTCGCGGCGCGGCGGTCGCGGGTGTGGACGCCCAAGCGGATCAAGCCGGAGCTCGCGCTCTGACGCCTCCGCGGCAGCCTGGTCGCAGCAGGACCGCTGCGGCCGGCCCCCGCCCTCCGGGCTGACAAGCGGGCCGACGCGGAGCATGCTCTAGACGTATGAGCAGCGCCTCGAGAGAGAAGACCCTCATCCTCATGCGCCACGCCAAGGCCGAGGAGGGGCTCGGCAAGGCCGACCACGACCGCGAGCTCGCGGCGCGGGGTCGCCGCGACGCCAAGGCCGCCGGCCGGTGGCTGCACGAGCAGGGGCTCGTGCCCGACCTCGTCATCTGCTCCACCGCGCAGCGCACCCGGCAGACGTGGGAGGAGGCCTGCCACGGCGGCGCCCACACCGAGTTCGTCGAGTACCGCCGCAGCGTCTACCTCGGCGGCTCCGAGCAGACCCTCGAGACGGTGCGCGAGGACGCCGGTGAGACGACGACGGTGCTGGTCGTCGGGCACAACCCGACGATGGCGCAGCTGACCAGCCTGCTCACCGACGGAGAGGGGTCGCGCGAGGCCCACGACGCCCTCGGCGAGGGTTTCGTGACGAGCGGCATGGCGGTCCTCCGGTATGCCGGCGAGTGGGCCGACATCGACTTCGGCTCGTGCGCCCTGACGCGCTTCCACGTCAGCCGTGGGCACGACGACTGAGCGTTCGCCGCCGACGATCAGGCTGTGAGATGCGGTGTCCACCCAGCGGACACGGTCCTATGCTGCTGGCATGACGCAGACGCCTGACATCAAGCCCCGCAGCCGCGACGTCACCGACGGTCTCGAGAAGACCGCGGCACGGGGGATGCTCAGGGCGGTAGGCCTCGGCGACGACGACTTCGCCAAGCCACAGATCGGTGTCGCGAGCTCGTGGAACGAGATCACCCCGTGCAACCTGTCGCTCGACCGGCTGGCCAAGGCCGTCAAGGACGGCGTGCACGCCGGTGGGGGCTATCCCCTCGAGTTCGGCACCATCTCGGTGTCCGACGGCATCTCCATGGGCCACGAGGGCATGCACTTCAGCCTCGTGTCGCGCGAGATCATCGCCGACTCGGTCGAGACCGTCATGAACGCCGAGCGGCTCGACGGCTCAGTCCTGCTCGCCGGTTGCGACAAGTCCCTGCCCGGCATGCTCATGGCGGCCGCGCGCCTCGACCTCGCATCGGTCTTCCTGTATGCCGGCACGATCCTCCCCGGCGTCGCCAAGCTGAGCGACGGCACCGAGAAGGAGGTCACGATCATCGACGCCTTCGAGGCCGTCGGGGCGTGCAACGCCGGCCTCATGTCGCGCGAGGACGTCGACGCGATCGAGCGCGCCATCTGCCCGGGTGAGGGCGCGTGCGGCGGCTTCTACACGGCCAACACCATGGCCGCCGTGGCCGAGGCGATCGGCATGTCGATCCCGGGCTCGGCCGCGCCGCCCGCCACCGACCGCCGCCGCGACATGTACGCCCGCAAGTCGGGTGAGGCCGTCGTCGAGCTGCTCCGCCGCGGCATCACCGCGCGCGACATCATGACCAAGCCGGCCTTCGAGAACGCCATCGCCGTCGTCATGGCGTTCGGCGGCTCGACGAACGCCGTGCTCCACCTGCTCGCCATCGCCCACGAGGCCGAGGTGGACCTCACGATCGAGGACTTCCGTCGCATCGGCGCCAAGGTGCCGCACCTGGCCGACGTCAAGCCCTTCGGCAGCTTCGTCATGAAGGACATCGACCACATCGGCGGCATCCCCGTCGTCATGAAGACGCTGCTCGAGGCCGGCCTGCTCGACGGCGACTGCCTCACGGTGACCGGCAAGACCATGGCCGAGAACCTCGAGGAGCTCAACCCGCCCCACATCGACGGCCGTGTTATCCGCGAGATGGCGACCCCGATCCACAAGACGGGTGGCCTGACGATCCTCACCGGTTCGCTCGCGCCCGAGGGTGCGGTCGTGAAGTCGGCCGGCTTCGACGAGTCGGTCTTCGAGGGCACCGCACGCGTCTTCGACGGCGAGCGCGCCGCGATGGACGCCGTCGAGGACGGTTCGCTGAAGAAGAACGAGGTCGTCGTCATCCGCTACGAGGGACCGAAGGGCGGGCCCGGCATGCGCGAGATGCTCGCCGTCACGGGTGCCATCAAGGGCGCCGGGCTGGGCAAGGACGTCCTGCTCCTCACCGACGGCCGCTTCTCCGGCGGCACCACCGGCCTCTGCGTCGGGCACGTGGCTCCCGAGGCCGTCGACGAGGGGCCGATCGCCTTCGTGCGCGACGGCGACACGATCCGCCTCGACGTGGCGAGCGGCTCGCTCGACCTGCTCGTCGACGACGACGAGATGGCGCGCCGTCGTGCCGAGGGCGTCACCCACCCGGAGCCGAAGTACACCCGCGGCGTGCTCGCGAAGTATCGCAAGCTCGTCGGCAGCGCGAGCGGCGGGGCCGTCTGCGGCTGAGCGGGCGTATGCCGTGTGCCCGAGCGCCGCGGCGAACCGACGGACCGCCACGACCGCCGTCTCCGGCGAACGGTGAGCGCGGGCGCTACAGCGCGGGAGCGTTGGTAGCGGTCCGTCGGTCCGCGGAAGCGGCCTTGTCGGCGTCCCGGTAGGCGCGGGGGGTCTGTCCTGTCGCCTCTCGGAAGCGCCGGATGAGGTGCCGCTCGTCGCTGAAACCGGTTGCCGCCGCGATGTCGCGCACCCCGAGCCCGGTGTGCACGAGCAGGTCGGTCGCGGCGTCGAGCCGGCGGGCCGACCGGTGCGCCCACGGACTCGTGCCGGTCTCGGCCCGGAACCGGCGACGCCACGTCTCGTACGGCATCCCGACCTCGGCCGCCACGGCACGCAGGTCGAGCGGCTCGGTCAGGTCCCCCTCGAGCAGATCGGTCGAGCGTGCGAGCCAGCCGGCACCCGATGGGGACGCCCCGCGCGTGCCGCGGTCGGAGGCACGGGTCGAGGTGTCGCGTGCCTCGAGCAGGGCCGCGAGCAGCGCGACCGCCTCGGCGTCGGTGCCGTCGGGCGTGCGTGGCCGCGGCCGGTCGAAGGCCGCGAACCGTGGCGCCCACCGGCGCACCGGCAGACCGTGCACGAGCGGCTGCCCGGGGGAGAGGGCGCCGCGGCTCGCGGCCAGGTCGAACACAGGCCCCTCGAAGACGACGAAGTGCTCGTCCCAGCCGCCACGGTCGGCGCCGTACCAGTGCGGGTGCCCGGGATGGACGACGACGAGCGAGCCTGCGGCCAGGGGCTCGTCGTGGTGCGCATCGCGGTAGCGGCCGGCACCGGCGGTGAGGAAGGTGAGCCCCCAGGTCGGGTGTCGCCGAGTCGTGCCGGGAGCGAGGCCCCGGCCCGCGACGATGCGCGCCGCCACCAGCACGCGGCCGAGACGCCCGGGCGGGAGGGGATCGGCAGGCCGCGCCGTCGGCGTGGCGCCGACCGGCGCACGCTTGCTGTCCATCACGTCATCAAACCAGAACGTACCCCTGAAACCACGACGTCCGGGGTGGTCTCTCCGCGGGTCTGGTGAAGTGGCAGAACCGACGACCCCTCCGGTCGTTCACGATCCACGAAGGCGGCCCTCCCGATGACCATCGACACAGTTCCCGCGCTCGCCACGGCATACCCCGTGACCCAGGACCACGTGGCCGCCTTCCGCGCGGACGGCTTCGTCCGGCTCTCGGGAGTGGCGAGCGCCGAGGAGGCCGCGGCGTACCGGCGGCCGATCGCCTCGGCGGTGGAGCGGCTCGGCACCGAGTCGCGTCCGCTCGCCGAGCGCGACAGCTACGGGATGGCGTTCCTTCAGGTGATGAACCTCTGGCGCCACGACCCCGACGTGGCCAGGTTCGTCCTGGCGCCGCGCTTCGCCGACGTCGCGGCGCGGCTGCTCGGCGTGCCGCGGGTGCGGCTCTACCACGACCAGGCCCTCTTCAAGGAGCCCGGCGGCGGCCGCACGCCGTGGCACCAGGACGCGATGTACTGGCCGCTCGACGGGTCGAGGTGCCTGACGATGTGGATGCCGCTCGTCGACATCACACCGGCGCACGGCGGGCTGGCGTTCGCGCGGGGGAGCCACGTCGACGGTCCGCTCAGCGACATCGGCATCTCCGACGCGTCCGAGCACCACTTCGACCGGCTCGTGCCGCGGCGGGGCCTCGCCGTCGACGAGCCCGTGGCCATGCGTGCCGGCGACGCGTCGTTCCACTCCGGCTGGACGGTGCACAAGGCGCTCGGCAACACCTCGAGCGAGATGCGCGAGGTGATGACGGTGATCTGGTTCGCCGATGGCCTCCCGGTGCTCGAGCCCGCGAACGGCGCCCAGGAGAACGACCTCACGTCGTGGCTCCCCGGCCTCGCGCCGGGAGACACCGCGGCTTCACCGACCAACCCTGTGGTGGGTGACGTCGGCTAGCCGGCCGGTGGCGGCTGCCAGCCGGACTCGGCCCGCCCCGTGAGCCCGGCCGCCTCCATCGCGAGGTAGCGGTCGGTCAGACCCCGGTAGAGCCGTCCGACGACCGACCCCACGACGCCCGACTGGGTCACCGACAGCGTCACCCGGCACCCGTCGGCGCCCAGCGGTTCGACGACGTGGTGTGCCACGGTGTGCGCGGCGCGCCCACCGGACTCCCACGTGAACGACCGTCCGGGCGACAGCGACGTGACCGTCCACGGCACCGTCGGGATGCGTGGCTGGTCGATGGTGGCCTTCGCCCCGATCTTCAGGGCCCCGCCGTCGAGCCTGACGCTACGCACCGATGACGTCCACTCGGGCCAGCGCTCGGGGTCGCTCAGGATCTCCCAGACGCGGCTTGCCGGCGCGGCGACGTCGAACGTGATGTGCTGCTCCACCGCCACCCCTCCTCAGACCTGGGCCGGGTCGGACCCGGCGACGACGTCGGCCGCCCAGTGCCGCCACACGGAGGTCACCTGCATGCCGACCTTCTCGTAGAGCCCGAGCGCCCCGGTGCGTGAGTCGGTCGACAGCTCGGACCGGTCACCGCCGTGCGCGCGCCCGACCTCGAAGGCGTCGACGAGCAGGGCCCGCGCGAGGCCGCGGCCGCGCTGGTCGCGGCGGACGGCGAGCTTGTCGACGTACGCGCAGCCGTTGGACACGATGACGAACGCCATGCCGACGACTTCGCCGGCCGGATCGACCATGAGGCGCAGCTGCCACGGCTCGTAGCCCGGACGGTTGACGACCGTGGCGGCCCACTCCTCGAAGCTCGAGCGCTCGCGGTCGGACCACTCGAGGAAGGCGTCCTCGTTCACCGTCCATGCGGCCTCGAGGTCGCCCTGGTCGCGCGGCTCGCGGATCGCGTACGCCTCGGGTGTCGGCTGCGCCTCGATCGTCTGCCCGGCGGGCATCTCGAGCACCCACGACGTCCAGAGGTTGCGGTAGCCGAGGGCGGCGAAGAGCCGCTCGCCTGCGGAGTCCCCGGGCGCGGGCTGCCCGACGACGGTGCCGCCCTCGCGTGCGCCGACGGCCCGGGTCCAGCGCGAAAGCGCGGTCCCGATGCCACGGCCGCGGTATGCCGGGTCGACGGCACCGTGCGCCCAGCGCGCCTTGTAGACCTCTGCGTACGCGACGAGGCGGTCGCCGTCGAGCACGCCGACGGTCTGGGTGGCGAGGTCGAAGGCGGGGCGCTGCCAGTCGCCGACGATGTCGGCCTCCTCGATGAGGACCTCTCCGACGTCGTGCTGCTCGCAGGCCCCCATCAGGGTGGCGACCGCGGCGGCGTCGTTCTGCCCGAGCGGCCGCACGGTCAGCCCGTCCGATCCGCTGGGCAGCACGAGCGGGACGGGGGCGTTGCTCGTGGCGGTGGGCGCAGGGGTGGTCATGCCGTCTCCTTGTCGGGCGCGTCGAGGCCGAGGAGGCGGCGCAGGGCCGGCACGCCCTCGACGGTGATGGGATGGTCGCCACGGACGAGGTCGTCGGGGCGCAGGACGAGCCGTTGGTTCACGGCGAGCTCGCCGTCGCGGCGCTGGAGCCGCGTGAGCCCATTGGGGCGGTAGCCGACCTTGCGGCTGACCGCGAGCGACGCGGGGTTGTCGGTGAAGGCGCCGGAGGTGATCTCCTCCGCCCCGAGGTGGTCGACGGCGAAGGCGCAGATCGCCTGGCGCATCGCGGTGCCGATGCCCTTGCCCTGGTGCTCGAGGCCGAGCCATGACCCGGTCTCGGCCGTGCAGGTCACGACGTAGTCACGGGCCGAGATGCCCTGCGTGCCCACGAGCGTCCCCTCGTGCCAGACGCCGAGGTTGAGCTCCCACCGCTCGGGGGAGAAGTCGGCCCGGCAGCGCCAGTGGTACTGGACGAACCGGGTGCGCAGTACCTCGGGCTCAGCGTCCGTCCAGGGGTGGTAGAAGGGCATCCGGTCGGCCGGGTGGATGCCACGTGCGGCGAGGTCGGCCAGGGCCGCGAGGTCGTCGTCGCCGATCCCGCGCAGCTCGATCGCTCCGGCGACGACGCGTACGGCGAGGGCGGGGAAGTGGTCGTCGACGGTGCTGGTCATGCGGGCCAGTGTCGCGACGCGGGTCCTGGCGCGACAACCGACTTTCGGTCGTGGCGGCGCGCGGTGGTGCAACGAAGAGTCGGCGCGTGCGCGACTGACAGTGGGTGAGATCACGATGCCACATCCTGAGACGCGGGTGACCGTCGATTGACACCACTGGGGCCGCGTAGGACGGTTGTCACGTGGCCCGACTCCTCGTACTTCCCTAGCGCGCCGACCAGCCCCACCGGTCAGCGCGCCCCCTTCCGTCCCCCCACGGGACCGAAGGGTTTTTTTGTGGCTGGAGTCAGCCCGAGACAGCAGGACATCCGCAGGACGACGAGTGCTCGAGACAAGGAAGAGATCGTGAGCGACACGACCAAGCAGGCGCCCTCGCCCGCTGACGTGGCCTCCCTGGCCCGTCCCCGACCCGCCGCCGACGGCAAGCCGGTCGAGCCGGCACCGGCGGCCGTCCAGGCTCTCGAGGTCACCGGGGCACAGGCGCTCGTACTCTCCCTCGAGGCCATCGGCTGCGACACGGTCTTCGGCATCCCGGGCGGTGCGATCCTCCCGGCCTACGACCCGATGCTCGACTCGAAGAAGGTCCGGCACATCCTCGTGCGCCACGAGCAGGGCGCCGGTCACGCGGCCGAGGGCTACGCGGCGGCCACCGGCAAGGTCGGTGTCTGCATGGCGACGTCCGGTCCCGGTGCGACCAACCTCGTGACGCCGCTCGCCGACGCCCACATGGACTCCGTCCCGGTCGTCGCGATCACCGGTCAGGTCGCGAGCGCCGCCATCGGCACCGACGCGTTCCAGGAGGCCGACATCCGCGGCATCACGATGCCGATCACCAAGCACAACTATCTCGTCACCGACCCCGCGAAGATCCCGCAGGCGATCGCGGAGGCCTTCCACGTCGCGAGCACCGGCCGTCCGGGCCCCGTGCTCGTCGACATCAGCAAGGACGCGCTCCAGTCCCGCACGACATTCAGCTGGCCCCCGCAGATCGACCTGCCCGGCTACCGGCCCGTGCTGCGCCCGCACGGCAAGCAGATCCGCGAGGCGTCCCGTCTCATGGCGGCCGCCAAGCGGCCGGTCCTCTACGTCGGTGGCGGCGTCGTGCGCTCGGGCGCCAGCGAGGCGCTGCGCCGGCTCGTCGAGCTGACGCAGATCCCGGTCGTCACGACGCTCATGGCGCGTGGCACGGTGCCCGACAGCAACCCGCTCAACCTCGGCATGCCCGGCATGCACGGCACCGTCGCCGCCGTGACCGGTCTGCAGAAGTCCGACCTGATCATCGCGCTGGGCGCGCGCTTCGACGACCGGGTGACCGGTCAGCTGTCGACCTTCGCCCCTGACGCCAAGGTGATCCATGCCGACATCGACCCCGCCGAGATCTCGAAGAACCGGGTCGCCGATGTGCCGATCGTGGGCGACGCCGGCGAGGTCATCAAGGACCTCATCGAGCAGGTCACCCTCGACCGCGCCACCGCCGAGAGCGGCTCGTGGGACTACACGGCCTGGCGCGAGCGCGTCGCCGAGTGGAAGGCGACCTTCCCGCTCGGGTGGACCGAGAGCGAGGACGGCACCCTCTCGCCGCAGTACGTGATCGAGCGCATCGGTGCGCTCTCCGGGCCCGAGGCGACCTACGTCGCGGGGGTCGGGCAGCACCAGATGTGGGCCGCGCAGTTCGTGCAGTACGAGCGCCCCAACGCGTGGATCAACTCGGGAGGCCTCGGGACCATGGGCTTCTCGGTGCCGGCGGCCATGGGCGCCAAGGTCGCCGAGCCCGAGCGCACCGTCTGGGCCATCGACGGCGACGGCTGCTTCCAGATGACCAACCAGGAGCTCGCCACCTGCGTCGTCAACAACATCCCGATCAAGGTCGCGATCATCAACAACAGCTCGCTCGGCATGGTGCGGCAGTGGCAGACGCTCTTCTACAACGAGCGCTACTCCAACACCAACCTGCAGCCGACCGAGCAGCGGGTGCCCGACTTCGTCAAGCTCGCGGACGCCTACGGCTGCCTCGGCCTGCGCGCCGAGACGCCCGAGGAGGTCGACGCCGTCATCAAGCAGGCGCTCGAGACCAACGACCGACCGGTCGTCATCGACTTCATCGTCCACCGCGACGCCATGGTGTGGCCCATGGTCCCGGCGGGCGTCAGCAACGACATGATCCAGGCCGCCCGCCACGAGGCGCCGGTCTGGGAGCGGGAGGACTGAGCATGAGCAAGCACACCCTGTCGGTGCTCGTCGAGGACAAGCCGGGCGTCCTGACCCGCGTGGCGGCGCTCTTCTCGCGCCGGGGCTTCAACATCAACTCGCTCGCGGTCGGCCCCACCGAGCTGCCCGAGATCTCGCGCATCACGGTCGTCGTCGAGGTCGAGGGAGCCGCCCTCGAGCAGGTGACGAAGCAGCTCAACAAGCTGATCGAGGTGCTCAAGGTCGTCGAGCTCGACCCGCACGCGTCGGTCCAGCGCGAGATCGTCCTCGTCAAGGTCCGCGCCGACGCGGCGACCCGCAGCCAGGTCATCGACACGATCCAGCTGTTCAAGGCCAAGGTCGTGGACGTGACCACCGACGCCGTCGTCGTCGAGGCGACCGGCAACTCCGACAAGCTCCGCGCCCTGCTCGACGTCCTCGAGCCGTTCGGCATCAAGGAGCTCGTCCAGTCGGGCATGGTCGCCGTCGGACGCGGCTCGCGCTCGATCACCGACCGCAGCCTGCGCAGCGCCTGACCCCCCAGACCCACCAGCACACCGCACCGCACACCCAGCAGAAGGAGAAGGCCACCATGGCCGAGATGTTCTACGACGACGACGCCGACCTGTCGATCATCCAGGGCAAGAAGGTCGCCGTCATCGGCTACGGCAGCCAGGGCCACGCCCACGCGCTCAACCTTCGCGACTCCGGGGTCGACGTGCGCGTCGGCCTCGCCGAGGGCAGCAAGAGCAGGGCGAAGGCCGAGGCCGAGGGACTCGCCGTGTCCTCGGTCGCCGACGCCGTCAAGGAGGCCGACCTCGTCGTCATCCTCACGCCCGACCAGGTGCAGCGGACCGTGTACGCGAACGACATCCAGCCGAACCTCAAGGACGGCGCCGCCCTGCTCTTCGGGCACGGCTTCAACATCCGCTTCGGCTACATCAAGCCCGAGGCCGACGCCGACGTGCTCATGGTGGCCCCCAAGGGGCCCGGTCACATCGTGCGCCGCGAGTTCGCCGACGGCCGTGGGGTGCCCGTGCTCCTCGCCGTTGAGCAGGATGCGTCCGGCACCGCGTGGGACCTCGCCAAGGCCTACGGCAAGGCGATCGGCGGCCTGCGCGCCGGCGGCATCAAGACGACGTTCACCGAGGAGACCGAGACCGACCTGTTCGGCGAGCAGGCGGTGCTCTGCGGCGGCGCGAGCCAGCTCGTCATGTACGGCTTCGAGACCCTCGTCGAGGCCGGCTACCAGCCCGAGGTCGCCTACTTCGAGTGCCTGCACGAGCTCAAGCTCATCGTCGACCTCATGATCGAGGGCGGCATCGCGAAGCAGCGCTGGTCGGTGTCCGACACTGCCGAGTACGGCGACTACGTGTCGGGGCCGCGCGTCATCGACCCGCACGTCAAGGAGAACATGAAGGCCGTCCTGGGCGACATCCAGAACGGCGCGTTCGCCAAGCGCTTCATCGACGACCAGGACGCCGGCGCCCCGGAGTTCAAGGCCCTGCGCGAGAAGGGCGCCCAGCACCCCATCGAGGCCACCGGTCGCGAGCTGCGCAAGCTGATGGCATGGGTCAAGCAGACCGACTCGGACTACACGGAGGGCTCGGCCGCGCGCTGACCCTCACCCGCACGGCTCGGCGGTCGGTCACCCGTTCGTGGGGTGGCCGGCCGTCGCCGTGCGTGGGGGCGCGGAGGGCGCTCAGCGCCCGGTGAGCCTGGCAGGCTGCTCGGCGAGCCAGGCCGCGAAGGAGCGCCCACCCGTCTGAGCGGCCGATGCCGCCGGCAGGTTGCGGCCGCGCGCCATCGCCTTCAGCACCGGTCCCACCGCGGGCAGGTGGACGACTCGGGGCGCCGACGCGCCGCGGTGGGCGCGCACGAGCGTTGCGAGCTCCCCGACCGTGAGGACGTCGGGACCCGCCAGGTCGCCCGCACGCGCGTATGCCGGAGGGCGGGCGCCGAGGGCCAGGTCGGTCAGGCGTGTGGCCACGTGGTCGGTGTCGACCGGCTGGAAGGCCAGGTCCCCGAAGGTGAGCGCGACGGGCCCGAACGTCAGCACCCGCGCGAAGAACGCTGCGAGAGAGTGGAACTGGGTCGCTCGCAGCACGGTGGCGGGTCCTCCGGCGGCAGCGATGGCCTGCTCTGCCCGGAGCTTGCGCTGGTAGTAGCGCATCGGGACCTCGTCGATGCCGACGATCGAGATGTGCACGAGGTGCAGTCCGCCCGCCGCAGCGGCCTCCGCGAGGCGCCGGGTTCCGTAGACCGTCACGGCATCACCCGCCGAGGTGTCGTCGGCGCAGTGCACGACGACGTCGGCTCCCCGGAGCGCCGCGTCGAGCCCCGCCCCGCTGCTGAGGTCGACGCCGGTGCGGCGGCTCACGGGCACGGCCTCGTGGCCCCGCCGGCGGACCTGCTCCACGACACGGGCTCCGAGGTCTCCCGCTCCACCCGTCACGACGACTCGCACGGCACCCACGGTAGCCCGCGCGCGTGGCCGGCGTCCCGGCATACGGGACCGGGCGTCCAGTGGCCAAGACGTGCGACGGTGGCCACGGCGTCGTTCACATTGTGGTTACGGTCCGTGATTTGCGACACGCCAGCCCCTAGACTCGCCGACGGCACGCCGCGGTGCCGTAGACGGCCCGCGACGGCCCGCGACGACGACGGACCCGGCCCTTGCCCTCCATGGCACCCCCGCCGCTCCGCCTCGGAAAGGGAACCTCCTGTGAGCAAGCCCGTTGTCCTCATCGCAGAAGAGCTGTCGCCGGCGACGATCGAGGCCCTGGGCCCCGACTTCGAGGTGCGTTCGGTCGACGGGGCCGACCGCGACGCGCTGCTCCCTGCCCTCGTCGACGTCGACGCCGTCCTGATCCGCTCGGCGACGAGGATGGACGCCGAGGCCATCGCTGCTGCCAGGCGGCTCAAGGTCATCGCCCGCGCGGGGGTCGGCCTCGACAACGTGGACGTACCGGCGGCGACGCGGGCCGGCGTCATGGTCGTCAACGCGCCGACCTCGAACATCACCTCGGCCGCCGAGCTGGCGGTGGGCCTGCTCCTCGCCACCGCCCGCAACATCGCCCCGGCGAACCAGTCGCTCAAGGCCGGCGCCTGGAAGCGCAGCAAGTACTCCGGCGTCGAGCTGCTCGACAAGACCGTCGGCGTCGTCGGCCTCGGCCGTATCGGGGCCCTCGTGGCCGAGCGGCTCAAGGGTTTCGGCATGAGGATCGTGGCCTACGACCCCTACGCATCACCGGCGAAGGCCGGGCAGCTCGGGGCCCACCTCGTCGGCCTCGACGAGCTGCTGGCCCAGTCCGACTTCATCACGATCCACCTGCCCAAGACGCCCGAGACCCTGGGCCTCATCGGCGAGGAGGCGCTGGCGAAGGTCAAGCCGACGGTGCGCATCGTCAACGCCGCCCGCGGCGGCATCGTCGACGAGGCCGCCCTCGCCCGTGCCATCGCCGAGGGGCGCGTCGCGGGTGCCGGCATCGACGTCTTCGCCACCGAGCCGACCACCGAGTCGCCGCTGTTCGAGCACGAGTCGGTCGTCGTCACGCCCCACCTGGGGGCCTCGACCGAGGAGGCCCAGGAGAAGGCCGGCATCGCGGTCGCGCGGTCGGTGCGCCTGGCGCTCGGCGGCGAGCTCGTGCCGGACGCCGTCAACGTGAGCAGCGGCTTCATCGCCGAGGAGGTGCGCCCCGGCATCCCGCTCGTCGAGAAGCTCGGGCGGATGTTCACCGCGGTCGCGGGCAGCGTCCCGACCCAGCTCGACGTCGACGTGCGCGGCGAGATCACCGAGCACGACGTCAGCGTGTGGAAGCTGGTCGCGCTCAAGGGCCTGTTCACCGACGTCGTCGAGGACCCCGTGACCTATGTCAACGCCCCGGTGTTCGCCGAGCAGCGGGGATGCGTGGTGCGCCTCGTGACCGACCCCGACTCGGGGGACTTCCGCAACGTCACGACCCTGCGCGGCACGCTCGCCGACGGCACCGTCGTCTCGGTCTCCGGCACTCTCACCGGCCCGAAGATGGTGGAGAAGCTCGTCGGCGTCAACGGCTACGACCTCGAGGTGCCGCTCACCGAGCACATGCTCGTCTTCGAGTACTCCGACCGGCCCGGCGTCATCGGCAACATCGGTCGCATCCTCGGCGACGCCGACATCAACATCGGTGGCATGCAGGTCTCGCGCCAGCACGACCGCGCGATCGGTGTCCTCAACGTCGACAGCGCCGTGCCCCCATCGCTGGCGGCCGAGCTGTCCGACGTGGTGGAGGCCAAGACGTTCTCGGTCGTCGACCTGCAGGACTGACGTGCCTCCACCCGCACCGAGGTGAGGTCTTGCGGGTGAGGTCTTTCGGCCCTGCCGGGCGAGCGGCCCGACTGGGACGGTCGAGACATGGGGCCGCCGGTCGTTGGCTGTGAGGGCGTCACCAAGCGCTTCGGTGACACCGAGGCGCTGCGCGGCGTCGACCTCGACGTGCTCGAGGGCGAGGTCTTCGGCTACCTCGGACCGAACGGCGCAGGCAAGACGACCACCCTCCGCCTGCTCATGGGCCTGACCCGCTGCAGCACCGGACGAGTCGAGGTCCTCGGGCTCGATGCGTGGCGACGCCGCGACGAGGTGCACCGCAGGGTCGGCTACGTGCCCGGGGACGTGGCCCTCTACCCCCGCCTGAGCGGACGGGACCACGTCGACTACCTCGGGAACCTGCGGGGGCTCGGACGGCCCTCCGTCGCGACGAAGCTCGCGGAGCGGCTCGACCTCGACCTGCGCCGACCCACTCGTGAGCTGTCACGGGGCAACCGCCAGAAGCTGGCCCTGGTGCTCGCCCTCATGGGCCAACCCGAGCTGCTGGTCCTCGACGAGCCGTCCAGCGGCCTGGACCCCTTGGTCCAGCGGGAGTTCCATGCCCTGCTCGCGGAACACTCGGCGCGGGGAGGCACGGTGCTGCTCAGCTCCCACGTGCTCAGCGAGGTGCAGCGCGTCGCGACCCGGATCGGCGTGCTGAGCGCAGGTCGGGTCGTGGCAGTGGAGGAGCTGGACGCGCTGCGTGCCAAGTCCCTTCACCACGTCGAGGCCCAGCTCGAGGGCCCCGTCCGAGTCGAGCAGTTCGAGGCGCTGCCCGGGGTGCGTGACGTCCGCCTCGAGGACGGCGTGCTGCGCTGCGACGCACCGCAGTCCGCCCTCGACCCGCTGCTCAAGCTGGTCGCCCGTCACCCGGTCGTCGACCTCACGTGCACCGAGGCCGAGCTGGAGGAGACCTTCCTCGCGTACTACGCGGCCGCAGGAGGTCCGGATGCTGCATGACGTGCTCCGCAAGACCCTGTACGACCAACGGCGTTCGTACCCTGCGTGGTGCGCGGGGGTCCTGCTCGTGGTGGCGATGTACGTCGCCCTCTGGCCGAGCATCCGGCGCCAGCCCTCGATGCAGGACTTCCTCGACCAGATGCCCGAGGCGCTCCGCAACCTCTTCGCGATGTCAGGTGCCGACATGTCGACGCCCGTCGGCTACATCCAGATCGAGCTGCTCTCGTTCATGGGTCCGCTGCTCGTGCTCCTGTATGCCGTCGCCGCCGGCTCGTCCGCCGTGGCCGGCGAGGAGGACCGGGGCACCCTCGACCTGCTCCTCGGCACTCCCACCCCGCGGACGCGGATCGTCGTCGACAAGGCGATCGCCATGGTGGTCGGCACCGTCGGGCTCTGCGCGCTGCTCGGGGTGGCGCTCGTCGCCGAGGGGGCTCTCGTGGACCTCGACCTGCCGGTGGGGCACGTCGCCGCGGCGATGCTCCACCTCGCCCTGCTGGGTCTCGTCTTCGGCGCCCTGGCGCTCGCGGTGGGCGCCGGGACCGGCCGGCTCGCCCTGAGCCGCGCGGTCCCGGTGCTCCTCGCGGTCGTCGGCTACGTCGTCAACGGGCTCGGCGGTCTCGTCGACTGGCTGCGGCCGCTGCAGAAGCTGTCGCCCTTCTACCAGTACGCCGCCCACGACCCCCTGCGGCAGGGCGTCTCGTGGGTCTCGGTCGGGGTGGCCGTCGCGACGGTCGTCGTGCTCGTCGTCGTCGCGGCGGTGGCGTTCGACCGGCGTGACGTGGCCTCGTGAGCAATGCTTTCCTTCAGGCGGACCTGCGCCCCGGGTCGTGACCGCCGGGTCCGGCACCGTCGGGTTCGTCGCCGGGTTCGTCGCCGGGTTCGTCGTCATCCGGCTCGTCGTCCGACGTGTCGAGCTCGGCGAGCTCGGGGACGAGGTCGTGTCGTCTGCTGAAGGTGTCGATGATCGCGAGGGCCACCGCGGCGATCGGGATGCCGATGAGGGCGCCGATGGCACCGAAGAGGGCAGCCCCCGCGATCACCGAGCCCAGCGCCACGGCGGGGTGGACGTCCATCGTCCGGCGGCTGATGCGCGGTGTGAAGACGTAGTTCTCGAGCTGCTGGTAGATGGTGGCGAAGACCGCGATCCACACGGCGTTGATGGGCTTGTCGAGCACGGCGAAGAGGGCGGGGAGCGCGACGCCGATGTAGGTGCCGATCGTCGGGATGAACTGTCCGACGATGCCGGCGAAGACGCCGAGGGGCAGCCAGAACGGCACGTCGATGACCCAGAAGAACGAGGCGTGGAAGACGGCGGAGAGCGCGGCCAGGACCAGCTTCGAGACCACGTAGCCGCCGGTCTTCTCGACCGAGATGGTCCACACCGTGATGAAGACGCGCTGGTAGCGCTGGGGCAGCCACGAGCCGATGGTCTGGCGCAGCCGCGGACTGTCGGCGGAGAGGTAGTAGGCGAAGACGAGGATCGTCAGGCTGTCGAAGAGGAAGGTGAACAGCGAGCCGAAGATGCCGACGATGCCGCCGCCGTAGCGGCCCGCGAGCTCCCCGAGCTTGTCGGGCGTGAGGTTCAGGGCCTGGCGCACCTGGTCGAGGTCGAACGTCGTGCCGAACGTCGAGTTGACCCAGTTGATGGCCGAGGTCACGGCGCCCGGCAGCTGGGTGCCGAGCTCCGACACCTGCGAGACGAAGACCTGCCCGAAGAGCTCGGCGAGCGCGGCGAAGAGCAGCAGCACGCCGAGCATCGTGAGCCCGGTCGCCAGCCCGCGCTTCATGCCCCGGGACGCGAGCCAGAGCACGACCGGCTCCATGGCGATGGAGACGAGCCACGCGAGCAGGAGCAGGAAGAGGAAGCTCGCCAGCGCGTGGAAGGCCCAGGTCGCGATCGACAGCAGGACCACCGCGCTGAGGACGATGATCGTGACGCGCCGCGCATTGCCCGGGGTCACGGCGATCCATCGTGCCTCGTCGTCGAACGGCACCCCCGGGACCGCGTGGCGGCCGTGCCGGTCGTGCGCGTCGTGCCGGTCGTGCGCGTCGTGCCGGTCGTGCGCGTCGTGCCGGTCGTGTGCGTCGTGCGCAGCGGCGTGGTGAACGTGCGGCTCGTTCGGGGCGGCGGCGTGCGAGTCGGGCTGGTGGGCGCTCACGCGGCGAGCCTACGGTCCCTCGCGCGGCAAGCGGGGGAGGTCGCGGCCTGCATGCCGACGTCGGCGTGACCCGCGACACGCGGCGCCCAGCCGTCCGCACGAATGGTGGACACCGCGTCTCATCTTGTGGAAACCCCCTTTACCCGTGGGTAGCCCGGCGTACCGTGAATTGCATGACGCGGCAGGTCGTACTTATTCCCCGCCGCGGCGAGTCCAGGTAGTCAGCACCTCGCCGCGGAGATCCCGCGCACCCTCGTGCTGACTTGGTTCGCCCACCCGGGCTGGAGCCACCTGAGACCACCAACAGCAAGGCAACTCGAAAGACGTGATCACCATGAGCGAAGACGCCAAGGCAGCCCGTCAGGCACTGCAGGAGTCCATGGACCTGCGCGACCAGGGCCACACCGAGGACTGATCTCCGGTCTCGCGCCGGACGTCGAAGGCCCCCGCCCCAGTTGGGCGGGGGCCTTCGCCGTGCGACCAGAGAATGAGACGCACGTTCCACATCACAAGACGGGTTCTACGCTGACGGCATGGGAGAGATGCAGGTCAAGGACGCCTACTCGATCGCCGTGATCGGCGGTGACGGCATCGGTCCCGAGGTCGTCGCCGAGGGCCTGAAGGTGCTCGACGCCGTCACCGGCTCGGGTGGTCCGAAGTTCGCGACGACGGACTACGACCTCGGCGCCCGCCGATGGCACGCCACCGGCGAGACGCTGCCCGACTCGGTGCTCGAGGAGCTGCGCGGGCACGACGCGATCCTCCTCGGCGCCATCGGCGACCCGACGGTCCCGAGCGGTGTGCTCGAGCGCGGCGTGCTGCTCCCGCTGCGGTTCGCCCTCGACCACTACGTCAACCTGCGCCCGGCCAAGCTCTTCCCCGGAGTGGCCAGCCCGCTCGACGTCGCCCGCGTCGCCCCCGACGGCATCGACTTCGTCGTCGTGCGCGAGGGCACCGAGGGTCCCTACGTCGGCAACGGCGGGGCCCTGCGAGTCGGCACTCCCGCAGAGATCGCGACCGAGGTCAGCGTCAACACCCGCTTCGGCGTCGAGCGCGTCGTCCGCGACGCCTTCGCGCGCGCCCAGGCCCGGCCGCGCAAGCACCTGACCCTCGTGCACAAGCACAACGTCCTCACCCATGCCGGCCACCTGTGGCGCCGCACGGTCGAGGAGGTCGGTGTCGAGTTCCCCGAGGTCGAGACGGCATACCAGCACGTCGACGCCGCGACGATCTTCATGGCCACCGACCCCGGCCGGTTCGACGTCATCGTCACCGACAACCTCTTCGGCGACATCCTCACCGACATCGCCGCTGCGATCGCCGGCGGCATCGGACTCGCCGCATCGGGCAACATCAACCCGGCCCGCACGACCCCGAGCATGTTCGAGCCGGTGCACGGCTCGGCCCCCGACATCGCCGGCCAGTCCAAGGCCGACCCCACCGCCGCGATCCTCTCGGTCGGCATGCTGCTCGCCCACCTCGGGCTCGACGCCGAGGCCGCGCGCGTCGACGCCGCCGTGGCCGCGGACCTCGCGGACCGTGGGGATGTCGTACGCAGCACCGCCGCCGTCGGCGACGCCGTGGTCGGTCGTCTCTGACGCGCACGACCCGGCATACGCCCGGCTGACCCGCTGCTCGCACGCGGGTCCATGCCGCGTACGCGGTGACTGCCCCGTACGCGGCCGACTGCCCCGTACGCGGGCGGCCGGCCCGCACGCGCGGCGTGCCCTGCGTACGCGACCGAAACCCGCGGAGGACACGCCCGGACGCCGTCCGGTGCGGCGTCCGGGGCGGCTGTGTCATCTCACGATGTGGGCGATAGCCTGACGTCGGATCACCGCTGATTTCGCTCCATGGAGGTTTGTCATGTCCCAGCTGTCCTTCGAGGTGACGCGCCGCGACGACGCCACCTCGCCCGAGCGCATCGCCGAGATCCTCGAGAACCCCGGCTTCGGCAAGACGTTCACCGACCACATGGTCGTCGCCACCTGGACCGCCGACGGCGGCTGGGCCGACGCGCAGGTCAGGCCCTACGGCCCCTTCCAGCTCGACCCCGCGGCGGCGGTGCTCCACTACGCCCAGGAGATCTTCGAGGGCATGAAGGCCTACCGCCACGCGGACGGCTCGATCTGGACCTTCCGCCCCGAGGCCAACGCCGCGCGGTTCGCCCGCTCGGCCCGCCGCCTCGCACTCCCCGTGCTGCCCGAGGCCGACTTCATCGAGTCGCTGCGGCAGCTCGTCTCCGTCGACCAGGCCTGGGTGCCCGCCGGCGACGCGGGGGAGAAGAGCCTCTACCTGCGCCCCTTCATGTTCGCCTCCGAGGCGTTCCTCGGCGTGCGGCCGGCCCAGCAGGTCACCTACTCCGTCATCGCCTCGCCCGCCGGCGCGTACTTCTCGGGCGGCCTCAAGCCGGTCACCCTGTGGATCTCGACCGACTACGCCCGCGCCGGCGAGGGCGGCACGGGCGCGGCGAAGTGCGGTGGCAACTACGCGAGCTCGCTCGCCGGGCAGCTCGAGGGCATCGACCACGGCTGCGACCAGGCCGTCTTCCTCGACTCCTCGACGCACACGTACATCGAGGAGCTCGGCGGGATGAACCTGTTCCTCGTGACGAAGGACGGGCGCATCATCACCCCGGAGCTCACGGGCACGATCCTCGAGGGCGTCACCCGCAGCTCCATCCTCGAGATCGCCAAGGAGCTCGACCTCGAGCCCGAGGAGCGCCGCATCCCCATCGAGGAGTGGAAGGAGGGCGCGGCCAGCGGCGACATCGTCGAGATCTTCGCGTGCGGCACCGCCGCCGTCGTCACCCCGGTGGGCGAGCTGCGCTGGGACGGCGGGTCGGTCGACCACCGCCGCGACGGTCACGAGGACCGCTACGCCGAGGCGATCCGCAGCAAGCTCCTCGACATCCAGTACGGCCGTGCCGAGGACGCCCACGGCTGGCTCACCCGTCTCGTCTGACCCGGTGGGCGCGGCGGGGGACCCAGCGCCGTCGCGGCCGCGCCTCGTCGCGACCGACCTCGACGGAACCCTGCTGCGCTCCGACGGCTCGGTGTCGGAGCGCACCCGGGCGGTGTGGGCGGCCGCCGACGAGGCCGGCATCGAGACGGTGCTCGTCACCGCGCGTCCGCCGCGGTGGCTGCACGACCTCGAGCACGTCGTCGGCCCGCGCGGCGTCGCGATCTGCGGCAACGGGGCGTTCGTCTACGAGGTGGCCGGCCGGCGCCTGCTCGAGACGCACTGCTTCCAGGCCGGCGCGGTGGAGTCGATCGTGACCGACCTCAGCGCGGCGCTGCCGTCGGTCGCCTTCCTCGCCGAGCGGGCGAGCGGCCCCTACCTGGGACCCGGCTACCCCGACCCGCACGACGACACCCGCGATCCCGGCGCTGCCCACGGTCCCCTCGCCGGGATCGCGGCCGAGCCGGTGGGCAAGCTCCTGGCCGTCACCGACGAGGTGCCGCTCGAGGAGTTCCTCTCCACCGTCGAGGAGGTCGTCGGCGACCGCGGCCACCTGCACTTCTCCGGCGCGTTCGGGCTCGCCGAGATCAACGCCCCGGCGTCACCAAGGCGATCGCGCTCGAGCGGTGGGCGACCCGGCTCGGCATCGGGGCCGCCGACGTCTGGGCCTTCGGTGACATGCCCAACGACCTGCCGATGATCAGGTGGGCGGGCGTCGGGTGGGCCGTGGCCAACGCGCACCCGACCCTGCTCGAGGCCGCCGACCGCACCTGCCCCGGCAACGACGACGACGGTGTGGCCGTGACGCTGGAGCGGGCCATCGGCCGACCCGGCTGACGATCTCGACCTTCGGAATCCGTCGTAAAGGTTCTGTGGGGAACCATTGACGGCCTTCCCTGCGCGGGTATTGGATGCGAGGCATCACTCGCAGCGGCGACAAAGGTCCGCCGCATGATGTTTTGAGAGGTAGTGCGCATGGCTGTCGACACCTCCAAGGGGCACGAGCACGACGACGAGGCGGCCCTCGCTGCGCTCGGCTACAAGCAGGAGCTCCACCGCGGCATGTCGGGCTTCTCGAACTTCGCCGTCTCCTTCTCGATCATCTCCATCCTCGCGGGCTGCATCACCAGCTACCTCATCGCGATGAACGCCGGCGGCCCGATCGCCATCTCCATCGGCTGGCCACTCGTCGGCGCCTTCGTCCTCTGCGTGGCGCTCGCGATGGCCGAGGTCTGCTCGGTCTACCCGACGGCGGGCGGCCTCTACTTCTGGGCGGGCCGTCTCGCGCGCCGCAACAAGCGCGTCTGGGCCTGGTACGTCGGCTGGTTCAACTTCCTCGGCGAGGTGGCGGTCACGGCTGCCATCGACTACGGAGCCGCCGTGACGTGGATGGCCCTGCTCAGCCTCGTGTTCGACCTGCAGGTGACGGCCGGCTCCACCTTCGTCGCCTTCCTCGTCATCATCGTGCTCCACGGCCTGCTCAACACGTTCGGCGTCAACCTGGTCAAGCTCCTGTCCAACGTCAGCGCGTGGTGGCACCTCGCCGGTGTCGCCATCATCGTCGGCGTGCTCGTCATCGTGCCCGACAAGCACCAGGACCTCTCGTGGACGTTCACCCACTTCGAGAACCGCACCGGCTGGGGAGCGCCGTTCTACGCCTTCCTCATCGGCCTGCTCATGGCGCAGTACACCTACACCGGCTTCGACGCGTCGGCCCACGTCGCCGAGGAGACGAAGAACGCGTCGGTCGAGGCGCCCAAGGGCATCGTGCGCAGCGTGTGGGTCTCGATCCTCGCCGGCTGGGTGCTGCTCGTCGCGGTCACCGCCGCCATCCAGGACTACGAGGGCGCGCTCACGACCGACATCGGCCTGCCCCCGGCCCAGATCTTCATCGACGCGGCGGGTCGCTCGCTCGGCATCTTCCTGCTCTTCATCTGCGCCGTCGCCCAGTTCTTCTGCGGGATGGCCTCGGTGACCGCCAACTCGCGCATGTCGTACGCGTTCTCCCGCGACAACGCGCTCCCCGGCTCTCGTCTGTGGGCGCAGGTCAACCCGCGCACGGGCACGCCGACGAACTCGATCTGGCTGTGCGTCGTGTGCTCCGTCGTCCTCGCGTCACCGGCGCTCGTCTCGACGACCGCCTACCTCGCCGTCACCTCGATCGCCGTCATCGGCCTCTACATCGCGTACGTCGTGCCCGTCTTCCTCCGGCGCACCAACCCGGACTTCACCCCGGGCCGGTGGAACCTCGGCCGGTGGAGCGCGCCGATCGGCTGGATCTCGGTGGTGTGGGTGGCGTTCATCGTCGTGCTCTTCATGCTGCCGCCCGCGAGCCCGATCACGGTGAGCACGTTCAACTACGCGCCGGTGGCGGTCGTCGCGGTGCTCGTGTTCTCGACGGTGACGTGGTTCGTCGGCGGGCGCAAGCACTTCATGCGCGACGTCCCCGGTGGCCACGACACCAAGCCGGCGGCGGAGATCTTCGGCTGACATGGAGCCGGTCGGTGGAGAGTCGTCAGCCGGGCTCGCGGCGTGGCCGGAGGCGGTGCTGAGGCCGGCGGCCGGCAACGCGTTCGAGCACGCCGTCGAGCAGCTGGCCCGCGCGATCCGCCTCGGCGTGCTCGCCGACGGCGAGCAGCTCCCGCCCGAGCGCGAGCTCGCCGAGCGGCTCGGCATCGGACGCAACACGCTGCGCGAGGCCATCGCCGCCCTCCGCGAGTCCGGCCTGGTCACGACGCGGCGCGGACGAGGGGGTGGCACGCGGGTGACGTATGCCGCGGAGCCGCCTCCCTCGACCGCGCGGTCGTTCGTGCGCAGCCCCGCCGCCATGGCAGACGCGCTGGACTTCCGTCGCGTGGTCGAGCCGGGAGCCGCCTGGCTGGCGGCGACTCGTACGCTCGCGGCCGACCAGCGGGCGTGGCTCACCGACAGCCTCCGGGCCGTCGGCGAGGCGGAGGACCCTGCAGCGCACCGGGTCGCCGACTCGCGGCTCCACCTCGCGATCGCCACCCTGTCCGGCTCGCCGCTCCTCGTGGACGCCGTCACGAGGTCGCAGGCCGCGATCCACGAGATGCTCATGGCGATCCCGGTGCTCCGGCGCAACATCGAGCACTCCAACGACCAGCACGACCGCGTCGTCCACGCCATCCTCACGGGCGACTCGGACCGGGCCCGCGCCGTGATGGAGGAGCACTGCGACGCGACGTCGGCACTCCTGCGGGGCCTCATCGGGTAGCAGGCACGAGCGGGTACGGAACGACAGCGGTTTCACGCACACTTCGGACAGCAGGAGAGGCGACAGCATGGGCGCACCACCGAGGTTCACCCTCGACGAGCTCCGGTCGGAGATCGAGGACGGCACGATCGACACGGTCGTCGTGGCCTTCACCGACATGCAGGGCCGGTTGCAGGGCAAGCGCCTGCACGGGCACTACTTCCTCGACCACGTGCTCGAGGACGGCACCGAGGGCTGCAACTACCTGCTCGCCGTCGACGTCGACATGAACACCGTCGACGGCTACGCCATCTCCTCGTGGGAGCGCGGCTACGGCGACATGTTCTTCGACCTCGACCTCGACACCCTCCGCCGCACCCCGGGCACACCGCACTCCGCGACGGTGCAGTGCGACCTCACCTGGCTCGACGGCAGCGGCCCGGTGGTGCAGTCGCCGCGGTCGGTGCTCAAGGCCCAGGTCGAGCGCGCTGCAGCCATGGGGATGGCGGCCCACTGCGGCACCGAGCTCGAGTTCATCGTGTTCCAGGAGTCCTACGAGCAGGCCTGGGACGCCGGCTACACGGGTCTCACCCCGGCCAACCGCTACAACGTCGACTACTCGATCCTCGGCGGTGACCGCGTCGAGCCGCTGCTGCGCGAGATCCGCAACGAGATGTATGCCGCCGGGGCGGTCGTCGAGAGCGCGAAGGGTGAGTGCAACTACGGGCAGCACGAGATCGGCTTCCTCTTCGACGAGGCCGTCCGCACCTGCGACAACCACGTGGTCTACCGCAACGCGGCCAAGGAGATCGCCGGCCACCACGGGCAGTCGATCACCTTCATGGCCAAGTTCGACCAGCGCGAGGGCAGCTCCTGCCACATCCACCTGTCGCTGCGCGGGCTCGACGGCGAGACCGTCTTCGCCGACGACGAGCGCGAGCACGGCCACAGTGTGATGTTCGAGCATTTCCTCGCAGGCATCCTGGCCACCCAGCGCGAGCTCACCTACTTCTACGCGCCGAACATCAACTCCTACAAGCGTTTTGCCTCCGCAAGCTTCGCGCCCACGGCCGTCGCCTGGGGGCGTGACAACCGCACGTGCGCCCTGCGCGTCGTCGGCCACGGCCCGGCCCTGCGCGTGGAGAACCGCGTGGGTGGCGGCGACCTCAACCCGTACCTCGCCGTCGCCGCCATGCTCGCGGGAGGGCTGCACGGTATCGAGCAGGAGCTCGAGCTCGAGCCCGCCCTCGAGGGCAACGCCTACACGTCCGACAAGCCCCACGTGCCCTCGACGCTGCAGGAGGCGCGCGACCTGCTCGCCGGATCGGCGGTCGCGCGGGCGGCCTTCGGCGACGAGGTCGTCGACCACTACGTCAACGCAGCCGACGTCGAGATCACGGCCTTCAACGCCGCCGTCACCGACTGGGAGCGCAGGAGAGGATTCGAGCGACTGTGACCACCACGCACGACGTCATCAACCCGGCCACCGAGCAGCTCGTCCGCAGCGTCGAGCTCGCCACCGTGGAGGAGACGAATGCGGCGCTCGCCCGGGCCTCGGCGGCGAGCGAGGGCTGGCGGGCCGTCGCGCCGGCCGACCGTGGGCTGCTGCTGCGCCGCTTCTCCGACCTCGTCGGCGAGCACCAGGAGGAGCTCGCTCGGCTCGAGGTCGAGAACGCCGGGCACACGATCGGCAACGCGCGGTGGGAGGCCGGCAACGTGCGCGACGTGCTCGCCTACTACTCGGCCGCACCCGAGCGGAACTTCGGCCGCCAGATCCCGGTGGCCGGCGGCATCGACGTCACCTTCCGTGAGCCGCTCGGTGTCGTCGGCATCATCGTGCCGTGGAACTTCCCGATGCCCATCGCGGGCTGGGGTTTCGCGCCGGCGCTCGCCGCCGGCAACACGGTGGTGCTCAAGCCGGCCGAGCTCACCCCGCTCACCGCGATGCGGCTCGGCGAGCTGGCCCTCGAGGCAGGCATCCCCGAGGGGGTCTTCACGGTCGTGCCGGGCAAGGGGTCGGTCGTCGGCGAGCGGTTCGTCACGCATCCGGTCGTGCGCAAGGTCTGCTTCACCGGTTCGACGGCGGTGGGCCAGCGGATCATGCGCGGGGCCGCCGACCAGGTCAAACGGGTCACCCTCGAGCTGGGCGGCAAGAGCGCCAACATCGTCTTCGCCGACTCCGACCTCGAGCTCGCTGCCGCCCGCGCCCCGTATGCCGTCTTCGACAACGCCGGGCAGGACTGCTGCGCCCGCAGCCGCATCCTCGTCGAGCGCAGCGCCTTCGACCGCTTCATGGAGCACTTCGAGACCGCGGTGCGCGGCGTCGTCGTGACCGACCCGCGCGACGAAGCCGCCGAGATGGGCCCGCTCATCAGCGCCGACCAGCACGACCGGGTCAGCGCCTACGTCGAGGGTGCCGCCGACGGCGTCGACGTGGCCTTCCGCGGGAGCGCCCCGGAGGGGGCCGGCTACTGGTACGCGCCGACCGTGGTGCTGCCTCGGTCGACGAGCGACCCCGTGTGGCAGGAGGAAGTCTTCGGTCCGGTCGTCGCCGTGCTCCCGTTCGACGACGAGGCCGACGCGGTCGCCAAGGCCAACGACACGGCATACGGCCTCTCGGGCTCCATCTGGACCCGCGACCTCGGGCGCGGTCTGCGCGTCGCGCGCGGCGTCGAGGCCGGCAACCTGTCGGTGAACTCGCACAGCAGCGTGCGCTACTCGACGCCGTTCGGAGGCTTCAAGCAGAGCGGCATCGGCCGCGAGCTGGGGCCGGACGCCCTCGAGGCGTTCACCGACGTCAAGAACGTCTTCATCTCGACGGACTGACCGATCCGCATACACCTGAAAACCATTGGACGGCAAGGAAAGAGGACTCATGGCAGGCAGGCTCGACGGCAAGGTCGCGGTCATCACGGGCGGGTGCTCCGGCATCGGTCTGGCCACGGTGCGGCGGTTCGCCGAGGAGGGCGCCAAGGTGGTCATCGGCGACCTCGACGAGGTGAACGGGCCACGCGTCGCCGACGAGGTCGGCGGCAGGTTCGTGCGCGTCGACGTCGTGAGCAAGGACGATGTCGACGCGCTGTTCCGCACCGCCAAGGAGACCTACGGCTCGGTCGACATCGCCTTCAACAACGCCGGCATCAGCCCGCCCGAGGACGACTCGATCCTCGACACCGACCTCGACGCGTGGCGCAAGGTCCAGGAGGTCAACCTCACGTCGGTCTACCTGTGCTGCAAGGCCGCCCTGCCCTACATGCTCGAGCAGAGATCGGGCTCGATCATCAACACGGCCTCGTTCGTCGCCGTCATGGGCGCGGCCACGTCGCAGATCTCCTACAGCGCCAGCAAGGGTGGCGTGCTGTCGATGAGCCGTGAGCTCGGCGTGCAGTTCGCGCGCGAGGGCGTGCGCGTCAACGCGCTGTGCCCGGGGCCGGTCAACACCCCGCTGCTCCAGGAGCTCTTCGCCAAGGACGAGGAGCGCGCGGCCCGGCGACTCGTCCACGTGCCCATGGGTCGATTCGGCGAGCCGGAGGAGATGGCCAACGCCGTGCTCTTCCTCGCCTCCGACGAGTCGAGCTTCATCACGGCCTCGACGTTCCTCGTCGACGGCGGCATCTCCGGCGCGTACGTCACCCCGCTCTGAGGAGGTCGTCGTGGACGCACGTCCGGTCATCGGCATCACCGCCTACGTCGAGCGGGCGTCGTGGGGTCGCTGGGTCGACGTGCCGGGGGCCCTCGTGCCCTACCGCTACGTCGGCCACGTCGAGGACGCCGGCGGCATCGCGGTCGTGGTGCCGCCGCGACCCGACGCCGACGACGGTGTCGCCCGCGAGCTGCTCGCCCGTCTCGACGGGGTGATCCTCGCCGGTGGGGTCGACGTGGCCCCCGAGCTCTACGCCGACGAGCGCCACGCGTCGGTGCAGGCGTCACGGCCCGACCGCGACACGACCGAGCTCGCCCTCGCCCACGCGACGGCCGCACTCGACGTGCCGTTGCTCGGCATCTGCCGCGGCATGCAGGTGATGGCGGTGGCGAGCGGGGGAGTGCTCGAGCAGCACCTGCCCGACCGGGTGGGGCACGACCGGCACTCGCCCGCGCCGGCGACCTACGGCAGCCACCACGTGAGGACCGTTCCCGGCACCCGGCTGGCCGGCATCATCGGCGACGGTGCCGAGGTGCCGAGCTACCACCACCAGTCGGTGCTGACCCACCCCGGCTACGAGCCGTCGGCGTGGGCCGACGACGGCACTCTCGAGGCGATGGAGGACCCCGAGGCGGCGTTCCGCGTGGCCGTGCAGTGGCACCCGGAGGTCGGTGACGACCCCCGCCTCTTCCACGCGCTCGTCGCCGCAGCGAGGGCGTATGCCGCCGGGCGGGGAACTGGCCGCAGCTGAGGTTCGCGTGGTGGCGGGCTTCGGCTCGGCGGCGGACGCCCGGTCCCACATGGCGGACCCGTGGTTTCGCACGACGAGCCGCCCTGCCACCCTGATCCCGTGACCGCTTCCCGGCTTGCCACGAGCACGCTCATTATCAGCTAGCGCGACGAGAACACCTCTCGTCGCGCAGACCTCCCGTCCCCGGGGGGTCTTTTTGTTTCCCGGCCACGAGCCACGGAGACCGCTGCAGAGCCACACCGGGCCGAGCGGCACAGATGAATGGGACCGAGGACCGAGCGGCCACATGGACCCGCCCCCTGGATCAAGGACAATGAAGGTCATGGATGCCCTGCACGTTTACGACACCACCCTGCGCGACGGCGCCCAGCAGGAAGGTCTCAACCTCTCGGTGTCGGACAAGCTGGCCATCGCCGGACTGCTCGACGACCTCGGGGTGGACTTCATCGAGGGCGGCTGGCCGGGTGCGAACCCGAAGGACACGGAGTTCTTCGATCGGGCCCGACAGGAGCTCCATCTCCGCCGCGCGACCCTCGCCGCCTTCGGGGCCACCCGGAAGGCCGGCGGGGCCGCCGCGGAGGACCCCCTCGTGCAGGCTCTCGTCGACTCGGGCGCGTCGGTCGTGTGCCTCGTCGCGAAGTCGCACACGGGTCACGTCGAGCGCGCCCTGAGGGCCACGCTCGAGGAGAACCTCGAGATGGTGCGCGACACCGTGTCCCACCTCGTCGGGAAGGGCCGCCGGGTCTTCCTCGACTGCGAGCACTTCTTCGACGGCTGGCACCTCGACCGTGACTACGCGCTCTCGGTCGTCCGCACCGCGCACGAGGCCGGGGCCGAGGTCGTCGTGCTCTGCGACACCAACGGCGGCATGCTCCCGCACCAGGTCGAGGAGGTCGTCGCCGACGTCATCGCCGCCACCGGTGCACGCATCGGGGCGCACTGCCACAACGACACCGGCTGCGCGGCCGCCAACTCCGTGGCCGCCGTCCGCGCCGGCGCCACGCACGTGCAGGGCACGGTCAACGGCTACGGCGAGCGCACCGGTAACGCCGACCTCGTGACCGTCGCCGCCAACCTGCAGTTCAAGCTCGGGCTCGACGCGATGGAGGTCGACTCGTTCCGGCGGGCCATGCACATCGCCCACGCCATCAGCGAGGTCACGAACGTCCCCGCCTACAGCCGCCAGCCCTACGTCGGCGCCAGCGCCTTCGCCCACAAGGCCGGCCTGCACGCGAGCGCGCTCAAGGTCGACCCCGACCTCTACCAGCACATGGACCCCGCTCTCGTCGGCAACGGCATGCGCACCCTGGTCTCCGACATGGCCGGACGGGCGAGCATCGAGCTCAAGGCACGCGAGGCCGGCCTCGACCTGTCCGACCGGCCCGACGTCGTGGCGAAGGTGCTCGCCGAGGTCAAGGACCTCGAGCTGCGTGGATGGACCTTCGACGCCGCCGACGCGACGGTCGAGCTGATGCTCCGCGAGGCGCTCGAGCCCGGCTGCACCGACTACTTCGAGGTCGAGTCGTGGCGCGTCATCACCGACTCGTCGGGAGAGGGCGACGCGACATCCGAGGCGACCGTCAAGCTGCGCGCCGACGGCTCGCGGCTCATCGCCACCGGCGAGGGCAACGGCCCGGTCAACGCGCTCGACCACGCGCTGCGTGAGGCCCTGAGCCGCGCCTACCCCGAGATCGAGAAGATCGAGCTCATCGACTTCAAGGTGCGCATCCTCGACGCGTCGCACGGCACCGACGCCGTGACGCGTGTCCTCATCGAGACCTCCGACGGCGAGACGTCGTGGGACACCATCGGGGTCGCGGGCTCGATCCTGGCGGCGTCGTGGCGGGCCCTCACCGACGGCATCGTGCACGGCCTCCTGCGTCAGGGCGTGCCGCGCCGCTGAGACGCACCCGTCGCCACCGCGACGCCGGGCAGCCAGAGGGGCGCCTCGGTGCGGAAGGCTTCCGGCGACAGCGCGGGAGCACCCTGCGGCACCGTCCCGAGGAGTCCCTCGGGAAGGGCTGCGAAGTAGTCGCGGTTCGTCGTCTCGATGACGTCTGGGTCGGTCGGCCATGAGCCGATGACGACCCCGAGCAGTCGGATGCCTCTGTGAGACAGTGCTTCTCGCGTGAGCATGGTGTGGTTGAGGGTGCCCAGCGCACTTCGGGCCACGAGCACCGTGCCGCTGTCGGGGAGCGCGGCGGCGAGGTCGGCCAAGGTCTGGCCCTCAGCGGTCAGCTCGACCAGGAGACCACCGGCTCCCTCGACGACCACCACGTCGTGCCGGGCGGAGAGGTGGTCGATGGCTTCGAGGTGGTGGGTGAGCGACGGCAGCGTGCGTCCCTCCAACTGAGCCGCGGGACGAGGGGCCATGGGGGCGATCAGCCTGGTTCCCTCCGCGGTGAGGGCGCCCGTGAGCCGCTCGACCTCGCCCATGTCGCCGGTCTCGCCGGGCGCCACGCCGGTCTGCGTCGGCTTGTAGGCCGCGACAGCCAGTCCCGCCGCGACCAGGGTCGCGACGAGCGCGGCAGTGACGACCGTCTTGCCCACGTCCGTGTCGGTGCCCGTGACGACGACGACCCCCGGCAGCCGCGGCTCAGCCATCGGTGTCGTGGGGTGGGATCTGGGTGAGGGGCGAGGACGACGCGGGATCCTGCGCGCCCTCGACCGCAGCGACCGTGGGGAGGCCACGGACGGGGGAGGGAGCGTCCCCCGCCCGTGGCCCCTCCACGGCCTCGTCGTCGCCCCGCTCCGCGTGGGCACGTGCGGCGCGGGCGACGAGCCGGGCTGCCTGGAGCAGGTCGTCACCGGTGAGGTCGGCCCGCGCGGTGACCCGCAGCCGGGACACGCCGTCCGGCACGCTCGGTGGCCGGAAGCAGCCGACGAGCACGCCCTGCGCGCGCAGGTCGAGGCAGGCCGCGACCGCGGCGTCCGGCGACGGCATCGGCAGCGACTGCACGGCGCCGGCGGCTTGGGCGATGCCACAGACGGTCGCGATGACCCGGGCGTTCGCGCGCACGGTCGCCGCGAGGGAGGGGTCGTCCAGGACGACGTCGGCGGCCGCCGCGGCTGCAGCAGCCGCCGCGGGTGCCAGACCGGTGTCGAAGATGAAGGGCCGCGCGGTGTTGACCAGGTGGTTGCGCACCGTCGTCGAGCCGAGCACGGCGCCGCCCTGCGAACCGAGGGCCTTCGAGAGGGTGAGGGTGACGACGAGGTCGTCCGCCCCGACCAGGCCGAGCTCGTGCACGAGGCCCCGTCCCTCGCCGGCGACCCCGATGCCGTGCGCCTCGTCGACGACGAGCAGGGCGTCGTGGCGCCGGCACACCTCGAGGAGTGCGGGCAGCGGGGCGGCGTCGCCGAGCACCGAGTAGATCGACTCGACGGCGACGACGACTCGTCGACCCGGTCGCGCCCCGAGCTCGCGGTCGAGGTCGGAGGGGTCGTTGTGGGCGAAGGTCGCGTGGGCGACGCGCGACATCCGGGCGGCGTCGTGCAGGGAGGCGTGGGCGTGCGCGTCGAGCAGGATCTCCGACCCGCGCCCGCTCAGCGCCGTCAGCACGCCGAGGTTGGCGGCATACCCGGTCGAGAAGGCGAGGGCGCTCGGATGCCCCGTGAGACGGCACAGCGCCGCCTCCAGGTCGCGGTGCACGGGCAGCGTTCCGGTGACGAGGCGGCTCGCCGTCGCCGACGTCCCGTAGCGGTCCAGCGCGTCGTGGGCGGCGGCCACGACCCTGTCGTCACGGGACAGGCCGAGGTAGTCGTTGGAGGCGAGGTCGAGGGCGTCGCGCGTCGCGGCACCTCGTCCGCCGAGACGGAGCACCGGGTCGAACCGTTCGGTGCCGCGCTCGGCGCGCAGGGCCGCCCGCTCGCGCAGCCACGAGTCCCAGAGCCCGCTCACCCGTGCACCTCCCAGACCGCACCCACGATGGCGTCGCCGATGGTGCGCACGTCGTCGTCGCTGCAGACGTACGGCGGCATCGTGTAGACGAGGTCGCGGAAGGGCCGCAGCCACACCCCGCGGCGCAGGGCGGCCCGGGTCACGGCCGTCACGTCGACCGCGGACCCGAGCTGGACGACGCCGACGGCGCCGAGCGTGCGCACGTCCGCCACCGCCGGGAGGTCCGCTGCGGGCAGGAGGTGCTCCTGGAGCAGGCGGCCGACCCGGGGGACGTCGTCCTTCCAGCCCTGCTCCACGAGCGACAAGGACGCATTGGCGACGGCGCAGGCCAGCGGGTTGGCCATGAAGGTGGGCCCGTGCAGCAGAGCCCTGAACGCCGAGCGGGTGATCGCGTCACCCACCGCTCGGGTCGTGAGCACCGCTGCGAGAGTGAGGTATCCGCCAGTCAGGGCCTTACCGACGCAGATGACGTCAGGCGAGATGCCGGCCCACTCGGACGCGAACAGCCGGCCCGTGCGGCCGAAGCCGGTCGCGATCTCGTCGACGACGAGGAGGAGCCCGTGCTCGTCGGCCACGCGTCGCAGCGCGCGCAGGCAGTCGGGGTGGTAGACGTGCATCCCTCCGGCGCCCTGGAGCACCGGTTCGACGATGATCGCGGCCAGCTCGTCGGAGTGCGCCGTGGCCAGCGCCCGGACCTCGGCGACCCACGCCTCGAGAGCGAGGTCATCCGTCGCCCAGCGCTCCTCGCCGTCGTCGGTCACGACCAGACGTGCGGCCGGTGGTCTGGGGGCGAAGAGCTGGCGGGCCAGGGCGCCGGGGAAGGCGGAGTGCATGCCGTCGACCGGGTCGCACACGCTCATGGCGGCGAAGGTGTCGCCGTGGTAGCCGCCGCGCACGGTGAGGAACCGCTGCCGCCCCGGGCGGCCTTGTGCCGCCTGGTACTGCAGCGCCAGCTTGAGGGCGACCTCGACCGACACCGAGCCGGAGTCGGCGTAGAAGACGTGCGCCATCGGGCCGGGGGCCACCGCGGTCAACCGCTCGGCGAGGGTGACGGCCGGTTCGTGGGTCAGGCCACCGAACATGACGTGGCTGAAGCGGTCGAGCTGCTCGTGGGCGGCGGCGTCGAGGGCCGGGTGACGATAGCCGTGGACCGCGCACCACCACGACGCCATGGCATCGACGGCCTCGAACGTCTCGCCGTCCGGGGCGGTGAGGGTCAGGTGCACGCCGGAGGCCCGCTCCACGGCATACGGCTCGGGGCCGTCGAGCGGGGCATAGGGGTGCCAGACGAGCCCGCGGTCGCGTGCCGCGAGAGGGGAGCCGACGGGCTCAGGCATTGGCGGGGACGTCCGTGCCGGCGCCGCGCCGGCGCTTGGCGGGATCGTGGGTCGCCTCGGCGGGCGCCGCGTCCGTGGGGCCCGCGCCCAGGACGACGAACCCGTGGTCGCGGATGAGCTCGAGGTCGGCCTCGGCGGCCTGTCCCTCGGAGGTGAGGTAGTCGCCCAGGAAGATCGAGTTCGCGACGTGGAGCGCGAGGCCCTGGAGCGAGCGCAGGTGCATCTCGCGGCCACCGGCGACGCGGATCTCCTTGTCGGGGCAGACGAACCGCGCCATCGCGAGGATGCGCAGGCACCGTCCGGGCGTCAGCTCCCACGTGCCCTCGAGGGGTGTGCCGTCGAACGGCATGAGGAAGTTGACCGGGATCGAGTCCGAGCCGAGGTCGCGCAGCGCGAAGAGCGCCTCGACGAGCTGCTCGTCGCTCTCGCCGAGCCCCGCGATGAGGCCGGAGCACGGCGAGAGTCCGGCGTCCTTGGCCTTCGTCACGGTGTCCACGCGGTCGGCGTACGTGTGGCTCGTGACGATGTCGTCGTGGTGCGACTCGGCGGTGTTGATGTTGTGGTTGTACGCGTCGACCCCGGCCGCGCGCAGGCGCTCGGCCTGGCCTTCCTTGAGCAGGCCGAGGCACGCGCAGACCTCCACGTCCGGGTGCTCCTGCTTCAGGGCACCGACCATGCCGGCCACCCGGTCGACGTCGCGGTCGGTGGGGCCGCGGCCGCTCGAGACCATGCAGATGCGCGTCGCTCCGCCCCGCAGTCCGGCAGCCGCCTGCTCGATGGCCTCGTCGGGCTTCAGCCACGTGTACTTGAGGATGTCGGCCTGTGAGCCGAGACGCTGCGAGCAGTAGTGGCAGTCCTCTGGGCAGAGCCCAGACTTGAGGTTGACGAGGTAGTTCACCTTCACCGTGTTGCCGAAGTGCTTGCGGCGCAGGCGTGCCGCTGCAGCCACGAGGGAGACGAGCTCGTCGTCGCTCGCGCGCAGGACGTCGAGGGCGTCGTCGGCGGTGGCAGGGGTGCCGGCCAGCACGGCGTCGGCGAGGTCGTCGTAACGGCGGGTCATGGGGCTCCTTGCGCACGGCGTTGAACGGTGTTCAACTTGAACGGTGTTCAGTATGCCGAGTCGCTAGGCTCGGCTGTCAACGCGGGTCCGTGCCTGGCCCGCCTGCCGAGGACGGGGGACCGGATGGCGCTCAGCCGCGAGCAGGTGGTCGGTGCGGCCGTCGACCTGCTGCGCCGCTACGGCCTCGGCGACCTCACGATGCGGCGGCTGGCCCGCGAGCTGGGCGTCGCGCCGGGCGCCCTGTACTGGCACGTCGCCAACAAGCAGGAGCTGCTCGTCGAGGTGGCCGACGTGCTCCTCGCCGAGATCCCCACGCCGTCGGGCGACCGGCCCGCCGCCGAGGCCCTGACCGGTCTGGCCGTGGCCCTCCGGGAGGCGCTGGTGCAGGTGCCCGACGCTGCCGACGTCGTGGGGCTGGCGCATGCCGTGGAGCCGGGTGCCACGCGCGCGCTGCGCGACCTCGCGCGGCTCGTCCAGGACGCCGGCGCGACGGCGTCGGAACGTGACGACGTGGCCGCGCTCGTGGTCCACCACATCCTCGGTTCGGTGGCGGCGCAACAGAATCGGGCCCTCGCGTCGCAGGTCGACCCGGAGCTGCCGACGCCCGACAGCACCTCGGAGGCGAAGGCCTTCGAGGTGGGGCTCGCCGTCATCCTGCGCGGCCTGCGCTCGGCCTGACGCGATGCGCGAAGTGCTGGACGGCCCAGGCCCCGCCCAGCACCACCCCCGAGGGGTGGATATCGCCGGCGCGCGTGCCGTGGACCTTCGCCGACACCCATCAGAGTGGCGCATCCCGGCGGTGATACGTGCCGAATCGAAAAACTCGTGAGCCCTCCGCCCACCCTCACCGAGCGAGCGTCCGGTTTCCGACGTTTCGCCCCCGTCGAGTGCTCGGTTCCCGACGCCCGCCGCGCGTCAGGGCACAGCCGCACGCTCTCGCGGCAGGGCGCCGTCGATCGCCTCGACGAGGCGCGAGCGCAGGGCCTGCCCCCGCACCGAGAAGGCTCGCTGCTCCGCCGCGTACTGCGCCTTGCCCTCGGGCGTCTCGATGCGCACCGGTTCGTAGCCGAGCTCGCGCAGGTCGTAGGGCGCCGCGCGCATGTCGAGCGAGCGGATGTCGCGAGCCAGCTCGAAGCAGTCCATGACGAGGTCGCTCGAGACGGCGGGGACGAGCTTGTGGGCCCACTTGTAGAGGTCCATGCCGGCGTGCAGGCATCCCGGCTGCTCGAGGTCCGCCTGGCTCTCGCGGGTCGGACGGAGCGCGTTGCGCGGCGCGGCGTCCGGGGTGAAGAAGCGGTACGCGTCGAAGTGCGAGCAGGCGACCTGGTGGCGCTCGACGACGGCGTCGGTGCCCTCGGTGCCGAGCCGGAGCGGCCACCCCGAGTGACGCACGTCCGTCGGGTCCGTCCGGTAGACCATGGCCCACTCGTGCAGCCCGAAGCAGCCGAAGCGTCCCGGCCTTGCGGCCGTCCGCAGCAGCAGCTCGCGGACGAAGCGCACGGTGTCGCCGCGAGCCGCCACGAACGCGTCGACGTCCACCTGCACCGTGTCGCCGTCCGCGACGTAGAACCGCCAGTCGCGGTGCGGCGCCTCCGCGCCCGCGGCGAGGGCGACGCCCGCGCCGGGGTGCCACCGTCGGAGCTGGGCCGGCTTGAACGAGTAGTACGTGAAGAGGAAGTCCTCGACGGGGTGCTTGCGCTGGTCACGACGGCGCTCCAGATGGCGCGCGGTCGCCGCCGCGACCCTCGCCTCGTGGGCCGCGGTGCGCTCTCGCCACTCCTGCTGACCCAGCACCTGCACCCCACGAGGGTAGGCGATGAGGCGCGACAACCCCGCGCGAGGTGACGAGCCATAGCAGGATGTGCCCATGGCTCCGGACGCCGAACGGCCCACCCACCTGCTGCACCGGCTGACCTCCTACTCGCACGAGCGGGAGTGGACCGAGGTGCCCGACGACGACCGCCTCGTGCAGGACCTCGTGCCGAACGACCTCTCGCGACGGCCGGCCTGGTACAAGGTCTACGACGAGGACCTTCAGCGCACGCTGCTCCCGCAGGAGCTGCCTGCCGCCACGGCGCCCGCCACCGCGGTGCTCGCCGGCAGCGCGGACGTGCGGACGAGCCGCCTCGATCTCGCCGGCCTGGCCCGCCTGCTGTTCCTGTCAGCCGGGGTGACCCGTCGAACGACGAGGCCCGACGGCGGAGTCGTCCTCTTCCGCGCGGCCGGATCCGCCGGTGCGCGCTTCCCGCTGGAGCTCTACGTGGCGGTGCCGCGAGGAGTCGACCGCGACGTCCTCGCCGACGACGTCGCCCCGGGGACGTACTGGTACGACCCCGAGGCCCACGCCCTCGTGACAGTCGGACCGCCGCCGACCGGGGACGCCCCCACGGTCGTCGTCACCGGCATCCCCTGGCGCACCGGGTGGCGCTACCGCGAGCGCGGCTTCCGGCACGTCTACTGGGATGCCGGCACGATGCTTGCCCAGCTGCTCGCGCTGGCCGACGGCGCCGGTGTGCCCGCCCACCTGTTCACCACCTTCGCCGACCGCGAGGTCGCCGCGCTCGTCGGTGCGGATGGCACCCGGGAGTTCCCGGTCGCGCTCGTCGCCCTGGGCCCCGGCACGCCGGGCATCCACCCCACCGGCGACGCGCTCGGAGGGCACCACGACGCCGACGGTCTCGAGTTCCCGCTCGTGACGGCGGCCCAGCGGGCGGGGGAGCGCGACGGGCTCGGTGCCGAGCTCGGGCGAGGGGCGCCGGTCGCCCTGACGAGCCGCGACCCGGGACCGCCCGTCGACGCCGTCGTCGCGAGCAAGGGCTCGATCCGGCGACTGCACGCCGACCGCACCCTCTCGCGCGACGTGCTCCACGACGCGATGAACGCGTCCCTGCGTGGCATCGAGGTCCCGCACTGGGTGGGGCTGAGCGGGGTCGAGGGCGTGCCGACCGGGGTGGCCCGGTGGCCGGACGTCGATGCCCCGGTGCGCCCGCTCGGGGAGCAGCAGCTACGCGACGAGCTCTTCGGCGCCGCCCTGGAGCAGGGCCTGGCCCACGACGCCGCGTTCGTCGCCATGAGCGGCACGCGTCTCGCCGACCTCGACGACCACGACTACCGCGACGTCCAGCTGCTCGCCGGGCTCGTGGAGGGTCGGCTGCACCTCATGGCGTACGCGTTGGGTGCGGCCGCGTCGGGGATGACCTTCCGCGACTCCGACCTCCAGGGCCTGCTCGGCGAGGACGTTGCCGGCCTGCTGTGGACGTGCGTCGGGGTGCCGGAGTACCGCACGCGACGCAGCGGCGCACCCGGCTCGCCCGCGGACGTCACGATCGTCTGGCCCCGCTGACCCGTCCGGCGCGACGCTCCGGCATACGCTCGGTCCGTGGTCGCCGACGACTGGTACCTCTCCGCCGCGGAGCGCGGCAACCCCTGGACGCGCCTCGACGCCCGCCATGCCGACGGACGCGCCTGGAGCGAGGGCAACTCGGTGACGCCGCTCGTGCACGGCACGACGTACTTCGCGGCGCTCACCGAACGGGTGTCGGCGATGCGCGCGGGCGACCTGCTCCTCTTCGTCGACTGGCGCGGCGACCCCGACGAGCGGCTGACCGGAGAGCCCGGCAGCGAGGTCGCCCGTCTCTTCGCCGACGCCGCCCGCCGTGGGGTGGACGTGCGCGGGCTCGTCTGGCGCTCCCACTGGGACCGGCTCGCCTTCTCGGCAGACGAGAACCGCCACCTGGGCGAGGACATCGACGCGGCCGGCGGCGAGTGCTACCTCGACATGCGGGTGCGCACCGGCGGCTCGCACCACCAGAAGTTCGTCGTGCTGCGCCACCCGGGCCGGCCCGGGCTCGACATCGCCTTCCTCGGCGGCATCGACCTGTGCCACAGCCGGCGCGACGACGCCGAGCACGCGGGCGACCCGCAGCCGCAGCCGATGGCGGCGGTCTACGGGGCCCGACCCCCCTGGCACGACGTGCAGCTGGCGCTGACGGGGCCGGTGGTCGGCGACGTCGAGACGGTCTTCCGCGAACGGTGGGAGGACCCGCAGGCCCTGACCCGCTCGCCGATCCGCAAGGCCCTCGACGCCGTGCGTGGTGACCGTCCGCGTCGCCGCGCCCTGCCCCCGCAGCTGCCCGACCCCGCCCCGACGGGCGACCACCCGGTGCAGCTGTTGCGCACCTACGGTCGGCGGCTCGGCGGCTACCCGTTCGCGCCCCTGGGGGAGAGGAGCGTCGCCCGGGGCTACACCAAGGCGTTCGCCAACGCCCGGCGCCTCATCTACATCGAGGACCAGTACCTGTGGTCCGCCGAGGTGTGCGCGCTCCTCGTCGCCACGATGCGGCGCGCCCCCGACCTGCGCCTGGTCGCCGTGCTTCCGCACCAGCCCGACCAGGACGGCGCGGTGAGCCGGGCGCCGAACCTCGTCAGCCGGGCCAGGCTGCTCGACGAGCTGCACGCCGCGGCTCCCGGTCGGGTCGGCGTCTACGGCATCGAGAACCGGGCCGGCACCCCGGTCTACGTCCACGCGAAGGTCTGCGTCGTGGACGACGAGTGGGTCACGGTGGGGTCCGACAACTTCAACCGGCGCTCGTGGACGCACGACTCCGAGCTGTCGGCCGCAGTCGTGCACCGGGGCTTCGCCCGCGGGCTGCGGCAGGCGCTCGCCCGTGAGCACCTCGACACCGACGGCGAGCTGTCCCTCGAGGACCACTTCGACGCGTACGCCGCGAGCGCCGACGCGCTGGCGTCCTGGCGCAAGGGCGCGGGGCACGCGACGGCGGACGACCGCCCGCCCGGTCGGCTGCGCCCGCTCGACGACCCCGAGCAGAGCCGGCTCACCCGGGTGTGGGCCGACCCGCTCTACCGGCTCGTCTACGACCCCGACGGACGACCGCTCGGCCTGCGGCTGCGGCGCACCTTCTGACCCGGCGCGCCGTGCGCCCACGGACGACGGGCCGGGCCCGGACCGCCCTGTGGCTAGGGTGGGTCCCGTGCGCATCGCGAGGTACACGACCGGGGACGACCCGGCATACGGCATCGTCCAGGGCGACCCCGGCAGCGAGGTGATCACCCCGCTCGCCGGTGACCCCCTCTATGTCGGGCTGCAGCCGAGCGGGCAGGGCCCGGTCATGCTCGCCGACGTGCGGCTGCTCGCCCCCGTCATCCCGCGCTCCAAGATCGTGGCCATCGGCAAGAACTACGCCGACCACGCCAAGGAGATGGGCGGCGAGGCCCCGGCCGAGCCGATGATGTTCTTCAAGCCGAACACCGCGGTCGTGGGTCCCTTCGACCCCGTGGTCCTGCCTGCGGGCAGCGACGAGGTCTCCTACGAGGGCGAGCTCGCCGTCGTCATCAAGACGATCACCAAGGGTGTCAAGGCCGAGAACGCCGCGGAGTGCATCTACGGCTACACCATCGCCAACGACGTCACGGCGCGCGACTGGCAGCGCACCGACGGCCAGTGGGCGCGTGCCAAGGGCTTCGACACGAGCTGCCCGCTCGGTCCGTGGGTCGAGACCGAGCTCGACGCGGCCGACCTCTCGATCCGCACGACGCTCGACGGCGAGGTGAAGCAGGACGGCACGACTGCCGACATGATCCACGGCATCGCCACGATCATCGAGTACGCCTCCGCGGCCTTCACGCTGCTGCCGGGTGACGTCATCCTGACCGGGACCCCGGCCGGTGTGGGCCTCGTCGAGGCCGGCCAGCAGGTGACGGTCGAGATCGGCGGCATCGGCTCGCTGACCAACACCTTCGTCAGGCGCTGACCGCGGGGCGCACCCGCACGGCTGCGCTCGCGACGGCCACTAGGCTGTTCGCACCATGAGCGACAACACAGCAGGTATGCCGTCCACTCCACTCCCCGGGACCGCCTCGGGTGACGCGCAGGTCGAGGTGCGCGGGGGAGGGCAGTCCCGCCGCAGCACGTCCGACGGCAGCGGCCCGGTGCGCACCCGCGTGGCGCCGAGCCCGACCGGCGACCCCCACGTCGGCACGGCGTACATGTCGCTCTTCAACCTCGCGTACACGCGCCAGCAGGGTGGCCAGTTCGTGCTGCGGGTCGAGGACACCGACCGGGCCCGCTTCCGCGAGGACTCCGAGGCGCAGCTCTACGACACCCTCGCCTGGCTCGGGCTGCACTGGGACGAGGGCCCCGACATCGGCGGCCCCTTCGCGCCGTACCGCCAGAGCGAGCGACTCGACACGTACCGCCCGTACGTCGACCGGCTCATCGCGGACGGGCACGCCTACCACTGCTGGTGCTCCAAGGAGCGCCTCGACCAGATGCGCGAGATCCAGCAGAAGACGAAGCAGCCCACCGGCTACGACCGCCTCTGCGTCGGCAAGACCCGCGAGGAACGTGCCGCGCTGCCCGGCTTCACCGAGACCCCCGTCGTGCGCATGCTCGTGCCCGACGACGTGCCACTCGTCTTCGACGACGTCATCCGCGGCAAGGTGTCGGCGCCGCGGCCCGACGACCAGGTCATCCTCAAGGCCGACGGGTTCCCCACGTACCACATGGCCGTCGTCGTCGACGACCACGAGATGGGCATCACCCACGTCGTGCGCGGCGAGGAGTGGATCAGCTCGACGCCGAAGCACATCCTGCTCTACCGCTGGCTCGGGCTCGAGCCGCCGAAGTTCGCGCACATGCCGCTGCTGCGCAACACCGACAAGTCCAAGATCTCCAAGCGCAAGAACCCGGCTGCCCGCCTGACATGGTTCCGCGAGCAGGGCTACCTCCCCGAGGCGCTCGTGAACTTCCTTGCCCTGCTTGCCTACCCGCCGCAGCAGGACGCCGAGGGCAAGGACGTCGAGGTCTTCACGTTCGAGGAGTTCAGCCGCACGTTCGACTGGGCGAAGGTCAACCCGATCGGCCCGATCTTCGACCTCAAGAAGCTCGAGTGGCTCAACGGCGTCTACATCCGCCAGCTCGAGACCGGCGAGTTCGCCAGCCGGCTGCTGCCCTACCTCGTCGGTGCCGGCATCCTCGGCGAGACGCAGTCGCTCGGCGAGCTCGCGCGACTCAAGGCCGTCGCCGAGCTGATCCAGACCCGCATGGCCCTCCTCACCGAGGCGCCGGCGCTGGTCGGCCCGTTCTTCGTGGGCGACGACCAGCTCGAGATCCACGACGACGCTCGCGCGCAGCTCAAGGACGACGCGGGCGACGTGCTCGACGCGGCCCTGCGCGTGCTCGGCGACATCGACGACCACGGTCCCGGCGTCCTCGGCACCGGCAGCGCCTGGAACGCCGCGACCATCGAGGAGGCGCTGCGCACCGCGATCGTCGACGGTCTCGGCATCAAGCCGCGCTTCGCCTTCGGCCCCCTGCGCACGGCCGTGTCGGGTCAGCGCATCTCGCCGCCGCTCTTCGAGTCCATGGAGATCCTCGGCAAGACGTCGACGCTCAGCCGTCTGCGGTCGCTGCGCGACTCGCTCTGAGGGTGCGGCCGGGACCCGACGTGGACGACAACGGCATCGCGGGCGTCTGGGCCCTGCACGGCATACGGCTGCGCACGGCCGACCTCGACCTCCGGGTCATGACCGAGGCCGACCTGCCCGTGCTGGCCCGGGTCATGCCGGCCGACCTCGAGCTCAACCCGCACGCGACGAGGTATGCCGGTCTCGACGAGCCCGCGAACCGCCGTGCCGTCCTCGCCCAGGGCTACTGGCGCGCGCTCGGCATGTGGTCGCCGGACGACTGGGCGCTGCCGTTCGTCGCCCGCTCGGGTGGGGAGGTGGTCGGGGCGCAGTGGCTCGAGGGTCCCGACTGGACGTCCGAGCGCACGGTGGACTCGGCCAGCTGGCTGGTCGCGCCCGTGCGCGGCAGGGGGCTCGGCAAGCAGATGCGGGCAGCGGTGCTGGCGCTCGCCTTCGGGCACCTGGGCGCCGTCGCGGCCATCAGCTCCGCCGTCGTCGGCAACGGCGGCTCGCTCGGTGTCTCGCGGGCGCTCGGCTACCGCGACACGCACCGGTCGGTGCTCGAGCACTCGGGGGAGACCCTGCAGCACGTTCGCCTGGAGGCCGCGGCGTGGACGGCCTCCGGCCTGTCCCACGACGTCGTCGTCGACGGCGTGACGCCCGCGCTCCCGCTGTTCGGACTGACGGAGGAGCCCTCGTGAGCCGGACCCGTCTCGGGGCCGTGCTCGAAGGCGTCGAGGCGGTCCTGCTCGACGTCGACGACACGATCGTCGACACCAGGGAGGCGATGGTCGTCGCGGGCACCGAGGCGGCGGCCGCGATCTGGCCGCACCGTCCCGACGACCACCGGGCGATGGCCCAGCGCTACTACGACGACCCCGAGCGGTGGTTCCCGCGCTACGCCTCCGGCGACGTGGCGTTCGACGACATGAGAGCCGGCCGTCTGGCCGAGGTGGCGACAGCGTTCGACCTCGACGTCCCGTCCGACGCTCACCGCTCGTTCGAGGACGCGTACGCCCCGGCCTTCCGCAGCGCCCAGCGCCTCTTCCCCGACGTGCCCGCGCTCCTCGACGCTGTCGACCGCGTCGGCCTGCCCGTGGCCCTGCTCACCAACTCCGCGCTGTCCCCGACCCGGGTCAAGCTCGAGGCCCTCGACCTCGTGGAGCGGTTCGACGTGGTCGTCACGACCGACACCCTGGGCTTCGGCAAGCCCGACCCCCGCGTCTACGTCGAGGCGTGCCGTCTCGTGGGTGTCGAGCCGGCTCGCGTCGTGTGCGTGGGCGACAGCCTCGAGTGGGACGTCCTGGGTGCCGAGGCGGCCGGGCTGCGCGCCGTCTGGCTCGACCGGGCCGGTCGCGGCACCACCAAGGAGGTGGCGTCCGTGCGTCGTCTGGACGAGCTCGCAGCAGCGATCGACCGCCGATTTGGGCCACCGCTCACGGACCGGTAGTATTCCCATTCGGTTCACCCCGTACCGACCGAAAGGCAGGCGCGGAGCGAAACCCCTTGGGGTATGGTGTAATTGGCAACACTACGGTTTCTGGTTCCGTCATTCTAGGTTCGAGTCCTGGTACCCCAGCTCTGGTTCTCCCCCGGGAGAGCCGATTCGGAGAAATCCAAACCACACGGTAAGGTTTCTTCTCGTGCCGAGTCCGCTCGGCACCGCTCACGGCCCCGTTGTGTAGCGGCCTAGCACGCCGCCCTCTCAAGGCGGTAGCGCGGGTTCGAATCCCGTCGGGGCTACGTGATGCTCGAGAGAGCAAGAGGAAGACCCCGGTCCACACGGACCGGGGTCTTCTGCGTTGCGGGGCCCGTCACCCGGGCGAGCGGGTCGGGCCGGTGCCGAAGCGCTCGGCGCTGACGGCCTCCTGCGCCACGCGACGCAGCGCCAGCAGCACGGGGTCGGTCAGCACGTTGCCGACGATCGCGTAGCGCAGTGCCTCGCCGGGCGGCACCTCGCCGAGCTCCGCGACGACGTCGGTCTCCGCCACCGCACGCATCGCCTCCAGCCACCGAGCGAGCGTCTCGGGCTCGACGCTCCAGCCCGCGGCCGCTGCCGCGGTCAGCGCCTCGGCGAGCTGCAGGCTGGCGGGGGAGTGTGCGCACTCGGGTAGGTCGAGGGCCGCCAGCCGCTCCAGTGCCTCCGGCGCCGGCCCGCCGCTCGCAGGGTGCGGGCGCAGCGCCTCGTGGGCTGCGCCCAGCAGCTGGTGCCGGCCTGCAGGCGGGGCGTCGATGGCGCGCACCACCTCGCGCACGCGTTCGATGGAGAGTCGGCCCACGTCGACGAGCGTGCGCACGAGGCGCACGCGCTCGAGGTGGGAGTCGTCGTAGGTCGCCCGGGTGGCGCCCTGCAGCTCCCCTGGGTGCAGCAGGCCTTCGCGCAGGTAGTACTTGAGGGTGGGGATGGTGACCCCGCTGCGTTCGGACAGCTCTGAGATGCGCACTGAACAACCTCCTTGACATTGGATAGTATGACTCTCCAAATTTAGATAGTCCCACTATCCGAAAGGCGAGTCATGACCGGCTTCGCGCACTCCACCCACACCCACGACGGCGACCTGGCCGTCTTCCTCATCGGCATGCGGGTCAACCAGCCCTGGCGTCCGGACCTGTGGCTGCCGGTCCTCGGCGCCATGCCCGGCATGATCGCCGAGCTCTACCGGGCCAAGGCCGCGGCGGCGCGCGGAGACGGGCCCGACCTCGGCTTCCTCGAGGCGCGCACCCTCATCGGCTCCGGCGGTCCCACGGTCGTGCAGTACTGGCGCGACGCACAGTCGATCTACGCCTACGCCAACGACCCCGAGCGACTGCACCGCCCCGCCTGGACCGCCTTCTACCGGCGCAGCCGCAAGGCCACGGGCGCGGTCGGCATCTGGCACGAGACGTATGCCGTCCCTGCCGGGGCGCACGAGAGCCTCTACGTCGCGATGCCGCCCACAGGCCTGGGCAAGGCCTTCGGCACGACCGACCAGCGGGCACGCCGCAGCCACGCCCGGCTGACGCGCCGCGCGGCTGCGAGCTGACCGCTCAGCCGAGCTCGCGCAGCCCCGGCAGCACGTCGGCCGAGAACTGCTCGAGGAAGCGGCCCTGGTCGTGGCCCGGCGCGTGGAAGACGACGTGGTCGAAACCCCAGTCGACGTACTGCCGCACGGCGTCGACGGCCTCCTGCGGGTCGCTCGTGACGATCCAGCGCTTGGCGATCTCCTCGTCCGAGAGCTCGTCGGCGAGACGCTCCATCTCGACCGGGTCGTCGACGCCGTGCTTCTGCTCGGCGCTGAGCGACAGCGGCGCCCAGAACCGCACGTTGTGCAGTGCCTGGTCGGCATCGCGGTCGTAGGAGAGCTTGATCTCGATCATCTTGTCGATGTCGTCGCGGGTGCGCCCCGACTTCGCGAGGCCCTCGTCGACGGCGGGGAGCAGCTTGTCCTCGTAGAGCTCGCGGCCCTTGCCGGAAGTGCAGATGAACCCGTCACCCGACCGGCCGGCATACCGGGCGACGAGCGGGCCGCCCGCGGCGACGTAGACGGGGATCGGCTGCTCGGGGCGGTCGTAGACGGTGGCGGCGTGCGTGCGGTAGTACTCGCCCTCGAACTCGACGCGCTCCTCGGTCCAGAGCCGGCGCATGAGGGTCACGGCCTCGCGCAGCCGGGCGAAGCGCTCCTTGAACTCGGGCCACGGCGAGCCGGCAGCGCCGACCGCCACCTCGTTGAGCGCCTCGCCGGTGCCGATGCCGAGCACGATGCGGCCGGGGTTGAGCGCGCCCAGCGTGCCGAACGCCTGGGCGACGACGGCCGGGTTGTAGCGGAACGTCGGGGTCATCACCGACGTGCCGAGCTGGATGCGCTCGGTGCGCTCACCCGCGGCAGCCAGCCACGACATCGCGAACGGCGCGTGACCGTCCTGGTGACGCCACGGCTGGAAGTGGTCGGAGATGAAGACCGAGTCGAGGCCGACCTCCTCGGCCCGTGCGGCATACGTGACGAGGTCACGGGGACCGAACTGCTCCGCTGACGCCTTCCAACCGACCTTGAGCACGCTGACTCCTCTGGGGCCCTGGGGGAGTGGACCTCGCCAGCCTACGGCGGCCTGCTGAGGCACCGGCGACCAGCGCCGTCACCAGTGGACGACGACCTTGTCGCCGATGCGCACCTCGTTGTACAGCTGGACCAGCCGCGGCTTGTTGCGCACGTTGACGCAGCCGTGCGAGGCACCGGAGTAGCCGAGGCGTGCGAAGTTCGACGAGTAGTGCACCGCCTGGCCCCCGGAGAAGAACATCGAGTAGGGCATCGGCGTGTGGTAGAGGTTCGAGATGACGTCGACCTTCTTCTTGTAGACGGAGAAGACGCCTTCGCGGGTGGGCAGCTCGTCGCTGCCGAAACGCACGTCGAACCCGTACTGCGGCACCCCGTCGACGACCCACGTCAGGCGTCGCGTCGACTTGCTGACGCACATGACGCGGCCGGTCATGCAGCGCTCGTCGACGTCCCAGGAGATGCTGCCGGGCTTGGGCTCCGCCGGCGTGGGCTTCACGTTCGCCAGCTCGTCGGCCGTCGGGCGTCGGCTCATCGAGACGAGCTTGTCCCAGGTGCGCTCGTCGAGCTCGCCCGTCGCGTCGAACCCACGCTTGGCCTGGAAGCCGCGGACGGCCTCCGTCGTCTTCGAGCCGTAGCGGTCGTTGACGTCGCCCGCGAACCAGCCGATCTGGCGCAGTCGCGCCTGGAGCGAGCGCACCTTCGGACCGGTATCGCCGACACGCAGCATCACGACCGGGGCGGGCTCCGGCTTCGGTGTGGGCTTCGGTGTGGGCTTCGGCGTCGGCTTGGACGCCGGTGTGGGGGCCCCGGTGGTGGGGACGGCCGACGGGGTGGGGCTCGGCGACTGCGACGGTGTCTCCGATGGGGTCTCTGAGGGGGTCTCGGACGGTGTCTGGGACGGGGTCTCGGTCGTCGGGCTGACGGTCTGGCCGACGTGGGTCGCAGCCGCGTCGGGCGTCGCGCCCGGCGTGCACGCTGCCGACCCGGCGAGGAGCGCGAGGGCGCCCGTCAGCGCGAGGACGTGGCGCAGTCCGCCTGTGGAACGGACTGGTGAGCTGGCTGCCTGCATCGTGACCCCTTGTTCAGCATGGTTCGTCATGCGACGTGCCGTGCGTCGTTGCACTGCACAGAGGGTGACGCGAGCACCCCCCGAAAGGTTGTCCGACAGGAGGCTGTGATACGGATCGTGACCGATCTGTTGCGCAATGCCCGCCTCCACCGGCTGCCGATGCGCGGCGCGGCGTGGTGGAACGGTGCAGGCGCGGACCCGGGCCGCACCCGGACCAGGGGGTCAGGCGTTCTGCTGCTGCTGTTGCTGCTGCTGCATCGCGTGGTGGCGGCGCAGCACCTCGGTGAGCTTGTTGGCGCCGGCGACCACCGTCGCGGCGTGCAGGCGACCGGGCTGGCGCGACAGGCGCTCGATGGGCCCCGAGATCGACACGGCCGCGACCACGCGACCCGAGGGGCCGCGTACGGGGGCCGACACCGAGGCGACGCCGGCCTCACGCTCGGCGACGCTCTGGGCCCACCCGCGGCGGCGGACGCCCGAGAGCGCGGTGGCCGTGAAGGCCGCGCCCTGCAGCCCGCGGTGGAGCCGGTCGGGCTCCTCCCACGCGAGCAGCACCTGCGCGGCGGAGCCGGCGAGCATCGAGAGGGTCGCGCCGACGGGAATCGAGTCGCGCAGGCCCACGGGTCGCTCGGCGGCCGCGACGCAGATGCGCTGGTCGCCCTGGCGGCGGAAGAGCTGCGCGCTCTCGTTGGTGTGGTCGCGCAGCGCGCCGAGCACGGGCCCGGCCGCGGCGAGCAGGCGGTCCTCGCCGGCCGCCGAGGCGAGCTCGCCCAGTCGCGGGCCGAGCACGAAGCGCCCCTGCATGTCGCGCGAGACGAGACGGTGGTGCTCGAGCGCCACGGCCAGACGGTGGGCCGTGGGACGCGCGAGTCCGGTGGCTCCGACGAGCTGGGCGAGGGTGGCAGGGCCCGCCTCGAGGGCGCCGAGCACCGTGGCGGCCTTGTCGAGAACACCGACCCCTGAAGAGTTGTCCATGCACTGATATTGACGTCTCAGGCACTGAGACGTCAATCCGTTGGACCCAGAAAAGGATCAGTCTTGCCGAAGAGCGATGTCGCGACCAGGTCCTCGATGGCGCACGCGCTCGGCACCAGCAAGTCGTCGTCGCGGAGGGAAGTCAGAGGCAGTCATGGCAGGCACACTGGCCGAGAAGGTCTGGGACGCACACGTCGTCCGTCGCGCCGAGGGGGAGCCCGACCTCCTCTACATCGACCTCCACCTCCTCCACGAGGTCACCAGCCCGCAGGCCTTCGACGGCCTCCGGCTGGCCGGTCGCCCGGTGCGCCGGCCCGACCTGACGCTCGCCACCGAGGACCACAACGTCCCGACGACGCCGGGCCCGATCACCGACCCCGTCTCGAAGGTCCAGGTCGAGACCCTCCGCCGCAACTGCGACGAGTTCGGCGTGCGCCTCTACCCGATGGGCGACGCCGACCAGGGCATCGTGCACGTCGTCGGCCCCCAGCTCGGGCTGACCCAGCCGGGGATGACCGTCGTCTGCGGCGACAGCCACACCTCCACCCACGGCGCGTTCGGGGCGCTCGCCTTCGGCATCGGCACCTCCGAGGTCGAGCACGTGCTCGCCACGCAGACGCTGCCGCTCAAGCCGTTCAAGACCCTCGCCGTCAACGTGCGGGGCGCCCTGCCCGAGGGCGTCACCGCCAAGGACGTCGTGCTCGCCGTCATCGCGAAGATCGGCACGGGCGGCGGCCAGGGCTACGTCATCGAGTACCGCGGCGAGGCCATCGAGGCCCTGTCGATGGAGGCCCGGATGACGGTGTGCAACATGTCGATCGAGGCCGGCGCGCGTGCCGGCATGATCGCCCCCGACCAGACGACCTTCGACTACCTGAAGGGCCGTCCGCACGCTCCGACGGGCGCCGACTGGGACGCCGCGGTCGCCGACTGGACGGCGCTGCGCAGCGACGACGACGCCGTCTTCGACGCCGAGGTCGAGCTCGACGCGGCGCGGCTCACGCCGTTCGTCACGTGGGGCACCAACCCGGGTCAGGGCCTGCCCCTGTCCGAGTCGGTTCCCGACCCCGAGTCGTTCGCCGACGAGAGCGACCGCGTCGCCGCGGCCAACGCGCTCACCTACATGGGTCTCGAGCCCGGCACCCCGCTGCGCGACATCAAGGTCGACACGGTCTTCGTCGGCTCGTGCACCAACGGTCGCATCGAGGACCTCCGCGCCGCCGCGGCCGTCGTCCAGGGCCACCGGGTCGCCGACGGCGTCCGCATGCTCGTCGTGCCCGGCTCCGCCAAGGTGCGCCTGCAGGCCGAGTCCGAGGGCCTCGACAAGGTCTTCACCGACGCCGGCGCCGAGTGGCGCCTCCCCGGGTGCTCGATGTGCCTCGGCATGAACCCCGACACCCTGGCCCCGGGCGAGCGCAGCGCGTCCACCTCCAACCGCAACTTCGAGGGCCGGCAGGGCAAGGGCGGCCGCACCCACCTCGTGAGCCCCCTGGTCGCGGCGGCCACCGCCGTGCTCGGCACGCTCTCGAGCCCCGCCGACCTGCAGACCGCGGGGGGCCACGCCCCGCTGGCATCCGCGACGACCGGAGAGGCCTGAGCCATGGAGAAGTTCGAGACCCACACGGGCATCGGCGTGCCGCTGCGCCGCAGCAACGTCGACACCGACCAGATCATCCCGGCCGAGTACCTCAAGCGCGTCACGCGCACCGGCTTCGAGGACGGCCTGTTCGCCGCCTGGCGCAAGGACGAGTCCTTCGTCCTCAACAACCCGGTGTACGCCGGTGGCTCGGTCCTCGTGGCCGGCCCCGACTTCGGCACGGGTTCGAGCCGCGAGCACGCCGTCTGGGCGCTGATGAACTACGGCTTCCGGGTCGTCATCAGCTCGCGCTTCGCCGACATCTTCCGCGGCAACAGCGGCAAGCAGGGTCTGCTCACGGCGATCGTCGCGCAGGACGATGTCGAGCTCATCTGGAAGCATCTCGAGAACAACCCCGGCGCCGAGATCACCGTCGACCTCGTCGGGCGCACCGTGAGCGCCGGTGAGATCGTCGCACCCTTCGAGATCGACGACTACACCCGCTGGCGGCTCCTCGAGGGGCTCGACGACATCGGGCTGACCCTCCGACACGAGGATCTCGTCACCGATTTCGAGTCACGACGGCCCGGCCACAAGCCGGTGACCACCCCGGTCTGAGTCGCCCCCTGCGGGGCTGCCGCCGAGGGCAGTAGAGGATGCGGATTCCGTTGCAACACAGCGGGATCCGCTTTCTCATGTCCTCAGGGGGTCGAGGGGCGAAAGTGCGTCGGCGGCCCCGCCGAGAGCCGAAGAAGGCGTCAAACTCCTTGCGACACAACGAAAAACCCACCATTTGGTGATGGACGCGGCCTGCCGAGTCGTCCTAACGTCAGGAGGTAGCCGGACCGGTTCCGGACGCACATCGTCGGGTCGCCTGACACCGACAGTCCTCTGGAGGGGAAGACGTGAACAAGGCAGAACTGATCGACGCGCTCGAGACGAAGCTCGGCAGCAAGAAGGTCGCCTCCGATGCGCTGGAGGCCTTCCTCGACGTCGTCATCCGCGAGGTGGCCAAGGGCGGCAAGGTCGGCATCACCGGCTTCGGCACCTTCGAGCGGGCCGACCGCGCCGCGCGCACCGGCCGCAACCCCAAGACGGGGGCGACGGTGAAGATCAAGAAGACCCGCGTTCCCAAGTTCCGGTCGGGCACGAACTTCAAGGAGGTCGTGTCCGGCGCCAAGAAGCTCTCCAAGACCGAGTCGGCCGCCACGCGCGCCTCGGCCGGGTCCTCCGCTGCGGCCGCGACCGGCCGGACGGCCGCCAAGAAGACGACCACGAAGAAGGCTGCCACCAAGGCCGCCCCCGCCAAGGCGGCCGCCAAGAAGACCACGACGAAGGCCGCTGCCACCAAGGCCGCCCCGGCGAAGCGCGCCACCGCGACCAAGGCCGCCACCGCATCCAGGGCCACCACGGCGAAGACGACGACGGCTCGCAAGACGACCACCAAGGCCGCGCCGGCCAAGGCGGCCGCCAAGAAGACCACGACGAAGGCCGCTGCCACCAAGGCCGCCCCGGCGAAGCGCGCCACCGCCACGAAGGCCACCACCAAGGCCGCGGCCAAGAAGACCGCGACCAAGGCCGCTCCCGCCAGGACCGCCGCGAAGAAGACGACGACCAAGGCCGCGACCGCCCGCAAGACCACGGCGCGCAAGACCGCCTCACGCTGACCGCCGTGGCCGCCGACACGCCCTGACGGCCACGCGCCAGCACGAGGCAGCGCGAGAGGGCCCGACCGGACACCGGTCGGGCCCTCTCGCGTTCGCGCCCGGGTGACCTTGGGCGCACCCTGCCCGAGTCCGCGGGCGAGGCCCGCTTCAGGGCGTGTACTGGAGGTGAAGGACGCTCGAAGGGCCATGGGGGCGACACGAAGGCTCGGGACGGTTGGGGCGCTGTTGCTCCTCTGTGCTTGCGGGCAGACGCCGCCGCCCGCGGCCCCTGCAGACCGGCACCGGCGCTGGGTCCGGGACGACCGGCTCGCCGGTGCGCACCATGGTCCTCGTGCTCGCACCGCCGGCCGCGGCCCTGCGGCCCGACGTGCTCGAGCGGCACTCCGCCTTCGTCACCGTGGGGCACGACGAGTACTGGACGAAGGCGCAGCGGGGCAACGTCGAGCCCGCCCGCGACGGCGGTGTGAACCTCGCCTTTCAGCGGCAACGAGATCTTCTGGCGGCACCGCCGGGAGGAGAGCGTCGATGAGAGCGGGACCCCGGACGCACCATGACCTGCTATGAGGAGACACCCGACGCCAGACAGTTCTCCGACGTGGATGCGGTTCCGTCCCAGCCGCGACGGCAAGGTGGTCGGGGTGAAGCTCTACAAGGGGTCGCTCAACACCGGGGGCCCTGAGGTCAGCGTGTGGAACGCCAACGGCGAGCGGATCGGTGCGGGGGTCGCCGTCAACGAGTCGGCGTCGGGCTGGCAGAGCGTCACCCTGGCCGAGCCCGTGCCCGTCAGTGCTGGCACGGCATACGTCGTCTCCTACCACGCACCGCGGGGCAGGTACTCCGTCACGACCTCGTTCTTCACGTCGTCGTTCACCCGTGGTCCGGTCACGGCCCCGGCCAGCACGACGAGCGCCCGGAACGGCCTCTACCTCTACGGCAGCCAGCCGGGCATGCCGACCCAGAGCAGCAACGCTTCCAACTACTACGTGGACGTCATGTTCGAGTGACGCCGCCTCAGCGGATGGGCTGCCCGGCTCCGACGCCGACGATGCGCAGCGAGACGACGACGTCGTCGACGACGTCGACGGTGAGCCGCTGGCCGGTGCGCAGCAGCCGCAGCCCGCTCGACTCGAAGGCGGGCGCCTCGAACGACAGCTCCACGCCGTCGTCACGCAGGACGCTGCCGGTGTGCGTGTCGGGGTCGAAGCGGTGGACGGTGGCCTGCATGCTCCTGATCCAACCAGACGCCCGGTCCTCGAGGACCGACCGTGTCGCCCGCCCCAGCCCCAGGCGGCGCGCGCGGGCCAGGCTGCGTGCGTCGTCGACGTCGGTGCGCAGGCGGGGGAGCGCCAGGTCGAGGCGCACGGCACCGTCGGCGGCATGACGGGACGCGCTGTCGGGCCCGAACCGCGGCGTGAAGCCACGACCGCAGCGCAGCACCGTGCCGGTGCCGTCGCCGTCGGGCACGAAGGACTCGCCCACCGTGGACGCCCGCTCGAGCGCCGTCCGCAGCGACCGCGCGTCGAGGGCCGGGAGGTCGCCGAGGAGGGCCGCCACCCGCGCGCCCGACTCGGCGTGCCGCATACCTGCGGAGACCGCGTCGTTGAGGCCGCTGCCGGGGTCGCCGACGACGGTGACGCCCCGCGCGGCCCACGCGAGGGACAGGGCCTCATCGCCGGTCACGAGCACCACGCAGCGGGGACCGACCGCCTCGACGACGGCGGTGAGGGTGTCGTGGGCGATGGCGCCGCTGAGCGCTGCCCGGTCGGAACCCACGGCGCGGGCCAGGCGGGACTTCCCGTGGCGGGTGTCCTTGACGGGCACGACGACGACCCAGTCGCCTGAGGCCACCGGCCGTCGCCGGGACGGTCCGGACTCGGGGAGCGCGTTCGGGGAGGTCGTCATGCTGGCGATATCGTCCCACTCGCCGTCGCGCTGCTCGACACCGCGCCGCGAGGTGGACAAGATGAAGCCCTGCCACGTCGACCGGCGTGCGCACGACGAGGAGGACGTGACATCGTGACTGCCGGCCCACGCAAGCGGCGGCTGCCCTGGGCCTACCGGCTCGCGGCGCTCCTGCTCCGGCCACTCCTCATGGGCCTCACGAAGCGCGACTGGAAGGGGCTCGAGAACCTCCCCGCCGAGGGAGGGTTCGTCGTCTCGCCCAACCACATCTCGTACGCCGACCCGCTCGTCTTCGCCCACTTCATGTTCGACAGCGGGCGCGAGGCGTACTTCCTCGGCAAGGACAGCCTCTTCACCATCCCCGTCGTGGGGTGGCTGCTGAAGAAGAGCGGCCAGATTCCCGTCTACCGCAACTCCGCCGCCGCCGCGGGCGCCTACCGGGCCGCCGTCGAGGGCGTGCGGGCGGGCAAGCCGCTCGGCATCTTCCCCGAGGGCACCATCACCCGCGACCCCGACCTGTGGCCGATGCGGGGCAAGACCGGCGCTGCCCGGGTCGCCCTCGAGACGCGCTGCCCGCTGATCCCCGTGGCGCAGTGGGGCGCCCAGGAGATCCTCTCGCCCTACGGCCACCGCCCGTCGCTCTTCCCCCGGAAGACCATGCACATGTATGCCGGACCCCCCGTCGACCTGTCGGACCTCTACGACCGGCCCATCGACACCAAGGTGCTGCGCGAGGCGACCGACCGGCTCATGGACCGCATCACCGAGCTGCTCGAGGAGATCCGTGGCGAGAAGCGGCCGACGGAGCGTTTCGACCCGCGCCAGCACGGGGTGCCCGAGATCGGCGACCCCATGAAGCACCACGAGATCGGGCGGCACAAGAAGCACGGGCGCCACCACGGCGACGGGGTGGCGCAGTGACGCGCGTCGCCGTCATGGGCAGCGGCAACTGGGGCACCGCCTTCGGGGCGATCCTCGCGGATGCCGGCTGCGACGTGACGATGTGGGCCCGGCGCACCGAGGTGGCCGACGCCATCAACCGCGGGCGCAACGAGGCCTACCTGCCCGAGCTCGCGTTGCCGAAGACCGTGCGAGCCACCACCGACCCGGGCGAGGCGCTCGAGCGGGGCGACGTCGTCGTGCTGGCCGTCCCCTCGCAGACCCTGCGCGCGAACCTGTCGGACTGGGGCGCGTCCATCCCGTCCGGCGCGCCCGTGGTCTCGCTCATGAAGGGCGTCGAGCTCGGCACGACGCTGCGCATGAGCGAGGTCATCGCGGAGGCGGCCGACGTCGAGGCGCGCCGGGTCGTGGTCGTGTCGGGCCCCAACCTCGCACCCGAGATCGCCCGCCGCCAGCCCGCCGCCGGCGTCGTGGCCTGCACCGACATGGAGACCGCAGAGCGGGTGGCGAGCGCCTGCGCCACGCCGTACTTCCGGCCCTACACCGACACCGACGTCATCGGCGCCGAGGTGTGCGGCGCCACGAAGAACGTCGTCGCCCTCGCGTCGGGCATGGCCGAGGGGATGGGCTTCGGCGACAACACCAAGGCGACGATCATCACGCGAGGCCTGGCCGAGACGACCCGCCTGGGTCTCGCGCTCGGCGCCCACCCGCAGACCTTCATGGGACTCGCCGGCGTCGGCGACCTCATCGCCACGTGCATGTCACCGCTGTCACGCAACCACTCCTTCGGCGTGCGGCTCGGGCGCGGCATGACCGTCGACGAGGCCACCGCCGAGCTGCGCACGACGACCGAGGGCGTCAAGTCCTGCCAGTCGATCCTCACGCTCGCCGAGCAGCACGACGTCGTCATGCCCATCTGCGAGCAGGTGGTCGCGGTGATCCGTGACGGCCACTCGGCGAGCGAGGTCGGGCCGCGCCTCATGTCCCGCGACCTCAAGGCCGAGAAGCACTGACGATCCTGTGTCGGCCTCCACCGTCGTCGGCTCGGCGACCCTCAGCTCGGCTGCCAGAGCTCGATGCGGTTGCCCTCGGGGTCGGTGACCCAGCCGAAGCGGCCCACCCCGTCCATGTCCTGGGTCTCTTCCTCGACGGCGGCGCCCCGCGCCCGCAGCTGGGCGAGCATCGCGTCGAGGTCGCGCACCCGGAAGTTGAGCATGGTCTGCTGCCCGCGCGAGCCGAAGTAGTCGGTGTCGGACTCGAAGGCGGCGAAGACGGTCGGGCCGGCCTGCTGCTGCCAGAGCCCGTGCTGGTCCAGGTCGAGCCCGATGCAGTCGCGGTACCACTCGCCCAGGGCCGCCGGGTCCTTCGCCCGCACGAACCAGCCGCCGATGCCCAGCACACGTTCCATGCCCTCCATCCTCGCAGGGCGCGAGGGCGTCAGACGGCGCGCAGCGCCTGGTCGAGGTCGGCCCACAGGTCGTCGACGTGCTCGATGCCGACCGAGAGGCGCAGCAGGTTGGCCGGCACCTGCTCGGACTCCGAGGGGTGGCGGCGGCGTCGCTCGACCTGCGACTCGACGCCGCCGAGGCTCGTCGAGTGCAGCCACAGCCGCGTCGCGCTGCACACGCGCTCGGCGGCGTCGGCGTCGCCCGCGACGTCGACCGACAGGATCGCCCCGACCCCGGGGTAGCGCACGCGCTCGACGCCCGGGTGGTCGGCGAGGCGTCGGGCGAGCTCGGCCGCGCTGGCGCTCGCCCGCTCGAACCGGACCGAGAGGGTGCGCAGGCCGCGGAGGGCGAGGAAGACCTCCATCGGGCCGGCGATCGCGCCGTGCAGCGTGCGGTGCCGGAAGAGGCGCTCGCCGATGGCACGGCCCGGCTCCGTGTCGGCGACGACGGTCGCCCCGAGCACGACGTCGCTGTGTCCCGAGAGGTACTTCGTCACCGAGTGCACGACGACGTCGGCGCCGAGCGAGAGGGGCCGGCACAGCAGCGGGGTCGAGAGGGTGTTGTCGACGACGCTCGTCACGCCGAGCTCTCGCGCCCGACCGAGCACGACGTCGAGCTCGGTGACGTCCATGAGCGGGTTGGTGGGCGACTCGAGCCACAGCAGGTCGGCCGACTCGAGCGCGGCGAGGAAACCGGCGGTGTCGGTGGCGTGCACGCGGACGACGGACCCACCGGCCTTCTCGTGCGCGACGAGCAGGTCGCCGGTGCCGTTGTAGGTGGTGTCGGGGGCCACGACGGTGCCACCGGCAGGCAGCAGCGAGAGGGCGGCGGAGATGGCGCCCATGCCCGACGCGTGCACGAGCGCGTGGCCCCCCTCGAGACCGCCGAGGGCCACTTCGAAGGCGTTCCACGTCGGGTTGCCGGAGCGGGCGTAGTTGACCTCACCGTCGGCGGCATACGTCGACGTCAGCTCGACCGGCACGTTCGCCGACGAGCCGGGGGAGCGCTCGGGCCGCCCCGAGGCGACGACGAAGGTCTCGACGTGCAGGTGCTGCGGATCCGCTTGGCTGGCCACCCGTTCAGCGTACGAGCGGCCCCCGGGCGTCGGGATAGAGTCTCGTCTGATGACCACGGACCAGCCCCAGCCCGAGCAGCCGAGCCGCCCCCGCGTCGCCATCGTCTTCGGAGGTCGCTCCTCCGAGCACGCCGTCTCCTGCGCGACCGCAGCCGGCGTGCTGCGCGCCATCGACCGCAGCAAGTACGACGTCGTGCCGATCGGCATCTCGCGCGACGGCCAGTGGGTCCTGGCCGCCGACGACCCGGGCCGCTTCGAGCTGACCGCCGGCCGCACGCCCGAGGTCGAGGCGAGCCCTGCCCACGTCGTGCTGCCGCTGTCGACACGCGAGACGTCGCTCACGGTGCTCGAGTCGGGCCAGCCGCCGCGCGAGCTCGGTCAGGTCGACGTCGTCTTCCCGCTGCTGCACGGCCCGTTCGGCGAGGACGGCACGCTCCAGGGCTTCCTCGACCTCTCCGACGTGCGCTACGTCGGTTCGGGCGTCTTCGCCTCCGCCGCCGGCATGGACAAGCACTACATGAAGGTGGTCTTCGCGGGTCACGGCCTCCCGGTCGGGCCCTATGCCGTCGTCACCGACCGTGCCTGGCGCTCCGACAAGGCGGCCGCCATGGACGCCTGCGCCGGCCTGGCCTACCCACTCTTCGTCAAGCCCGCCCGGGCCGGCTCGTCGATGGGCATCACCCGGGTCGACGATCCCGCGGGCCTCGAGGCGGCCATCGAGGTGGCCCGCGAGCACGACCCCAAGGTCATCGTCGAGGCCGGCATCAAGGGCCGCGAGATCGAGTGCGCGGTCCTCGAGGGGCACGGTACCTCGGGGCCCCGCACGTCGGACGTCGGCGAGATCCAGGTCCACGACAACCATGCCTTCTACGACTTCGAAGCCAAGTACCTCGCCGAGGCCGACGTCGACCTCAGCTGCCCGGCCGACGTGCCGGAGGAGGTCGCCAAGGAGGTGCAGCGGCTGGCGGCCGAGGCCTTCGAGGCGCTCGGTTGCGAGGGCCTGGCACGCGTCGACTGCTTCTACACCGACGACGGCCGCGTCATCATCAACGAGATCAACACGATGCCCGGCTTCACGCCGACGTCGATGTACCCGCGGATGTGGGCGGCCTCGGGCCTCGACTACCCCGACCTCATCGACGAGCTCCTGTCCCTCGCGCTGGAGCGGCGCACCGGTCTGCGCTGAGACCCCTCGAAAACTGGGCACTCGACCGGCAGGTCCAGTCGAGTGCCCACTTTCCTACGTCAGGAGACGTCAGGAACTGAGCACTCGACTGGGAGGGGGGCAGGTCGGCGTCGAGTGCCCACTTTCCGACGGAATACGCCGTCAGGTGCAGTGGCGGCCGGTCTCGGGGAGGGACCTGGCGACGGCCGTGAAGGCGGGCAGCAGGAGCGGCACCGCGCCGTACGTCCCCGGCGCGAGCACCTCGATCGCCGGGTCGCGCCCGTAGGTCGTGGCCGCCGACCCGTCGCTGAGCGGTCGCACCACCCAGTCGACGCCGTCGACGGTCACGCAGTCCTCGGTCGTGGGGGAGAGCGAGTCGAGCCCGCAGCGGGCGATGATCGCCGGGTCGCCCCAGGCAGCGACCGAGCCGTCGTCGGGCTGCGTCGCCACCCGCCCGTGGCCGCTGACGTCGGAGGGCCACCTCGCCGACGCGCACACCGGCGCGGACGCCTGCGCAGCGAGGGCGACCTCGGGCGCCCGGTTGCAGGCGGACAGCACGACGGCGGCGCCGATGAGCGCCGCCGTCGTGGACAGACGTCTGGTCAGAGGACCGGCCTCACACGTGCACGACCGTGCAGGTGAGCGTGCGCGTGATGCCGGGGACGTCCTGGAGCTTGGCGATGACGAGCCGCCCGAGGTCGTCGACGTTGGACGCCTCGACGCGGGCGATGACGTCGTAGGGGCCGGTGACGTCCTCGGCGAGGGTCACGCCCGAGATGCCGGCGATCTGCTCCGCCACGCTCGCGGCCTTGCCGACCTCGGTCTGAATCAGGATGTACGCCTGGACCACGTGTCACCTCACTGTGTGTCGATCGTTGGACGGCCGCAACGGCATGACGCCGGGCACGGCCGAGCTGAACGGCAGGCCTCAGTGTGACTGCGACCGTGCCCTGACGCTACCTTGCCATGGGGCCTCGCGTCCCATGGAAACCGGGCCCTCGAACGGCCGTCCCACCGAAAGGTTGTGTGATCCGTGCCGAACGGGCAGCGGTCAGAGCGCGGGCCGATGATGACGGGCGGTACGCCGCTGCGCTCCCTCGACGAGGACGAGCTGCTGGGGCGGATCCTGCCGACCTTCCGAGCAACCGACGAGCTGCTCGTCGCGCCGGGCGACGACGCCGCCGTGCTGCGCACGTCCGAGCGCACGATCGCCACCACCGACACCGTCGTGCTGGGCCGCGACTGGCTCGACGCGTGGTCGTCGGGCGCCGACGTCGGCCACAAGGTCATCGCCCAGAACCTCGCCGACATCGCCGCGATGGGCGGCCACCCCACCGGCGTGCTCATGACGCTCGTCGCCGACCCCGAGCTGTCGCTCGAGTGGGTGCTCGACCACGTCTCGGGTCTCGCCGACGCGTGCGCGGAGGCCGGCGTCGCCGTGCTCGGGGGCGACTTGTCGTCGGCCCCGGCCGGCGTCGTCATGGTCTCGGTCACGGCCCTCGGACGGCTCGACGGAGAGCCGGTGCTGAGGTCCGGGGCTCGTGACGGCGACGTGCTCGCGGTCTGCGGCTCCCTGGGGCTCGCCGACGCCGGCCTCCGGCTGCTGCGCGCCGACGCCGCCGACCGCCTGCCCGAGGCGGTGGCCCACCAGCGCCGGCCCCAGCCGCCCCTCGACGCGGGTCCCCGAGCCGCCGCCGCGGGCGCGAGCTCGATGCTCGACGTCAGCGACGGCCTCCTGCGCGACGGTGGCCGCATCGCGCGAGCCAGCGGCGTCGTCATCGACGTCTCCGGCGCGGCGCTCGCCCCCGACGTCGCAGCCCTCACCGCCGCCCTCGGTGCCCAGGCCGCGCTCGACTGCGTGCTCGCGGGCGGCGAGGAGCACTCGCTGCTCGCCACGTTCCCCACCGGTGCACTGCCCGACGGGTGGCGCGCCATCGGCGGTGTCAGGGCGCCCCGTGAGGGGGAGCGCGCGGGAATCCTCGTCGACGGCCGCACCGTGGGTCACACCGGCTGGGACCACTTCCGCGACGCCTGAGCCATCTGCGCCACCTTGCTCGGTCACACCCGTCGAGGTATGCCGTCGCGCCGGGTCGTGAGGTATCACCTCGACCATCACCTCGACCATCACCTCGACCATCACCTCGAATATCAGCTCGACCCAGCGGCGCCCCGTGGCGGGAGAGGGCACGAAAAAGGCCGGCCCCCGAGGGGGCCGGCCTTCAGCGTTTGGTGAGGGACGTTCAGCGAACGACCTTGCCCGCCTTGAGGCAGGAGGTGCAGACGTTGAGTCGCTTCGGCGTCACACCGTCCACCAGCGTCCGAACGCGCTGGATGTTGGGGTTCCAGCGGCGCTTGGTGCGGCGGTGCGAGTGCGAGATGTTGTGACCGAAGCTCGGTCCCTTGCCGCAGACGTCGCAGTTGGCAGCCACGGGTATCTCCTGAAATTCGATGTTGACGAAGTGCTAGCTCCACCACCGGTGAGGGGCCGACGCACGCGAGGGCGCGCGTCACCCCGAAGTGCACGGGGGGAACCGGTAAAGAGTAGCCGACGACTCGCTCGGACGACAAAACGGCCGACCCGCCTCACGCGAAGAGCCGTGCCGTGTCGACGAGCTGGGCGGCATACGCGGAGCCGTGCGACGACGCGTGCGTCGCCAGCGGGTGGAGCTGGTGCAGCTCGATCAGCTCGCGCCAGCCGGGATCGAGGCCGGCGACCTCCTCGTAGGCGGACCCGATGCGGTCGAGCCCGGGGCAGCCGAAGAGGACGAGCATGGCCAGGTCGGTCAGGCCGTGCCCGCCGTGCGCGGCCGGGTCGATGAGGACGGCCGCCTCGGCGGTGAACACGACGTTGCCCGACCACAGGTCGCCGTGGATCCGGGCCGGGGGGCGGTCGTCGTCGTAGTCGCCGGCCGCCAGCCGGTCGCAGACCCGGTCGACCACGCGCGCCCCGGACGGGTCGAGGTGGCCCCGGTCCACAGCGCGCCGGACGTACGGACGCACCCGCTGCTCCGCGTAGAACAGGCCCCACGTGGGCGTCGGCTCGTTCGACTGCACCTGGCGGCCGATCCAGGCGTCGCCGCTCCACCCGCGAGGTGGCGACCCGAAGGCCGGCGCGCCCGTCCCGTGGGTCACGGCCAGGCCGCGTCCGAGCGCCTCGGCGACCTCGGCGCTCGGACCGGCCGGGTGCAGCCGGGCCAGGTCGATGTGGTCGGCGGCGACGTCGCGGACGTGGACCACCCGCGCGCCGCCGAGGGGCTCGGCCTCCGCCAGCCAGCGCAGCCCGGCCGCCTCGACCTCGTAGAAGCCGGGCGGGGCAGCGGGCCACGACTTGCGGTGGTGGGCGTGGGAGGCGCTCGACACAGCGCCCAACGTAGCCGTGCATGCGACCGTCCGGGGGAGGCGCTAGCCTGCCGAGCATCGACGAGCCGATTCGCAGCACGAGCAGGAGGTCCGATGCCCGGCGACGCGCCGCCGCCTGACGGCCCGCTCACCGTGCTCGACCTCGTGGCGGTCCGTCGGTGGGCCGTCCTGACCCGCTCCCTCTTCGCCGCCCGGCGTGCCGAGATCGACGCCCTCAACGTGTTCCCGGTGCCCGACGGCGATACCGGCACGAACCTCTACCTCACCTTCGACGGAGCCGTGGAGCGCACGCTCGCCACCGCCGAGGTGTCGGCGGCCGACGAGCTGCTCGCCGTGTTCGCCAAGCACCTGCTGTGGACGGCCCGGGGCAACTCCGGGGTCATCCTCAGCCAGCTCGCGCGAGGGCTGGCCGAGGGTTGCGCCGGGTCGCCCGAGATCGACGCCGCGTCGCTCGCCGAGGGTCTGCGGCACGCCGAGGCGCGCGCCCGGCAGGCCGTCACCGACCCCAAGGAGGGCACCATCCTGACGGTGGCCGGTGCCATGGCTGAGGCGGCCACGTCGACGGTCTCGGGGCCGGGACCCGACGGAGGCGGAGTGGGGCTCGGTGGCGAGGCCGTCGGTGTCCACGCCGTCGGTGTCCACGCCGTCGCGAAGGCGGCCCTCGAAGCCGCGCAAGAGGCCCTCGACCACACGCCCGAGCAGCTCGAGGTGCTGGCCCGCGCGGGTGTCGTCGACGCTGGCGGAGCCGGGCTCGTCGTGCTGCTCGAGTGCCTCGAGCGGGTCTGCGCCGGCCAGCGCGCCCACACCGACCACGACGGTGCGGAGCGCCGGTCGAGGCTGCGGCCCGACGCGCCGAGTGCCGCCCTGAGTGCCGCCCGGCCGCCCGCGCACGACGACAGCGAGGCCGTCCCCGCCTTCGAGGTCATGTACCTCCTGCGCGACTCCGACGACGCCGCCGTCGACGTCCTGCGGGCCCGGCTCGTCGAGCTCGGCGACTCCGTTCTCGTCGTGGGCGGCGACGGGGAATGGAACGTGCACGCCCACGTCGACGACGCGGGCGCCGCGGTCGAGGCCGGCATCGAGGCCGGTCGCCCGCACCGTGTGCGCATCACGAGCCTGACCGGCGACCACGCGCTCGCAGCCCATGCCGGCCGCCAGAGTCGCACCGAGCCGTCCGGGGTTCGACCGCGCGTCGGAACAGCCATCGTGGCCTGCGCGGCGGGCGACGGGCTCGAGGCGCTCTTCGAAGAGGCAGGGGCCGTCGTCGTGCGCTCGGGTCCCGGCCGCCGGGCCTCGACCGGCGGACTCATCGATGCCATCCGCGAGCAGCACGAGCGCGGGGCCTCCGGGGTCGTCGTGCTGCCGAACGACGGCGACACGCTGCTGGCGGCCGCAGCCGCCGTGCGGGCGGTCGCCGACGAGGGCATCGAGGCCCACCTCGTGCACGTCCGCACCGCCGTCCAGGGCATCGCCGCCCTCGCGGTCTTCGAGCCGTCCGCCGCCGCCGGCGCCAACGTTCTCGCGATGCAGGCCGCCGCGTCGGCGACCCGGCACGGGGCCGTCACCCTCGCCAACCGTGCCGCCCTCACGAGCGGCGGCCCGTGCGAGGCGGGCGACGTGCTCGGGGTCGTCGACGGCGACGTCGTCATCGTGGGCGCCGACGAGCTCGTCGTGGCCCGCGAGGTCGTGCACCGGCTGCTAGCCAGCGGCGGCGAGCTCGTCACCGTCGTGGCCGGCGCCGACGCGCCGGACGGCCTGCTCGAGGCGGTCACCGCCGAGGCCCGGACGGCGCACCACGGCATCGAGGTGTCGCTCATCGACGGCGGGCAGGCGGTCTACTCCGTGCTGCTCGGGGTGGAGTGACGCCGTGCCCGCGCTCACCGAGGACTCCCCGCTCACCAAGCTGCTCTCCAAGCCCGACGCCGCCCAGCTCGCCAGGACCAAGGGCCTGCAGAGCGTCGGCGACCTGTTCGAGTTCGTGCCCCGCCGCTACGTGCGCCCCGGCCAGCTCACCGACCTCTCGTCCCTGCACGTCGGCGAGGACGTCCTCGTCGTCGCCGAGGTGCGCAAGGCCACGACGCGGCCCATGCGCAACCGCCGGGGCAAGATGCTGACCGTCGTCATCGGTGACGACCACGGCAACGAGCTCGACGTGACCTTCTTCAGCGCCTACGGACACGACAAGAAGCTGCTCCCCGGTGTGCGCGGGCTCTTCGTGGGGCAGATCGGGGCGTACGGCAGGCGGCTGCAGCTGACCCACCCGGAGTACGAGCTCTTCGACGACGACGAGCAGGGCGAGGCGACCGTCGAGTGGTACGCCACACACCGCGTGCCCGTCTACTCCACGACCGGCAAGCTCAACTCCCTCAAGCTGCGCCGCCTCGTCGCCCAGGCACTCGACTCCGTCGACCGCGTGCGCGAGCCCGTTCCCGAGGGCGTACGCGTGGCGCGCGGCCTGCTGGACCGCGCCGTCGCGCTCGAGCTCGTCCACCGGCCCTCGCTCGACGACAAGCCTTCGCGTGGCCTCGACCGCCTCAAGTACGACGAGGCGTTCGTGCTCCAGACCATCCTCGCCCAGCGGCGCAAGGCGGCGGAGACCGAGCTGGCCACGCCCCGCCTGCCGCGGCCCGGCGGCCTGCTCGCCGCCTTCGACGACCGGCTGCCGTTCGAGCTGACCGCCGGCCAGCGCGAGGTCGGCGAGGTGCTGGCGTCCGAGCTGGCGTCCGAGCGGCCGATGCACCGCCTGCTGCAGGGCGAGGTCGGGTCGGGCAAGACGATCGTGGCGCTGCGGGCGATGCTGGCGGCGATCGACGCGGGCGGCCAGGCTGCCCTGCTCGCGCCCACCGAGGTGCTCGCCGCCCAGCACCACCGGTCCATCACGTCGATGCTGGGCGAGCTCGCCCTCGGCGGGATGCTCGGCGGTGCGGAGCACGGCACGACCGTCGCCCTGCTCACGGGCAGCCAGGGCGCTGCAGCCCGCCGCAAGGCCCTGTTGGCCGCCGCGTCCGGCGAGGCCGGCATCGTCGTCGGCACCCACGCGCTCATCCAGAAGCACGTCCAGTTCGCCGACCTCGCGCTGGTCGTCGTCGACGAGCAGCACCGCTTCGGCGTCGAGCAGCGCGACGCCCTGCGCGAGAAGGGCCTGCGACCCCCGCACGTGCTCGTCATGACGGCGACCCCGATCCCGCGCACCGTCGCGATGACCGTCTTCGGCGACATGGAGACCTCGACGCTGCGCGAGCTGCCGAAGGGCAGGTCGCCGATCACGACGCACGTCGTCGACGCCGACAAGCCGGGCTGGGTCGACCGCACGTGGCAGCGAGTGGCCGAGGAGGTCGCGCAGGGACACCAGGCGTACGTCGTCTGCCCGCGCATCGGCGACGTCGACGACGAGGCCGGCACGACGGGTGGCACCGACACCTCCGACGAGGACGCCGGCTGGGACGACTGGGACACCGACGAGAGCGGCGACGACGAGGGCGGAGCGCCCGAGCGCGAGCTCACCGGCGTCTACGCGATGCTCAGCACCCTGCAGGCCACCCCGGCGCTCGCGGGCGTGCGGCTCGGGGTGCTGCACGGGCGGCTCGACCCCGATGCCAAGGACGCCACGATGCGCGCCTTCGCGGCCGGCGACATCGACGTGCTCGTCGCGACCACCGTCATCGAGGTCGGTGTCGACGTGCCCAACGCGTCGGTCATGGTCGTCGTCGACGCCGACCGGTTCGGCATCTCGCAGCTGCACCAGCTGCGCGGCCGCGTCGGCCGAGGCGCGGTGCCCGGCCTGTGCCTGCTGATGACCCGCGATCCGGGGGAGCGAGCCGTCGAGCGTCTCGACCAGGTGGCCGCGACCACCGACGGCTTCGAGCTCGCCCGTGCCGACCTGCTGCTGCGCCGCGAGGGCGACGTGCTCGGCGCACGGCAGAGCGGCCGCGGCAGCTCGGTGCGCCACCTCCGCCTCGGACGCCTGGAGGACGAGCAGATCATCGCCGACGCCCGCGAGGACGCCTTCGCCCTCGTCGCCGACGATCCCGGCCTGCGGGCCCACCCGGCGCTCGCGGCGGCCGTCGCCATGCGCCTCGACGAGGAGCAGGCCGCATGGCTCGAGCGAGGCTGACGTGACGCGCATCATCAGCGGCGCCGCCGGGGGTCGGCGCCTGCAGACTCCTCCGGGCTCGTCGACCCGCCCCACCTCCGACCGCGTGCGCGAGGCGCTCTTCAGCCGCCTCGAGCACCGCGGCCTGCTCGAGGGCACGAACGTGCTCGACCTCTACGCCGGCTCGGGTGCGCTCGGGCTCGAGGCCGCCAGCCGCGGGGCGCGGCTCGTGCTGCTCGTCGAGTCGCACAAGGCGGCCGCGAAGGTCATCAGGGCCAACATCGGGGTCGTCGGCCACGAGGGGGTGCGGCTGCTCGCCGAGACCGTCGAGCGCGCCCTCGCCGCCGGGCCGCCGGGCGGCGTGCGCATGGACCTCGTGCTGCTCGACCCGCCCTACGACGTGACGGAGGAGGCGCTCGCGGCCGTGCTCGAGGCCCTCGTCGAGCGGCAGTGGCTGGCTCCCGACGCCTTCGTCGTCGTCGAGCGGTCGTCGCGGTCGCCCCAGCCCAGCTGGCCCGAGGGTCTCGAGCTCTCGGGCGAGAAGCGCTACGGCGAGACGGCCGTGTGGTTCGCCGAGCCGCCGCCCGCCGATGTCGTGGCATGACGCCACCCACGGCGTACGGCGACGGTAGGTTGGGTGCGTGACGAGCGAAGCGCGCCGCTGTGTCTGCCCCGGGTCCTACGACCCCATCACCAACGGCCACGTCGACGTGGTGACGCGAGCCAGCCGGCTCTTCGACGAGGTCGTCGTCGCGATCCTGCACAACCCGAGCAAGCAGGGCACCTTCAGCGTCGGAGAGCGCACGGTCCTCATCGAGCAGTCGCTCGGCCACCTGCCCAACGTGCAGGTGGGGGCGTGGGCGGGCACCCTCGTCGTCGACGTCTGCCGCGAGGTGGGCGCCGCCAGCATGGTCAAGGGCCTACGCGGCGGCACGGACTTCGCCTACGAGCTGCCGATGGCCCACATGAACCACCACCTGACGGGCGTCGAGACCCTCTTCATCGCCGCCGACCCCACGCTCCAGCACGTCTCCAGCTCGCTCATCAAGGAGGTCGTGCGCTACGGCGGCGACGTGACCGGCATGGTGCCCGACCCCGTGCTGGCCGCCCTGCGGGAGCGTCTGGGCTGATTTGGGCGCACGCCGCCGCTCTAGTAGCCTTGGAGGTCGGTCCACGTCCGTCTTGGCGCGGGCCGAACCCACTACTGTGCGCAGGAGCCATGGACCGTCCCGATCCCCGTTCTCCTCTGGTGCTCGACACCAGGGAGCTCAACAGGCGACCGGGAACGATGCAGGAGCTCTCGCGCACGGTGACGTTGCCCGAAGACCTCGGAACCGACGTCATCTCGATCAAGGCCGGCGAGCCGGTCCGGGTCGAGGTGCGGCTGGAGTCCGTCGTCGAAGGGGTCCTCGTCACGGGTTCGGTCGACGCCACGGCGACCGGCGCCTGCGTGCGGTGCCTGGATCCTGTCGAGCTCGATGTCGACGGGACCTTCCAGGAGCTGTTCGCCTACGCCGACCGGGCGGCACACCACCACGAGGTGGGAGCCGACTCGGACGAGGACGAGGTGCACGAGCTGGTCGGTGACCTCATCGACCTCGAGCCCGTGCTCCGGGACGCTGTCGTGCCGACGCTGCCGTTCCAACCGGTGTGCCGGCAGGACTGCCCGGGGTTGTGTCCCGAGTGTGGGATGCACCTTGCGGAGGACCCGGACCATCATCATGAAGTGATCGACCCGAGGTGGTCGTCCCTCAGCGGACTGCTGGCGGACGACCCGCAAGAGAAGAGGAACTGACGTGGCTGTCCCGAAGCGGAAGATGTCGCGCTCCAACACCCGTTCGCGTCGCGCGAACTGGAAGGCAACGCCGACCACGCTGACCACGTGCCCCCAGTGCGGTGCGGCTGCCCAGCCGCACATCGCGTGCCCCTCGTGCGGCACCTACAAGGGCCGTCACTACGCCGTCGCCGAGCGCACCGAGCACCAGGCCTGAGCACCCCGTGAGCAGCCCCGTGAACGGCCTTGGGTCTGGGGATGTTCCGATGGTGCCGCAGCGGCCCGTCGATGCTCTGATCGCCCACCTCCGAGAGGTGGTCGGACAGGACATCGACGAGCCGCTGCTGCTGCGTGCCCTGACGCACCGCTCGTACGCGTACGAGAACGGCGGCCTGCCGAACAACGAGCGCCTCGAGTTTCTCGGCGACTCGGTGCTCGGCGTCGTCGTCACCGAGACCCTCTACCGCGAGCACCCCGACCTCGCCGAGGGCCAGCTGGCCAAGCTGCGCGCGGCGGTCGTCAACATGCGCGCCCTCGCGGACGTCGCCCGCACCTTCCACCTCGGCGAGTACGTCATGCTCGGCAAGGGTGAGGAGGCGACCGGCGGTCGCGACAAGGCCTCGATCCTGGCCGACACGCTCGAGGCCCTTATCGGCACGGTCTTCCTGTCGACCGACATCGACGACGCAGCGCGCTTCGTGCACCACCACTTCGACCCGCTCATCGAGGAGGCCGCGACCCTCGGTGCGGGCCTCGACTGGAAGACGAGCCTGCAGGAGATGGCGGCCGGCGCCGCGCTCGGGTCACCCGAGTACCGCGTCGGCGAGCAGGGACCCGACCACGAGAAGGAGTTCCACGCCCGCGTCGTCGTCGGCGAGGAGGTTCTCGGTGAGGGCCGCGGCCGCTCCAAGAAGGAGGCCGAGCAGAAGGCCGCCAAGCAGGCCTGGCACACGCTCGACGGCCGGCGCACCGCCCTCGACGGCGGCGCGCAGTCGTCCGCTCCGGCGTCGCAGGCCACGGGCCCGACCGCGTCCTGAGCCGCGCGTGCCCGAGCTCCCCGAGGTCGAGGTCGTCCGGCGCGGCCTCGAGGACCACGTCGTCGGACGCCACGTCACGCGTGCCCGCATCACCGGGGTCCGGGTGGCGCGGCGCCACGACGCCGGCCCCGACGACCTCGCCGCCCGCCTCCACGACGTGACGGTCACGGCGGCCTCGCGCCGCGGCAAGTACCTCTGGCTCGCCCTCGACGGCGAGGACGCGCTCATCGTCCACCTCGGCATGAGCGGGCAGATGCTCGTGGAGCCGGCTGACGCTCCGCTCGAGAAGCACTGCCACGCCCGGTTCGACTTCGCCGACGACGGTCCCCAGCTGCGCTTCGTCGACCAGCGCACCTTCGGCGGGCTCGCGCTCTCGCCGCTGCTCCCCGACGGCATCCCCGAGTCGGTGGCGCACATCGCGCCCGACCCCTTCGAGGCCGCCTACGACCAGGCCGCCGTCGTGCGCCGGATGAAGCAGCGCGACAGCGCCGTCAAGCGGGCGCTGCTCGACCAGTCCCTCGTCTCCGGCATCGGCAACATCTACGCCGACGAGGCGCTGTGGCGGGCCAAGGTGCACGGCGAGCGTCTCTGCTCCGCGCTGACGAAACCCACGCTCTCGCGGGTGCTCGACCACGCCCGCGAGGTCATGTCCGAGGCGCTCGGGCAGGGCGGCACGAGCTTCGACTCGCTCTACGTCAACGTCAACGGGGCGAGCGGCTACTTCGACCGGTCGCTGCACGCGTACGGCCGGGCGGGCACGCCCTGCGACCGGTGCGGCACGATCATGCGGCGCGAGCAGTTCATGAACCGCTCGTCGTTCTCGTGCCCGGTCTGCCAGCCACGCCCGAGACGCCGAAGCCCGTCCTGACGGCAGGTGCGGCGGACGGGCCCGACGGGTCTCGGCGTGATGGTGGCTCGCGCGGCGCAGGCCGCGCAGTGGCCGCTCAGTGACCCCCGGGACGGCGCTTGGGTGCGGGGCGGGTGGGGTCGTCCTGCACCGGCTCGACGTCGTCCGGGACGACGATGGGCTTGAGGCGCGCCCACACGATGAACACGGCGCTGACGACGAGCAGGCCGATGCCGGCATACAGGTTGGCGTTCACCCCGCCCGTCTTGTCCAGCGCCTTGTCGCCGAGCAGGCCCATCAGGGTGAGGATCACCCCGTAGAGGCCGAGCAGGGCGCCGATGAAGTTGCGGATGTCGAAGGCTCCTGCGGTGTGCCGCCCGCTTCTTGCGGCGTCGGGGGCAGGCGCGTCGATCTCGTGCTGGCTCATGTCGCTGCTCCTGTCAGAACAAGAAGTTGAGGATGGTGACGAGGACCAGCGAGATGCCGGCCAGGGGGAGCGTGCGCCGGTACCACGGCAGACGGTGCTCCATCGGGTCGACGAGGTCCTTCCTGGGCGTCTCGGAGTACACGAGGCCGCGCAGCTCCGACACCGGCTTGGGCTGTGTCACGAGGGACACGACCACGCTCAGCACGATGTCGACGACGAAGGCCGCGGAGGCCGCCACGAACGCGGCCCCCTGGCCCTCGAGCGGGATGACGCCGCGGCTGACGCTGCCGAAAGCGTCCTTGCTGAGGAACGCGACGACCACCGCGGACAGCGTGCCGGCCGAGAGGCCGACCCAGCCGGCGGTCGGCGTCATGCGCTTCCAGAACATGCCGAGGATGAACGTGGCGAAGAGAGGCGCGTTGAAGAAGCCGAAGAGCGTCTGGAGGTAGTCCATGACGTTGCTGAACGAGCTCGCGACGATGGCGGTGAAGATCGCGATGACCGTGGCACCCACGGTGGCCAGGCGGCCGATGCGCAGGTAGTAGTCGTCGCTGTGGTCCTTGCGGATGTAGCGCTGCCACAGGTCGTAGCTGAAGACGGTGTTGAACGCGGAGATGTTCGCGGCCATGCCGGCCATGAAGGCGGCGAGCAGGCCGGCGATCGCCACGCCGAGCAGTCCGTTCGGCAGCACGTCACGCATGAGCAGCAGCAGCGAGTCGTTGTACTTGACGCCCTCGCCGGACGCCCCGCCCGGTGGCGTGCCACCCGCCTTGAGCTCGCCGATCTCCTTGACGAGCACCGCGGCGATCATGCCCGGGAGGATGACGATGAAGGGCACGAACATCTTCGGGAACGAGCCGATGATCGGGGTCTTGCGCGCCGCGGAGATCGAGTTCGAGGCCATGGCGCGCTGGACCTCGACGAAGTTCGTCGTCCAGTAGCCGAAGGACAGGACGAAGCCGAGGCCGAAGACGATGCCGACGACCGACCAGAACGGCGAGGTGAAGCCCGAGAGGGCCTCGCCCGGCCAGGACTGCAGCTGCTGGTCGGCCGGCGGGACGGCGGCCGAGGCCGGTGCGGAGCCGGCGAACTCGGTGATCTTGTCCTTGAGGCCCTGGTAGCCGCCGACGCGGTGCAGGCCGATCAGGGTGAGCGGCAGCAGCGCGGCGACGATGACGAAGAACTGAAGCACCTCGTTGTAGATCGCGGCCGACAGCCCGCCGAGCGTGATGTACGACAGGACGATCGCGGCGGCGACGAGCAGCGCCACCCAGAGCGGCCAGCCGAGCAGCGCGTGCACGATCGAACCGAGCAGGTAGAGGTTGACGCCGGCGATGAGCAGCTGCGCGAGCGCGAAGCTGAGCGCGTTGACGAGGTGCGCCCCGGTGCCGAAGCGCCGGAACATGAACTCGGGGACCGAGCGCACCTTCGAGCCGTAGTAGAAGGGCATCATCACCACGCCGAGGAAGAGCATGGCGGGGATGGCGCCGACCCAGAAGTAGTGCACGGTGGAGATGCCGAGCTCGGCGCCGTTGGCCGACATGCCCATGATCTCCACGGCGCCGAGGTTCGCCGAGATGAAGGCGAGGCCGGTGACCCAGGCCGGCAGCGAGCGGCCGGAGAGGAAGAAGTCGATCGAGTCGGACACCGCCCGCCTGGCCATCACCCCGATGCCCAGGACGAAGACGAAGTAGAGAGCGATGATCAGGTAGTCGACGGCGTTGGCGCTGATGAGGGTGTCCGCGGCGGGCGCACCGGCCATTGCTTGCATGCGATCAGTCCCTTCGTTGGGCGACATTTCACGCTATCGCAGGCCGTCGGCCCCGGCGTGTCACGACGGTGGGGTGTCCTGCGCAGGCGTGATGAGCCGTTTGAGCGGCACAGCGAGGTCCGCAGCCGCGGCTGCCTCGATGGTCATACCCTTCTCGAGCGCCCGCTTCACGGCCAGATAGTCACCGCTGCTCCCGACCGACTCGACTGCGAGCAGCAGGCCGTGGCGATAGCTGAGCACCGAGAACCGTTCTGCCGCAACGTCGCCGCGCACGACGACGTGGTCGGCGCCGTGGGGGAGCCCGGCCATCTGCAGGCGCAGGTCCGCCTGGTCGCTCCAGAACCACGGCACGGTGGCGTATGCCGCCGGGTGGCCTGCCAGCGTCGCGGCCGCGGCGCGCGCCTGGTCCGTCGCGTGGGGGACGCTCTCGAGCCGCGTGGGTCCGGGGGCGCCTCTGCCGTAGGGGTTCGGACCGACGGCGCAGTCGCCGGCCGCCACAGACAACCCGTCGGAGGTGCGTGCGTGCTCGTCGACGACGATGCCGAGCGGTCCGACGTCGAGGCCCAGCTGGTCGGCCAGGTCGGTGCGTGGCAGTGCGCCGATGCCGACCACGACGACGTCGGCAGGGAGCTTCGAGCCGTCGGCCAGCTCCACCCCGGTGACGCGGTGTCGTCCGGTCAGGCGGGTCACCGTGGCGTCGAGGAGGATCCGGGTTCCGCGCCGCTCGTGGGCCTCGCGGACGAAGTCCGACAGGACCGTCGTGGCGGCACGGCCGAGCAGCCGTTCGGTGGCCTCGACGACGGCCACGGATGCGCCGAGGGCTCGTGCGCCGGCTGCGACCTCGAGGCCGATGAAGCCGCCGCCCACGACGACGAGGCGCTCGGCGCCGCGCAGCTCCGGCGCCAGGCGGTCGGCGTCGGCGAGCGTGCGCACCGAGTGGACGCCGTCGAGGTCCGCACCGTCGACCGGCAGTCGACGATTCGTGGCACCGGTGGTCAGCGCCAGCCGGGAGAAGTCGAGGCGACGACCGGAGGCCGTCACGGCGTGGCCCCCGGAGGCGTCCCGCTCGATGGTGGCGACCGCGTCGCCGGTCACGAGGTCGATGCCCTGCTCGGCGAACCAGGCGGGGTCGCGGAAGTGGAGCGAGGCGCGGTCGTGCTCGCCGCGTAGGTAGCCCTTCGAGAGCGGGGGCCGCTCGTACGGCGTCTCCGGCTCGTCACCGACGAGCACGACGGGGGAGGTGTCGCCCAGCTCGCGCAGGGCGATGACGAGCGAGATGCCGGCCTGACCTGCGCCGACGACGAGGACGGGGCCGGCTGCCATGGCGCCAGCCTAGGGTGGCACGCATGACCTGGTCGCCAGAGCACCCCGAGACCGTCTTCACCTACGGCGCCCCGCAGCTCAAGTTCGGACCGGGCGCCGCCGACGAGATCGGCCACGACCTGGGCGCGCTCGGGGCGACCCGCGTGCTGGTCGTCACCGACGTCGGGGTGCTGGCGACGGGCTGGCCGGACCGCGTCGCCGAGGGGATCCGCGCGAGCGGGCTCGAGGCCGTCGTGCACGACTCCGCGCACGTCGAGCCCACCGACGCCAGCCTGGCGAGCGCGATCGAGCGGGCCCGGGCCGACGGCCCGTTCGACGGTTTCGTCGCCGTCGGGGGCGGGTCGTCGATCGACACGGCGAAGGCCGTCGACCTGCTGCTGACCAACGGCGGTGACCTCATGGACTATGTCAATGTGCCGGTCGGGGCCGGACGGGCGCCGAGCCGTCCGCTCGCTCCGCTGGTCGCCGTGCCGACGACCACGGGCACTGGCGCCGAGAGCACCACCATCTGCGTCCTCGACGTGCTCGACCTCAAGGTGAAGACCGGCATCAGCCACGTGCGCCTGCGCCCGGTGCTCGCCGTCGTCGACCCGAGGCTCACCGCGAGCCAGCCGGCCGGGGTGACGGCCAGCGCGGGGATGGACATCCTCTGCCACGCCCTCGAGAGCTGGACCGCCCGGCCCTACACGAGCTACGAGCGCAAGCAGCCAGCGGAGCGGGTGCCCTACTGCGGCAGCAACCCCATCTCGGACCTCTGGGCCGAACGCTCGATGTCGTTGCTGGCCAAGGCGTTCCGTCGCGCCGTGCGCGACGGTTCCGACGAGGCCGCGCGCGGGGACATGGCGCTCGCGGCGACGTTCGCCGGGCTCGGCTTCGGCAACGCCGGCGTGCACGTGCCGCACGCCAACGCGTACCCCGTGGCCGGCCGCGTGCGCGACTTCCATCCCGAGGGCTACCCGACCGACGAGCCGATGGTCCCGCACGGAATGGCCGTCGCGCTCACCGCTCCCGAGGCGTTCCGCTGGACGTTCGAGGCCGACCCTGAGCGGCACCTCGCGGCCGCGCGGCTGCTCGACCCGGAGGGCGCCGCGGGGTCGAGCCGGCGAACGGCGGAGCCGCGTGACGTGCTGCCGGGCGTGCTCGCCGACCTGATGCGCGACATCGGCATGCCCAACGGGCTGTCGGCCGTGGGCTACGGCGAGGCTGACGTCTCCGACCTCGTGGAGGGTGCGCTGCGCCAGCAGCGCCTGCTCGCGACGGCGCCCCGCGACGTCGACGCGGACGCGCTCGGCGGCATCATCGGCAGGTCGCTGCAGCTCTGGGACTGAGCTTGCGGCACGGGCAGGTCGCGGCGGCATACAGTGCCGTCTGTGACGACCGAGCCCACGCACCTGCCACTGCCCCTCGAGTCCGACTGGCTGGACTGGGTCGGCGCCCGCGGCGAGCAACAGCTCGCGCTGGCCCGATCCCTGGTGGACGGGCTGCGCACCGCGCCGCCGAAGGAGCCGCTCGAGGTGCTCCGTGTCTGGAACGACGCACAGACGGCCCTCTCCAACGCCGGCTCGGTGGGTTCGCTCTTCTCCGAGGTGCACCCCGACAAGCAGGTGCGCGACCGTGCCGAGTCCGTGGCGCAGCAGGTGCAGAAGCTCGACACCGACCTCGGCCTCGACACCGAGCTGTATGCGGTCTTCGCCGGGCTCGACGGCAGCGGCCTCGACGCCGACGCCTCGCGGGTGCTCGAGCGCACCCTGCGCGACTTCCGCCGCTCGGGCGTCGATCGCGACGAGGCGACGCGTGACCGCCTGCGCGAGCTGAGCGAGCGCGCCATCCTGCTGAGCCAGGAGTTCAGCAAGAACATCCGCGAGAACGTCCGCAGCATCACGGTGACGCCCGACCGCCTCGCCGGCATGCCGGCCGACTGGGTCGAGGCGCACCCGGCGGGCGAGGACGGCCTCGTCACCGTCACCACCGACTACCCCGACGTCGTGCCCTTCCGCACCTTTGCGCACGACGCCGACGCACGCCGTGAGCTCGTCACCGAGTTCCTGACGATCGCGTGGCCCGACAACGACCGCGTGCTCCAGGACCTCTTCGCGGTGCGTCGCGAGCACGCCGGGCTGCTCGGCTACGAGTCGTGGGCCGACTACGACGCCGAGGTCAAGATGATCGGCAACGGCAAGGCGATCGGCGAGTTCATCGACCGCATCACCGAGCTGTCGACGGCCAGCGCCGAGCGCGACAAGGCCGTGCTCCTGGAGCGCCTGCGGCAGGACCGGCCCGGGGCCACCGACATCGACGGCGCCGACACCGCCTACTACGCCGAGCTCGTGCGCAAGGAGCAGCTGGCCGTCGACGCGCAGCGGGTGCGCACGTACTTCTCCTTCGAGGCCGTGCGCCAGGGCCTGCTCGACGTCACCGGTCGCCTCTTCGGCCTCGACTGGACCCCCGTGTCCCGCGAGGACGCCCGCACCTGGCACGAGGAGGTCGCGACCTACGACGTCTCCTTCCGGGGCGAGCGCATCGGGCGCATCCACCTCGACCTGCACCCGCGCGACGGCAAGTACAAGCACGCGGCACAGTTCGACCTCGCTCGCGGCGTCAACGGCACCCAGCTGGCCGAGGGCGTGCTCGTCTGCAACTTCAACCGCGGCCTGATGGAGCACGACGAGGTCGTTACCCTCTTCCACGAGTTCGGCCACCTCGTCCACCACGTGCTGGCGGGGCGCACGGACTGGGTGCGCTTCTCCGGGGTGGCCACGGAGTGGGACTTCGTCGAGGCCCCGAGCCAGATGCTCGAGGAGTGGGCCTGGGACGCCGACGTGCTCGCGACCTTCGCGCGCAACGCCGAGGGCGAGACCATCCCCGCCGACCTCGTCGAGGCGATGCGCCGGGCCGACGACTTCGGCAAGGGCTACGACGCGCGCACCCAGATGTTCTACGCCGCCCTGTCCTACGACTTCCACGTCAACCAGACCGACGACCTCACGGCGCGGCTGCGCGAGCTGATGGCCCGCTACTCCGTCTTCCCGTACCTGCCGGGCACGCACATGCAGTGCCACTTCGGGCACCTCGACGGCTACAGCTCCGCGTACTACACGTACATGTGGTCGCTCGTCATCGCCAAGGACATGTTCTCCGCCTTCGACCGGGGTGACCTCTTCGACCCCGAGGTCGCCGGCGCCTACCGCGACAAGGTGCTCGCGCAGGGTGGCCGGCGTGACGCCGCCGACCTCGTCGAGGACTTCCTCGGGCGCCCCTACACCTTCGACGCGTATGCCGCCTGGCTCGCCGAGTGACCGCCTGACCGTCGCGGCCCTGACGACCTACCCCGTCAAGTCGCTGGCCGGCGTCGACGTCGCCGAGGCGCGCGTGGAGGAGGTCGGGCTGCGCGGAGACCGGCGCTGGGCCGTCGTCGACCCGGCCGGGACGAAGGTGACGGCCCGGGAGGAGCACGCCCTGCTCGGGCTGCGCGCGGAGCCGAGGGACGGCGGCGGCATACGGCTGCTGGACCCGGGCGCCGGGCGCACCGGGGACGCTGCGGGCGCTGCGACGCTCGACGTCGAGCCGCCCCGTGACGCCACGCCGGTGGCGGTGTCCTTCACGGGGCAGGACCGGGCACGCCCGGCCGGCGCCGAGGCGGACGCGTGGCTGTCCGAGCGCGTCGGCCGGCCGCTGCGCCTCGTCTGGCAGGACGACGGGACTCACCGGCCGGTCCGGCCCGACATGGGCGGCCAAGTCGGCGACCGCAACTCGCTCTCGGACGCGGCGCCGCTGCACGTGACCACCGAGCCGTCCCTGGCGCGTCTCAACGACTGGCTGCTCGAGACCGCGCTGGAACGTGGCGAGGAGCCGGCCGCGGCGCTCGGTCAGGACCGGTGGCGGCCCAACGTCGTCGTCGCGGGCGGCGAGCCGTTCGCCGAGGACGGCTGGCGCTCGGTGCGCATCGGTGACGTGCCGTTCCGGGCGACGATGGTGTGCGACCGGTGCGTCATGACGACGATCGACCGCGCTGACCTGCGCACCTCCAAGGAGCCGATCCGGACCCTCGCCCGGCACCGCAGGTGGGAGGGCGCGACGTGGTTCGGCATCCGACTCGCGCCCGTGCTGCCGCTGGCGCGCGACGCGACGATCAGCGTCGGCGACGAGGTCGTCCCGGGCCGATGAGGGGGAGTCGCAACTCACACCCCAACGGCCGGCGCGCCGCCCCGCACCCCCTGAGACTGGAGGTATGAGGACTGACCGAGTCCTTGGTGGTGCCGTCGTCCTGATCGTGGCCTTGGCGACGACCTCGGGAGTCGTCGCGTCGCGTCGGGAGGCCTCGTCCGTGACCGCCGGTGGACCGGTCGCCGCGGTGCAGACGTACCTGCGGGCCGTCGTGGACGGTCGCCTCGCGGAGGCCGGGCGCTGGATCGACCCGGACGGAGAGTGCGCGCCGTCGGACCTCGTGCCGGAGAACCTCGGCTTCGGCGGCGGCGACGTCGACGTCCGGGCCGACCTCGTCAGCGCCAGCACCGCCGGCTCCACGGCGACCGTGGAGGTCGACCTCTCGTTCGGGGGAGGCGCGCTCGACCCCTTCGGGTCGCCTGACGGCGGCCGTCGGCTCTTCGAGCTTCGCACCGTGGGCGGTGTCTGGCGTCTCACCGGCATGCCGTGGCCGCTCGTCAACTGCACCTCAGGAGGCTGACATGCTCGTCCCGCTCGCCATCGCGATCATCGTCCTCGTCGTCGCTGTGCTGGGCGGTCGACGGGCGCTGTCCCACGACGCACCCCGCATCACGGAAGGCTCGTCGATCCGCCGCTTCTTCACCTACGTGGTGCTCTTCGGGCTGCTCATGGTGGCGGGGGACGGCGTCGCGGGGCTGCTCTCCCGCGTCGTCGACGTCAGGACGGAGACGGACTTCCTCGACGACCTGTTGGCGCAGCAGACGGCGTTCGCCGTCGTCGGAGTGCCGCTGTTCGTGGTGCTGGCCGCGTGGACGAGGAGCCGCGTCAGAGGTGACGACGCCGAGGCCACGTCGCGGGGGCTCGCCCTGTACCTGACCGCTGCCTCGGTCGTGCCCCTCGTGCTGACGGTGACGGCGCTGCAGTCCACGGTCGCGTGGGCGTTGGACGTCCCGTTCGACAGCGGCTCGCACTTCGCGGAGATCCTCGTCTGGGGCACCGTGTGGCTCACCCACCAGTGGGTCGAACGCCGCCTCGTCGGGGCGGGTGTGCTCACACGGGCCGGATTCCTCGGCGCGACCATCGGGCTCGCGGTCTCGGCGGCCGGCGCGGTCATGCTCCTCGGCGGCCTCCTCTCCCGGGCCCTCCAGATCTCCGAGGTGGCCGACCCCGGGCAGCCGTCGCTGCTGCAGGCCGGTGCCGCGACGCTGGTGGCAGGCCTGCCCGTGTGGCTCGTGTGCTGGGTGCTGCGGGTGCGTGGCCTCCAGCGGCTGACCCTGTGGCACGCCTACGTGCTGCTCGTCGGTGTCGCGGGCGGCCTGCTCACTGCAGTCGTCGGCGCGAGCGTGGCTCTCGACCGGCTCGTCGTGTGGCTGGTCCGGGGAGCGGACGCGGCCTCGGCGCCGGGTGAGCTCGCTGCGCTGCCCGTCGGGCTCGGGGCCGTCGTCGTCGGCGGGCTGGTCTGGGTCCACCACCGCGGCGTCGTACGCGTCAGCGGCCAGACGGGACGCACCGAGGTGCGCCGCGCCTACGACTACCTGCTCGCCGGAGTGGGGCTCCTCGCCGCCTCCGTCGGGCTCGTGGTGATGGTCGTCGCCGGCATCGAGGGCCTCGCCGGCGCCGACGTGCCGCTCGTGGGCGGCGGCAGGCCGCTCGACACCGTCATCGCGGCCGCCACCCTTCTCGCGGTGGGCGGCCCGGTCTGGTGGGTGTTCTGGCACCGTGTGCAGCGCGCGGTGGTGAGCGACCCGGTGGGGGAGCGCCGGTCGAGCAGCCGTCGCGTCTACGTCCTGCTGCTCTTCGGCGTCGCCGGCGTGGTGGCGGTCGGTGCGCTGCTCGCCGGCGTCGCCGGCGCCCTGCAGGACGGGTTCGCCGGCACCCTCGGCCCGCAGACCCTCCAGGCGGTGCGCTACCCGATCGCCCTGCTCGTGACGGCAGGGCTGCTGGCGGCCTACCACTGGACGGTCTACCGCGACGACCGCGTGGTGCGCGCCGAGCGCCGGCACGGTCCTCGGCGGGTCGTCCTCGTGGGGCCGGCCGATCCCGACGTGGTGCGAGCCCTGCGCGAGCGCACGGGCGGCACCGCGACCCTCATGGCGCGCACCGACATGGCGGCGGCGCCGTGGTCCGTCGAGGCCCTGGACGCGGCGCTGCACGACCTGCCGGATGCCGCCGTGGTCGTCGTCGCGGACGAACGCGGTGACCTGCACACGATCCCGGTCTCGCTGCCCTGACGCGCAACGGCACCCGCGGACGGGTGCTCGTGCGCGTCAGGGGATCGGGAGCTCCTGGAGCACGACCTTCTTGCCCGTGCTGCGCTGCGACAGGTCGGCCAGCGCCTGCCGCACCGTCTTCGAGAACAGGTGGGCTCCCTTGATGGTGGGGTGCACCCGGTCGGACTGGACCTGCTCCGGATGCGCCCGGATCGCGTCGGCCCAGTCGGCGACGACGACGTTGGGGCGGCCGCGGGCGACGAGCCCGAGAGTGGCGTTGTCGGAGTCGATGCGGGCGAAGGGCCCCATGACGTTGACGAGGACGACCATCCGACGGGGCCCCAGCGCGTCGAGCACCTTGTTCACGGCGTCGGCGTCGACGCCGGCGTTGGTGCCGAAGGCGAGGATGACGGCCCGACGGTTGCCGTCCCCCCGGGCCGTGACCTCGGTGAGGCCGTCGGACCAGCGGCGGTTGGACTTCGCGTCGATGCGGATGCCCGGGAAGTAGTAGCGCAGCGCCTGCAGGCTGCCGACCATGATGGAGTCGCCGTACGCGTCGATCTCGGGTCCGGTGGGCATCGTGAACGACGCCGTGACGGCGCCCGCCGCACCTGCCGACCCGGTCGTCGTCGGTGCCGGGGCCGAGGCAGCGCCCGACGGGTTCGCAGCGACACCCTTCGCGCCGTCGGAGCCGGTGGGAGCACCTGACGGCGTGCCCGAGCGGGCATCCGACTGGGCGTCCGACTGGGCGTCCGACTCGGCGGCTGCCTCGTTGGCCGCGAGCATCCGTGCCGTCTCGCTCATGTCGGGAGCGGTGATGACGACGACGGCGGTGACCACGGCCACGCCTGCCGCGACGCCGGCGACGACCTGCTTGCCGCGCCGCGTCAGCGAGGTCGCGCTCGCGCGCAGGCTGGAGGCGACGCCGCGGAAGCCGAGCGTTCGGAAGGGCGCCTCGACGAAGCGGTAGGTGAGGTCGGCGAGGGCCAGGGTGACGAGCACGCACCAGACGCGCGTCAGCAGGTGCGACATCGTGCCGGGCGCCGAGGGGTTGTCGAGCGCGACGAGGAGGATGACCGGCCAGTGCCAGAGGTAGATGGAGTAGGACCGCGCCCCGACCCAGCCCGCCACCGGGTGGCGCACCACCCGCTGGAGCGCGGTGACCCCTTCGGGCCGACGCTCGAGGACGCCCATCATGACCACGGCCGTGGCCACCGTCGCGACGGCGATGCCACCGCGGAAGGCGAGCGACGACTGCTCGTCGAGCAGGGCCATCTCCGCGAGCAGCACGACGCCGGCCAGCGGGACGGCATACCGGCCCGGGCGGCCCCAGCGCGACGGTGCCACCCACATCGCCAGCTGCGGGCTCGCCCACGCGAAGGCGAGCGCGGCCCCGGCCATGAGGCCCATGACGTGCGTGTCGGTGCCGTAGTAGACGCGGGTCGCGTCGGTGCCCGGCGTGAAGAGCAACGCCATGAGCACGGTCGAGGCCGCGCCGATGGTGAGGGCCACGCCCACCCGGATGCGGCTCGACACCGCCAGCAGGCCCAGCGTCAGCAGCGGCCAGGCGAGGTAGAACTGCTCCTCGACGGCGAGGGACCAGAAGTTCATGAACAGCTGGGGGGCGGTCTGGTCGAAGTAGCTGGTGCCTGCGGTGACCTCCAGCCAGTTCGTCGAGAAGGTGAGCGCCCCGACCATCTGCCGCCCGACGTCGACGAGGAGGTCCTGGCTGACGAGCCGAGCGATGAGCACGCTCGTCAGGACGCAGAGGAGCAGGGCCGGCAGCAGCCGCCGGGCGCGACGCACCCAGAACTGCCCCAGCGCTATGCGGCCGGTGCGGTGGTGCTCGCGCACGAGGAGCGTGGTGATGAGGAAGCCCGACACGACGAAGAAGACGTCGACGCCGAGGAAGCCGCCCGGCAGCCACGAGGCGTTGAGGTGGTAGACGAGCACCCCTGCGATCGCGAGCGCGCGGAGGCCGTCGAGGCCCTCGATACGAGCGGGACGGCCACGCCCGGAGGAAGGGGTCGCCCCCTTGGCCGTGTCGGCGGTCTGACTCGTGCCAGCCGCCCGAGAAATCGCCGACGCCGTCACGTCGCTCCTTCCGTGGGCCCCGGTGAGCTGACTCACCTTCGTGCCTGCCGTGAGCATAGTGACGCACGGGGCTGACGTCGCGGCGCCACGCGGCACGTCCACGAGCGCGCTGCAGGCGGCATACCGTGTCTGCGTGGGCAGCGAGACGGTGCGGGTGACGATGTTCGTGCGGGGGAGCGTCCAGGGGGTGGGCTTCCGATGGTGGACCCGCGCCCGCGCGCTCGAGCTCGGGCTCGTCGGTCACGCCCGCAACACCGCCGACGGGCGGGTGGAGGTGGTCGCGCAGGGCAGCGTCGCCGCGGTCGAGCGACTGGAGGCGCTGCTGCGCGAGGACCCCTCGACGACACGCCGCCCGGGCCGGGTCGACTCCGTCGTCGTGCAGCAGGGCGTTCCGAGGGACGGAACCTCCGGGTTCGTCGAGCGTTGACCCGCCTAGGCTGGCCGGCGTGAGCGACGTGCCAGAGGTCCCAGCCGAGCTCGCCCGGCTGCGCAGCAGCATCGACAACATCGACGCTGCGCTCGTCCACCTGCTAGCCGAGCGCTTCAAGTGCACGCAGCAGGTCGGCCAGCTCAAGGCGGAGCACCACCTGCCCGCGGCCGACCCGGCCCGCGAGGAGCGGCAGATCGCGCGGCTCCGGGCGCTCGCCAAGGACGCCGGGCTCGACCCGGTCTTCGCCGAGTCGTTCCTGAACTTCATCATCGCCGAGGTCATCCACCACCACGAGCGCATCGCCAATGGCGACGAGTGATCCCGGGCGCGGGCCGACCTAGTAGAGCGTCGCGTCCTGCCGCGCGTCGAGGGCTCTGTCGTACGCCGCCGCCTCCTCGTCGGAGGCGAAGCCGCCCGCCTCGCGGGTCATGTCGCCCGCCGTGGGCAACGTCTTCGGGTCGACGCGGGACTCGTTGTCCCACAAACGGCTTCGCTTGACCGCCCGGGCGCACTGGAAGTAGACGCGCTCCACGGTGACGACGAGGACCGACGCCGGGAGTCGGCCCCTCACCTCGTGGCGGGCCAGCTCGACGGGGTCGGTCGAGATCACAGCGGTGCCGCGGACGCGCAGCTCCTCGCCCAGCCCCGGGACGAGGAACAGCAGTCCCACGCGAGGGTCGACGACGACGTTGCGCAGGGTGTCGAGCCGGTTGTTGCCGCGTCGGTCGGGGATGACGATGGTGTGCTCGTCGCGCACGACGACGAACCCGGGCTGGTCGCCGCGTGGCGACTGGTCCAGGCCACCGTCGCCCACCGTCGAGACGACGACGAACGGCGAGGCCGCGATGATCCGGGCGTGGCTGGGCGTGAGCACCGGGGACTCCTTGGCGAGCGAGTTCGGCGCAGGGGGAGTCGGGTAGAGCTCGAGCAGCCGCTCGGCCGTGGTCACGGTGTGCGGGTCGGCAGGGGCCTGGTGCTCGTTCACCCGCCCACGGTATGCCGCCCGACCCCTCCTCACGCCGCTCGCCTCCCGGGGGTCGGGCGTCCCGGCTAGTACGCTGACCGGGATCGTCGCCGCAGGACACCGAAGGAACCCCACGTTCGTGTACGTCAAGAGCCTCACCCTGAAGGGCTTCAAGTCCTTCGCATCGGCGACCCACCTGCGCCTCGAGCCCGGCATCACGTGCATCGTCGGCCCGAACGGCTCCGGCAAGAGCAACGTCGTCGACGCGCTCGCGTGGGTGATGGGGGAGCAGGGCGCCAAGTCGCTGCGCGGCGGCAAGATGGAGGACGTCATCTTCGCCGGCACGTCGGGCCGGGCCCCGCTCGGCCGCGCCGAGGTCGCGCTCACCATCGACAACACCGACGGTGCGCTGCCGATCGACTACACCGAGGTGACGATCGCCCGCACGATGTTCCGCAACGGCGGGTCCGAGTACGCCATCAACGGCACCCCCTGCCGCCTGCTCGACGTGCAGGAGCTGCTCTCCGACAGCGGCATCGGCCGCGAGATGCACGTCATCGTCGGCCAGGGCCAGCTCGACACGGTGCTGCGGGCCACCCCCGAGGAGCGCCGCGGCTTCATCGAGGAGGCCGCCGGTGTGCTCAAGCACCGCAAGCGCAAGGAGCGCGCCCTCCGCAAGCTCGAGACGATGGAGGCCAACCTCACCCGCGTGCACGACCTCACGGGTGAGATCCGGCGCCAGCTCGGTCCGCTCGGCCGCCAGGCCGAGACGGCCCGCAAGGCCGCCGTCATCCAGACCGACGCCCGCGACGCCCGCCTGCGCCTGCTCGCCGACGACCTCGTCCAGCTCACCTCGACCCTCGAGCAGGAGGTCGCCGACGAGTCCGCCCTCATCGAGCGGCGTGCAGAGGTCGAGGAGTCGATCGCAGAGCTCGCCACGCGCCTCGGCTCGCTCGAGGAGGCGGCCGAGGCGGCCCGTCCCGCGCTCACCCGGGCGCAGGACGAGTACGTCGCCCTCGGGCGCCTGGTGGAGCGGATGGCCTCCACGCGCTCGCTCGCGGCCGAACGCGTACGCCTGCTCAGCGAGGACGACGAGCCCGAGCAGTCCGGCCAGAGCCGCGACCCGGAGCAGCTGCGAGCCCAGGCCGCCGAGGTGCGCGAGCAGGAGGCGTTCCTGCTCGAGGAGATCGCCGAGGCCCAGGCCGCACTCGAGGACGCCGTCGCCAGTCGGGCGGACGCCGAGCGCGGCTACGCCGAGGAGACCACGCGACTGCAGCGTGAGGCCCGGGCCGCGGCCGACCGCCGCGAGGGACTCGCCAAGCTGGGCGGTCAGGTGGGCGCCAAGGCGTCCCGCATCGAGGCCCGCGAGGCCGAGGTCGGTCGCCTGCGCAGCACCATCGAGGCGGCCCAGGCCCGGGCCGCCGAGGCCGAGCGCGAGTTCTCGCGCCTCGAGGCCGGTGTCGCCCAGGACGAGGAGGGCGAGGAGGGTCTCGACACCGCCTACGAGGAGGCCGCCGCGCGCCTCGATGCGGCCGAGGCCGAGCTGGCCCGCTGGAAGGAGGCCGAGGCCACCGCCGAGCGGGCCCGCACCACCGCTGCCGCGCGGGTCGAGGCCCTCGGCCTCAGCCTCAGCCGCAAGGACGGCGCGGCCGCCCTGCTCGCAGCTGCCGACGACGGCCACGAGATCCTCGGCTCCGTCGCCTCGCTCGTCACCGTCGAGGCCGGCCTCGAGAACGCCGTCGCCGCTGCCCTCGGCTCGGCCGCCGAGGCGCTCGCCGTCGGCTCCCTCGGCGCGGCTGCCGCTGCGCTCGAGTCGCTGCGCGAGGGCGACCACGGCCGGGCGAGCCTGCTCGTCGCCGAGTCGGCCGGTGCAGTCGACCACTCCGGCTGGCCGACGCTCCCCGGCGGCTCCCGGTGGGCTCGCGACGTCGTCGAGTGCCCCGCCTCCGTGCGTCCCGCCCTCGACCAGGTGCTCGAGCGCGTCGCCCTCGTGCCCGACGGCGCCACCGCCCGCGAGGTCGTGCGCACCCACCGCGGCGTCACCGCCGTCACCCGCGTCGGCGACGTCTATGCCCCCGGGGCCGTGCGCGGTGGCAGCAACGCCGCGCCGAGCCTCATCGAGCTGCAGGCCGCCCTCGACGAGGCCAAGGACGCCATGGCCCGCGCCACGCGCGAGGGCGAGGAGGCCCGGTTCCGGGTTGCCGGCGCCGAGTCGACCCGTGCCGAGCTGGCCGATGCCGTGGAGGCCGCGCTGGAGCGGCTCAACGAGAGCGACGCCCGCATGGCGGCCATCGCCGAGAAGCTCGGCTCGCTGGGGCAGACCCTGCGAGCAGCGCGAGCCGAGGTCGAGCGCACCGAGAAGGCCATCGCCGACGCGACCGCGGCGCTCGAGGCCGACCAGGCCGAGCACGCAGAGCTGACCGAGCGTCTCGAGGCGGCGAGCGGCGAGGGCGACTTCGTCGACGAGCCGTCCACCGACGAGCGCGACCGGCTCGAGGCCGTCGCCCGCGAGTCCCGCGCCGCCGAGACCGAGCTGCGGCTCGCGCTGCGCACCCGCGAGGAGCGTGCTCGCGCGCTCAAGGACCGCGCCGACGCGCTCGAGCGCGGCGCCCTGCACGAGGAGCAGGCCCGGGAGCGCCTCGCCGAGAAGCGCGCCCGGCGCCAGCGCGAGGCGGCCGTCGCCGGAGCCGTGCGCACCGCCGCCGAGTGGGCCCATAGGCTCCTCGCCGAGTCGGCCGACGAGGCCGGCCGCGCCCGCGCCGCAGGCGAGGCCGAGCGCACCGAGCGCGACGCCGAGCTCGCCGTGGTCCGCCGCGACATCGGCGTGCTGCAGGCCGAGCTGCGCGAGCTGACCGACACCGTGCACCGCGACGAGGTCGCCCGCACGCAGCAGCGCCTGCGCATCGAGCAGCTGCAGACCAAGGCGGTCGAGGAGCTCGGCATCGCACCGTCCGACCTCGTCGAGGAGTTCGGGCCGCACCAGCTCGTGCCGATCGTGCCCGATCCCGATGCCGACCCCGACGCGCCGCAGCCCGACCCCGTCCCGTTCGTGCGCGATGCGCAGGAGAAGCGGCTGCGGCAGGCCGAGCGCAAGCTCAATGCCCTGGGCCGGATCAACCCCCTTGCGCTGGAGGAGTTCTCGGCCCTCGAGGAGCGACACAAGTTCCTCACCGAGCAGCTCGAGGACCTCAAGAACTCCAAGCGCGACCTGCTCGACATCGTCAAGGAGGTCGACGAGCGCGTCGAGCGCGTCTTCGCCGAGGCGTTCGAGGACACCGCGGTGCAGTTCGAGCGCGTCTTCCAGCGGCTCTTCCCCGGCGGTGAGGGGCGTCTCGTCCTCACCGACCCGTCGAACATGCTGACCACCGGTCTCGAGGTCGAGGCCCGCCCGCCGGGCAAGAAGATCAAGCGGCTCTCGCTGCTCTCGGGTGGAGAGCGCTCGCTCGTCGCGGTGGCCCTGCTCGTGTCGATCTTCAAGGCGCGCCCCTCGCCCTTCTACATCATGGACGAGGTCGAGGCCGCCCTCGACGATGCCAACCTGGGCCGCCTCATCACGCTCTTCGAGGAGCTGCGCGACAGCTCCCAGCTCATCGTCATCACGCACCAGAAGAAGACGATGGAGATCGCCGACGCCCTCTACGGCGTCAGCATGCGCGGCGACGGCGTCACGACGGTCGTCTCGCAGCGCCTGCGCGACGTGGCCGACCGGCCGGCCTGACCCGGCGGCATACGGCAGGGCCGACCGCAACGGGGCGGGTCGGCCATCGCCCGCGCCCCGACCCAGCGCGTTTCGGGTTGCCAAATCGTCACACTGTGCTATTTGCATCACACGGGCCTCATGCGTCACTCTTGTCACATGGTCTTCCTGGTCATCTCGATGCTCGTCGTCACCGTGCTGGCCGTGGCCGTCGTCGGCGTCGTCGCGGTGCCGGCCCATCGGGGCGGTCGCGACGTCCTCACCGCCAAGGGAGAGGCCATCGCCGAGGACGCCCGCCGGCGCGCAGGCGGCGTGGTCCGCCGCACCGACGCCCGTATGCCGTAGCGACGGACCCTCGAGGGAGGGCCCCGCGCCCGCTCGCTCAGCTCGCCGCGGTCGGCGTCCGGTCAGCGGTGACGCACAGCCTCCGTCCGGCGGGGCGCGTCCGACAGGCCGCGCGCCCGCGCTCGCCGGAGCAGCCCGCTCGTCCCTGATGGTTGGATGGCTGACGTGGACACAGTCTTGATCTTCGTCATCATCGGCGTCGTCATCCTCGCGGGAGCGGTCGCCTACGGCGTCAACCTCGTGCGGGGTCGCGCCGGCCGCACCGTCGAGCGGGAGGCGCCACCTGCTGCGCCGGGCCTGCCTGCCGAGGACCTCGACCGCAGACCACCCACCGACTCGACCGACACCGTCGCGCCACCTGCGTCGGCAGGCGCCCCGGCCCCGGCTCCCGAGACGGTGGCTCCGGAGGCGCCGACCGCGCCCCCGGCGCCGCCCGAGCCGGCCGTCGAGCGGCCCGAGTCCGCGCGCGGCCGGTTGCAGCGGCTCCGGGCTCGCCTCGCCCGCTCCAACTCCTCGATCGGGCAGGGACTGCTCGCCCTGCTGTCGCGCGGCCGCCTCGACGAGGAGACGTGGGAAGAGGTCGAGGACACCCTCATCGGCTCCGACCTCGGGGTCGAGGCCACGACCCAGCTCGTCGACTCCCTGCGCACCAAGGTCAAGGTCGACGGCACCACCGACGAGGCCACGGTCCGCGGCTGGCTGCGCGACGAGCTCCTCGCCCTCGTCCAGCCCGACATGGACCGCCGCATCGCCAGCAGCCGGGTCGGCGACCGGCCGGCCGTGATCCTCGTCGTCGGTGTCAACGGCACCGGCAAGACGACGACGGTGGGCAAGCTCGCGCGCGTGCTCGTGGCGGAGGACCGCGAGGTGATCCTCGGCGCGGCCGACACCTTCCGGGCCGCGGCCGCCGACCAGCTCGAGACCTGGGGCGCCCGGGTGGGCGTGCCCACCGTCCGGTCCGACAAGGACGGCGCCGACCCCGCCGCCGTCGCCTTCGACGCCGTCAAGGCCGGCATCGAGGAGGAGGTCGACGTCGTCATCATCGACACGGCCGGTCGCCTCCACAACAAGGTCGGCCTGATGGACGAGCTCGGCAAGGTCAAACGCGTCATCGAGAAGCAGAGCGAGATCGACGAGGTGCTGCTCGTCCTCGACGCGACGACCGGCCAGAACGGCCTGCAGCAGGCCAAGGTCTTCTCCGAGGCCGTCGACGTCACGGGCATCGTGCTCACCAAGCTCGACGGCACCGCGAAGGGCGGCATCGTCATCGCGGTCCAGCGCCAGCTCGGCGTGCCGGTCAAGCTGGTCGGCCTGGGGGAGGGCCCCGACGACCTCGCCCCCTTCGACCCTGAGGCCTTCGTCGACGCCATCGTCATGTAGCGGGAGCACGCCCAGCCAGAGCACGTAGGCCGACCCGGCGGCCTACGTGCTCTTGGCATGTCCGCTGGTCGGTCATGCCATCCACGATGTGGACGCCCGTGTGGCGGGAAACCATCCGCTAACACCGCTCGGGTGTTGTTGACACGGCTGTAACAAACGGAGCGCGCCCGTGAAACGGCCCGTCTCCAGACTCCTCGCATGACAACAGCACTGATGCCCTTCGCGGCAGAACCACCAGTGATCAACGAGGCCGCGACCGCATTCATGCTCATCGCGTCCTCGATGGTCCTCCTGATGACGCCCGGACTCGCCCTCTTCTACGGCGGCATGACCCGGAGCAAGTCCGTCCTCAACATGATGATGATGAGCTTCGGCGCCATGGCCGTCGTCGGCATCGTCTACGTGCTGTGGGGCTACTCGATGTCGTTCGGCAACCTGCAGGACGGCGGCAGCGACATCGCGGGCATCTTCGCGAACCCGTTCCACCTCTTCGGGCTCAGCCAGCTGGCCGGTGAGGACGGCGCGAGGCTCATCGACCCGTTCGGAGTCGGAGTCTTCATCCCCGAGTACATCTACGCGGGCTTCCAGCTCACGTTCGCGGTCATCACCGTCGCCCTCATCAGCGGCGCCATCGCCGACCGCGTCAAGTTCGGCACCTGGATCACCTTCGCCGTCATCTGGGTCACCGTCGTCTACTTCCCGATCGCCCACATGGTGTGGGGCGGCGGCCTGCTCTCGGGTGCCGAGGGTGGCCTGTCGGCCAAGCTCTTCGGCGTCACCGACGGTCTCGCGAGCGTCCTGCCGATCGACTTCGCCGGTGGCACGGTCGTGCACATCAACGCCGGTGCGGCGGGCCTGGCCCTCGCGCTCGTCGTCGGCAAGCGCCTCGGCTTCGGCAAGGTCGCGATGCGTCCGCACAACCTGCCGCTCGTCATGATCGGTGCCGGCCTGCTGTGGTTCGGCTGGTTCGGCTTCAACGCCGGCTCGGAGCTCGCGGCCGACGGCGTCGCCTCGTCCGTGTGGCTCAACACGACCGTCGCCACCTGCGCCGCGGCCATCGGCTGGCTCGTCGTGGAGAAGATCCGTGACGGCCACGCGACCTCGCTGGGCGCGGCGTCCGGTGTCGTCGCCGGTCTCGTCGCCATCACCCCGGCCTGTGGCGCCCTGTCGCCCGTCGGCTCGATCATCCTCGGTGTCGTCGCCGGTGGCCTCTCGGCCCTGGCCGTCGGCCTCAAGTACAAGTTCGGCTACGACGACTCGCTCGACGTCGTCGGCGTCCACCTCGTCGCCGGCCTCTGGGGCACCGTCGGTGCCGGCCTGCTCGCCACGAAGACCGGCCTCTTCTACGGCGGCGGCTGGCAGCAGACCGTGCTGCAGGTCCTCATCGCCGTCATCTCCCTCGTCCTCTCGTTCGTGCTGACCTACGTCATCGCGGTGGCCCTGAAGGCCACGCTCGGCTGGAGGATCTCCGACGACGCCGAGTCCGAGGGCATCGACCAGGCCGTCCACGCCGAGTCCGGGTACGAGATCGGTGGCTTCCCCGCCTCCGGGGGCCGCACCACCCGTCCCGCCATCAGCACCGCTTCGCAGGTCGAAGGAGCCAACGCATGAAGCTCATCACCGCCATCATCAAGCCCCACCAGCTCGACGAGGTGAAGGAGGCCCTCGAGGCCTTCGGGGTGGCCGGCATGACCATCAGCGAGGCCAGCGGCTACGGCCGCCAGCGCGGCCACAGCGAGGTCTACCGCGGCGCCGAGTACACCGTCGACTTCGTGCCGAAGGTGCGCCTCGAGGTCCTGGTCGACGACGTCGACTCGTCCGACGTCCTGGAAGTCATCCTCAAGGCGGCCCAGACCGGCCGCATCGGCGACGGCAAGATCTGGGCCGTCCCGGTCGACGAGGTGGTGCGGGTCCGCACCGGCGAGCGTGGTGTCGACGCCCTCTGAGGTGTCGGGCCACCGCGCACCACCTGCACCACCGCGCGCCACCTGCACGACCAGCACGACACGTACACACGCAACTCGAGGGGACGGCGAGACCTGACATGACGGATGTGACCACCCGACGTCTGGACCTCGCCGGCACCCGCACCTTCGCGACGCCCGGCGCCGGCCAGACCCGGCGCCGGGCGCTCGCCGAGTTCGGCTTCGGCTGGCTCCAGGAGCTGTGGCGCGAGGCGTGCGCCGGCCGACGGCACGAGGGCGTGGCCCTCGCTGCCGTCGGCTCGCTCGCGCGCGGCGACGGGGGGCCGCTCAGCGACTACGACCTCGTCCTCGTGCACCACCCGCGGGGCCTGTCGGGCAAGGAGGTCGGTGCCTTCGCCGACAAGCTCTGGTACCCGATCTGGGACGCCGGGGTCCGGCTGGACCACAGCGTCCGCACCGTGGCCGACTGCCGTGCCGTCGCCTCCGACGACCTCTCCGCCGCGGTCGGTCTGCTCGACCTCACGCACGTCGCGGGTGACGCCGACGTCGTGAACGCCGCCCGCTCCACCGTCGCGCACGACTGGCGGGCCAACGCCCGCACCCGGCTCGGCGAGATGCAGGAGTCGGTCATCCAGCGGCACGCGCGCCAGGGCGACCTCGCCCACCTCATCGAGCCCGACCTCAAGGAGGCGCACGGCGGCCTGCGCGACATGTCGGTGCTCCGCGCGCTGACCGCGGCGTGGCTGACCGACCGTCCGCACGGCGAGGTCGACGAGGCGTACGAACGCATCCTCGACGTGCGCGACGCGATCCACGTCGTCACGGGCCGCGGCCGCGACCGGCTGACCCGCGACGACCAGGACGCGTGTGCCGCCCTGCTCGGCTACACCGACGCCGACGACCTGCTCACCGATCTCTCGACGTCCGCCCGCACCATTGCGTATGCCGTCGACGGCACCCTCCGCCGGGCCATGCAGTCCCAGCGCGCCAGGACGCTGCGGGTCGGTCCCCGGCGCCCGCAGCTGGCCCCGCTCGGCTACGGCCTCTACCGGCACGACGGAGAGGCGGTGCTCGGGCCGTCGGCCGACCTCGCGTCGGACCCGATCATCCCGCTGCGCGCCGCCGTCGTCGCGGCCCGGGGCGGCATACCGCTGTCGCCGACCACGCTGAAGAACCTGGCGGCACAGGCGCCCCCGATGCCCGAGCCGTGGCCCGAGGTCGCGCGCAACCTCTTCGCCGACCTCCTCGCCGCCGGCCCCGGCCTCGTCACCGTCTGGGAGGGGCTCGACCTCGCGGGCGTCGTCGAGCGGTGGATCCCCGAATGGAAGGCGGTGCGAAGCCGCCCTCAGCGCAACGCCGTCCACCGGCACACGGTCGACCGCCACCTCATCGAGACCGTCGTCGCCGCGAGCGGCATGGTGCGCGACGTCTCGAGGCCCGACCTGCTCATGCTCGCCGCGGTGCTCCACGACATCGGCAAGGTGCCCGGCGCGCAGGACCACTCCGCCACCGGTGCCGACCTGGCCGACGACGTGCTGCAGCGCATCGGCGTCGCCGAGGCCGACCGCCGCACCGTGGTCCGGCTCGTGCGCGAGCACCTGACCCTCGTCGAGCTGGCCACCCGCCGCGACCCCGAGGACCCGGCGACCATCGCCGCCCTCTCGGCCGCCGTCGACGGGTCGGCGACGACGCTCGACCTCCTTCGCGCCCTCACCGAGGCGGACGCGTCAGCAGCCGGCCCGAAGGCCTGGAGCGACTGGCGGGCCGGGCTCGTCCAGCGTCTCTACGAGGCCTGCCGGACGGCGCTCACCGCCCAGGCAGAGACGGAGGGACCCCTCGTCGTGGAACCGATCGAGACCTTGCAGCTCTCCGACGACGCGCTCGACCGGGTCGCGTCGGGAGAGCCCTACGTGACGGTGACCTCGCTCGGCGGGGCCCACCGCATCGACATCATCGACCGCGACCGCGCCGGCCTGTTCGCCGACACCGCGGGCCTGCTCGCCGCGCACGGCTTCGTCGTGCGCTCGGCCATCGTCCGAACCGTCGACGGTCTCGCCGTCAACGAGTGGTGGGTCGACTCGCCGGGTGGCGAGACGCCGCTGCCGACCGTCATCTCACGCGACCTGACCCGCGTCGCGAGCGGTGACCGCTCGCCGCTCGGCAAGCTGCAGCGGCGCCGGTCTGCCGGGGTCCGCAGCCCCGGGTCGGGGTCGGTCGACTCGACACGGGCGATGGTGATCAGCAGCGCGTCCGACACCGCCACCGTCATCGAGGTGCGAGCCACCGACCGCACGGGCCTGCTGCAGGACATCGGCATCACGCTCGCCAGGGCCTCGCTGTCGGTGCGGTCGGCGCACATCGCGACGTATGCCGGCCAGACGCTCGACACCTTCTACGTCACAGAGTTCGGGGGCGGGCAGCTCGCCCCGGCCCGGGCCGCGCAGGCGGTCGCGATGATCATCGACACCTGCGACGGCGCCTGAGCTCTCACTGGTGGACCGTGGGGTGTGACAAGGGCAGAGTTCTTGTCGCACTACCGGTGTCGTCGAGTCACTGCCGGGCTGAGCGAGCCGCCCTGCTTTCGGGGACGGCCTGACTGAGAGTCGC